>JANQWK010000016.1:0-126240 GCA_030729925.1 Saprospiraceae bacterium
AATAAGGGTAATCAGGTGCAAGGCACCTTAAGGTGCCTTGCACCTGATTCTTAAAAATCTATAAATCAATAATTTAATTCATTTTTTTTACCTTTTTCCTGCAATTATCCATTGCTTTTGGAAAGTGTGCGGTATCACTAGCTGTTTGTGGAACAGTTCTTTTACCTCAGAAAAAGGGGGCTTGGGGTTGTCGCTGCCGACTATTTTTCTCAATTTTGCCTTCCTTTTGGCAGCCCTAAACCAGATTCTTTTTTCAAGCTACAAATTCGTTATTGCTCATGATTGCACAATCCAACGAGAAGGATGCATTTTTGAAAAAGGTGTACCTGGAAAGCAGGTTGCCCGAGCCGCTTCATGCTTTATACGACCTTGCACACAACCTGTGGTGGTCCTGGAACGACGCGGGTGAAAGTTTGTTTCGCTCCATTGACCCCCTTGCATGGGAGAGCCTGGAACAAAACCCCGTGGCCATGCTGGATCAAATTACCCGGGATAAGGCAACTCGTCTGATCGCAGATCAGGCGTTTATGGACAACATGAACCGGGTAAAGGCCGCATTTGATCATTATATGTCGGTGCCGCGGGCGGCTGACGCCGAAAAAATTGCCTATTTCTGTATGGAGTACGGGCTTAAGTTGTCTTTGCACCTGTATTCCGGCGGTCTGGGTATCCTGGCGGGGGATTATCTAAAGGAGGCCAGCGATCAAAACAAAGATATGGTGGCGATCGGACTCCTCTACAAATACGGGTATTTCCAGCAGGCGATCTCCCTGTATGGCGAGCAGGTACACAATTATCCGGCGCAAGAACTGACCAAGTTGCCTTACTATCCGGTTCGGAATGCCAACGGGGAGTGGCTGAAGGTGTTTGTGAGCTGGCAGGGTCGGAAAATCTGGGCGAAAATCTGGGAGACCCGCGTAGGGCGGATTTCGCTGTATTTGCTGGATGCCGATTTGGATGAGAACAATTGGGAAGACCGCAGCTTGACGCACCATCTATACGGTGGGGATACCGAACACCGACTCAAGCAGGAGATCTTGCTGGGGATTGGTGGTGTCCGCATCCTGGAAACCCTGGGCATCAAGCCGGAGGTGTTCCACTGCAACGAAGGTCATGCCGCCTTCATGGGATTGGAGCGAATTCGGGTACTCACAGCAAAAGAAAAACTGTCCTTCGATGAGGCCCTGGAATACGTGCGCGCTTCTTCTTTGTTTACGACCCATACACCGGTACCAGCCGGGCATGATTATTTTTCCGAGCACCACCTGGGCTATTATCTGTTTGATTATGTGCGCTCGTTGGGGATCAGCTGGGAGCGTTTTATGGCTATGGGCAAACTCGAACCCCATAATCCGGCCGAATTGTTCTCTATGAGTCATCTGGCCATCAGACTCTGCCGGGCTGTCAACGGCGTGAGCAAACTGCACGGAAAGGTTTCCCGGGAGATGTTTAACAACCTGTATCCCGACTACGACTCGGAGGAGTTGTACATCGGGCATGTGACCAATGGCGTGCATTACCCCACCTGGGTCGCTCATGAGTGGAAAGCCCTTAGCGGCAACGCCAGTAGCCATTTGGAAGGCTTAACAGCCCTTTCCGACGAACAAATTTTTCGGGTAAGAACAGGCTTGAAGAAGAAATTGATCCGCTTTGTAAAGGAGCAGTTGCAATCCGACCTCACCCGCCGGGGAGAAAGTCCGCGGTTTATCTTCGAGGTATTGAACCAAATCAGCGAAAACGCACTGGTCATTGGTTTTGCCCGTCGTTTTGCCACTTATAAAAGAGCCAATCTTCTGTTCAAAAACCTGGATCGCCTGCGAGAGCTTATCAGCAATGCCCAGCGGCCGGTGTTGTTTTTGTATTCGGGAAAAGCGCATCCCGCTGATAAAGGCGGACAGGCGCTGATCCAAAAGATTGTCAACATCTCCAGAGAGCCGGAATTCCGCGGTAAGATTGTTTTCCTGGAAAACTACAACGTAGAAATCGCCAAAATGATGGTTCAGGGAGTAGATCTGTGGCTCAATACGCCCACTCGCGACCAAGAGGCTTCCGGTACCAGCGGCATGAAGGCGGCCCTCAACGGGGTACTCAATTTTAGCGTCCTCGATGGCTGGTGGGTAGAAGGTTATCAGGAAGGAGCCGGCTGGGCTTTGCCCCTGGAGCGTACTTACAAAGATCAGGCGCTGCAGGACGAACTGGACGCGGAGGCGATTTTCAACACCCTGGAGTATGAAATCATTCCGGCGTATTTTGATCGGGACGAGGTGGGGGTTCCGTCTCGCTGGATGCAATACGTGCGCAATATCATGGGGGAAGTAGGGCCATTTTTCACTACTACCCGCATGTTGCAGGAATATACCGATCAGTTTTACCGCACCCTGAAGGAGGGAGGTACCCGCTTAGCGGAAAACGACTTCGCGGGAGCGCGGAAATACCATGCCTGGAAACAGTGGATACGGGAAAACTGGGGCAACGTTCGCATATTGGACAAGTCCCTGCAGGATACCGACAACTTCGCCTTGCAGGAAGACCAGCCTTTTGAGGCAAGTGTGAAAATCCTTACCGGCAATATTGCAGCCGATCATATTGGAGGGGAAGTTGTATTTTTCAGTCGGCACGAAGACGGCTCTTTGGAGTACATCCTCTCTCAAGATATGCAGGCACAAGCCGTGCAAGCGGGTGAAATGAGTTTTCATTGCAGTTTTCGACCCAATATCTCCGGTGTATATGAATTTGGAATCCGGTTGTTTCCCCAACACCCCTGGATGCCGCATCGGCAGGATCTGGACTTAGTGATGTGGGTTTAAAAAAAGCAAAGGGGCTTTCGGATCATCCGAAAGCCCCTTTTATTTGATTTAATAGCCGAGCAATTTAAGCATAGACTCGGGCGTCTGATGTTCGCTGTGGACCCAGTCCACCAGATTGCCCTGTTCGTCCTTGTCAATCAGGATCAATTGCGGCGACGGGATCAGACAATGTTTGATGCCCCCATACCCGCTAATCGCATCCTGGTAAGCTCCGGTATGAAAAAAGCCCAGGTACAATGGCTCTTCGTCGTTTGGACTGATCGTAGGCAGATAGACCTGGCTTTCGTGCACCTCTGAATTGTAATAATCGGAATTATCGCAAGTAAGTCCCCCGATATTCACCCTTCGGTAATCGTTGTTCCACTTGTTGATCGGCAACAAAATAAAACGCTCTCCAATGCCCCAGGTATCGGGCAGGGTAGTCATGAGAGAATTATCAATCATGTACCACATCTCCGAATCGTTTTGCTGTTTTTGGGCAATTACCGAGAAGATCGTTGCCCCGCTCTCGCCCACCGTATATTTGCCGAACTCGGTGTAGATATCCGGTTCGGGAATACCCGCTTCCTCGCAGGCATCCTGGATCATTTTCACGATCTCCTTTACCATGTACTTGTAATCAAACTCAAAGCCCAGCGAATTGCGGATCGGCATACCCCCACCGATATTGATGGCGGTCAGATCCGGAGCCTGTGGCTTCAGTTCGCAGTACAAGCGGATCGCTTTTTTCAATTCGCCCCAGTAGTACAAACTATCCTTGATCCCCTTATCCACAAAGAAATGCAGCATCTTTAGCTTGAAGCGGGGATTGGAAGCAATTTTTTCCTGATAAAACTGAACGATCTGCGAGTGTCGGATCCCCAATCGGGAAGTATAAAACTCAAAATTGGGTTCCTCCTCCGTCGCAATCCTAATGCCCAGCTGCACCTCGCCTTTGACATTTTTCTCGTAGTAATCCACTTCGTGAAAATTATCACACACGGGAATTACGTTGTGGAAGCCATCATTGATCAGGTCTGCAATTTTGCTCAGGTAATTTTCCGGCTTGAACCCATTGCACACAATGGTAATATCCTTGTTGAGCTTTTTCTTTTTGTACAAGCTGCGGATCAGATCAATATCGTAGGAAGAGGAGATCTCCAGATCAGCCCCCAGTTCCAGCACCTCTTCCAGCACATACCGGAAGTGGTTGCTCTTCGTACAGTAACAAAAGTAGTACTTCCCGCTGTACCCGGAGGTATTCATGGCTCTGGCAAACATATTCCGGGCGCGTTTGACCTGCGACCGGATTTTGGGCAGGTAACTAATCCGCAAAGGCGTGCCATACTTTCGGATCAAGTGTATCAACGGGATACCGTTGAAGAGCAAATAACCATTCTCGATGTCAAATCCATCTTGTGGAAAATAAAAAGTCTGGTCAATCAGGTCAAAATAATTGTTCGTCACTTCCTACATAAATTTGAATAAGTCAGCTAATATTGTTAATATTTAGAGCCTTGGAAGGATATCCGCTTCCCGGTTTCCGAACCCTGATTGAGGCTGATGTCGGAAGCTGGCACAGACAGATCAAAGATTTGACTGGCACCCTGTTCGTTTACAGGGTGTTTTGAAATCCATGCAAAAGTAATTTTAAATCTGAATTTAGGGGATAAAATATTTTAAATTTAGCGATTAAAAAGGACATGGACAAATTAGATGTACTGAATCAGGTAGCGGAATTTCACCGAACTTTCCGGCATCCCATAGAACCCTTGCCCGTAATTCCTGCCGAAGATCGCTGTCAGCTTCGACTGAATTTGCTGGCAGAGGAGTTGAAAGAATTGGAAAGCGCGGTTGCGGAAAAGGATATTGTAGCAGTCGCAGATGCACTTTGCGACATTCAGTATGTGTTGTCGGGCGCAGTGCTGGAATTTGGACTGGGTGAAAAATTCAGGAGCTTGTTTGAAGAGGTACAGCGCTCCAATATGAGCAAAATCTGCCACAGCAGGGAGGAGGCGCTTGCCACAGTGGCTTATTACGAGCAAGAACGCGGGTTTGCCTGCTACATCCGCGAGGAGGACGGACACTTCCTGGTGTATCGGGAAGGCGACCACAAAACCCTGAAGTCGGTGAATTATTCTCCGGCAGATCTGAAAGCAATTCTCGAATCAGGGGAATAGCAGCAGCTACCCCAACTTCATACAAACCTATCTTTTGATTACTGTTTAAACCAACAACATGAAACGTTTTTTTGCACTTCTTTTGCTGATCCTGTCCACTTTTGGCCTTCAGGCTCAGTCTTTTCCTTACCCCGAACTCGCGCTGCAGCAGTCTTTTGTCGAAGGCCACATGCGCTTCCTGGCTTCCGATGCGCTTCAGGGACGCCGCACAGGTGAGCCGGGCAACAACATGGCCGCCCACTACCTGGCAAGTTATTTTGAGGCCTATGGCCTAAAAAAGGCTCCCGGGATGGATAGCTACCTGCAGTCGTTTAACCTGGAAAACAGGGTTAAGCCGGCCAGCGGGCACTTGAAAATTGCCGGCAAGGACTACAAACAGGGCAGCAACTTGCTTTTGCTGTCAGGCGCACCCGCCAATGCAGCTTCCGCAAAGGTTGTTTTTGCCAACCACGGCATGATAGACCCGGAAAAGGGAATAGACGACTATGCGGGTCTGGATGT
The DNA here is from genome assembly GCA_030729925.1 of Saprospiraceae bacterium. GTDB lineage: Bacteria > Bacteroidota > Bacteroidia > Chitinophagales > Saprospiraceae > JALQTV01. The sequence goes on from JANQWK010000016.1 coordinate 5,468, forward strand.
GAAGGGCAAAGTGGTGCTGGTCTTGGCTGGAACGCAGGAAAACAGCGATTTTCAGACTGTTTTTCGCATGGCACGCCGACAGTCCAAGCAGCGCATTGCTGCCGAAAAGGGCGCATTGGCCTTGATTGAAATCTACACGCTTTCTTATCCCTGGGATATCTTTTCTAATCTTTTTGGCGGCAGCCGACCTACCCTCAAAAGCGACGGGGGAGAAGAAGCCGGATCTTCGCTGGTGTATGGCTGGCTCAATGAGCCCGATAAGGCGATGATCAATAAGCTCAGCAACATGAACGACAAAAAAGTGAGTTTTGCATCTTCCGGGGCAGCTGTGGAAGATGTGCCCACTCAGAATGTGATCGGCTGGATTGAAGGAACAGATCCCGAGCTTAAAGATGAGTTTGTGGTACTCACTGCCCATTACGACCACGTGGGCACGGGCAAGAGCAATGATCCCCAAAGCCAGGATACGATATTCAACGGTGCCCGTGATAATGGTCTGGGCACAGTATCTGTCCTCGCTGCTGCCAAGTCTTTGGTCGAAGCACCTACGAAAAGATCTGTCCTCCTGATAGCATTGACGGGTGAAGAAATCGGTCTCCTTGGTGCGAGGTATTATACCGAAAATCCGGTAGTACCCCTCGAAAAAACCATCTTCAACCTCAACTCGGACAATGCCGGGTACAACGACACTGAACTGATTTCCATCATCGGGTTTGGTCGTACAGGAACCGACCAACAGGTAAAAACTGGGGTAGAGGCAGTAGGACTAAAAGTTTTTCCCGATCCTGCACCCGAACAAGGCCTGTTTGATCGTTCAGATAATGTGCAGTTTGCTTCCAAAGGGGTGCCCTGCATCACCTTCAGTGGCGGATTTAAGGATTTTGATGCAGAACTCTCAAAATACTACCACCAGGTGACCGATGATGCTGATAGTCTGGATTTCGGATACGTACTCAAATATTGTCAGTCTTACGCCCACGTAGCGCGCTGGATTGCCAATATGGAAGGCCGACCGGTCTGGGCAGCGGGCGACAAATACGAAGCCGCCGGCAAGGAGTTGTACAAAAACTAAAATTTTAAACCACACAAGGATGACTTTCCGCAGTATTTTGCTTTTTGGATGGAGTTGCATGGTTGCATATTTGCCGGCCTACGGCCAAAACCTGGATAAGTACAGCGACAAGCTGGAAGCGTACCGGGCCGAAAACTGGCCTCCGCTCAAAGTACATTCCCGATATTCACTGGGCTATGCTTTGCAAAATACCTTCAAAAAACATGCAGACTACTGCGGATTCGTCGCCCGACCCGGCAAACGGGATTTTGTGCCTTCCGATATTACCCGATTTCTCGGGAAAAGGGATCTTCGTACCCAGGTAGAGGTAGCAGATATCAAGGGCGGGGGACTGATGTACTACGTCTTCAACCGCAATGAAAAAAACATGCTGTTCAACGATGTTCAGTTCGTGCCTACCCGCCTGCTTCAGCCCGGCAATTCCCAAGATCTTTTTGAGGTGGATCCCGACAGCAATTTTGATACGTATGTGCTGACCAAAACCTGCGGCGGTTACCTGAAAGCCGCTCTCGATGCCGGCATAGAGCCGCCTTACTCGGCCTTTCGAGCTGCTTTTGAGACCGACAGCAAGCGCGAGTCCACCGTTTTTGCCCTTTCGGGCTCTTTCGTGTCGCCCCTGAAGGCCATACTCGACGCCAACGATGCCCGGACTACCGCGCTGATGTTCGAACTTTGGAAATTTTATGCCGATCATCCCGGCTATATCGGCAATGCCTATTACCTCCAGCAGTTTGAAGGGGTCATGATTCGCCACGTGAGCAGCGCAGAAGAGAATCAGCGCCTCGAGCGAAGCGTGGGACTGAATGTAAACGTTCCTTTTGGGCCCGAATTTCAGGCCTCGCTGAATGTCGCCAACACCCGCGGCACTACTTTTTCAGGTACCGACTGGGAAACCATCGTGTATGCAGATTTTGATATGAATTACACCAAAGACCAACTGTTTGCTCCCCTGCCAAGCCCGGAAGAAATAGCAGCTTATTTCAGCAATCTCCGACCCGTGTACGAAAAATCGCGCGATCACCTGCTCATGACCGAGGGCACGCCACATATACACCATTTGTGGATCGAAGGGATGCCGGATTTTATGGCCAACAGCCCCTGGGAACTGGAACAGGTTGGCTCAGGCGTGTATCAGGGCACACCCATGCTTCAGTCGGGGCATTACACCGACAAAAACGACAAATCCAGCGGTGGTCGCTTTACCGTTACCGGAAAACCCGATCCCGCTAATTTTTCCGGAGATCTGGGCAACCGGCCCGGAAAATTGGCCCTTTCTTATGTGTTGAAAAGCGCCCGAGCCGTCAACGGGGTTCATATCCGCATGCCGGTCAGCGAAGAAATTCAAACCAGTGCTCACCCGATAGCCACCCTTTCCGACGGGGAATTTGACCTCACCAAAAAAGAAAACCGCAGGTTTGCCCTGCAATGGGAGTTTGAGGTCAGCGTAGAAGACTTCTACAACCCGGTGGATTTCACAGAAGTACCCTACACCTCCGGACTTCAGGTTCGCCGCAACGAAAAAAACGTGGAGGTCAGAATTGCCCGAATCCTTCCCGATGCCAAAAACAAAAAATACCTGCTTACCCTGGAAACCGAGGAGGCTTTCCCCCTGGAAAGAATAGACGACTCCAACATGGTTCACTACAGCATGTCGTTCGACATCCACCTGAAAAGCTTGAAAGGAGGCGGAGTGTCGGTTCGACCCGTCAAGGGACGCATATTTTTACCTGCGGTAAAACCAGTGATCGTAGAACAAATATCCGGCAGCCCCATTTTGCCGTTACAGCGCAGTGGGAATTGATGTAAACTGCCAACTTGCCCCAGGGTAAAATCAGCCAAACATGCGCCACTCCGACAGTTACCTTTTTGAAGGTCGGGGTATTAATAAGGGTAATCAGGTGGAAGGCACCTTAAGGTGGCTTCCACCTGTTCTTTATCTATTTGATTTTCAATATTTTGGATTAATTTTTTTCCGTTTTGGCACTCAAAAATGCACCTTTTCCCGGACAAAAAGGAGGAACTGGGGCAGGACGCAGCGGGGTCTTTGGTTATCAGGAGTTTGCAGCTGGTAATATTTTGGAGGGAAAGCATAAAAAATAGCTAAAAAACAATCAGCTTTGCAGGATTAAACGGAGGGTTTATGCTGGCAAAGTTAACTTCGCATCAGCAGGGCACATTGGCGGTAATGCTGGCGGCTTTGCTTTGGAGTACAGGGGGATTGTTTATCAAGTTGCTCCCGATGGTTCCCATGTCTATTGTGGGCTACCGCTCGCTGTTATCTGCTTTATTTTTTGGCTTGCTTTTTGGCCGCAAGGTTTTTCGGATGAACCGGGTGACCTTTGGGGTGAGTTTGATTTATGCGGGGGTATTGATCACTTATGTGGTGGCTATCAAACTGACTACCGCAGCCAATGCGATTTTTTTGCAATATACCGCCCCGGTGTATGTGATGTTGCTGGAGCCGTTGTTGTTCAAACTCAAATTGGAGCGGATCAATATTTTGACGATCATTTTGAGTTTTGTGGGCTTATCCTTGTTTTTTGTGGGAGACATGGGCGGTGGCTCGGGCAGCAATCCGGGGCTTGGCAATTTCTTATCCTTGCTTTCAGGGTTTTTGCTGGCCAGCGAACTTTTGCTTCTGCGCGTGAACGATCCGGAATATTACGAAGCTTCTATCTTCTGGGGCAACATCTGGGTCGCGCTGGTGAGTATTCCCTGGATGATCAGTGACCCGATTTCAAGCAGCAGCAGTCTTTGGATGCTCTTGTTCCTGGGATTCATACAGGTGGGATTGGGAAATGCTTTCTTTACCTTTGGCTTAAAGCGGGTGTTGGCAGTCGAAGCTGCGCTGATCGCTATGCTGGAACCCCTTTTCAACCCGGTATGGGTTTTTCTGGGCTACGGAGAAGCGCCCACTTTCTACGCTGTCGTGGGTGGAGGCATCATTTTGGCGAGTCTCGCCTTTCGAACCTATTGGATTTCCCGCACGAAAAAAGTCTGATAAAGAAGCAGTTGAACCAGGTTTTTCCAAAGCCCGAATTCTCCCGAATTTCGGGCTTTGGAAAAAGAAGGCCGGATCTGGTGATCAGGGTTTGATCAAAGATCTGCCCAGGCTGGCTCCAAATTTTTTGTTGAAAGCGGGGATACTCATCTCTACAAATTTCTCGTACTGGGTCTGGGCGGTTTCCAGTCGTTCCGACAAAACTTCATATACTCCCTCTTGTTGGTCGGTAGGAGGGAAGTCAATGCCACTGCCGTTGATGTCGGCTGCCACTGCTGCCAGGCGGCCATACACCTTCATGGGCGAGCGGAAAGCGTCTTCGCGGGCACCTGTAAGGTTGATGTCGTACAACTGAGCTGCGATATTGGTGGCTTGCTGCTGAAGCAGTTCCAGTTCTGTGCGCGCTTTGGCATTGGTTTGGGAGGCCTGTTGGTCTTCCAATTCTTTGCGGAGCAACTCTATGCTGTTGATAAGTCCCACCGTTTCATTGAGGCGGTCTCTGCACTCGAGCGCAAAAGCTACCTGTTTTTTGATATCACCCACGCTGGCATTCGTGTTGGGATCTTTGAGGACTTCCAGTTTTTGCACGAAAGTGCGGTCTCCCACTTTGAGGGTTACCTGGTACCAGCCGGGGGCTACTCTCGGACCTCGCTGGCCATCCACGATGTCAATATCCCAGGTGCGGAGGTTGCGCCATCCTTCTTCGTTGAATCCAACCCAATCCTTGCCGGCGGGCTTGGTGCGAAGCTTGGGGCTGGCAGGGGCTTCGTGCTGGAGATCCCACCAAATTCTATGGATACCGGCAGTATTTTTTGCCCGAAGGGTTCTAACCGGATTGCCTTCGATATCGGTGATGACAACCGACACCGGAGCATCGCTGCTGTCGCGCAAAAGATAAGAGATGTCTGCTCCATAAGGGGCGTTGCGACCGCTGTTGAAACTCCTTCCGTCGGTTTTGATGCCTTCCCGGTCGTTGAAGCGATACGCAGGTCGGAGACCGAAGAGGTGGATGTCTTTTTGGCGGGCTTCGGCGGCATACTGACGGATCACAGAGATGTTGTCGAGGATGTAAAAGCCTCTGCCATAAGTAGCTACTACCAGATCATCAAATCTTTCCTGTACGGTGACCCAATAAACCGGAGCAGGGGGCAGGTTGTTGCGCAGTTGCATCCAGTTGGCTCCGTCGTCCACCGAAATATACAGCCCATTGTCCACGCCGAGGTAGAGGACTCCCTCCATCTTGGGGTCTTCTTTGATGACATGGGCAAAGGAGTGGACGCTTTTGGGGACAGTGGCGCTGATCAGTTTCCAGCTTTTGCCGTAGTCTTCGGTTTTATAGACATAGGGATCAAAGTTGCCCATCTGGTGAAGATCCACCGAAATATAGGCTGCTCCTTTTTTGAAACGAGACACCTGGATGGAGCTGACCGTGCCGTAGGCCGGCAAATCCTTGATATTGGCGGTTACGTTGGTCCAGCTTTTGCCATAGTCGGTAGTGATATTCATCTGGCCATCGTTGCTGCCTACCCAGATCAGACCTGGTTCGAGGGGGGATTCCTCGATGGCAAAAAGGGTACAGCCGTCGAAGGTCATGAGGTTATCGGTAGCCACACCGCCCGAACTTTGCTGGTGGGTTTTGTCATTCAGGGTAAGGTCGGGGCTGATGATCTGCCAGCTTTGCCCACCATCATCAGAGGCGTGTACATACTGGCTGCCCACATAAACGCGGTTTTGGATATGCGGGGAGAAACTCAGCGGGAAATTCCAGTGCCAGCGGTAGGTCATATCGGCGGGCGTCCAGCCATAGCCTGCTTCTGGCCACACCCGCACTTCTCGGGCATATTGGGATTGCAGGTCGTAGCGTTCGAGGCCGCCGTCGTAACAGCCTGACCAAACGATATTATTGTCGTTGGGATCTGGGCGGGCAAAACCGCTTTCACAGCCACCCACGCCATGCCATAAGCCTACCGGGATATAGCCCTGTAAGCTGTTGCTGGGGCCGCGGTACGACCATCCGTCCTGGCGGTTGCCATATACATAATAAGGTATGCGGTCATCCACATCTACATGGTACATCTGCGCGATGGGCAGGACGACCCCCTGAAAACTCTTTCCGCGGTTGAGGCTGATGCTGGCGCAACCGTCGTGGGCAACCATCATGCGTGCGGGATTGGAGGGGTCTATCCACATATCGTGGTTGTCCCCGCCACCCCTGGGTGGATTTTTTTCCAGGGTTTTGCCCCCGTCCAGCGACTGGGCAAAGCGAACGCTGAGGAAGTATATTTCGTCCGGGTTATCCGGCGCCACTGCAATTCGGGTATAGTAGGGTGCGCGCTCGGCAATGTCGTGGTTGCGCGTCATGAGCGTCCAGGTCTCTCCGCCGTTATCTGAGCGATACAGCGCAGGGGATTCGATTTCAAAAAGGGCATACACGACATTCGGCTGGTTGTGGCAGAGTGCCACGGCTGTTTTGCCAACGGGTCGGTCTTTGCCGCCAGGCAAACCTTTGGTAGTCATAGGTTCCCAGGTGTCCCCTCCATCGCGGGAGCGATAAACACCTCCTCCGGCACCACCGCTGTTGAGTCCCCAAGTATTGATGTGGATAGACCACATCCCGGCATACAATTGATCCGGATTTTGAGGATCTATGGTGATATCGGCTGCCCCGGTGCCCTCATCTACAAAAAGCACTTGTTTCCAGGTGTTACCCCCGTCGGTACTGCGATATACCCCTCTGTCCTGCTGGGGTCCATAGGCATGGCCCAGAGCTGCTGCATACACAATATCGGGATTGGTAGGATGTATGACGATCCGTCCAATTCGGCCGGTTTTTTCCAGACCCATTTTTTTCCAGGTTTTGCCGGCATCTTCCGACTTATAAATCCCGTCGCCCATGGCATGGGCAGGTCTGATGAGGAAAGTTTCGCCGGTTCCCACCCACACGATATTGGGGTTGGAAGGCGCCAGGGCTACTGAACCTATCGAGGACACCTCCTGGTTGTCGAAGATAGGTCTCCAGTTGACTCCCCCGTCTTCGGTCTTCCACAGACCGCCCGAAGCCGCTCCGATATAATTGATCATTGGGTCGCCCGGCACGCCCGCAATGGCAATAGCTCGGTTGCCTTCAGGGCCTATAAATCTGAAATCCAGGTTTTTAAACCATTCGGGTTGCAGTGCCTGGGCTTGGATGGCAGTCCAGGACAGGAACATCCAGGCTGTCAAAAATAAAAGGTGTTGGTTTCGTTTCATGTTCATTTATGCTTAGTTAGGATAAAAAACAAACCTAGACCTGCTGCAGGGCCTGGTCGAGATCAGCGATGATGTCCTCCACGGCTTCCAGTCCAACCGACATCCGTACCAGTCCCGGGGTAATGCCCACGGCCAGGCGCTCTGTCTCGGTAAGTTTGGCATGGGTAGTAGTGGCCGGATGCGTCACAATCGTGCGGGTATCTCCCAAGTTCGACGAAAGCGAGCACAAACGCAGGCTGTTCAAAAAACGGATTGCTGCCTGTATGCCGCCGGCAAGTTCGAAAGCCACGATGCCTCCCCCCATTTTCATTTGTCTGCGCGCCAGGTCGTATTGTGGGTGCGAGGGCAAAAACGGGTAGCGGGTATCTCGCACTGCCGGATGTTCTTCCAAAAATGCGGCTACCCGGTGGGCGTTGGCGCAGTGTCGCTCCATGCGCACCTCCAATGTTTCCAGACTCTTGGACAAGAGCCAGGCGTGGAAGGGCGACATGGCCGGGCCGGTATGCCGGCAAAAAAAGATGAGTTTATCAATCAGATCGGCATCACCTACCACAATACCCCCCAGCACTCTTCCCTGGCCATCCATCCATTTGGTTCCGGAATGCACCGACAAGTGCGCGCCGTATCGGAGCGGTTGCTGGATCAGGGGCGTGGCAAAACAATTATCTACATTAAAAATGAGTTGGTGTTTTTGGGCGAAAGCCCCGGCCTTTGCCAGATCCACCAGACTTAGTCCGGGATTGGAAGGCGTCTCCAACACCAGCATCCGGGTATTGGGCTGCACAAAATCGTCCCAGGTATCGGGCTGATCGGGTTCGACATACGTATGGCTGATGCCCCATGCCGGGAAAATTTGAGTCAGGATCTGGTGGGTAGAACCAAAAACGGCCCGGGAGGCCAAAACATGGTCGCCCGACTTCAGGAAAGCTGCCATGCTGGCAAAAACAGCTGCCATACCCGAGGCGGTTGCAAATCCCGCTTCTGCTCCTTCCAGCATACAAACCTTCCGAATAAATTCATCCGTATTGGGGTTGTTGAAGCGGGAATAGATGATCCCTTCCGCTTCGCCACTAAAAGTATCCCGCATCAGCTCGGCATCCGGGAAGGTAAAACTGGAAGTCAAAAACAAAGGCGTGCTGTGTTCCCGGTATTGGGTGCGCTCCGTCTGTATCCTGATCGCCTGCGTAGAGGGTTTTTGTTCTGACATAACCGGATCAATTTTGAATTTCCTCCTCAACCGGAATAATCTCAAAGTCCCAGGTAATGTCAGCCGTTTTCTCCAGCAGTTTACCGACGGAACAATACTTTTCCACGGACAGACTAATCGCCCGCTCCGCCTTCTTCGGATCTATCGGGCCAAACAACTTATAGTGAATATGAATGGTCGTAAACAAAGAAGGAACCACGCCCTCCTCTCGCTCGGCCGTAACGCTTAGCTGGATATCCCGCAGATCCTGTCGCTGCTTTTGCAACAAATGGATAACATCTATCGAACTGCAACTGCCCAACCCCACCAGCATCAATTGCATGGGACGCATGGCCAGGTTGCTGCCGCCTATATCAGGTGAACCATCCGTGAGGGTGGTATTGCCGTTTTCATTGACCGCCTCCATCAAATAGGCGTCGTTGATGCGCTTGAATTCAATTTTCATGGATCTTTTCCTTAGTGTTTGTGGTGAAATCAACTTGAAAGTACCAAAATTGCAACTTTTATAACAATTATCCAGACTTATTGTCTTCCCAAAATGCTGCCGTAGCCTGTTAAGGAAAGGTTTTGTTGTTGACAAAATCCGGATAAAATGCTATATTTGTTGTTAATCTTTTCTTTTTAAGAATTGATTTTATTGAGAAGGGTGAAGAGAACGGGCTCTGTGAAACCCTGGCAACCGGCGCGGACATCCTGCGACAAGGTGCCAATTCCCGCCAAGGGTCGAAAGATCTAATTGGAAAGATAAAATCAGCCTCAATGATACCCATTGACGGTCTGGCGCGAGGTAGTCGTTTATCTTTCTTCTATGTTTACTGACATTGAAAAAAGAGTCCTATGGATGTGGTTCGTTTTGAGCAGGAATTCGAGTTGGAGAGCGGTGCTGTTTTGCCGGAAATCACGATTGCTTACGAGACGTATGGCAAGTTGAGCGAGCAGCGCGACAATGTGGTGTGGGTGTGTCATGCCCTTACGGGAAATGCGAAGGCGGCTGAGTGGTGGGATGGTTTGATCGGTCCTGGTCAGGTGCTGGATACCCGTCAATATTTTGTCGTGTGTGCGAATGTGCTGGGCTCTTGTTACGGCACTACGGGTCCGGATCATGTGAATCCCCACACGGGGGTTTTATATGGGAAGGATTTTCCGTTGGTGACGATCCGGGACATGGTGAAGGCGCATGAGTGGTTGCGCAAGCATTTGGAGATAGATCAGATACATTTATTGATTGGGGGCTCGCTGGGAGGTCAGCAGGCTTTGGAATGGGCGATCAGTCAGCCCGATATTGCCCGCAATTTATGTGTATTGGCATCCAATGCCAAGCACTCGGCCTGGGGTATTGCATTTAACGAAGCCCAGCGCATGGCGATCGAAGCGGACCCTACTTTTCATACCAATGCCCCCGAGAGCGGCAAAGAAGGATTGGAGGCGGCACGTGCCATCGCGATGCTTTCCTATCGGACTTATTCGATTTATGCAGAGAAGCAGGGGGAGACCAATCCGGACAAGATTGATGCTTTTCGGGCCAGCAGTTATCAGCGCTATCAGGGCAACAAGTTGCAGCAGCGTTTCAATGCTTACGCTTATATGACTTTGAGCAAGGCGATGGACAGCCACAATGTGGGTAGGGGTAGAGGAGGACTTGAAGCTGCCTTGCAGCGGGTGAAGGCCAACACCCTGGCGATCAGCATTGGCTCGGATCTGTTGTTTCCGGCTGCCGAGCAGTTATTCATTGCCGAGCATATCAAGGGTGCGAGTTATGCCAATGTGGACAGCATTTTTGGGCACGATGGTTTTTTGACCGAATACGGTCAGATTGCACCGCTGCTGGATAAGTGGCTGCACCACAAGCAAAGTTCGATTGCCCGGGTCAAGAACTTGCACCTGATCCAATCTGCCAAACATCTCATCGTGCCGGGTACCGAAAAATTCTGATAAGGATAACTATATGTCTGCAAAAAAGGTGCTTTTTATTGACCATACGCATCCTGTGCTGCCGGAACGACTCACCCGGCTGGGTTTTTCCTGCGAGATGGCGACGCAGGCTTCTATGCCTGAGCTATTAGCGCAAATAGGGGATTATTTTGGAGTGGTCATCCGCAGCCGACTTGCCTTGGATCGGGCTTTTTTTGACGCTGCATCTCAATTGAAGTTTGTGGCGAGAGATGGAGTAGGTACCGAACATATTGACCTTGATGCCGCTCAGGACAAAGGCGTGTTGGTATTCACCGCCCCTGAAGGCAGCCGCGATACGGTGGGCGAGCATGCTATCGGTTTGCTGTTGAGCCTGCTCAACCACCTCAGCCGGGCAGATGCTCAGGTTCGCAGAGGGGAGTGGGTTCGCGAGGGCAACCGGGGAGTGGAGCTGAAGGGAAAAACTGTAGGGGTGCTGGGCTATGGCAATATGGGTACTGCTTTTGCGAGAAAACTGAGTGGCTTCGATGCCCGGGTGATTACCTGGGATCGTTACAAAAAGGACTATGGCGATCTGTGGGCACAGGAAGTCAGTCAGGAAGAATTGTTTGCAAGCACGGACATCCTCAGTATTCATATTCCCTATTCGGCAGACAATCACTACTACATCAACGAGGATTTTTTGCAGCGCTTTCACAAACCCATTTACCTCATCAACACGGCTCGTGGCAAGGTGCTGCATACGGCAGACCTCGTAAGCGCGCTCCAATCTGAAAAAGTTTTGGGCGCAGCCCTGGACGTGATCGAGTACGAGACGCGTTCCTTTGTGTCGCTCAATCCGGATGAGTTACCGGAGCCTTTTCAGTACTTGCGTGCATCTGACCGGGTCGTATTGAGTCCGCATATTGCCGGCTGGTCGTTTGAATCGCGCAGGCATCAGGCAGAAGTCCTGGGGACAAAAATCGCGGCTGCTTTCGGCAAAGATGGGTCATTTTTCGTATAATTGTCTTTTCAACCAAATGGCTTTCCGGAACAACCTATGATCCCTGCGCTCTACAATGAACGAGACTTTGAGATCGTTTACAACATCTTCCCTTTTGCAGCAGAACATGGATTATATCTGTTGAACGCTTTTATTGTCAAAAAAGACAAAATGGGAGAGCTGGCGCATATCCAGCAAAGAGCTACGCGTTTGACCGTGGAGAGTTACGGCGAACCTTTGCCGGAGGTGCACATGAAAGTCCTGGATATGTTGGAGTACCTTAGCCCCAAGTACCTTCAGGATCATTTCAACGCGGGTCTGAAAAAAGTGGTGGCGCTGGAAAAATTGCTGGAAGATGAAAAGACCCGACCGCTGATCCAAAAATTTGTCCATAATAGGGTAGATAAAATATTCCAACTGGCCTTGCAGCATCGGATGGTTCTTTCCTGGGATATCGAAAAAAAAGCCCTGGTTCGCGATTTTCTGCTGCAGATTCCCGAGGAGCCCCTGGAGCCGCAATTGCGCTTTACCAAAACAGACAAGGGGGTCAATTATCAGTTTAAATTGGGTAAAGACGGTCAGTATTGGTCAATCAGCAGCAGGAAGGAGGTCATTCCTGTGACCAACCGACCTGCCTGGTTGTTGGTTGATGATGTCCTATATCGGGTGGAAGAACTGAATGGCAACTTGGTGAAGCCTTTTCAGAAAAAGGACGAGGTGTTTGTACCGGAAAAGTCGGTCAAAACGTACTTCGAGCAGTTTATCCTGAAGGTAGCTGCGAAGGCCGATGTGGAAGCAGAGGGATTTGAAATTACCACGCACAACAAACTGCTGAGCACGGCGCTTCAAGTCACCCGCGATTTGTTTGACCATTCCTGGGGGGTCACTTGTACCCTGCATTACGAAGGCTCGAGTTTTTTGCTCGACGAGCCCCGTCCCCAGCGTCTGCAATTGAGTTTTGACTCGGATGGGCAGATCAACATCCAAAAGGTACTTCGCGATCCTGTGGCAGAGAAGATTGTGCGGCATCATCTCCGAGGGTTTGGTTTGGTCCAACAAAAGGGAAATGCTTACCTTATCCCTGTGGAGGATCCACTTAGCGATGCCGCGATAGCTTGGGTGGTCGAGCAAAAACCCCGACTTGAAGATTTGGGCTTCTCGGTCATTGAACCCTGGATAGAAGAACGCAAGGTCAATTTGCACAAGCCGACCCTTCAACTCGAGGCCAATAGCTTCCAAGACTGGTTCGATATTTATGGGCTCATCCGGCTGGGTGATTTTCAGATTCCCTTTTTGCAGATTGCAAAAAATATCAGAGCCAACGACCCTTATTTCATCCTGCCCGACGATTCTGTATTTATTATCCCGGCGGAATGGATGGAACGGTACAAGGGGTTGGCGCAGTTCGGCAAACAGGTCAACCAGAAACTGCGGCTCTCGAAAAGTCAGTTTACCTTGCTCGAAGACCTCACCGAATTGCAGGGTGAAGATATCCTGGGACAGCTGGATAGGATCGAGTTTGAACCATCTGCTCAGTTGAAAGCCGATTTGCGCCCCTACCAGATGGAGGGTGTCAAGTGGCTGATTCACCTGTACAACCACAAATTGGGGGCCTGTCTGGCAGACGATATGGGTCTGGGCAAGACCCTCCAAACCATTGCCGCGCTCCTGTACGTAAAAGAGAAAAATGGAGAGCGTTCTCCTGCAGAACTCCAACAGGATCAGCAACTGGAACTTTTCCAAAGCAACCAGGAAGCCAGTATGCTGAACGCCCTCAACAGCATCATCATCCTGCCGGCTTCCCTGATTTTCAACTGGGAAAGTGAAATCAGGAAGTTTGCGCCTTCTTTGACCGTATATAAGCATGTAGGTGCCAGAAGACATAAGGATGTCCGCCTGCTGGTGCGCTTCGATATCATCTTGATCTCCTATCAGACCGTTCTCAAAGATATTGAGCTGCTCAAAAAGATAGACTACGAGTACGTGATCCTGGACGAGAGCCAGCAAATCAAAAACAAAGACAGCAAGATATTCAGGGTGATCAATGAATTGCAGGCCCGGCACAAGATTTCCCTCAGCGGTACCCCCATCGAAAACTCCCTGTCGGATCTCTGGGCGCAGATGCAGTTTATCAACCCCCAAATGTTGGGCAGCTATAACTTCTTCAAAAAACACTTCATCCAGCCCATTGAAAAACACCGCGACGAAGAGAAGCGGGATCAGTTGAAAAATCTGGTAAAGCCCTACCTGTTGCGCCGAACCAAGGAAGAAGTAGCCAAGGAGCTGCCCTCGCTCACCGCTTCGGTGTGTTATGCCGTCATGGATGCCGAACAGAAAAAACTCTACGAAAAGGAAAAATCCCAGGTGCGCAATGAGATCTTGGAGCACCTCGATACCGATAGCCCCCAGCAAAAAATTCTGATTCTCCAGTCGCTGACCAAGCTGCGCCAGTTGGCCAACCACCCGGCACTGGTGTATCCCGACTACGACAAGGAAAGTTCCAAGTTTTCCGAGGTGATGAGCCAGTGGGAAACCATCAAAAAATCAAACCACAAAGTATTGATATTCAGTTCTTTTGTGCAGCATCTCAACCTCTTTCGACAAGCTATGGATGGGGCTGGTGATCGCTATGCCTGGCTGAGTGGGGACTTGAGTGGCAAGCAGCGGGAGGAGCAGGTGCGGCTTTTCCAGGAGGATCCGAAGGTCCAGGCTTTTCTAATTTCGATCAAGTCGGGGGGAACAGGGCTTAACCTCACGGCTGCGGACTATGTGTTTATTTTGGATCCCTGGTGGAATCCTTTTATCGAGCAGCAGGCCATTGCGCGTGCGCACCGGATAGGGCAGGAGCGTAATGTTTTTGCACAAAAATTCATCACCAAAGACACGATTGAGGAAAAAATTCTGCAACTTCAAGAAAAAAAGACCCTGATTGCCAGTGATGTGATCGAAAATGCGTCGAATATCTCCTTTAACCGGGAGGAACTTAATTTTTTGCTGGACTAATTCCTTCGTGCTATGAAAAGATGGTTTCCCCTCTTGTGTCTGTTCTCCTTTTGGGTGCAACTTACCGCCCAGACTTTGATCCAGACCGAGGCCGACAGTTACACCCGCTACGAGCTGTTGTCGCCTGCTTCCCAAAGTTTTCGGATTATTTACGACGTCAGCGCGACGACCCCCGGGGCGCGCTATTATTTCAATACCCTGCGAAAAGGAAGTCAGCACACCGTGGATGAGGTACGCGATTTGTATTCGGGGGAACCTTTGCGTTGGCGAGTGGTAGAGGGGTTAGAGGCCAGGGAATATGGCTATATGGCAGCTGCGGAGGACACGGATTATCTCATGGTGGAGCTGGCCCGACCCGTTCCGGTCAATGGAGAGGCGCGGGTGCGGATTGACAAGACCTACATGGATCCGATCAGTTATTTTTCCCGTGAGGGGCAGCTTTACTTTGAACGCACTTTGGGGATTGCGCGCAACAGTGTGGTTTTGCCGAAAGGCTATGAACTTACTGCCTGCAACTACCCGGTTCAGGTGCAGATGGAAGCGGATGGTCGGATTAAGGTTAGTTTTATGAACACCGGAGCCTCGGCGGTACCGCTCAAACTGGCTGCCCGGCCATTGCCTGCCGGCATGGATACAGACAATCCGCCAAGAACAGCGGTTCGCCGCGAACAAGTCAGCGTTCCTACGCTGGATCCCACACAAGCTCGCTTGGGGTGGAGCTTTTCCGAGCGTGCTTTCCAGGATCGCGAGATCGTTTATTTTTTGCAGCAGCCCGAGACCCATGCTTTTCGCCTGTACCACGACTACACCGAAACTCGGGAGGGCATGGATCGCTATCTGAATGTGGTCAGAGCCGGCAGCAGGGTAGAAAACCCTTCGGCTTATGTGCTGGACACGGGTGAAAAGCTCAAAGTGGAGACCCTGCGGGGAAAAGCGCTTGCTGAAAAGGGCATTGACTTGGGCGAGGCGGCGGATTCGGAGACAGAGGTCGTTGTGATTTGGTTTGATCCGGTCAAAAAAGGCGCTTCTACCCGGCTGCGGATTGAAGAAACCTATGTTGACCCCAACCGTTATCTTTTGCACGAGGGCGAACTCATTTGGGATCGCGCCTTTGGCCGCAACCGCAACACGGTTATCCTGCCGGACGGCTGGTTTTTGGTGGACAACCTCGAACCTGCCGTCATAGACCTCAGTTCAGATGGTCGCGTGCGGTTGCAGTTTGTCAACCCCGGCCCCGGTTCACTAGAAACGTGGATTCGGGCGAGGAGGAGGTGAGGTTACCACTCCACCACAATCTTTCCAAAATGCTGACCGGATTCCTGCCGGGCGAATGCCTTTTTGAGGTCTTCAAGTGGAAAGCTGCTGTCAATGACGGGTTTGATGCCCATCTGATTGATGGCGCGCACCATATCTTCCTGGGCTGACTTGTGGTCCACGGCTATGCCGTGCAAGGTTAAGTGCTTGAAGAACAACTTTGGGTAGGTGAGTTCTCCTTTTCTGCCATTGCCGAGGATGCCGATGGCTATGATGTTGCCTCCGACAGCTGCGGCCTCGATGGACTGCGTCATGGTGGAGCCTCCGCCCACGTCCAGTACGTGATCAATACCGCCTTTGGTCATTTTAAAGAGCGTTTTTCCCCAGTTGGGATCTTCTTTGTAGTTGATCACCGCGCTTGCACCAAGATCGAGCAGGTGCTGAGTTTTTGTTGCGGATCCGGTTGTAGCAAAGACCTGTGCACCGGCAGCGAGGGCAAATTGTAGCGCAAAAATGGACATACCGCCGGTGCCTTCTATGAGGACGGAATCGCCGGGTTTGATGCAGGCAGCGCGGAACAAGGCTCTCCAGGCCGTGAGTGCGGCGCAGGGTAGGGTAGCGGCTTCGCCAAAAGACCAGCCTTCGGGTATGGTGGTCAGACTTTGAGCAGGCACGCAGGACTGTTCCAGTGCAAAACCATCTACGGTTTCTCCGGAAATATGGCGGGTTTTGTTGAAATCGGGTTTGCCTTCCATCCAGTTGGGGAAAAACAAGGACATCACGCGGTCACCGGGTTGCCATTGGGTAACGCCCTCTCCTACGGCAATCACTTCTCCTGCTCCGTCCGACATAGGTACCCGTCCGGGATTGACGGGAATGCCGCCAATGGCCACCAGGTAATCATGAAAATTGAGGGAGCTGGCATGCCATCGGACTGATACCTCTCCGGGACCGGGATGGGTTTCGGGACGATCTGTCCAAACCAGCATTTCGGGAATTCCGCTGTGTACTTCTACTGCTTTCATAAGTTTGTTGTTTTTTATAACGCTACCCAGATAGCTTTTTCCTGGGTATATAAATCGAGTGCACTTTTTCCCATTTCGCGTCCTATGCCACTTTCCTTGTATCCGCCAAAAGGGACGGCGGGGTCGAACATATCATAGCCATTGATCCAGACGGTTCCGGCCTGTAGCTGGTGTGCCAGTCGGTGGGCCTTGCTGATATCCTTAGTCCAGATCGCGGCTGCCAGGCCATAGGCACTGTGGTTGGCGCGTGCGGCGATGCTTTCGGGATCCTCAAAAGCCGAAACGACCACGACCGGGCCGAAAATTTCTTCCTGTACGATGCTAAGTTCTTCGTTTTGGTGCCGGAAAATAGTGGGCGGCAGAAAGTAGCCTTCCTCGGGAACTTGGTCTTGTCGCTCCCCAAGTATCCTGGTAGCACCTTCGGCCAGTCCTTGGTCAATATACCCTTGCACGCGCCGGTATTGTTGCTGAGAAATCAGCGGCCCCAGATCGGGGTTGAGCAAGCCATTGCCCAGGCGCAGTTGTTGGCCTGCAGCTGCCAGTCCATCCACTACCTGATCGAATAGGGTATTGTGGATATAGATCCGGGAGCCCAGGGTGCATTCCTGACCGGAATTGTAGAAACTACTCCAGGTAAGGCTGCGCTGAACTGCCTCCAGGGGGGCATCCTCGAAAATGATATTGGGTGACTTGCCCCCCAGTTCCAGGCTCACCCTTTTTAAGTTACTTTGGGCTGCGGCCTCCATTATTTTTTTGCCGACGGCGGTAGAACCCGTAAATCCTATTTTTGCTATTCCGGGGTGCCGGGTCATGGCTTCGCCGGTGGGGATGCCGGGGCCGGTCACGATATTGACCATGCCTGGTGGAAAGCCGGCCGCTGCGATGAGTTCACCGAGGCGCAATGCCGTGAGGGAAGTCTGCTCGGCTGGTTTCAGAATCACGCTATTGCCACAAGCCAGTGCGGGAGCCAGTTTCCAGGCTGCCATTAGCAGGGGGAAATTCCAGGGAACGATTAGTCCGACCACCCCCAAAGGCTCCCTTCGGGTATAGACCAATCGGTTTTTCGCGCTCACCGGAATCGTGTGGCCTTCGATTTTGTCGGCCCAGCCGGCGTAGTACCTGAAATGCTGTGCGGCGCCCAGTACATCGGCCTTTGCCTGATCAATCGGTTTGCCATTGTCCAAGGTCTCCAGTTCGGCCAGTTCCTGCACATGTTGGCGGATCAGGTCGGCCAGGGTCCAGAGCAGGCGGGCGCGTTTTGACGGACTAAAATCGGGGTCAAAAGCCTTTTGCGCTGCAATTACAGCGGCATCCACATCGCGGGCATCGGCCAAGGGGATTTGTGCGATCAGCTGTCCATTGGCCGGATTCTCTACCGGGAGGGTCTTGCCGTTCAGCGGAGCGACCCAAGCGCCACCGATAAACAAGCGGTGCTCCTTGGACAGGAAATCGAGGGTAGCCGGGAGGAGTTGTATGTTATCGGGTAATGCAATCATGGTAAAAAAATGAGATAAACGAATAGAAGCAGCTTTAAAATTATTATATTGGGAAAACAATTTATTGCCCCATTATTGAATGGAGCAGCGGAAATTAATTAAAAAATATTTTTGTAATACAACAAAAATTCGGCAAATGTTCAATTTAAGTTTGGCACTGGAAGATAGTGCGAAAAGATATTCCAACAAAACGGCATTGGTTTTCAACGATACCCGCATCAGTTATGCCCAATTAAACGGAGCGGTCAACCAAATCGCCAATGGATTGAAGGATCTGGGGATAGGTCACGGGGATAAGGTAGCGTTGAGCTGCCTGAATCTCCCGTATTTCCCGATGGTCTATTACGGGATTTTAAAAGTGGGTGCTACGGTGGTGCCGTTGAGTGTGCTGTTGAAGAAGGAGGAGGTGGCGTATCACTTGACTGACTCTGACGCCAAGGCGTATTTTTGTTTTGAGGGCAACGCGGTACTTCCAATGGGAGAGGAAGGCTGGGAGGGTTTTCAGAAGTCGCCTACCTGTGAGCACTTCATTACGATTACGGCGGATCCGGCTGCGCCTTCGCCATTTGGCAATGAGTTGACACTGGGTCGGCTGATGCACGGTCGTTCGCCGCAGCTCAATTATTTCAGGACAAGTGCAGAGGATACGGCGGTGATCATTTATACTTCCGGAACCACGGGCAGACCTAAAGGAGCGGAGTTGACGCATTCCAACCTGGCCTGGAACGCAGACTTGTGTCGGCATTTGTTTGGCTTCCGTGAAGATGACATAACGCTCACAGTATTGCCGATGTTCCATATTTTCGGTCAGACTTGTCTGATGAATGCAAGTATCATGCACGGCATTACCAACGTATTGGTGCCTCGTTTTGATGCGGAGGCCGTATTGGCTTCCATTCAGAAGGAGGGCGTTTCCATTTTTGCGGGGGTCCCGACGATGTACTGGGGGTTGGCCAACTTCAGTCCTGCAGAGGGTAGCGTTGATCTGGAAAAGATACTCAGTCGCTTGCGCATGTGTGTATCGGGTGGGGCTTCGCTACCGATACAGGTGATGAAGGATTTCGAGGCAAAGTATGGTTTGCCGATTTACGAGGGTTACGGCATGTCCGAGGGTTCACCGGTGGTCACCTTTAACCATCCGGGTATGGAGCGCAAGGCGGGTTCGATCGGGGTTCCGGTGTGGGGTGTGGAAGTCATGATTGCCGACGACAACGATGAGCCTTTGCCGGTAGGGGAGCCTGGACAGTTATTGTATAGGGGGCACAACGTCATGAAGGGCTATTACAACAAGCCTGAGGCCAACGCCGAGACCCTGAAGGGGGGCTGGCTGCATTCCGGGGATGTGGCGTACAAGGATGCGGATGGCTATTATTTTATTGTGGACAGGACAAAAGACATGATCATCCGGGGGGGATTGAATGTGTATCCGAGAGAGGTGGAAGAACTGATGTTGGAGCACGATGCGGTCTCGCTGGTGGCGGTAATTGGCGTACCGGACGACAAACTGGGTGAGGAGATCAAGGCCTGTGTAGTGTTGAAGGAAGGCAAAACCGTAGAGGCGGATGCCTTGATCGAATGGACGAAGGCCCGCATTGCGGCCTACAAATATCCGCGGATCGTAGAGTTCCGCAGCTCCCTGCCCATGAATGCCACGGGTAAAATCTTAAAGCGGGAGCTGCGAAACGGCTAGATTAGTCTGTATTTTTCATAGAAAGCTGGATGCGTTTGCGTTGCAGGTCCACTTCTACCACCCGGACGGTCACTTCCTGGTTGAGGCTTACCACCTCAGCCGGATCTTTGATGAAGCGATCGGCCAGTTGGGAGACGTGGACCAGGCCGCTTTCTTTGATCCCGATATCTACAAATGCCCCGAAATTGGTGATATTGTTGACGATTCCGGGGAGCACCATACCGCTGTGGAGGTCTTCAATGGTTTTGATAGACTTATCGAACTCTATCGGTTTGGCGTTACCTCGGGGATCCAGGCCTGGTTTTTCCAGCTCTTTCATGATATCCTTGAGTGTAGGCATTCCGATAGTATCGGTCACATACCTTTTCAGATCTACGGACTGTCGCAGTTTTTGATCGCTGATAAGCATGCCGATGGTGCAATTCAGGTCGTCGGCCATGCGCTGTACGATGTGGTAGCTTTCCGGGTGTACTGCGGTATTGTCCAGGAGGTTTTTCGCATCGCGGATGCGCAGGAATCCCGCACTTTGTTCAAAAGCCTTTTCGCCCATGCGGGGTACCTTTTTAAGGGCTGTTCTGGACTTAAAGGGGCCGTGTTCGGCGCGATAATTTACGATATTTTGGGCAAGTGCCGGACCCAGACCTGAAACGTAGTTGAGCAGGTGTTTGCTTGCCGTATTGATATTGATCCCTACGGAGTTGACGCAACTTTCCACCACCTGATCCAGGCTTTCCTTGAGTTGCGTTTGGTTCACATCGTGTTGGTACTGACCCACTCCTATAGATTTGGGATCTATTTTGACCAATTCTGCCAGCGGATCCATCAATCGGCGGCCAATAGAAACGGCCCCTCTTACGGTCACATCATGGTCGGGAAACTCCTCCCTTGCGATTTCGGAAGCCGAGTAGATAGAAGCCCCGCTCTCGTTGACCAGGAAGATATCCACTGTTTGGGGAAGATCTACAGACCGGCAAAAATCCATCGTTTCGCGGCTGGCGGTACCATTGCCAATGGCGATGGCCTCGCAGTCGAACTGTCGGACGAGGTGGAGGAGTGTTTTGGCGGCCTCGCTGGTATTGTTTTGTGGAGGATGCGGATAAATTGCCGTGTGGGTAAGTAAGTTACCGCTCTGATCCAGGCAAACCACCTTGCATCCGGTTCGGAACCCGGGGTCTATTCCCAGCACATTTTTTTGCCCCAGGGGGGCTGACAACAGCAGTTCCCTCAAGTTTCGGCTAAACACGTGGATCGCTTCCTCATCTGCCTTATCCTTGGAACTGTTCCGGAACTCGGTCTCGATAGAAGGGGAAAGCAAGCGTTTGTAGCTATCCTCCAGGGCCAGTTTCACCTGTTCTGTTGCTGCGCCATTTCCTTTCAGGAACAAGCGATCCAGTTTGGACAAGGCCTCCTCCTCATCGGGGAGCACGCTTACGCGTAAAAAACCCTCTTCCTCGCCTCTTCGGATAGCCAGGAGGCGGTGCGAGGGGCACTTTTTCAGGGACTCCTCAAAATCGAAATAATCGCGGTACTTAGCACCTTCTTCCTCCTTTCCACGCGCCACTTTTGAGCGGATGGTCGCACCCTTTTCAAAAACCTTTCGGATGCTGTTTCGGGCATTTTCATCCTCATTGATCCATTCGGCCATGATATCGCGGGCGCCTTCGAGGGCGGCCTCCATATCGGGTACCTCATCTGTAAGGAACTGGCGGGAAAGCCCTTCGATTTGGTTGTTTTGTTGCAAAAACAGCACCGTTGCCAGGGGTTCCAATCCCTTTTCTCTGGCCACGGAAGCCTTTGTTTTGCGTTTCTTTTTGTAGGGCAGGTAAATGTCTTCCAGTTCAATTGCGTTGAAGCAATGTTGGATACGGCTGCGCAGCTCATCGGTCAATTTGCCCTGCTCCTCGATCGAATTCAGGATAGAAGTCTTGCGCTTCTCCAGCTCGGTCAATTTTTTGAATGCGGTATTGATATCGCTGATCTGAACCTCATCCAGGGAGCCGGTTGCTTCCTTCCGGTATCTGGAGATAAAGGGTATGGTGGCCCCTTCTTCCAAAAGTTGCAAAGTACTTTCCACCTTTCTCAGGGGCAGATCCAGTTGCTCGGACACAAGTTTGGTCAGCACAGGATTCAAGGTATGGTTTTGATCCATAGAAAAAGATTATAAACTTTAAGGTAGAGGTTGGGCAGAATTAAAACCGAATAAGCTGGTAATCATCTGCCTGAAGGGAAATGAGAACCGTCATTGCCGAAAGTGCCACTTGCACGGGTTCGGCGATTTCGTGATCCAGAATATCTCGGTTGACAGCGGTCTGTCCGCAGATAAAAAACTGCACACCGGCCTCATGGAGTTGCTGGATCAGTGGATAATTGGGATTGTCGGTGCCGTATCGCTGGCGGTAGGCCTCCTGGTGAACAATATCCTTGATAGCACTTCCGTGTACCACAGCGGCCACCTGTAGATTTTTCAGGGGTACGCCGGCATGGGTATGCATATTGATAAATCGGGCAATAGTATTGATGCCCGGATTCACCTGTTGTTTGTTATCGGGACTTGCCGGGATATCGAAGACCACTTTATATATCCGGGAAGTATCCACCGGCCTGTCTAAGTTGTCCACTGCAAAAAAGTCGCCGTAGCCCGTAATCACCGGACCAGAAACCATCTTTTTGGCAGACGTTTGAGCGGCCAGGGGTTGGCAAATTGTCAAGATAAAAGTAGCAAGCACCACCAATCTGATCATAGCAGCAATTTTTTTTTAGCCCCGCTAAAGTAACAAACATTTCTTTACAAAGTCCCTTTGAACCGATGAGGTTCTGCCTCGTAGATCAGTTTGTATATGGTCTCGAACACATCCTCCGGATTGGGTTTGGAAAAATAATCTCCCACTGACCCATAAGGAGGGCGGTGTGCTTTAGCCGTAAGGGTGACGGGGGGAGAGTCCAGAAAAGCGTAAGCGCCCTGCCCCTCCAGCACCTGTTGCATCATAAAAGCAGTAGCTCCACCGGGTACGTCCTCGTCCATAAAAACCACCCGATTTGTCTTCTCAACCGAAGCTCTGATCACATGCCCCAGGTCAAACGGAATAAGGCTTTGCACATCTATCAATTCGACGGAAATGCCATGTTTTTCCAACAATTTTATCCCTTCCTTCGCAATGCGCACACAGGATCCGTAAGTAACCAGGGTAACATCTTTCCCCTCTCGCAGTATTTCGGGGACGCCCAGTGGTACGGTAAACTCACCGATATTGGCAGGCATGCGCTCTTTTAGGCGGTAGCCATTCAGGCATTCGATCACGATAGCCGGATCATCGGATTGCAGCAGGGTATTGTAAAAGCCTACGGCCTGGGTCATGTTGCGGGGAACCAGCACATAGATGCCCTTTATGCTATTGAGGATCATGCCCATTGGAGAACCCGAATGCCAGATTCCCTCCAGGCGGTGTCCACGGGTGCGGATGATTGCCGGAGCCTGTTGAATATTATTGGAGCGATAGCGCAGGGTTGCGAGGTCATCCACCAGCGGTTCCAAGCCATAAATCAGGTAATCCAGGTACTGGATCTCTGCCAACGGACGCAGACCGCGCATAGCCATACCAATAGCCTGACCCACGATTGTCCACTCGCGGATTCCCGTATCAAACACCCTGGGTTCGCCGTATTTCTGTTGTAGTCCTGCGAAGCCTTGGTTGACATCACCGATTTGCCCCACATCCTCTCCGAAAGCCATAAACTTCGGATCGCGCTGCAGCACCTCATCGAAGAAAATATTGAGTATTTCAAAACCATTTTTCAGAGGTGCATCATCGTGCACCACGGCCGGAACAACGGGCACTTTGAGTGCAGAATAAGGGGATTCGCTGTACAGGTGGGAATCATACCAGCGCTTGCCGGCCTCTTTCACCTGTCCGATCCAATGTTGCAATGCCGGCAGAGAAGGATGATCCTGTCCGAGTGCGGCGTAGTACAAGCGCTTGGCCTGTTGCAGCATTTCTGCCAGGTTGGGATTGACGATATCCTGTAACGCTTTTTTGATATCCTCGAAACCGGGAATTTCCTTTACAATTTGGAGCAACTCCTTTTTCTTTTGCAGGGTAGGCTGGGTATAGGCTTTCCAAGCCTGGTTGCGTGCCTCTTTAGCGATTTTTACTGCTTCCTGTCGGATCGCCTCGAGTTCCTCCTCGGCAAAAAGACCCGTGCCCAGCATCCACTTTTTCATCTGAGCAAGACAATCGAACTCTTTTTCCCACTGAAGTCGTTCCTTTGATTTATAGCGTTCGTGAGAGCCGGAAGTAGAATGCCCCTGTGGCTGTGTAAGTTCCTTTACGTGAAAAAGCGCTGGTCGGTGCGTAAGGCGCATTTTTTCCAGGGCCTCTCCAAACAACTCCACCATTGCCGGATAATCCCATCCGTTGATCTCGTAAAGATCTATCCCGTTTTCCCCATCATTGGCCTGCATGCCCAAAAGGGCCTCATAAATATTTCCTTTTACCGTCTGGTACTCGGTAGGCACAGAAATGCCGTATCCATCGCTCCACACAAAAGTAGCCAAAGGCACTTGCATCACCCCGGCCGCGTTGATCGTTTCCCAGAAAACCCCTTCCGAGGTACTCGCATCCCCGATGGTACAAAAACAAATCTCGTTGCCGGCATCGGAAAACAACTGGTTGTCGGCCAGTTCCTCCAATTCCCGGTATTTTTTGGACGCCATAGCCAGCCCCAGTGCCCTTGCCATCTGCCCCCCCGTGCAGGAAACATCAGAAGAAACATTGTATTGGTCCAATTGGCTGAGCCAGTTACCCTCCTGATCAATCATGGGCGTCGCAAAATGCCCGTTCATCTGCCTGCCCCCCGAAAACGGATCATGTTCCGGATCGGCATACACCTGCGCAAAAAAATCTTCCGGACTGGACACCCCAAGCGCAAACATCAACGTCTGATCCCGATAATAGCCCGACCGAATATCCCCCTTTTTGAAAAAATGCGCCAGAGCGACCTGAGGCACCTCCTTGCCGTCCCCGGTAATCCCAAATTTCGCCTTGCCGGTGAGTACCTCCTTGCGTGCAAGCAAACTCACCTCCCTGCTGATACAACTTATCCTGAAATCATTCAAAATCGTCTCCCTGCTCAGAGGAAAAGGCTTTTTTTCAAGACCCGCTTTGTTAGTGGTGATATCAAGCATCTTTCAGTGTGATTGGTTGATTGCAGAATAATAAGCCCCTATTCGAACAATTTCAAAATATAATTTTGATTGTGTCCTTTTAGTTTGCTGTAAAGGTACAAAAATTTTGATAAAATTGTTTTTTCAGATCGGGATACCCTGTGGGGTGTTGAAAAATTTCAGTCCTCAAACTAGCCGCAACCAGGGTGATTTATTGGGGTTTTAGTTGGGTGAAAAATGTTTAAAATACTGAAAATTAATATTTTAAAACACAGGTGCAAGGCACCTTAAAGTGCCTTGCACCTGATTACCCTTATTAATACCCCCAAGTTGAAAAAGGTAACTTTATGGAGGGAGGAGGGGGGGAGACAATTTTAAGCAGGTCTTTTAATCCTGCATAAAATGCCTTACCTTTGTAAAAGGTATTCATCAATTTTGGGATACCTTTTGAAAGGTGATCATTTTCAACCAACATCAAAATCCGATAACATATGAAAAAAGTAATGTGGACGCTCGCGCTGCTATTTTCTGTAAGCGTGCTGTCGTTTGGCCAGGCTGCTTCTCAAAAGGCGGAGGGCTCAAAAATGACCAAACAGCAGGTAGATGCAACAAAAATTCAGCAAGTGAGTCCTGAGGTAGCGCAGGTAAAGCAGCCGGTTTCGTTTCAGGAGACCACAGTGGATTACGGTACGCTGGAGCAGGGTGGCGATCCTTACCGCGTTTTTACATTTACCAACAACAGCGACCAGCCTTTGATCATTAAGTCGGCTCGTGGAAGTTGTGGCTGTACGGTACCTGAAATCCCCAAAGAGCCAATTGCTCCCGGAACCACTGGCGAGATCAAGGTAAAATACGATACCCAGCGCATAGGTGCTTTCCAGAAAAGTGTAACGGTTTATACGAACCTGAGCGAGGAGCCTGTGCAGCTGTACATCAAGGGCAATGTAAAGCCCAAGCCTCAGGATCCTGAAGGGTTGCCTGAAAAGAAAAATCCATTCAACAACAACGGCAACTGATTGAGGTAGTCGTGTTGTTCACCAAAGGGGTTAAGGCGTCAGCTTTAGCCCCTTTGTGTTTTAAAAAGCAAACCTCCGGGAGTTCCGGAGGTTTGATGCAAACAAATAAACACAAAAACTACTTAATAATTCACTGAAATAAACGAACTTAATCGTTTGAAAGTGCCGAAAAGGCTTCCATTTTTTGTGTTATTAACCAAAAATTTATTATATGAAGCGGCATTCACCGAAGGCGCTCGGGAAGCGCAACAAAAAGAAAAAGGATTTCTATGATCACCTGCGTTCTTATGTGGGGGTCAATTTCTTTTTATTTGTACTCAACGCCCTGACTGCTTTTGGCGACTGGTGGTTTTACTGGCCTATGATGGGCTGGGGTATCGGTTTGTTTTTTCACTTTATGGATACGTTTGGGCTACCTTTTGTGAATGAGCCTGATGAGAACCAGGAGGACAGACTAGATTTGGAGGATCTGGAACGGGGTTCGCAGGCTGAACCGATCAAGACCGGCCGGCAGCAAAGCTGGAAAGAAGAAGATCTGGTATAGCGGGGTACAGGGGCTTTACCTACACAATTTCGCAGCCGCTTTAGAATGTTCTTAAAAAATGTTTAAGTTTGTGTTTTGCATAACATGATCAAGGAACTGCCATGGGTACATCCGTCCGGAGATTAGTGATTATCCCCACGTACAATGAAAAAGAAAATGTAGCCAACATCATCGAAGCGGTGATGCAGCTGGAAGGGGATTTTCATGTCCTGATTGTGGATGACGGTTCCCCGGATGGTACGGCCAATATCGTCCGACAAAAACAGCTCACCTTTCCGGATCGGTTGTTTTTGAAAGAAAGATCCGGCAAACTGGGTCTCGGAACAGCTTATATCGCGGGTTTCAAATGGGGATTGGAGCACGGCTACGACTACCTCTTTGAAATGGACGCCGATTTTTCCCACAATCCTTCCGACCTGATCCGCTTATGGCAGGCCTGCGAGGAAAAGGGCGGAGATATTGCTGTAGGCTCCCGGTATGTTCGGGGCGGCAAATTGGTCAACTGGCCCCTGGATCGGATTTTGCTGTCCTATGGTGCTTCTCTTTACGTCCGATTGGTCACCGGCATGCCGGTAAAAGACCCCACCGCAGGTTTTATCTGCTACAAAAGCCGTGTCTTGGAAGCCATGGATCTGGATAAAATCCGATTCGTTGGGTATGCTTTTCAGATCGAAATGAAGTTTGTAGCCCGCAGTCTGGGCTTCTCCATCGTAGAAGTCCCCATCACCTTCACCGACCGCCAGGAGGGGGTATCGAAAATGTCGTCTCACATCATCAAAGAAGCTATTTCCGGTGTCCTTTCCATGCGCTGGAAGCAACTCACAGGCGGGTACAAAAGGAAATAATCCCAAATCTGCCGATGTTCACAAATTTTTAGGGTTAACTGCATGCAGGAATGGCCACTTCACAGGCCAATTCATAGGGGTATTTTGCACACGAATCTGTACCCCATTTACTTCCCCCTTCTTCTCCGCCACTAAATTCAGGTCTCAAAAAAGAATCCTTTATGCTTGCTGCTTGAATTTAAGTATCTGATTTTTAGACCATTGCATTTAATAAAAAACAATAAAACCACTTCGTTTTTTTGTATTTCCATTGATAATCAAATAATTAAAAAAATGTGGTAGAAAGTGGAGTAATGTGGGAAAAAACTGTAATTTTGAAGAGTTAATAGATAAATGTGTGGTAATGTTACAATTGTTAGGCGAGTTCGAATGCAAGATCGATGCCAAGTATCGGTTGCGACTTCCCGCCGGGCTGATCAGTCAATTGAACAGTCCGGCGCCGCCTACTTTTGTGATCAATCGTGGTTTCGAGCAGTGTTTGATGTTGTATCCGTTGGAAGTGTGGAACAGGATCAGCGAGGAGGTGAATCAGCTCAACCAGTACAATCAGCAGAACAGGGAATTTGTGCGGTATTTTTACCGGGGTGCGCAGAAGGTGACGATGGACAGTGCGGACAGGATATTGCTCAACAAGCGTTTGCTGGATTATGCCGGGATTGACAAGGACGTGGTGTTGTCGGCATACAATGATCGAATAGAGATGTGGGATATTGAGGCTTACGAAAAGATACTGGCCAACGAGCCGAAGGATTTCTCGCAATTGGCGGAGGCGGTATTGGGTGGTAAAAACGATCAGGGCTTATGACAGCATATCATCAGCCGGTATTGTTGTTGGAAAGTATAGAGGCATTGGACATTGACCCTCGTGGTCTTTATGTAGATGTTACTTTTGGCGGTGGTGGGCATTCTCGGGAGATCGTATCGCGTTTGGAGGTTCCTGGAAAATTGTTTGCTTTTGATCAGGATGAGGAGGCTGTTGGGAATGTTTGGGAGGATCCTCGGCTGGATTTCATTCCGTCCAATTTTCGATATTTACAGCGTTTTTTGCGCTTGCGCGGAGCGGATCAAGTGAATGGTATTTTAGCGGATCTTGGGGTTTCTTCCCATCAGTTTGACGCAGGAGAGCGGGGTTTTTCTTATCGGTTTGATGCCATGTTGGACATGCGCATGAACGCCAGGGAGGGGAGAACGGCGGCCGACCTGCTGAACGATTTGGATGAGGGGGAACTTCAGCGAATTTTTGGTACTTATGGGGAGGTTCGCAATGCAAAAACGCTTGCGCAGGCTGTCGTGGCGAGGCGTAATCGGCTTCCGTTTTTGCGCATATCCGACCTGACGACCTTGTTGGAGGGATTGGCGAAGGGAAACCGCATGCGTTATTTTTCGCAGGTTTTTCAGGCGCTTCGGATGGAGGTCAACCAGGAGTTGGATGCGCTGGAGGATTTTCTGGTTCAGGCGCAGCGGGTTTTGAAGCCGGGGGGGCGTTTGGTGGTGATCACGTATCATTCGCTGGAAGACCGGATGGTCAAAAATTTTTTTAAAACGGGTAATGTGCGCGGGGAATTGGAGCAGGATTTTTATGGCAACATTAACCGTCCTTTTCAGGTACTGACCAAAAAACCGGTTTTGCCTTCGGCAGAAGAGATTGCCGTGAATCCACGGGCGCGGAGCGCCAAATTGAGAGTAGCAGAGAAAGTATAATCCTACATACAACGAGGCAATGGGAAAACCAAAAAACAAACTTGTGCTGGCAGACATGGGGACACTTGCAGTGGAGTGGGTGCTCAAAAACCTGACATTTACAGTGTTTCTCGGCTTTCTGGCCATTATTTACATTGCCAATGCGCATTTTGCAGAGAAAAATATCCGGGAAATCCAGGTGTTACAGCGGGATTTGAAGGATTTGCGCTGGTATTACAAGTCGTTGCTTTCCGAAAATATGTACAACAGCAAACAGTCGGTTGTGGCCGATAAGGTAGCCCAGGACGGGTTGCGACCTACAGATACCGATAGTTATATCCTTTCATCCGAATAATGGTCAGGGTATGCAGGTGAAAAATGAAGTGCTATCCCGGGTTTATGTGCTGCTTTTTGGCGTCATTTTGCCAATGGCGGCTGTATTGTTTTACCGAACGGTGGATATTGCTGTTATCCAGGGGGAAAAATGGCGGGAGCGCGGTAAGGATCTGTACATTGCACCACGACCGGTGGAGGCGGAGCGGGGCAACATCATGGCCCGCGACGGGAGTTTGCTGGCTACGTCTATTCCCTATTTCGATATCTATATGGATCCCAATTCTACCGGGATGTCGGAGGCAGATTTTTTGAAAAATCTCGATACGCTCTCGCATTGTATTGCTACTTATGTGGACAACAATTTTACCCCCGGGGGATTCCGGGAGTTTATCCTGCAAAAGCGGGTGGAAGGTGCGCGGTATGTGCCCATAAAAAGGAAGGCGACGTATTTGCAGAAAAAGCAGATAGAGGAGTTTCCTTTGTTTAATTTGGGACAGATGCGTGGGGGATTTATTGCCCGCAAATTGAGCGAGCGGGTGAGGCCTTTTGGCTTGCTGGCACTCCGAACGGTGGGGTATGTGCGCGATGGCCGCAAAATAGGTCTTGAGGGTAGTTTTGATGAAATCCTTGGCGGACAGCCCGGTCAGCAGTTCATGCTTCGGGTGGATCCCCAGCAGGATATCTGGATCCCAACTGAGGATTTGCTGGAGATAGAGCCGGAAAGCGGTTCGGATATTGTGACTACGATTGATATCAATATCCAGGATGTGACAGAGCGTGCGCTGATGCGCGCCCTGAATGCCCACGGTGCGGATTGGGGCACGGCGATCGTGATGGAGGTGAAAACAGGGGCGATTGCGGCAATTGCAAATCTCCGTCGCCTGGATACAGAGGGTGGCCCCGGATATTACGAAGCCTATAACGATGCGATTGCCTCCGCAACGGAACCGGGTTCTACGTTCAAGCTGGCGACCATGATGGCTTTGATGGAAGATGGTTTTGTACAACTCGAGGACACGATTCCCATTTTTAAGGGTCGCACCGAGTTTTACAAACTCCCCTTGGAAGATTCTAATCCGCTGAGTTTCAAAATTGATTCCACCAGTATTCGCAATGTATTTGCGATGTCTTCCAATGTGGGCATGGCAACGCTGATAGATCGCCACTACGGTACCAAGACGATTCGCAATAAAAATAAAGGGCCTGAGTTTTTTATTGACAAATTGAAACAGTTCAATTTACATTTGCCTTCGAATATCGAAATAGAGGGCGAAGCTCCGCCTTTTATCAAGGAAGCGAACAGCAGGGAAGATGGATGGAGCGGTACCACGCTACCCTGGATGGCGATGGGCTATGAGTT
Organism: Saprospiraceae bacterium; assembly: GCA_030729925.1. Lineage (GTDB taxonomy): Bacteria > Bacteroidota > Bacteroidia > Chitinophagales > Saprospiraceae > JALQTV01. The sequence goes on from JANQWK010000016.1 coordinate 36,300, forward strand.
GTTGCTGACGCCCCTTCAGATCCTGAATTTTTTTAATGCGGTGGCCAATGATGGGAAAATGATGAAACCCTACCTGGTACAGGAGATCCAGCAGTTGGGGGAGACGCAGCGGGTGTTCAAACCCACTGTGGTGAAGCGCAATATCGCTTCTGCACAGACGATTGACCGGGCGCGGGAATTGTTGTTGGAAGTGGTTGAAAATGAATGGGGTACTGCCAATAAATTGCGTACTTCGGCCTATAAATTTGCCGGAAAAACGGGGACGTCCCAGATCAATTACCAGCGTACGACCAATAAAAACAGGGTGGGGGGCTACCAGGCCTCTTTTGCAGGCTATTTTCCTGCCGATGCACCGAAATACTCTTGTATCGTGGTGATTAACAATCCCCGGCAGCGGGGTTTTTATGGGGCGGAGGTGGCTGGTCCGGTATTCCGTGAGATCGCGGATTTTTGCATGAAGAGCAGGTTGGAGTTCAGGCCTTTATTGGATACGCTTACGATTGCCTCGGCTTCGGTCAAGTTGCCGGACGGGGTGATTGGGGAGCAGACGGATGTGCGCAAAATCTTGAAGCAATTGGATGTAAAGACTTATGGGAATCCGGGGACGGAGTTTTTGGTGACGGAGGTGCGCAATGATAGTTTGTTGTTGGAGCGCAGGTCGGTTCCCGGTGATGTCGTACCCAGTGTAGTGGGGATGGGCTTGCGCGATGCGTTGTTTATCTTGGAAAACAGAGGCTTGCGGGTGGAGGTAGAGGGCAGCGGAAAGGTGGTGCTGCAGTCGGTAAAGGCGGGGACTCCGGTGAGGGGGCAAACGGTCAGACTAACTTTGGGTTAAATAAACATCAGGCTATGTTGCTGAGCGATTTATTATTGGCTGTACGGGACTACGAACTTTCAGGTGCTGAAGGGGTCTGGGTAGAGGATATGACCCTGGACTCGCGCGAGGTGCGCAGTGGGAGTTTGTTTGCTGCGCTGCGGGGCACCCAAACGGACGGTCATGCGTATCTCGATCAGGCGATCGCGCGGGGTGCTTCGGTGTTGTTGGTAGAGGAATACCCCGATGGGCAGTTACCAGAGGGATTGAGTGTGGTGCGGGTACCGGACAGTGCCAGGGCTTTGGGCTTGCTGGCCAATCATTTTTTTGGTCGCCCTTCGGAAAAAATGGCCTTGGTGGGGATTACAGGTACGAATGGGAAAACGAGTACGGCCACGCTGCTGTATCGTTTGTTCCAAGGGCTGGGCTATGTATGTGGGTTGTTGTCCACGGTTGAAAACAGGATAGACGAAGAGGTATTGGCTGCTTCGCACACGACACCTGACGCCATACAGCTCAACCGCTTGCTGGCTCAGATGCTGGAGCGGGGCTGTTCGTATGTATTTATGGAAGTGAGTTCGCATGCGATCCACCAGCAGCGCGTTGCGGGGCTGAAGTTTCGGGTAGGTATTTTTTCCAATATTACCCACGACCATCTGGATTACCATGGAACGTTCCAGCAGTACATTCTGGCGAAGAAGGCTTTTTTCGATGAACTTCCGGGGGATGCGACGGCTTTGATCAATCTGGATGACAAGCGTGGGCGGGTAATGGTTCAGAATACAGCTGCCCGGGTGATGACCTATAGCCTGCAGCAGCCGGCCGATTTCAAGGGTCGTCTGCTGGAGAACAGTTTGGAGGGTTTGCAATTAGAGATCAACGGTATAGCATTTTACAGTCGGTTGATTGGGCGCTTCAATGCCCACAATTTATTGGCTGCGTATGCTTGTGGCAGTGTGTTGGGGGAAGCTTCAGCTGAGCTGCTCCGGGTATTGAGTGGACTGATGCCTCCGGAGGGTCGGTTCGATCATGTTCAGGGTGGAGCGGGCATAACGGGGATTGTGGATTATGCGCATACGCCGGACGCGCTGGAGAAGGTATTAGAAACCTTGTGTAGCCTCAAGCCTGCCGGTAGCCGGATCATCGTAGTGGTGGGGTGTGGAGGAGACCGAGACCGGGCCAAGCGACCGGTAATGGCCAAGTTGGCGGTTACCTTGGGCGATCAGGCAATTTTGACCTCGGACAATCCCCGGACAGAAGATCCGGAAGCTATTTTGGAAGAAATGGCCACAGGAATCCCTGAGGATATGGTGTCGAAAGTGTTGTCCATTACGAACCGAAAGCAGGCGATTGAGGCGGCGGTTCGATTGGCCGGTCGGAAAGACATTATCCTCGTAGCGGGAAAGGGACATGAAAAATACCAGGAAATCAAAGGACAAAGATTTCCTTTTGACGATAAGGCAATTTTGCAGGAAGCGCTCAAACTCAAATCCGGCTATGTTAATTGATTTATTTGAATGGCTTACAAAAAACGTTGGGAAGTTTCCCGGTTCGGGTTTGTGGCAGTACCTGACCTTCCGGGCGGGGTTGGCGGTGATATTATCGCTGATCATCTCCATGGTTTTGGGCGGAAAGATTATTGCCTTGTTGCGCCGAAAGCAGATTGGCGAAACCGTGCGTGACCTCGGGCTGGCCGGACAGTCTGAAAAAGCAGGAACGCCTACCATGGGCGGGGTGATCATCATCGTAGCGATTTTGGTGCCTACGCTGCTGGTCGCGAAGTTGAGCAACATCTATATCCTGCTGATGATCACGGCTACGCTATGGATGGGATTGATTGGTTTTGCCGACGACTATATCAAGGTGTTTAAGAAAAACAAGAAGGGGCTAAGTGGATGGTTTAAGATTTTGGGGCAAGTGGGACTGGGCTTATTGATTGGACTGGCAATGGTTTTTCACCAGGATATTTATGTGCGGATTCCGTCGGATGCCGCAGCGGAGCTAAAGCTGGCCGACTGGCAGCGGGTGGAACATACCTCGGTGGAACTGCCTGCCGATCGGGCAGACTATCAGGTACTGGTGACCAATGTTCCCTTTTTGAAAAACAACTGGCTGGACTATTCCCGGCTTTTACCGATAGGTGGCGAATCCTTGCAAGAGGTCATTGGAAGGGTGTTGTTTGTGCTCATCGTCATTTTTATCATCACAGCAGTGTCCAATGCAGCCAACCTGACAGATGGGTTGGACGGTCTGGCCACGGGCGTATCGGGAATTATCGCCTTTACGCTGGGGATATTTGCCTATGTATCGGGCAATGCGATCACGGCTAATTATCTCAACATCTTGCACGTACCGGGTGCGGGAGAATTGCTGATCTATGCCGCGAGTCTTACGGGAGCGTGTCTGGGTTTTTTGTGGTACAACTCTTACCCTGCAAAAGTCTTTATGGGCGACACGGGTAGTCTCACGCTTGGGGGCATCATTGCTGCGCTTGCGATTGTATTGAGGAAGGAGCTGTTGATACCGGTATTGTGTGGTATTTTTTTGGTAGAGAGCTTATCTGTGATTTTGCAGGTAGGCTACTTCAAATACACCAAGAAGAAATATGGAGAAGGGCGCCGTTTGTTTAGGATGTCGCCTTTGCATCACCACTATCAGAAATTGGGGATGCACGAAGCCAAAATCGTTGCGCGGTTTTGGATCATTGGAATACTGTTGGCTGTAGTGACTATCATAACCTTAAAAATTAGATAAAGAAGTTGAAAGTTGTCGTATTGGGATCGGGAGAAAGTGGTACCGGAGCGGCTTTATTGGCAGCCAGCAAGGGCTATGCCGTGTGGGTGAGTGAGGCGGGGGAGATAGGAGCGGCCAACCGCGACCATTTGCTGGCTGCCGGGATTCCTTTTGAGGAAGGGGGGCATACGCTGGATCGCATGCGGGATGCGGAGGTGGTGATCAAGAGTCCGGGGATTCCCGACCGCGCGCCCATTGTGGAAGCGCTCAAATCGCTGGGGATACCTGTCATTGGGGAGATCGAGTTTGCCTACCGCCATTTGCCTGAGGGAGCTAAGATCATTGGGATCACAGGAAGCAATGGAAAAACGACGACAACCCTGCTGACTTATCATTTGTTGCTGGAGGCTGGAGTGGATGTAGCTTTGGGGGGCAATGTAGGGCGCAGTTTTGCAGCTTTGCTGCTGGAGCGGCCTTACGCGTGGTATGTATTGGAGCTGAGTAGTTTTCAGTTGGATGGCATCCATACCTTTCGGTCGGACATTGGCATGTTGCTCAATGTATCGCCGGATCATTTGGATCGGTACGATTACCAGATGGACTTATATGTGGCCTCCAAATTTAGGGTAGTCCTCAATATGGGCACTTCGGGGGTATGTTTGTTTAACGGCGGTGATCCGGTCTTGCAATCGTTTATTCAGGCGGGCGATTGGCAGCACAGCTGGGAAGCCATAGGGGATGATGTCTCTGATGGCGAGGATCTACATGCCGGAGGAGCGACCTTCCGTTTGCGCAATCCCATGCTTCAAGGGCGGCACAATCGGATGAATGCTTTATTTGCCATTCGGGCGGCGCAGATACTGGGATTGTCTCGGGATGTGATCCAGCGGGGTTTGGAAACTTTTGTCAACCATCCGCACCGTTTGGAGCCGATAGGAACGATTGACGGCATATCCTTTATCAACGACAGCAAGGCCACCAATACGGATGCGGTGGGGTATGCGCTGGATGCGATGAAAGCTCCGGTGGTATGGATTGTAGGTGGGCAGGACAAGGGAAATGACTATATGCCTTTGCTTCCCCTGGTTCGGGAAAAAGTAAAGGCTATTATTTGCATGGGCATAGACAACCGCCCCATTTTGGAGGCTTTTGGAGCTTTGGGTAAACCCATGGAAGAAGTGAGGTCGGCGGCAGCTGCGGTAGAAGTTGCTTATCGCATGGCCTCGTCGGGAGATGTGGTATTGTTATCGCCGGCCTGTGCCAGTTTTGACTTATTTAAAAACTACCTGGATCGGGGCGAACAGTTTCGGTTTGCAGTCAAGGAGTTAGCCAAAAGAAGCGGGCAAGTGTAAAGAATCATAAAAAGCGGAAAACATGTCATTAGGTGCGAGAATTTCGGCGGAATTAAGGGGCGATCGGGCAATCTGGGCGATTGTGCTGATCCTGTCTTTATTTTCGGTACTGGCGGTCTATAGTTCTACCGGCACCTTAGCCTATCGGGTCAACGGAGGAAACACAGAATCCTACCTGTTCAAGCATGCTCTGATCATCGTTGGCGGTCTGCTGTTTACTTACATGAGTTACCTGCTGCACTATATGCGCTTCAACCGCTGGGCGCCCTACTTGGTGCTCTTTTCCATCCCTATGTTGACTTACACCGTTTTCTTTGGAGCCGACATCAATGATGCCCGCAGGTGGATTGAAGTTCCCTTTATTGGAATAACCTTTCAGACCTCCGATTTTGCCAAGCTGGCTCTGATCACCTATATTGCACGCATGATCTCCGCCCGGCAAGACTATATCAAGGACTTCAACAGCACCTTTGTGCCGATCATTGTGCCGGTATTGCTCATTTGTGGATTGATCGCTCCGGCGGATTTATCTACGGCCATCCTGTTGTTTATTACCTCCCTGATCATGATGTTTATTGGAAGGGTGGACACCCGATACATCCTGCTCTTACTATTTTTGGGGGTAGTTGTTTTTTCCTTTTTGGTCACCATTGGGCGCTTTTTCCCCGACTTTGTGCGGGTGGACACCTGGACTTCGCGGGTAAGTGACTTTGTCGAAAGTCCTGAAGGGGGATACCAAATTCAGCAAGCCAAAATAGCTATAGCCAATGGCAATATCTTTGGTCTGGGGCCGGGTAACAGCATCCAGCGCAATTTCTTGCCCTCTCCGTATGCGGATTTTATCTATGCCATCATTTGTGAGGAATATGGCATCTTTGGGGGCTTTGCCATTATATTATTGTATCTGTTTTTATTTTTCAGGGTCACCCGGCTGATCACCAAAAGTCCCAAGGCTTTCGGGGCAATGCTCGTGATGGGACTTAGTGTGAGTCTGATCTTGCAGGCATTCACCAACATTGCAGTATCCTTGCATTTGGTTCCGGTAACAGGCATTACCCTGCCGCTTGTGAGCATGGGCGGAACGTCTGTATTGTTTACCTGTATTTCGTTTGGTATGATCCTGAGTGTGAGTAAATATATTGAATCATTAGAATAACGTAAAAAATAAAAATAAAAGGGAATAAACAGGGAATTTGAATTTAATTGTGTAATTTTAATAATTATCTATTAACACATTGTTAAGTCTTTAACAATTAAATTCCCCTGATAACACCCTTTGTTAGGACAAATTCTATCCGAGCGCGTTGTACATCATTTTGAATAGGGATGATGCGCGATATTTGCCGGAATTACATAACAAAGGAAGGGGCATGCAAGCACCACACGGTAAAACATTGAGGATCATCATTAGTGGCGGGGGTACGGGAGGACATGTATTTCCTGCGATCGCTATTGCGGACGCGTTGCGTATCCGGGAACCCGGGGCGGAGATCTTGTTTGTCGGTGCGAAGGGCAAATTGGAGATGGAGAAGGTTCCTGCTGCGGGGTATCCGATAGAGGGTTTGTGGATCAGTGGGTTTCAGCGGAGTTTGAGTTTGCGCAATTTGCTGTTTCCCGTCAAGCTTTTGCACAGTTTATGGAGATCCTGGCGGATCATTAGATCGTTTCGGCCTGATGTAGTGGTAGGTGTTGGGGGATATGCGAGTGGGCCTCTGTTGGAGATGGCGACGCGGCTGGGGGTACCGGCGGTGATACAGGAGCAGAATTCTTTTGCGGGGGTGACGAATCGTTTGCTGGGGAGAAAAGTGCAGCGGGTATGTGTAGCTTTTGAGGGGATGGAGCGGTTTTTTCCGGCAGACAAGGTCGTTGTAACGGGGAATCCGGTGAGAAAGCGGCTAAGAGCCGGGGCAGAGGGTTTACGTGAGGAAGCTTTGGCGCATTTTGGGTTGGACAAGTCCTGCAAGACCCTGTTGCTATTTGGAGGCAGTATGGGTGCGCGGACGCTCAACCAGGCGATGGAAGCATCGCGGGAGGTGTTGGCCATGCGGGCGGATGTGCAGGTGATCTGGCAGATGGGCAAGATGTACAGCGAGGTTTACGGGCAAAGTGACACGGCGCGTTTGCCGCGAGTGCATGCCTTGGAATTTATAGATCGCATGGATCTGGCCTATGCGGCGGCGGACTTGGTGTTGTGCCGATCGGGGGCTTTGACGATAGCAGAACTTGCCCTATTGGGAAAGCCTGCGGTATTGGTGCCTTCTCCGGTAGTAACGGCGGATCACCAGACCAAGAACGCGATGGCTTTGGTGGAACGTGGAGCGGCGCGCCTGATTGCGGATGCCGATGCTGTGGCGGATTTGTTGCCCGAGGCATTGCGTTTGCTGGACGATGTGGCCGGGTTGGCTGCATTGCGGGAAGGGCTGAAGGCCTTTGCGAAGCCGGAGGCGGCGGATCGGATAGCGGATCTTATTGTTGAATTGGCGGAAAAACGTAAAGCATGAAAATGCAGGATATTCGGGTGGTCTATTTTGTGGGAATTGGCGGAATTGGCATGAGTGCCCTGGCGCGTTATTTTTTGCGGGAGGGTAAAACAGTATATGGATATGACCGTTCGGAGAGTGCGCTGACCCGAGTGCTTGTGGAGGAGGGGGCGCATATTGTATATGAAGACAAGGTATCTTTGGTTCCGGCGGGAGTAGATCTGGTGGTCTATACGCCTGCTGTGGCAACTACCCAGGCGATACTGGCGTACTTTTTGGAGGGGGGCTACCCTGTGATGAAGCGCTCGGAGGTATTGGGTTTGATTAGTCGGAGTAGTCGGGTGATAGCCATTGCGGGTACGCATGGCAAAACCACCACGACCAGTCTGCTTACCTGGTTGCTTCGCGCTTGCGGGGTGGACTGTTCGGCATTTTTGGGGGGAATTTCCAATAATTTTGCCTCCAATTTTGTTGCCGGGAGCAGTGACTGGGTGGTTGTGGAAGCGGACGAATACGACCGTTCCTTTCTGACCTTATCACCGACGATGGCCGGGATCATTGCGATGGATCCGGATCACCTGGAGATTTACGGCACGCCGGAGAATATGTTTTCCAGTGGTTTTCTGGCCTTTGCCAATCAGTTGACTCCGGGAGGGACGTTATGGGTTCGGCACGATTTGCGGGGGCATTTTCCCGATAGGGATTGTCTCACCTTTGGCGTAGGTGCCGGTGATTATCGAGCGGAGGAAGTTCGGGTACAGGGGGGACGTTTTTACTTTGACTTTGTTTTCCCGGAGGGGCGGCTACGCGACTGTAGCATGGCTTTACCGGGCAGACACAACATCGAAAATGCTACTTTGGCACTTGCCATTGCATCTCGACTGGTTCCAAAGCCGGATCAGCTGGTCGCTGCACTGGCGGAATTCAAGGGCATTAAGCGTCGCTTTGAGCGTATCCTGACGGGGGAGGTGGAGTATATAGACGACTATGCCCATCATCCTGAGGAGATCAGAGCAGTCGTTGGTGCGGCGCGGGAGCTTTTCCCGGGAAAGCGGATAACGGGGGTGTTTCAGCCCCATTTGTACAGCAGGACTAATGACCTGGCGGAAGGATTTGCGGGCGCATTGGACCTGCTCGACGAGGCCATTTTGCTGCCCTTATACCCGGCGCGCGAATTGCCGATACCCGGAGTATCGGCGCTGACGATTTTGGACAGGATGCGGTTGGAAAAGCGGGTGTTGCTTTCGAAAGAAGCGCTCCTGGAACGATTGGAGGGAGCGGAGGTGGAGGTCTTACTGACGATAGGTGCCGGCGACATAGACCGTTTGGTAGCGCCGATACAAGAATTATTGAACAAAAAATAGCGGATGTCGTACCTAACCCGGATACAAAAAAGGTTGCCAAAGGAGGCTTGGGATTCGATGCGAAGGCTGGCGAATCTCGCAGGTATCTTTTTGGTATTGGCCATCCTGATCGCTGCCATGGAGCGCAAGGAAGCGCGGGTCGTAAACCGGGTGGTGGTGGAGATCAACCCTTTGGAAGAGGATCGTTATCTGATTGACTCTTCCGATGTTGTGCGAATCATTGTCCGTACATTCGGATATGGACTTGAAAACTTGCCCTTAGCGCGGGTAGAAACCGAGCGGTTGGAGCGGGTATTGGAAGAAGATCCCTTTGTGTCGGAAGCGGAAGTTTTTGTAGATGCCGAGGTAAACGTCCACATCGCGATCGAACAGCGCGAACCGATATTGCGGGTGATGGACAGCAGTGGTAAGCAATATTATCTGGATGCAGCGGGAAATCAGTTGCCGCTATCGTCGCATTACACGCCGAGGATACTGGTAGCAACGGGTAACATTCCGCCGTATGTAACGGATTTTATGGAAAAAGAGGCTTATGTACTGAAAGATCTGTTCCTTTTGGCGCAGCTGATTTTGGACGATAAGTTTTTGAAGCCGATGACCGAGCAGATCCACGTGGGGAATAACCGGGAATTTACCTTGATTCCCAAACTGGGTCGCCAGAAAATTTTGCTGGGGCGCGCGCAGCACCTGGAGGAAAAATTGGATTATTTGAAATTGTATTATGAAAAGGCGCTGCCTATTTCCGGTTGGAAAAAGTACCGTGCCCTGGATTTGAGATACAAGGGTCAGATTATAGGAGTAGAGTAATTAGCGGATCTTTGCTTTGTTGGAACAGATAAATGGTCTATTTATGGATAATGCTCAGGATCAATCAAATGTAACGGTAGCCATAGACATTGGCACCACGAAGATATGTGCGGTAGCTGCCAGGAGGGATCCTCATGGGAGGGTAGAGGTATTGGGCTTCGGCAAGGTCAACTCGGAGGGGGTTTTGCGTGGGGTGGTATCCAATATTGAAAAAACGGTTCGTGCGATCCAGGAGGCGGTCACCCTTGCGGAAAAAGCCGCGGGTATGAAGTTTGAAGTGGTGCATGTGGGTATCGCCGGTCAGCATATCCGAAGTCTGCAGCATCGCGGCATCCTGACGCGCGACAACAACCATACGGAGATCAGTCAGGGGGATATTGACCGATTGATTTCGGACATGTACAAACTGGTTTTGCCGCCAGGCGACAAAATTTTGCATGTGATTCCGCAGGAATATACGGTGGACAATGAGCAGGGTATTGCAGACCCGATCGGGATGTCGGGCGTGCGCCTGGAGGCCAATTTTCACATCATCACCGGACAGATCAGCGCTTCCAGCAATATTTATCGCTGTGTGGACAGGACGGGGCTAAAGGTGGCTTCCATGACCTTGGAGCCGATTGCTTCTGCTGCGGCCGTGCTGAATCCGGAAGAGAAGGAAGCGGGTGTGGTATTGGTGGATATTGGGGGCGGGACAACAGATATTACAATATTCAAGGACGGGATTATCCGTCATACGGCGGTGATTCCTTTCGGCGGAAATGTGATTACAAATGACATTAAGGAAGGATGTACCGTGATGGCGAACCAGGCGGAGAAGCTGAAGATCAAATTTGGCTCGGCTATGGCAGATGAGGTGTATGAAAACCGGATCATTACGATTCCGGGGCTTCGCGGACGCGATCCAAGGGAGATTTTAGAGCGCAACCTGGCTATGATCATCCAGGCGAGGGTAGAGGAGGTGTTGGATTATGTGCTGTCTGAGGTAAAGCGCTCGGGCTACGAGCGCAAATTGATCGCAGGGATTGTGTTTACCGGCGGCGGAGCCTTGTTAAACCACATTGACAAACTGGCCGAGTACCACACCGGGATGAGCGCCCGGATTGGCGTGCCGGTCGAACACCTGGCGCACGGCTATCTCGAACAACTGGGTAGTCCCATCTATGCTACTGCTATAGGTTTGTTGCTCAGGGCCTTTGAAAACCCGGCCAAGGTGCTGCCCAAGGAGGCGAAAGCCGCGCCAACGACAGAAGAGGAACCGGAAGAGGACGAGCGCTCGGGCAAATGGTACGAGCAACTGTTTAAAAAGACAAAAGAGTGGTTTGAAGCCGAACCCGATTCGGAGTTTTAGGCCAAAAGATAAAGTTTGCGATTAATTTATAAAAAAGATAGACTATGCTGTTTGACCTGCCCAGAGACGAAAGCCCCATCATCAAAGTGATTGGTGTAGGCGGAGGTGGTAGCAATGCGGTTACCCACATGTTTAAACAAGGAATTGTAGGGGTGGACTTTGCTATCTGCAATACGGATGCCCAGGCGATGGAGTTGAGCCCGGTGCCAACCAAAATACAACTGGGTCCCCACCTCACCGAAGGAAGGGGGGCAGGCTCCAAACCGAATATCGGCAAAATGGCCTGCGAGGAGTCCATTGATGATGTGCGTACCTACCTCGAGAATAACTGCAAAATGCTGTTTATTACAGCAGGTATGGGTGGCGGAACGGGTACGGGTGCTGCTCCGATTATTGCCAAAACCGCCCAAGAGATGGATATCCTGACCGTTGCGATCGTGACCCTGCCTTTCGCTTTTGAAGGCCGACGCCGGACTTCCCAAGGTATGGATGGCTTGATCGAGTTGAAGAATAATGTGGATACTCTGATTATTATTTCGAACGACAAACTCCGGCAGATCCACGGCAATCTTTCTATTTCCCACGCTTTTGCAGAGGCCGATAATATCCTGACGACCGCTGCCAAGGGGATTGCAGAGATCATCACGGTGCCGGGCTATGTCAACGTGGACTTCGAGGATGTGAATACCGTTATGCGCAGCAGCGGGGTGGCTATCATGGGTACGGCTCAAGCCGAAGGCGACGATCGCGCCAAGCGGGCAGTGGACGAGGCATTGCATTCCCCCTTGTTGGAAGACAACGACATCCGGGGCGCACAGCATATCCTGTTGAACATCGCTTCCGGTAAACGGGAGGTGACCATGGATGAAATTTTTGAAATTACCGAATTTATCCAGCAGGAAGCCGGTTTCGGTACGGACCTGATCTGGGGTAATTGCTACGACGAAACCCTGGGCGACAAAATCAGCGTTACCGTGATCGCTACCGGATTCGAGGGCAAACAGTCCGGTCGCCATCACGCCGATCAAACCGGACGCATCGTGGTAAGTCTGGATGATGATCAGCCCAACAAAAAAGGCAAGCAGCCATTCCAAAGCTTGTTCGACATCGGCTTCCAAGGCAATGAGCAGCCGGATTCCAATACGTTTGAGTTCAAGGGAGTGCGCACTCCTGCGGAAAAAACACCAAAGGAGACACGTCCCACCCACACAGAACCCTACGTGCGGGAAGAGGAAAAGGAACGGGCAGCAGATGCCCTCCGCCAGGAAAGAGAGCGGGAACGCCAACGGAAGGAGAAATTGCGTGCGAATGTGGTAAAACTCAATAATCCCCAAAATATCGTCGAACTGGAGAACGAACCCGCGTACATGCGCAGGGGCGTAGAACTGGAAGATATGCCGGATGCCTCGCACGATCAACGCTCGCGCTGGACGATTGGCGATGATGAGGATACCGATTTTTATTCCCGTAGCTCATTTTTACACGGAAATCAAGATTAATCGCATTCAGTATTGATAATTCCCGGTTAATTTTCAATTAGCTATACTATTTATCAGCTATTCTGCCTTACCTTTGCGGCGCCTTTCGTAATGGTAAAAAAGAATTGAATGCAAAACATCAGAAACGTCGCCATCATTGCACACGTTGACCACGGCAAAACTACCCTGGTTGACAAGATGCTGCTTTCCGGCCAGTTGTTTAAGGATCATGAAACACCCGGGGAGTTAATTCTGGACAACAATGACTTGGAGCGAGAACGCGGGATTACCATCCTGTCTAAAAATGTATCCATCAACTACAAGGATACCAAAATTAATATTATTGATACCCCTGGCCACAGCGATTTTGGCGGAGAGGTAGAGCGTGTACTCAACCTCGCAGATGGGGTTTTACTACTCGTGGATGCTTTCGAAGGGCCTATGCCCCAGACCCGCTTCGTACTGAAAAAAGCTATCGAGCTGGGCCTGAAGCCTATTGTGGTGATCAACAAGGTGGACAAACTGAATTGTACTCCCGATGAGGCACAGGAAGCGGTGTTTGACCTGATGATCAGCTTGGATGCTACCGAAGAACAGCTCGATTTTCCTACCCTTTTCGGCTCTGCCAAAAATGGGTGGATGAGTACCGACTGGAAAAAACCGACTACTACAATTTTTCCTTTGCTGGATGCGATCCTGGAGCATATTCCTGCACCTGTGGCGCACGAGGGTAGCTTGCAGATGCTCGTGACTTCCATTGATTTTTCTAAATACCTGGGCCGGATGGCCATCGGACGGGTTCACCGCGGTGGTCTGCAAAACGGACAGATGATTTCCCTGGTCAAAAAGGACGGTGCGATTTCCCGATGGAAGGTGCGGGATTTGTTTGTGTTTGAAGGATTTGGCCGCGCTAAGGTGGATGCTGTATCCGGAGGGGAAATTTGCGCGATCCTGGGCGTAGAGGATTTCGAAATTGGAGATACGATTGCCGATTTTGAAAATCCCGAACAACTGACGCCCATCGCGATTGATGAGCCTACCATGAGCATGTTGTTCACGATCAACGATTCTCCTTTCTTCGGACAAGAAGGCAAGTTTGTGACTTCCCGACATATTAAGGAGCGTCTTGAGAAAGAATTGGAGAAGAACCTGGCTCTACGGGTACAGGATACCGACAGCTCGGATTCGTTTCGGGTCTATGGACGTGGGGTATTGCACTTGGCTGTACTGATCGAAACGATGCGCAGAGAGGGCTACGAGCTCCAAATCGGACAGCCCCAGGTAATTATGAAGCGCATAGACGGGGTATTGAGCGAACCGGTCGAGGAGCTGACCATTGACTTGCCGGACGATATTTCAGGTAAGGCGATCGAATTGGTGACCCGAAGAAAGGGGACCATCATTTCGATGGAGAGCAAAGCAGATCGCGCGATCCTGAAGTTTGAGATTCCTTCTCGGGGTATCATCGGGCTTCGTAGTGTGATGCTGACCACTACAGCCGGGGAGGCTACCATGACCCACCGGTTTATCGAGTTCCAGCCACACAAAGGCGAGATTCCCGGCCGTATCAACGGATCCTTGATCTCGATGGAGACAGGTAAGTCTATTCCTTATAGTATTTTCAACCTGCAGGACAGGGGTAAGTTTTTTGTGGAGTCCAACGTGGATATCTACGAGGGACAGGTTGTGGGTGAAAACAGTCGCCCGGGTGACCTGGTGGTGAACCTGACCAAGACCAAAAAACTGACCAACATGCGTTCTTCAGGTGCGGATGACAAACTCAAACTGGTTCCGCCCAAGCGTTTTACGCTGGAGGAGGCACTGGAATATATCCAGGAGGACGAATATGTAGAGGTGACTCCTGCTTCTATCCGCTTGCGCAAGGTTTATCTGAAAGAGCACGAGCGCAAACGCTCCAAAAATGCTTCTGCAGCACAGTTGTAAGTTAAAACTTCCACTGTAGGCTGGCACTGACCGTTCGGGACAGAAGATTGGTTTCTGTCCCGAATATTCCCGTCTTCGGGGGCTTTCCGGCTTCTCTCGCCCCGTCCAGCAGGTACAGATACTGCACATATCCTACATTGCGGTTGTTGAGTACGTTAAATACATTTACACCCAGCTCCAGTTTGTTTTTCCCGAAGGGGATCCGATAATTGATGCCCAAGTCCATCCGGTGATAATCGGGCAGGTAGTTTTGCCTGTCTTCAAAGCGCACATCCCGCCGATCTGTGATGGGGGCGTCTATGCGTGCAAGATCGAGATAGGGTCTGCCGCTGGCAAAAACATAGGTAAAACCGAAGTTCCAGTTGTTGCGCCGATAATTACCGGCGAGTTGTAGCTGGTGCCTGCGATCGTCTTGGGCGGGAAAGGGGTCGCCGAAATTGATATCAGGGAAGGTGTGGATGGTTTTGCTCAAGGTATAGGAAAGCAGTCCGGTGAGTGCTCCGGACGACTTTTCGAGCAATAGATCCAGGCCGCGGGTTTGTCTGCTGCCTTCAAAAAAGCGAAAGCGGCTGATGAGTTCTGCGCCGGATGCCTGTGCCGCCAGTCCCGGTTTGCCGAGGGCGTACTCCACAATCCCAACGGTATGATTCTGATAAAACTCAAGGTCAAATTTCAGGGTATTGCCGGGTATGCTGAAGCCTGCCATCCACTGGCTGGATCGGGCTACCGGAAAGGGGGCTTCTCCGCCGAGCATCCAGAAGGAGGCCGTTCGGCCAAACTGATTTTCGTGGGTGGCTTCTTGGAGGAACTGGTAGTCTAGTCCGGTAAATCCCTTGACCACGAGGCGTTCTTCGATTTTCCGACTCAGGTTGATCCGGGGGGAAAAGTACATCTTTTGGGTAGGGCTGTACCAGGTGCTGCGCAAGGCGGCGCTGAGGAGCCAGCCTCCGGGGTAATCCGCCTGCCATTGCGCAAAACCGGTGTGGAGACCGGCCTTTTGGGCTTTGGAGAAGTAATTGGTGCTGCCTTGGGTGAAGTCGGACGAGACTTGGTAGCCGGTAAATTGGTAGCCAAAACTCAGTTCGTGGCCGGGTCGCCACTGCCAGTCGTTTTTCCAGTTGACATCGCGGGTAAGGACTTCCTGAGTACTGGCGAATCCGGTTTGCAGGGTATCTATTAGCGCTATTCCCTGTCGGAAAACCTTGCTTTCTACCCGGTTATCACTGTTGAAGTCCGAGCCACTCAGGACAAGTTTGCTGGTAAGACGGTCACTCCAATCCTTTTTTAGCTGAAAGCTGTAACCGCTGTTGCGCCACTGACTCTCTTCGTCAAACAGTTCCGTGTTGCGAATGGGCTTGCGGTCGAGAAAATTGATGAAGGTCTTTTCGAACGCATAAGTGTAATTGTCTTTGCTTTGAAAGTAATTGGCTTCGGCATACAGACTTGAATCCGGCGACCAGGACCATTTGGCATTGGCATCGTGGAAACGGAAGCTGGGATCGGCAGAAAAAACAGATCGAAAATTGTTGGGGAGCTCTTCTTCGAGGATTTTCGAAGGATTGACATAGTCAAAAAGTCCGGAATTGGCGGCATTGTCGAAGGTCGTTCTGCCGGCCAGCGACAAGCCGCTTTTGGAACCCAGGGGTGCCAGCAGCCAGGCGTCTGCGCTGAGGTTGTTGAGCTGAACACCGCCTGTGAGCTTACTGGTTTGTGGGTTTTGGGTCCTGATATCAATCAATCCCGCAGTGCGCCCGCCGTATTCCACCGGGAAAGCATTTTTGTAGAGGTCTATTTGATCCACGATAGCACCGTTGACGGCGCTGAAAATCCCCAGGAAGTGATCCACTTGGATGAGGGGAATGCCATCGAGGAGCACCATATTTTCGCTGGCTTTGGCGCCTCTGATTTTGAGTCCGGCCGAAATGTCATTACTCGCCATCACGCCGGGTAGCAGTTGGAGTTTGCGCATGGGGTCATTGATCCCCGCGAGGGTAGGAAGCGCGCCAAAGGTAGCTGGATTGATCCGGATGGCGTGTTCTGAGGGGATGGCAGAGACAATCGGCAACCGGTCTGTGACGACAACCGGGATAAATTCCAGCACCTGGGGTTCCATCAAAACCGTAAGCTCCCCGGAAGTTTGAAATTGTTGCAGGGCAACCTGTTGATGCGTGTAGCCGAGGTAGCTGATGTCCAGATAAGAAGAGTCGGTCGTGTTGTCCAACGCGATGCTGAACAAACCCTGGGCATTGCTGACCGTACCGGTACGGCTTTTCGGGTGAAAAACAGACGCGAAGGGCAGGGGTTCTCCCGTGTGTTTGTCGCGAACCACGCCTGATAGGATAGGTATGTTTGGTGTTTGGAGAGGGATGACTGCCCGAATCAACACTTGATCGGGTTTGAGCAACCGATAGCTTAGCCCGGTATTGCGCAGGACTGCATCCAGGGCAGCCACCAAAGTGCCGTTGGGGAGTGGTGCACTCGTGAACAGTCCTTCCACCGCCTCAGGATCGTAAGCGACCTGAACTTGGTAAGTGTCACGGATTAGGTGCAGCGCCTGTTCGAGGCTGAGTGGGGTGCGTGGGCGAGGGTTCTGTGCAGGTAACCCGATCTGCAGCAGGCAAAAAAACAAGCTAGACAAGATCGCTTTTGGGAAGAAGGATCCTTGCAGCATGGGGGATTATTGAGGGTTTGTAGTCGTTCTTTCTATCTTGATAATACGATCATTTATGGAATAATTCAACTGCTTGGGCCAGCAAATGGCCTGTAGCGCCAGTTCGAGGTTGTCTTTTTCGAAAAATCCGGTGTAATAGCTGTCGAGCGTACTGGAGTCTGCCTGGATGAGCACATCGAACTGTCGCTGGAGTTCGTCAAAAACGACGGACAGGCGTTCGTTGTCAAACTCAAACAAGCCCCTTTGCCAGGCAGGTCCTTTGGGGTCTTTCCCTGCGGAAAAACTCGCGAACGTTCCGCCGGTCAACTGCACGCCCATGCCAGGTTCCAGCACGACCGCTTCGGACTGATTGTTCGCGGCCACGCGGACTTTTCCTTCAAAGCAAACCACTTTGAATGCGCCCTCCCGGGCAAAAACGTTGAAGGCGGTCCCCAGAACGGTTATGGTGCCATCGGGAGTCAGCACTTCGAAAGAACTGCCCTTTCGCACCTCGAAATATGCCTCGCCCTGGAGTTCCAGAGATCTGTTTTCCGACCAGCCATCCGGATCAAAACGGACACTGGACAGCGCGTTGAGCGTAACCGTTGATCCATCGGGCAGGGTATAGACCAGGGACTCTCCGATAGTAGTTTGTATAGATAGGGTGTCATCTGTCAATAAAAACCTTGCGATCAGCAGTACGGCCATGGAAGCTGCCACGGCGAGGGGCAGGAGAAGGCGAAGTCGGGATTGTTTGGGTGTTGCGCTTTCGGGATGCTGTCCGGTTTGGATTTTTTCCCAGAGGGCATCCACCCGGTCATCGCTGATCGTTTTCGGAGCAAAATCAATCGCCCTAACCAGGGATTTCGCTGCTTCCACCACGGCAGCCTTATCCGGATTGTCCCGTATCCATTTTTCCCAAAATCGGTGATCGGCGAGGGGGTGCTGTTTTGCCCAGCGAATGAACGAACTATCCTGGGCAAGTTCTTCCATGGTGTATTCCCGGTAGTTGTGATTCATATCTTTGATGCTTAATGGTATGCAAGATAATCTTTTAATATAGAAGGCAGGGTATGGGTTTTTGTACCCATCCAAACCCCATAAAAAGATAGCCTAACAAGATAATGGTTGGTAAGTTATCCATGAGCTGTCGCAATTTCTGTATGGCATGAGCGATGAGGTTGCGGGCAGACTGGTATTGCAGCTCCATGATGTTGCAAATATCATCGTAGTCGAGGCCTTCCTTGTACTTCAAATAAATCGCTTCCTGCTGTCGTGCCGAAAGAGCATTTAGGGCCTGCTGTAGTTTTGCTGCGGCAGCAGCGGCATCCTGGCCGGCGATCCATTGCTCGTCGAAAGCCAGTTCGGCCTCAAAATAAGGAGTAGTATCATCGAGGTCGGTATATCGGTGGTCTTGCTGTCCTTTTCGGATGATCTTTCGCCGCAGGGAGGCCATCAGGTAGCGGATAATAGAATCCGTATTGCCCAGGTTGGTGCGATGGGTCCACAATTCGATAAACAAATCCTGGATGCTGTCCTCCACCAGCTGCTCGTTGGTGGAAAATCGCATTCCGTAGCTAAAAAGATTGTTTACATACCTGCGATAAATGGTTTCCAGGGCTGTCTGGTCGCCATTTTTCATTGCCAGCCAGAGGTTGATATCTTCCATGAATCAGGATTTTCGAAATTTTCCGATTTTTTTTTGAAAAAAAGTTCCCGGGATAGGGTACAAAAGAAGAGGTGCTGCCTTTCTTAAGGGTAAACATTATTATTCCATAAAAATATCAAATCATGTTAGCGAAGATCCTTCAATCAAAATTACTGATTGCCCTGACAATTTTTGCACTTTTTAGTGCTTGTGAAAAAAACGAGCTGGTGGATCCGGAAAGTGATCTGCTGGGACTGACGGCTTTGGAACTGCGAGATGGAGGAACTTACGGGGCAGCGGGTGGTGCGCGCTGTGCGGAGTTGGTTTTTCCGGTAACGGTTGATTTCCCGGATGGTACTTCTGCCGAGGCGGTGGATCGCGAGGCACTGCGTGGACTGATGGAGTCTTGGAAAACCAATAACCCGGGCACTCGGGAACGACCCTTGATCGCCTATCCGCACAATGTGGTGCTGGCAGATGGTACCGTTGTTACGATCAACAACGAGGAAGCATTGAAAGCGGTTTTTGCGGAATGTATGCCTGCCGGAAAAGGAAAGGGGCGCGGTGGCAAGCAGCATGGCAAAGGCAGGGGTGGACAACATTGTTTTACGCCGGTATTTCCGGTTAACCTTGCTTTTCCGGATGGATCAGTGGTAGAGGTAGTGGATGCTGCTGCTTTTGAAAATCTCATCAAGGCTTGGCGGGCAGACAACCCCGGTGCAACCGAGCGGCCTGAAATTCAGTTTCCCTTCCAGGTAGAACTTTCAGATGGAACCTTGGTGATGATTGAAAGTGAGGAAGACCTCGTGGCGGTCAAACAATCCTGCCGCAAGATCAAGCCTTGTTTTGAGTTGGTGTATCCGGTTCAATTTTTGTTGCCCGATGGCACCACGGTAGAAGTAAGCAGCCACGCCGAACAATGTGAGGTACTCCGACAATGGCGACTCGACAATCCTGGGGTATCGGGCAAACCCGAGTTGGTTTTTCCGGTCACGATTACCTACACCGACGGCACCCAAGCGGAGATAGCCGACGCGGAAGCCCTGCACGCGGCCAAAGCAAGCTGCAGAAGCGGAGAATAAATAAATAGATGCGTGTACAACAGCCTGCCGGGGATTCCCCCGGCAGGCTGTTGTATTTTAGCGATTGATGATGAGGGATTGCACACCCAGGTTGGTAACCACGAGATAAAAGCCAGGATTCAAGGTACTCACATCGAAGGCATATTGGTCTTGGATGGGAGTCCACTCGCGTTGCAGTTGTCCATCTATACCGAACAAGCGCACGAAGTGCAGTTTTTCTTTGCTGTAATTGTCAACAAACACTTGCGATGCAGCCGGATTGGGATAGACCCTGAAGGCGTTTTGGGCAAAAGTTCGTGGGGGATTCAGGGAAGTGGATAAGCACAGGGAATTATCGGGATTGATTTCGAGGGGACTGCCTTGACTCAGATCCTTTCCATCGAAGGCGGGGAAGGAGATCGGGTAGCGGGTCATTTGGAAGCTCAGGTTATTGTTGGAGGAGAGCGAAGTACCCTGCGGCACTGGTTTGCCGGCTCTTAGCGGAACCACGTACTCCCATACGATCTCATTTTCGGGGGTCAATTCCACCCCATAGCCCCATCGCCCAAAAAAAACCAGCCAATTGCCGTTTTCCAGACGTTGAATGCTGGAAAGTCCATCGGATTGATCCTTGGGGGCATCGGCTTCGGGATGTCGGATGATCTGACTGGCCGAATCCGGCAGAAAAGCTTTGTCTGGATCGAGGGTATAGGATTGTGTGGACCAATCGAGGGGAGTTGGGATCACCATGCCGGTTGAATAATCGGGGTGTATCCGGTTGTTGAACAGCAGGATTTTCCCGAAATCCGGATCATCGGGAGCTGCGTTGGGATGGAGCCAGCGGGTATGGTGTTGAAAAAAGAGCTGTTGGGTAGTATCCTGATCGCGAAGGTAGGTTTTGGGATTCCCCCAGCGGTATAAGAGTTCCCCTCCTTTGCCAAAATTACCTCCCTGGTTGGTTTTTGCCTCTGCGGTGGTAGTACTGTGGTCAATGATCCAAAACTCATTAAAGTGGGGGATACTCAGCACAATCTGATCCAGGACGGGATTATAAGCGATTGCGTTGCAATGCAGCCAATCGGGATGACCATCCTGTTCATCGTAATTTACATCAATTTTGCCAACCTGTTCTTGAACTCTGCCATAATTGGCCTTTGAAGGATCGAAATCCTGGATCAGGTGATCCCAGGCCTCCCATTGCCACACGATGCTATCCAGGATTGGAGACCACTCCAGGATGGTTTCCGACCAAAGCTCCTGTTGGGGCAGCAGTTGGGGGTTTCGGCCTGCGGCTATGGCGCTTGGGGCATCTTTTTTCTCCCAGGCGATCATGAGGACATTGCCATTGGGGAGTGGGGCGATATCGTGGTGAAGCCGAAACACCTCGTCGTTGCGTTCGAACCGGTGGAGGATATCCCCTGACCAATCCACCACATCCACAAACTGTCCGCCGCCGCCTGCCCAGATGGGATCATTGATAATATTATTAGGTCTGCTGCACCGGATCAGGGATCCATTTTCCAGGAGATAGGCGGCATTCCCGGGGCGCATCGTATCGGGCAGTTGCCAGGTATGTACGATATTGCCGCAATTATCCATCAGGAAGGTAGTGGACTGGTTGTGGGGGAAAAACAAATTGTACCCCTCGGATGATTTTTCCGGCGTGTAGCGGAGGAGGCCAACGGTATTTTGAGATAGGCCGACCTGCGGCTTAAAAAAGAAGAGGGAAGCAAACAGTAAAAAAAACTTTTTCATAAACAACGAACTTAAACAATGCCAAAAAAAAAGCCATACTCCCGGTCGGAAGTATGGCTCTATCATTAAACCAAAAAATTACTGCAAAGTAATAGGCCAGTTTCCGCCATTCGGATACTTGATAACAGCCGTACCGGACTCGCCGTAGGTGTTTTCCCACTGGATGGTCCAGTCGTTTCCGTTAATTTCAGAAACATACGACCATCGGTCGCCATAGCTATCGGTAAAACCTGTAAACCGTACCACTGCGCAAACATCGGTAAAGTTAAGGTCACCGGCTGCAACGCCACCGCCGTAGCAAACGCCGTAGGAACCGAAAGACCAGTCGTTGAACTGGTACTTTCCGCCGCCCAGCGCTTGGATGGTAATCGAGCCGCTCGCTGTGCCACCGCACCAGCTATCAGTAGTCACATACTGATAAGTACCTGCCAAGTTAGAAGGGCAGGCAGCTGGCATAGTAAAATCGAAGTGACCGCGGAAAGCGGCACCTCTCACGGAAGAAGAAGAATTAGCTGCGCCATACACACCACCATCTTTCAGGGTAACAAAACCTTTGAAGAAGAAGTTATCTCCTGCTTTAATTTCGGCAGGGGTGCTGTTAGCTGCTGCGATGACCTCTGTAGCCGGGATGGTCACAGTAATAGACTTGTGGCCATTTTCGCTATCGGTAAAATCGCTGGGGCCGAAAGTCTTGTACACGATAGGACCCAGAGACTTATCTCCATTTTCAGGATTGTTGTCATCGTAGGTCAGTTCCAGTCGGTACTCGGTCACCAGATTACCCTTTTCAAGATCCACAAACTCAACGGTATATTGATACACAGAGCCGGAGATATCAAAAAGGTTGATCAGTTTGTTGGTCTGCTGAAGCAGGCGGGGGTACCCACCCTGCTGGGTTTGCTCGAACGTTAGGATAGGAGCCAGATCCTCGTCTTTACAACCGGGCAAAACGAGTAGCAACCCGCCTATTAACGATAAGATTTTAAATTTATTCATGATAAATACGCTTTAGATTTTGGTTTCACAAATACGGCTTAATACACTTCTGGTCCATTATCCCAGAAAACCCTGTCGGTGATGGTTTTCTGAGTCGCATTTGCGTTTCTGTCCACGTGGTTAGATGGCAGAAAGAAAGATCTCACGAAAGCACCTACCTCTGGTTCAAGACCGGGCTGCATATTGCCGGGTTTGCCGGTTCTGCGGTACATGTTGTAAGCCTCCAGACCATTACCCCATGCTGCGATGTAAAACTCCTTGATCACGATATCCAGTTTGCCATCGGCACTTGCTGCATCGTATTCTGCCAGCACGAAATCAATATAAGCATTGATTCTGTCCTGGTTGGGAACGTATAACTCCTCGATCGTACCTGAACTACCATCTCTCAAGGTAATTCGAGTGCCCATGGTCGCGGCAACTTTGCTTTTGAAGCTGAAAACCTTAGCAATAGACTTGCGCATACCGCTTTCCAACAAAGCACGAGCATTGTCGTTGGTTCCCAATCTCAAAGCTGCCTCAGCTCTCATGAAATCCACGAAAGAAGCGTGAAGGATAGGCCAGATACCGTTACCCAATGCACCGGTAGTACCGGATCTGCGGGTATCTTTGAAAGTATCATCATCAAACTGTCCACCGCCGGGGTACAAACCGTAAGAAGTTCTGATCGGGCCATCTGGTGGAATACCCTCGCCATTGAGGTGATCTCTTCCGATGTAACCATCCGTAGTCGCGATACAGTATGGAATATCCGGATCAACTTTGGTATAATGTGCTGGCTTCTGGCTTTGATCGGGTAGTTCAGAGAAGTGACAAGAATAAGTGGTCACGTCCTGATTGGCAGAATCATCCACTTTTCTGTAGAAATAGAACCGGATTCTTGGATCTGTCACTACGCTTCCGGTAGCATCCTTTTTATCCCCTTTCATCAACCACATGTAGTAGTTGCTCATGTAATCCCCATCGCCGATTTCGTAGTGGCTGCCATAGAAAGGATGGCGAGAATTGGGGTTCGCTCTCTGTTTGCCGTAAGTAAATTGGAAATCTTCCTCAATACTGCTGATCAGATTACCACCGCTCACCAATGCATTGATAGCAGCTGCATCTCCTCTGTTCAGGGCAGCTTTCAATTTGATAGAATTGGCAGCTTTGATCCATCTGGCTGCATTTCCACCATAGAAGATATCTACAGCAGGTCTTGCAGCAGCAGTACCCGTCAACTGAGCGATAGCCTCGTCCAACAAGCTGATCGCACTCGCATACACATCCGCACCTGCATCCGCTTTGGGGCTGATGATATCGGTACCCTGTCCGGCTTCGGAAAGCGGTACATTGCCCAGCAGGTCAACCAAAGTCAACAGTGCATAAGCCTTCATGATTTTTGAAGTACCGGCGTGGATATCCAGACCTCTCTCCTCAGCGATCGCCAATAGAGCGTCCACATCCGGGAAAAGGGTAGAATAAGCACTTCCCCAAAGGCCGTTCATGGTATTGGGAGAAGTAGAAGCGAGGTACAGGTAAGAGCCCAGGTGATACATACGAGCCATAGCACCGGGAGCGCCCTGTGCATTGGCATACACATTATTGAATGCCAACTGGATATTGTTGTACAAGTCGTTGATACTTGCATTTTCAGGCGTCACCGCGTTGGGGTTTTCCTGCAGTTCTAAATCCGTCATATCACAGGCGGCAGAACCTGTGAAGATGAACAGGATTAGTAGATATTTATACCATTTCATATTCAAATATTTTTCTTCTGGTTTACAAAATTAGAAGGTAACGTTTAGTGCAACGCCATATTTTTTCGCGGTTGGCGCTGTACGGAAGTCGAAACCTCTACCATTACCTACCCCTACAGACAATACCTCCGGGTCAAAGTTGATACCTTCCGGGAAGTTAGGAGCATTATAGAACAAGTTTTCTCCGAATAGGGTAAGGTTCAAAGAACCAAATGGTGTTTTCTGCAAGACTTTCTTGGGCAAAGAATAAGACAAAGATACCTCTCTCAGACGGATAACGGTGGCATCAAACATACCGCCTTCATCAGCACCGAAATAAGCATCGAAGAAAACGTCACCCATATAGGTTTGTACGGTATTGGGTTGACCATCAGAGCCAACACCATCCAGAATCAAAGGAAGGTAGCGGTCGTAGTCGGTATCAGTGGTGTTACCCCTGGCCATAAGCGCCTGTACAGTAGAAGAATAGATGTCTCCTCCGTCAATGTACTGCCATTGGAAACCGAAGGACAATCCCTTGTAAGAGAAATTGTTGATCCAGTTGGCGGTGTAGTTGGGCTGTGGATCACCGATAATTTGTACTCCTGCATCGGTCACATAGCTACCTTGAGCGTTGGTGAACAACTCATCTGTACCGGGAGCTCTCACAAACTTAGATCCCTGGATTACCCCGTAAGGTTGACCCGGGATGGCGTAGTTACCCAAAGATCCACCGAAACCGGCAATCTGGATTTGGTTTACACCACCGGTGATTTCCTCAACCGTACCGACGTTTTTGGTGTAGTTCAAGGTGAAATCCCATTGGAATTTGCCCTGGATGGGCGTGAAATTAAGACCCAACTCCACACCTTTGTTGACAACCGTTGCACCATTGACAGTCGTATTGGTAAAACCGGTAGCCGGGTCGAGGTTAAGGTCAATGATCAGGTCAGAAGAAGTTTTTTCGTACAAAGAAAGGTCAACGCCCACTCTGTTTTTCAGGAACCTTGCTTCCAAGCCTGCTTCCAACTCTGCGTGAAGCTCTGGTCTAAGGTTGTTGTTACCAAGACGGTCAGAAAGTGAGTTGACGTTAAGGATATTGCCACCTTCGGTCACAAACACGTTGGTTGCAGTACCCAGAACAGTTCGGGTCTGGTAAGGATTGGGGTAACCTGCAGAGGTACCGTAGCCTACACGTACTTTCATGTAGTTGATCAGATCGTTGTTCTGCAACGCAGGAATCGCATCGGTTGCTACGAAAGACAAACTTGCAGAAGGGTAGAAGATAGACCTGTTGGCCTGCTCCAGGGTAGAAGTCCAGTCGTTTCGAGCCTGAACGTTGAAGTACAAGTAGTTTTTGTAGCCCAAAGACGCCGTAGCATATACCCCTATCGTATTTTCTTCGCTGTTAAACCCAAAAGCCTGGTGGTTTACAAAGTTGTTGTGGGTAAATAGTCCGTACACAAACTGCTGGGTACTTTCTACTGCGTTGTAATTGAGTACCTCTCTTCTCAAGTTGGCACCAACCACCCCGTCGAAAGAGAAGTTATCATTCAGGTTGAAATTATACAAGAAATTCAAGACCTGGTCGGTGATCCTGTTCTGACGGTTGGCTGTCTCCAGGAAACCATCAGGGTTGGATTGTCCCCCTTTGTTTTGCTCTCGGATTGATTTCAACTGGTACTGGTCAATACCCACGCGATACAACGCATTCAACCATGGCGCGATCTCGTAAGAAGTCTCCAAAGTACCAAAGAAGCGCTGTACGTATTCAAAGTCACCTGCGTTGTTCAAAACCCATCTTGGGTTCTGAATCTGACCACCGCGGCGATAATATACGTTAGAACCGTCAATCGGGCTTTGGTAGGGGATATTCATCAAGTCAATGGCACGGGGGGTAAACAACAAAGCGGCAAACAAACCGTTACCGTCACCTCCAAATGCCTGACCAGTAATAGGCGTTCTTCTATCCGAGTTGACATAGTTGAAGGTACCTCTGACTTTCAAGCCATTGGCCAGTTTAGTGGACATACCCAAACCAAAGTTGTGCTTTCTCAGGTAGTTGGACTTGCCACCACCTCTCTGAGCATCCAAAGCAGGTGTGAAACCACCATCGTCAATATAGCTATAGGTAGTACTCACAGAAGTATTCTCATTGACCCGGTTTTCGATAGAAATCGAAGTTTTGGTGGTAAGTGCCGGATCTGCAAAGAAGTCCTCGACCCCTGTATAAGCTCTGTGCTCATAAGGCGCACCCTTCAATTCAGGGAAGTCGTCATTGAACTGTGCCTGATCATACGGGTGGGTTACCAATACATACCCATTTGGAGAAATCCCCTTATAATCAGAACCATACGCAGATGGGTTAGTGTCTGCAAAAGCAGCTCCCCAGTTGGAGAAAAACCATCCGAAACCACCGGAGAAACCGATGCCATAAGTGTTCTGGTAATCTGGCAGGTTCGCTACCTCAGAAAAGGCAACTGATTGGTTAACCGTTACTTCCAAACCTTTGTTCAGGTTCTCACCCGCTCTGCCGTTTTTAGTCGTAACCAGGATTACCCCGTTTCTTCCGGCTTCACCGTACAGTACCGTTGCTGAAAGACCTTTCAAAATAGAAATCTCCGCAATCGCGTTGGGATCCAGATCCAGGAATCGGCTGGAAGCCGTTGCACCACCTGCACCAAAATCGCGGTCGGAGTTGGTCGAAGTGTTGAAAGGCACCCCGTCAATAACAAACAGCGGCTGGTTGTCACCCGTGATAGAAGAATAACCCCGGATAATCACGTTGGTACCCGATCCGGCAAGACCTGAGGTTTGTTGGATATCCACCCCGGTTGCCTTACCTCTCAGAATCCTGGATACATCCGATTCAATCCTTCCGGCAATCTCATCCTGAGCAAGCGTAGCGACCCCGAAGCCCAAGGCTTTTTTGTCTTTACGAATACCCAAACCGGTTACAACCACCTCAGCAAGGGTCTCCGAAGCAGCCGCCAAAACGACATCCACGATGTCAGACGAGCCAATCTGAACCTCTGTGGTCTCGTATCCCGTGTAGGAAAATACCAAAGTAGTAGCTCCTTCCGGAACATCAAGGGTGTAAGTTCCATCTAAGTCCGTGACCGCTCCCGTAGAGGTACCCTTGACCATGATACTGGTACCAATCAAGGTCTCTCCACTGGCGTCCGTAACCCTTCCACTAATGGTTCGCTGAGCCAGCGCGGCTGCCATCGAAACAAACATTAGTGAAAAAACGAGTAAGTGTTTTTTCATAATAAATTGATTTTTGTAGCGTATTTAATAAAACGTTAACGAATTTAGGGATTAGTTGGCTATTTCCAATAAAATCCGTTACATAATTGTTAAATTTTGTTAAATCGCCGAACTTACCTGTTTCTTGGGTGTTCCCTGTTTTTTGGATTTAAAATATTGATATACAGTATCCTATGGGTTATTATTTTTTGGAAAACATTCTGTTTTTCCTTAAGAAAACCTTATATTTTTTGGTAGCAGGTGGGCTGGTGCAGGGGAAATTTTCCTAAAATGAGGGGAGGGGAGTTTTTTCAAAAAAAAGCAGCTAAACCAAATAATATTTTGAATAGTCGGGTTTCCGGCGAAAACATCCAAATGTGGTTTTTTGTTAGTAAAAAGCAAATTTTTTTGCTTTAAATTATTGTTTGTCAATAGTTTAAAGCACAAGTGCAAGGCACTTTAAGGTGCCTTGCACTTAGATTACCCTAATTAATACTACGGAGTCCTAAAAGGTAACCTTGTTTTAGGGTTTTTTGGAGGTGTAATTTGGGTAGGTGTCGGCTTTTAATTTTCGCTGAGGTTGATGTCCATATTGCGGAGGTCTTCGAGTTTGAAGAGGCCTTTGGCGCTGATGAGGAGGAAGTTGTCGGGGCTCCAGGACAGGATAACCGCTTCGGAGGGTTTTCCGGGAGCGGGTTCCCGGACAAAAAAACGCAGCTGGGTGCCTTCCTCCCGGGTTTCTACGAGGGTTTCATATTGGTCGGCGTTGAGTCCTGCGAGCAGTTGCTGAAAGGTTTTTTGGTCCATAGGATTGGGGGCACCCTCTTTGTTTTTGATCATCCGAAACGCTTGTATGCCCGTGTTGTTTTTGTTTGTCGTTTCGGGCGACTGAAAGGCTTTGAAGAAGGAGCCACTCATTTGAATGGAGTTGACGGCCTCCAGTTGTCCATAGCGCTCGAACAGGCTGGCGACGATTTTGTCGGATTGTTGGGCCTGCAAGGACAAGAAAGTACCGATAACGAATAGTAAGATTTGTAGTGGACGCATGTTTTGATTTTTAGTTGTCAGAAGATATTTTTTTCGCGAAGCGGGAGATATCGTCGAGGTTGAGGTTGCCGATAAAGCTGAGCAGTACAAATTCGTCGGGACTACCGGACAGGAGGAGGAGTTCCTGTACCTTCCCCGTTTTTTGGTCGGATTTGATCAGAAACTCGGTGTTTTTTCCGGCTTTTTCCCTTACGGTCATGAGGATTTCGTACAACTTGGTGTCTATCTTGCTTTTGGCCTCTGCATAGAATTGCAGTGGCGTGTCGTTGGTGCGCAGCACCCGGAGACCTTCGATGCCTTCGAGGTATCGGATGAGGTCGTTGTTGTCTGCGTTTTCATCGGATTGCAGTTCGGGTACACTGATGTTTTTCATGAGGCTGAACAGCTTTGCGCTGACATACACGACGCTGAACCTTTCGTCGTCCACGTAGTGGCTGAAGTAGGTGTCAATGGCACTGATGTTGGCGGTTTGGGCCTGCAGCAGGAAGGGCCATAGGAAAAGGGGGATGAGGGTGTGCAATAATTTTTTCATACCTGTTTTGGGTTGGATTAATCAAATTCGAGCATTTCAGTTGCATTTCGGATACGCTCGGCTGCAATCTGGGCATTTTGTTCGCTCTGATCCACGACTTGGGCCACCCGGATCAGGGCTTCGCGGGTGACTTGGTACGCGGTTTCGGCGGATGCGGCTTCATATTTTGTCCAGTCAATGCGGGTTAACGTTGCGGGTTGGTTTTTCGCCTTCGGCAAAAAATAAGACCAGCTGGCAATAGCGATCAATAGTGCGAGTATGGCAGCAGCAGCGGTTTGAGCCTGCCAGCTGATCCGGCGTTGGGAGGGGATCATGGGCTGGAGCAGGGTAGTATCTGCTTGCCCGTTGTGGAGGTACCTGAACAGGTCGGCGTAAGGCTCCAACTCGGGGGCGGTTTCTTCCCTGCGGGAAAAATACCCTTTGAGGCGCCGCTCGTCATCCAGGCTGGTTTCAGCCTCAAAGTATTTGTGGATCAAGATCAGAACTTCTTCTTTTTTCATACAATTGGGCGGCAATGATTTGTTCTTGAATGGTTTTCCGAGCTCTGAACAGATTCGTTTTGACCTGTCCGAGGTTGATAGCCAGCATGTCGGCGATTTCTTGATAACTGTATTCTTCTACATCTCTCAGGTGCAGCACCATGCGTTGTTGCTCGGGCAGGGCTTGCATCAGCTGCTGCACAAAAGAGAGGGTATCCCTTTGCTCGGCGATTTGATGAGGACCGGGTACAGGGGAGGCGAAGGCAGCTAAAGTTTCTTCGCCCTGGTAGTGAAGGCGCTTGGTGCGGGTTTTGTCAATGGCCAGGTTGCGGGTCATTTTAAAGCACCAAGCTTCCAGGTTTTCTTTGGAAGCCTCCCAGTCTCCCCAATGTTTCCAGGTTTTCATCATAATTTCCTGAACCACATCAGCAGCCTCCTCCGAATGGTGCAGGATGCTGAAAGCCAGGCGGAACAACTTTTCTCTCAGCGGAACGATTTGTTGTTGAAAGGTTTTGTAGTTCATAATGACATCAACACGAAGGGCGCTGAAAAAAGTTACACCGTGTAGGCCATTTATTTTTGGGAACCTATCCTGTTTTTTGCCGACAGGCATTGCAAATAGGCCTATCTTTGTAGCTGTCAACAGGTAAAACCGATGAAGCGAATTGACCGTTTAGTCATTACGAGTTTTATTCCTCCTTTTATTGTAGCTTTTTGCATAGCGATTTTCGTGCTGGTGATGCAGACGCTTTGGCTGTACATTGACGATATTGCGGGGAAGGGGCTGGGTTTGTTGTTACTGGTAGAATTGCTGGCCTACAAGTCCGTTTCGCTGATTCCATTGGCGCTGCCTCTGGGTATTTTGATTTCTTCGGTGATGGTGATTGGCGGACTGGCCGAGCATTACGAGCTGTCGAGCATCAAGTCGGCGGGGGTACCTTTGCTCCGCACCATGCGCAGTCTCCTCGTTTTTGGCGTATTTGCCGCGGCTTTCTCCTACTACTGCTCTGCTACCCTCATTCCGGTGTCCAACCTGAAGTTTGGTTCCCGGATGTGGGATATCCAGCGGCAAAAGCCGGCCCTTCGGCTGGATGAGGGGATCTTCAACGACGATTTCGAGGGCTACACGATCCATATCGGCAATAAGAAGCCGGACGGCCGACATATAGAAGAGGTCTTGATTTACGACCAGAGCGAGGCTGGCCAGGGGCGCCTTGTCCAGATTTCTGCCGAAAAAGGAGAGATGTACGCGAGTGCAGATGGACAGTTTTTTGTCATGGAACTGTACAATGGGCACCAGTACATGGAGTCGCGTCCGGGTGCCGGCAACAACAAAAGCTACCCCTTTGTCCGGAGTAATTTCAGCAAATGGACCAAGGTCTTTGACTTGGGGGAGTTTAACCTCAAGCGCACCAACGAGGAATTGTTCAAGCAGAACCGCAGCATGCTGGGGATTCACGAACTAAAAATTGTGGCCGATTCGCTGGCTGTGACCATCCGGGAAAAGGAGCAGGGCATGGCAGAGAGTTTTGCCAACTATTTCCACCCGCTGTTGTATCCGGATACGAGTGTGGCGGTAGTGCCCGAACCTGTATCCGAACCGAATCCCGTACCCTCGGGGCAGTTGCGTGCGAGCGTTTCAGCCAGTCCACGGCATCCTGAGGGCGGAGAAGCCCCGGTCGCTCCCCGACCGGAAAACTACATTCCCCAATCGCCTGTATTGCGACAAATCGTGGATCGGCCTTGGTCTGACTATACCAGCATCGCGGAAACCTTTGAAGAAAAAGAACGCGCGGGGCTGATTGGCCGAGCCAAATCCTTTGCCCGGAGCATGCAGGGACAGTCTGAAGGCACCCTGCGGGTATTGGATGGCCTGTCGGAAAACAGGGTCAAGCACATCTACGACCTGCACACGAAGTACAGCATGGCGGTTGTATGTCTGATTTTTATGCTCATCGGTGCCCCCATGGGAGCCATCGTGCGCAAAGGTGGCTTTGGTGTCCCTATCTTGGTTTCCATTTTATTCTTTATTGTCTTTGTAGTATTGACGATTTTTTGCCGCAAAATAGCGGAGAGTCTGATTATCCCTGCTGCGCTGTCGGCCTGGCTACCGGGTCTCGTCCTTTTCCCGATAGGGGTATTGTTGACCAAAAAAGCGATGAACGACTCCCGTTTCGACGGATTTGCCAACTTCTTCAAGTGGGTAGGGGCTTTGTTTCGTCAAAAAAAATAGATCATGATGCAATCAGGACTTCAGCGGCTGTGGATGGCCATTCGGAGCTATCCGGTATTTTTTGCGGGAAACGCCCTTTTTCTGCTGGTCGCGCTGGTTTTCCGGCTGCTCGCCGAAAAAGGAGCCTTGTTGCTGTATTTCAGTGCCCACAGGGGGGAGTTTTGGACCTTGTTTTTCAAATTTGGCACCCTGCTGGGGGAGGCGTATGTCTATATCGCAGCTACTGGGATCCTGGCATTTGTAGCCTATCGCATGGCTTTGGCAGTACCTTTACTGGGAGTGGGTGTTACCTTGGCGAGTTTCATCCTAAAAAAAATATTTAGTCAGCCGAGACCTCCGGCTTATTTTACCGAACTGGGTCGTTTTGACGAACTGTCGCTGATAGCGGGTGTGAAAGTGTATATGGGATACAACAGTTTCCCTTCGGGACACACGATGTCGGCCTATGCCTTATTTACCTTTTTGCTGTTGGCCTTGGAGCGGCGAGCGGGATCCGGCATACAATTGCTATTTGCCGGCATTGTCATCACGGTAGGACTTTCCCGGGTATATCTGATGCATCACTTTATCGAGGACGTATGGCTGGGAGCGGTAACGGGTATGTTGATGGGGTGGTTGTGGTACGATCAGGTAGCTCCGCGGTTGCCGGTGGCAGGAAGATGGAAAAAATAAAGCCGCTCCTGGGGAGGAACGGCTTTACCTTCGGAAAAATTAATTTTTGGCGATTTCGCCGGACTTTATTTTTCGCATATATTCGTTGAAGGCCCGCTTTACATTGGGAAGCAGGAAGTACAAGCCCAGTACGTTGGGGAATGCCATGGCAAAAATCATGGCATCGCCGAAGTTGAATACCGCGCCCAGACTCATAGAAGAACCTACTACCACAAACAGACAGAAGATAAATTTATAGGAAAGATCTGCAATTCTGTTTTCTCCGAAAAGGTACGTCCATGCCTTCAATCCGTAGTAAGACCAGGAAATCATGGTGGACAGGGCAAACAAAATCACCGCAACGGAAAGTACCACCGGAAACCAGCTGATGACAGAACCAAAGGCAGCAGAGGTAAATCCGATACCCGCTGCATTGCCCCCTGCAGATCCCAGTCGGTAAGCTTCTTCCGAACCAATACCACCATAATTGGTAATCACAATCACCAATGCCGTCATGGTACAAATCACCACCGTATCAATAAACGGCTCCAACAAAGCCACAATACCCTCAGAGATAGGCTCATCGGTCTTTACCGCAGCATGTGCGATGGAAGCAGAGCCGATACCGGCTTCATTAGAAAAAGCTGCCCGGCGGAAACCCATAATCAGTACCCCTACAAAGCCACCATACATAGCATCGGCATTAAAAGCACCGGCCAAAATTGTGCCGAAAGCTGCCGGGATATCGGTAATGTGCACTGCCAGTACAAACAAACCGGCGCCGAGGTAGATACCCACCATCAGGGGAACAATTTTATCCGTGACCTTTGCAATGGATTTGATTCCACCAATGATAACAAACGCTACCAATACCGCCATCACTACCCCAAAGATCCAGCCTTTTCCGTACAGGAAGCTGCTTTCTCCACCGAGTACCTCAATCAGCTGCTGGGTAGCCTGGTTGATCTGCACCATGTTGCCCCCACCAAACGAACCGCCAATACAAGCTATCGCAAACAATACGGCCAACACCTTTCCAAACTGCGCAAAACCAGGGCCGCGCTCGGCCAATCCTTTCGACAAATAATACATAGGTCCTCCCGACACCGTACCATCCGCATTGTAATTGCGGTACATGGTTCCGAGTGAACACTCCACAAACTTGGACGACATCCCGAACAAACCGGCAACGATCATCCAGAAGGTAGCACCCGGGCCGCCCATAGACACTGCAATGGCCACACCCGCAATGTTTCCTACGCCCACTGTTCCGGATAATGCAGCCGTAAGTGCTTGAAAGTGAGAAACTTCTCCCTTGTCGTCGGCTTTGTCGTATTTCCCTCTGACGACATCCAGGGCGTGTTTGAAGGAGGTGATATTGATAAAATTCATATACACCGTGAAGAAAATGGCTCCGAAGATCAGCCAGATGAGTACAAAGGGAATTTCAAAGCCTCCGATCGTAACGGTAAAAAACACCACGGATTCGATGGCAACGGTAATGGGTGCAAAGACATCGTTGATCCGCTCGTCAATGGTTTTTGAGTTGGCATCCTGTGCGAAAGCCAGCAAAGGGGTCAACAAAGAAAGTAGAATAGCAAGGTATTTTTTTCTCATGAGTTGGTACAAAGTTTTGAGTTGATCAGGTTTGATTTTTCTGGAAACCGGCCTTAAGGTATTTGATTATTTTTGTTTTTTCAAAATAAAATAGTTTCAAATTTAACAGTTCTGCCATTTTGGCGGATTTTTTACACAAGCTTCACGGGCTGCTGACAATTAATCTATATTCATTCTGATGCGCCATTCTTTGGGGTAGTAGTTATTTATCCTTGAGCCAATATTTTTGAGCAGGGCGATGGGGGTATTTTCGAAAGCCGCTACGATCCAGCCTTTGGGGGCATGGGGGACTTCGATGTTTTCTTTTTTGAGGCAGCGAAGGGCGCTTGTCGTATCGAGGTTATACAGGGGAATATCGGGAGAGAGGAGGGTACTGACGATCAGGTCGTGTGCGGGGATGAACTCCTGTCTGAGGAGTTGTCCGATGGCCACGCCGGGTTCTGCCCCCGGGAAGCCGCGCATCAGGTCCAGGATATCGTTCGTATGGATGGAAGGCCAGGCCCGGAGCTGTCCTTGTTCGTTGCTAAACACATCCAGTTGGTCCGGGTTGTGGAGCCATGACTTGAGGGGATCCATGTTTTTCCCCGCAAGGGGTTTCCAGTAGGATTTTCCGACATTTTTTTTGGGGGCATGATAGGGCTGTCCACCTGTTTTCTGCAGGCAGGCCATGTAAAAGCCCTCGCCTTTGACCAGGTGGGGAAAGCACTGGTAGCCGGCTCCCATAGACAGCACCCCCCAGGATTCGGGTAGCGCAAGACGGATGGGTTCAAATCCGAAATCTTCCTGCAGCCAGCGCACATTGGCTTCATTTTCATCGGGATTGTAGGTACAGGTGCTGTAGAGAAGCCAGCCGCCGGGTCGGACTGCGGCCACTGCACTGCTGAGGATTCTCTTTTGCCGTCCGGCGCAAAGCTGCTGGTTGTGGAGCGACCATTCGCCCACGGCTTGGGGATCCTTCCGGAAAAGGCCTTCTCCGGAGCAGGGGGCATCTACCAGAACCACATCAAAAAAGCCACTGTACGCCTCAAATGCGGACGCATCTGCATTGGTCAGCAATTTATTGGGATATCCCCATTTGACCAAATTTTCCCGGAGGATGGGGTAGCGGTTTCGGATGACTTCGTTTGCCACCAGCAGACTTTGATCGGAAACCACAGACTGGATAAGGGTGCTTTTTCCACCGGGCGCGCCGCAGAGATCCAGTATTCTGGGCGATTGAGCTGCCCCGGGCAACTGTTGCAGGATCCACCCAATCAGCATAGACGCGGCTTCCTGCACATAATACACTCCGGCGTGAAAGAGCGGATCCAGGGTAAAACTTTTTCTTTCATCGAGGTAAAACCCATAGTCAGACCATAGAACCGGTGCATACTCGGGCAGTGGTTGCCCCTTTTTCTTGGGATGGTACCGAATGCTCAGGGGGGCTGCCGTTTGGGTGATCGCCGTGATCAGTGCTGCTGCAGCTTCCTCGCCCAGTAACAAATTGAGTTGTGCTACAAAAGCATCGGGCAAATCCTCGGGGTGCATCATGTTTGAATTTTGATAAATCAAAGAAGCTCAGGGTAAAAGAAAAAACGATATCTTTCGTTAAATTTAAAATAAATCAAACTTAACTATATGGCAAAGAAAATCGCTGCAGTATTGCTGTTATTTTGGCAATGGATGATTCCAGTTGCTGCACAGGGCACTTGCGAGGTATTTTATGTACTCGAAGCAGGGAAGCGATGGGAGTACCAGACCTATGATGCCAAGGGAAAGCCGGAAAGTCGCATTTATCAGGAAGTTAAGTCTTTAGCGCAGCAGCCGGAAGGCGGCATGGAAGCGTTGATCGAAAATCGAGCTACTGATAAGAACGGCAAAGCGCTTACTCAGGGCACATTTAGGCTCATTTGCAAGGAGGATGTCCTGAAAATGGATCTGATGACCTCCTTGTCGCCCGAGGTCATGCAGTCGCTGTCGAACATGGAAATTACGGTTGAGGGTACCGAGATGCTTCTCCCGGCGGCACTGAGTAAGGGACAAGAACTTCCAGATGCTTATACCAATATCAAGGCGGGTATGCAGGGGGTCGCGATCGTCAACATGACCATTGCCTCTACGAACAGGAAGGTGGAAGACCAGGAGTTGCTGCAAACACCGGCGGGCAACTTTGACTGTTACCGCATCTCTTATGATTTGTCCATCAAGACGCTTATCAAAAAGACCTACAGGGTTGTAGAATGGTATGCGAAGGGTGCGGGAATGGTGCGCAGTGAAACTTACGACCAGAAAGGCAAACTGGAACATTCCATGGAGCTGGTAGTGTTAAACTGACCGTTATCGGATAAGCGCCAGATCGCCGCTGATTTTTCCGGATGACAGGGAGTCGGCAGACTCAAACGTATAAGAAATCATGTAGGTATAAACATCGGCGGGGGCGGGTTCTCCGCCGGTTTCTCCATTCCAGCCATCCTCTGCGGATCTGCTGTTGTACACAAGTTGCCCCCAGCGACTGAAGATTTTCATCTCGAAAGAAGCAAATCCGCAACTGCTGGAGGGCTTGAAGGTGTCGTTAAGGGCATCTCCGTTGGGAGAAAATACGTTAGGTACGTATAATTCGCAACTATGATTTGGTACGGTGTACTTCGCATCGGGCATACCATCCGAAACGGGTATCAGTAAGGAGGTAAAATAACCTGCAAGCAGGATAAAAAATTTCATGAGATTATAACTTTCAGTAAAGGTATTGGTGTCTGATCATATTACCAACCATTTTGCCTACCGTTTCGGGTAGGGTAGCCCTGCCAGTTTATCGGTAGGTTTGTTTGAGGAAATGGCGGGTATGGATTTACCGAATCAGGGTAACATCTCCGCTGACCACCTCAGAAACGGGGTTCCCATTGTTGATGCCTTCTTCCCGGTAAGTAAAATCAATGACCCAGGTGTAGGTATCGGAGGGAGCGGGTTCGTTTTTGAATTCTCCATTCCAGCCTGTGCGGTAATCGTTGGTCTCGAATACCAACTGTCCCCAGCGATTAAAGACCTTCATATTGAAGGCCAGAATGTCCTGGCAGTAGGTCAGTACACGAAAACTCGAATTGAGTTCATCGCCGTTGGGTGTAAAGGCATTGGGGATGCGTTCGTCCTCTTTGTTTTTCAAGGGGCAGGTACAATCAATACTGGTAACCTGGATATCATCGCCGGCGGAAAAACACGCATTGGACACCTCGACCGAGTACGTTCCTGCGCCGCTTACCACAAAGGAGGTGCCTAAAGAACCATCCTGCCAGCGAATGTCATAACCCTTGTACGGGGGGACGACCAGGGTGAGTTCGTCCGACAAACAGATGGTGGTATCTGCGCCGAGGTTGATGCGAGGTACGGGAATGGTTTCGGACAACTGGGCGATCTCC
This sequence comes from Saprospiraceae bacterium, assembly GCA_030729925.1. Classification (GTDB taxonomy): domain Bacteria; phylum Bacteroidota; class Bacteroidia; order Chitinophagales; family Saprospiraceae; genus JALQTV01. The sequence goes on from JANQWK010000016.1 coordinate 73,651, forward strand.
AGGCGGGTCAGGGGTCTGTCATACACCCTGATCTCATCCAGGGCGCCCTGGAAAAACTCGGAGTACGTCTCCGGGCTTGTAAAACCTGCCAATGCGCCGAAGGTGAAAGTCCCGTTGCTCAATACGGGAATCTGGGTGCGGGAATCTGTTCCTGCGAGGGTACAATCTATATACAATTGCATCTCAGTCGGGGTACGCTGGGCAATTACATGGTGCCATTGTCCGTCGAACAACAGCCCTGTGCGGTCGTGCACAAAAGCCGACTGATCTGCCTGACTGCTCAGGTATGACATTGGCTGACCAGCATTAGCTGCATTGATTTTTATCCAGGTATTGGCTGCGGGCGAACTGTCCTGGCCAACGTGAAAAAGTGTCTGTGTGGGGGTTTGTTTTTCTGCCTTTACCCAAAAAGCCACCGCATAGGGAGCCTGATTGACATCCAGCTGGTCATTGAGGATGCGCAGGAAGCTGGATGTCCCGTTGAAATACACGGCTGCATCCGGTCTGCCCCTCCTGTCGTTGACCAACACCAGGTCGGTCGCTTCCAATTCCGACATTGCAGGACCCTCGTCCAGCAACAATGCCCCTTCAATGGGCAGGAATGCGATGAGGCCTTGGGCGATGTTTTGGGCGTTGAGGCTTATGGTCGCCAAAGTAGAGAAACTTATCAGGAAAAGGACTATTCGGATCATCGGTAAATTTTTATGCAAAACAAATCAAAGGAACCAAAATGAAATTAATCAAAAATTCAGGAACAGGCTCATTTGGTTGTACTAATTTCATGCAATAGACCTGCCAGCTTTTTGGTCTGGTTAAAATTGGAAAAGACACTATAATCCGGTCTTTCGGAATCGTGCTTAAACTGTTGTTGTTGAAAAAAATGGTATTGTCGCTGCATAAATTCCTTTATGTGACGGGTATCTTCCCAGGGAAAATTTTCCCCTAGTTCATATTGTTTCATGATGTATTCAATATCTGTACCTGTAGGCCCTAAGCTCATCACAGGGCGGTTTGCGCGGATATACTCATAAAACTTCCCGGGCATTCTGCCCCCTACATTATCAGCTTTATTCAGCGGAAGGAGCAGTACCCAGGAATTAACCAGTTCCTGTAGGGTCTGTTTCCGAGGTAAAGTGCCCAATTGTACGACTTGTTCCTGAAGACCGAGTGCCTGAATATTTTGCAGCACGGTGTGGTCAATTTGTCCGATGAGTTTGATTCTGGCAAACTCCTTGAAACCTGGCAACTCTTGATTCAAAGCTGCAAATGCTTGCAGAAAGTTATCTGGATTTCGGTCGGTACCCAGTAGCCCTGCATGGGTGAAAGTGAAAAAAGCATCGGGTTGAACTTTCAAGGCAGCAAAATCGTCCTCATCGTAGCCATAATAAATGACCTCTACATCTTTTGCGCCTATTGCCATCAAATCCTTTTTCCAGGTAGGGCTGGCGATGGTAATTTTGCGGGCGGTATGAAAAGTCTCTTGCTCGAGTTTTTTGTGTATGCGATCGGCTCGTTTTCCAATCTTGAAAAGCTTATAATAATCCACCTGTGTCCAGGGATCCTGAAAGTCTGCTAAATAAGGAATACCTGTTTTTTGCGCTACCTGGGTTCCGATAACGGTATTGGTATGGGGCGGGCCATCGGTGAGGATAGCATCTACTGGGTTTTCCCGCAGGTAGTTTACCAAAAAGCCCACAGCAGGTTTGATCCAAAGCGCACGTGCATCAGGAATAAAAAAATTTCCCCTGATCCAGATGGCCAGGTTGTCGAACCAGGTTTGTTTGTCTTTTACATGGACGATATTGTTCAAAGGTGTGTTTTTCCGATTGGTCAGGATCTTAAACAAGCGGAAAGGTTCCCTTATGGGATATTTGATCACTTGGACATTGTCCGGGATGTCCCGAAAATTACCCTCATCCAGATACGGATAATCGGCATTTTCGGGAACAAAGACAATTGGCTCCCAATCAAAATTCCGCAGGTACTTGACAAATTTCAGGTTGCGAAGTACTCCGATTCCGCCGGAGGGAGGCCAATAATAAGATATGATCAGTACCTTTTTTAAGGCCATGTGCTATTTCTTCTTGTTTTTTCGGTTGCTGACTACTGCTGCTGTTTTTGTTGACGCGGCGGGGCTTTGGGGTGTTTCAGGAGCTTCCACCGGCATATTCCTAAAGTACTGCCATCCGGAATATCCGGCATAGCCGAAGAATCCTAGAAGGATGAGGTTGGAAAAAATCCGGGTGAGCAGGGTACCGATCTGGTAGGTTTTGGGGGCAAATACAAACTCGATCGTGTGGTCGCCTGCGGGAACCTTCATGGCTCGGAGCACGTAGTTGGCGCGGATATGATCCACCGGTTCCCCATCCAGATAAGCCTGCCAGCCCTTTTTGGGACCGTACCATATTTCAGAGAATACCGCCAGTTGTTCCGAACCGGTTTTCACGGCATAAGTCAGTCGGTTGGGCTTGTACTCCAGCAACCGGATATTGCCATTGGGCTCGGGGGTCAGGTTGCCGATGTAATCATTAAATTCTTTGTGGATGACGACATCCTCGGCCGGATTGATATTGGACAACAAGTTGAGTTCATCCCGGTTGGAGTTGACGAAGTTGATATTTTGTACAAACCAGGCATTGCCGAGCGCTCCCGGGTTGATCCGGGCTGCCGGACCGCTGCCGTCATTGACGATAAAATACTTGGTATTGAGCATGTCGAGCACGCGCTGATTGCCTTTACTGATCTGATAGTCAATCAAATCTTGATAGCGCTGCAGCTTTGCAGCGTGGTATCCTCCTACCGATTTGTGGAAGTTGGAGGCGCGGGCAGACTGAAACGGACTTTCTGTTTGGTCGAGGACCCGATAATGGATATCGGGATCCTGCAGGATCTGCTGGTCGGCCGCATTGGGTTGTGTCGTTACAGCATTGCCTATCTGGGGACTGACAAATTTGTCCGCTCCGAGGTAGCGCTGTCCTACCGTCCACATGTCAAAAACGACAATGGCTCCTATTCCGGCAAGACTGAGCGCGTAGCTCAGTTTTTGGTTGACCCAAGCCCAGATAATGCCACCTATCAGTAGCACAATAGCCAGGCTCCTCAGCGCATCGCCCCGCATCAATTCTTTCCTGGCTTCAATCAAAGGATTGAGGTTCAGTCCTGCCTGCGCAAAACGGCCATCCGATGCCCCGCTGAAGTCGAAGGCAGAAGGACCAATGACAATAAAAAACAAACAAACAGCAGCGCTGATTCCTCCTGCGATGTACAGACTGCGGGTAATTGCTGCCGACTGGAATTTGCGTTGGAAAATTCCGGAAAGGGTCATAAAGGCCAGCAAGCTGACCAACAGCGCCGTCACGCTGAGCACGGAGTTGGGCGTCCGGAATTTGTTGTACAAGGGGAAATAGTAAAAAAACAATTCATTGAACCACTCCAGGTTTTTCCCGAGGGATAGCAGTAAAGTCAGCAGGGTACCCAGACCCAGCCACCATTTTACAGGACCTTCGATCAGGAATAGCCCCAAAATAAAGAGAAAAACCAGTCCCGCACCAAAATATATCGGACCGCTGGTAAAGGGCAGCGCGCCCCAGTACAACGGCGCTGAATTGCCCTGCATCTGAACAACCTGTCGCCAGTTGGGGTCGCGGTTGAGCGCAGATCCCTGATCCACCGTTTCATTGCTGCCTCCTCCCACAACACCGGGAATAAAGGAAGCCATTAGATCCAGAGAGTTGTTGCTCCACTGCATGGCATAATCCCAGGCAAGTCCGTCCGTCTCGCTGCTGCTACTGGAAGCATTCCCCCCGTCGGCATTTGCTACCGGCTCCAGGACAGGTTTTCCGCGCATGGTATCCTGGGAGTACTCGAAAGTCACAAAAACGTTGTTGGCCGCTGAGGCCAAAGCCATTGCCGAGCAAAGCACCAGGATGGCATTGCTCTTCACAAAATCCATCAACTGCTGGTTTCGGATATCATGTACGAGTTTGGCCACTACAAAAATCAGGGTTGTGATCACAAAATAGTACAACATCTGGGGGTGGTTGGCCAAGAGCGCCGCTCCTGTACCCAGACTAAACAGCGCTGCACCCCATAGATAACGCTTTTGATAGACGAGGATCATCCCCGCCGCAACATAAGGCAGGTAAAAAATGGTGTTGAGTTTGGTCACGTGTCCGGCCTCGTACAACACAAAATTATTGGTCGAAAAGGCAAAACCTATGCCGCCTATCATAGCCAGCCAAGGCGAGGCGCCCAAACTCACTAACAGGATATAAAAACCGATCATACCGGCGATGAACATCCCAGCGGGAGCCCCAAAGCGCAGTCGGAGGAAGCGGTCGAGTGTACTCAATTGGTTGCCTTCGCTGATACTATTGATTTGAAAAGTCGGCATCCCCCCGAACATGGAGTTGGTCCATAGGCTGGTTTCGTTGTTTTGGCTGGCAAATTTGTTGACCTCTGCCGACATACCGTAATACTGAATCAAGTCGCCCTGTCGGATGACTTTTCCTTCGAGCTGGGGATAAAAATAAATCGCAGCGATGGTGGCGAATGCGAGCACTGCGACTGCATGGGGGAGAATTTTCTTCAAAATTGGGTTCATGACAAGGCGAATCTTTTGATGACTATTTTTGAAAGAGGAAATTTAAAGAAAATCAACATCAACATCATACGGATAGACCATTAAATAATCCAACACCCGGTTGATATCGTAGTTTTCAAAAACAATATGGTACAAACTATCTGTTATGGGAACCTTCAATTTGTAGTACCGAGCCAGGGACTTTGCAATGCGCAGCGTCCGAACTCCCTCGGCCAGTTCGGGCATGGTCTCCTGAATCTGGGCAGTATTTTCCCCGCTGCCCAGCCGAAGCCCAAAGGTATAGTTGCGACTCTGTTCGCTGGTGGCTGTAGCGATGAGGTCTCCAATGCCGGCGGTGCCGAAAAAAGCACTACTGTCCGCCCCCATGGCTTTGCCGAAATGAATCATTTCCATCAGCCCGCGGGTAATCAGCATGGCTTCGATGTTTTTCCCCAGGCCTTTCCCCTTGAGAATACCCGATCCCAGCGCGATGATATTTTTCAGTGCTCCTGCCAGTTCCGCACCCAGGATGTCAAAAGTGCCAAATACATGAAAATTTTTGCTGCCCAGCACCTTTTTTCCCGCATCAATGACCTCCTTGAACCGACTTCCGATGACGGTAGCGGTGGGCAGTCCCTGCATGATTTCTGTGGCCAGATTGGGGCCGGACAAACAGCCTACCTTTACCACGACGCTTTCTTGTAGGATGACCTCACTCATGGTATGAACCCGGGAACGGGTAACCGGTTTTTCCGGGGCATCACCTCCTTCCGGATCGGTGATGTCAAAGCCCTTAGTACCGTGGATCAGCATGTGATAGGGCCTGAGAAAAGGACCAAGTTGCTGCATCATGTCCCGAAAATTGACCGAAGGGACTACCGGGAAAATCAGATCACAGGTATTGGCAATTTCTTCCAGGGACAGGGTAGCGCGTATGCGTGGGGACAGGGTCAGGTCGAGGTGTCGGCCTTCTTGATTGATCGCCGCAGCCTGGTCGGCATTGCGGGTGTACATCAGCACGTCCGTATTGCAGGCCAGGAGATTGGCAAGGGCTGTTCCAAAGCTTCCAGCCCCGATAATTCCCACCGGTTTTGATGTTCCCAACTGCAATTTTTTTCGGGTATTTGAATTGATGCTTTAAAAATACAATTTTCCCGTAACACTTTTCCCATTTATTCCTGGCGCAGCTGGCGGATAGCCGCCACCAAATCTGCGACTTCCCAGGCATGGGTTACCGAAAACTGTCCGATGCGGGTCCGGTGGAGTGCAGTGAGATAAGCACCGCTGTCCAGGGCTTTGCCGAAATCGTGGGCCAGGGATCGGATGTAAGTTCCCTTACTGCAGGCTACGAGAAAGTCAATTTCAGGAATGGCGATGCGGGTAAGCTCAAAGCGATCTATCCTGACCTCCCGAGCCTCGACTTCAATGACTTCCCCTTTTCTGGCCCGCTTGTACAGGGGCTGCCCATCTACTTTTATGGCAGAAAACATCGGGGGAATCTGTCGGATAGGCCCCAAAAACTGCTGTCGGGCCGCTTCTATGGCTTCAGGGGTAATATGGTGGGTCGGAAATATCTCTTCTTCCGGTGTTTCGGCGTCATACGAGGGCGTGCAGGCTCCAAGTTTGAGGGTACCGGTATATTCCTTGGGCAGGTTCTGAAAGTCCCCCAGTTGCCGGGTAGCCTTACCGGTACAAAGGATGAGCAAACCGGTTGCCATCGGATCCAGCGTGCCGGAGTGTCCTACTTTGATTTTCTTTAACCCCAGCACCTGCTTGAGGGTGTTTCGAACCTTATTGACCACGTCAAAAGAGGTCCATTCCGCCGGTTTGTTGACCAGCAATATTTTCCCTTCGGTAAAATCGTCCCAGGCAAAACCGGAATCAGGGGGTGGATTCATATTTTTTCAACTGTAGTAAACAAACAAAGACAGGCTGGCGATGCCCACGCAGTACAAGGCAAATACCCATAACTTGCTGCGGCGCACGAGTCTGATCATCCATACACAAGCAAGGACTCCCGTGAGGAAAGCCGCTGCAAAACCTGCCACCAAAGGCATCCATCCAATGCTGTGGTTGCTGACATCTCCATCGAGTATATCCAGCAACATTTTTCCCAGAATCAAGGGAACCACCATCAAAAACGAAAAACGCGCAGCGCGCTCGCGGTCAACTCCCAGCAGCAGTGCCGTCCCAATGGTTGCACCCGATCGAGAGATGCCAGGAATAATGGCGATAGCTTGGGCTATGCCTATCCACCAGGCCTGTGACAGTCCTACCGGCCGGTTATTTTGCCGGGCGCGATCTGCCCAAAACAACAATACTCCGGTCAACATCAGCATCAAACTCACCAACGGAATCTGTCGGTCAAACAAAGCACTGATCTGCTCCTCCAGCAACAATCCAACCAGCCCTGCCGGAATCATGGAAACCACAATGTTGCGCACAAAACGGGTTTCTTCATTCCAACTCAAGCGAAACAAGGCTTGTAGCAATATCCCAACCTCTTTCCTAAACACGAGTACCGTGCTCAGCGCAGTAGCAGCATGCAGCGCAACCGTCATAAAAAGGTTGTCCTGGGCGTTGTCACCCATGTCGAGGTAAAATCGAGCCAATTCCAAATGACCGCTGCTGCTGATGGGCAAAAATTCGGTTAAGCCCTGAACAATGCCCAGGACAATAGCTTGCAGGATTGCTTCCATGTATTAAGACGGGGTCTGGGTATTGATGGCGGGAGACTCATCAGACTTTTCCTTCACAAAAATGGCATATATTTCCACGACGAGGCCGGCTACAATCAATATGGGTGCAATAACCGTCCGCCGGGGGCTATAGATAATATTGTCGTCCCAAACGTTTGGATCTGGCATACTGCCACCGCTCATCAGGATTAATCCCAATGCAATCAAGCCTGCTCCAATAGCCATCCAGCGATAGTTAGTTTTACCGAAGGTGAGCGCTTCTGCTTCCGGGGCATTTCGCTTTTTTCGGGTGATACCCGGAGCCGCAGCTGCACTTTTTCCTTGGGACTTGTTGTCAGATGTTGTGGTAACGACTACTTTTTTCTTGGGCGGCTTGCTGGAACTCATATTTTTGCTGGATTAATTTTTGCGATTGTTTAGATATAGCTGCAAAGTTCACAACTTTTTACGAGCAGTACAATAATTTTTCGGGATAATTCCGCTTTTGTCAATAAAGGTCGTCCATGCGCAGTTTGAGATACCGCCTAACGACGCGATAGGTGCTTAGCACTGCAATGCCCGTGCCGAGCAAGAGGATGCCGGTGTAGAGCAGCAAAAGGGGCAGGTCAAACCCGGCAAGGGCTGCTATCCCGAGGTACATTGCCGATCCTTCCAACAATAGTGCGATCCCTACAACAGCCAAGAGGCTGCTCGATAAGCCGTAGAGCAGCGCCCTGCGCAGAAAAGGTCGGCTGATATGTGCCCAGGAAGCGCCCACCATCTCCATGTTTTTGATCAGAAACCGATTGGCGTACAGCGCCAGCCGAAAAGTGTTGTAAACCAGGTGATACGCCAAAAAAAGCAGGAGTGCTGACAACAACAAGCTGACCTCTCCGATCCTGGAGAGATTGCTGAAGGCCTGATCCAAAAATAGTTCCTGATAAAAGAGGTCGTGTACGCCGGGCAATTGCGTGATCTCCTGTCTGAGTTGCTTCAGGTTATCTTGCCGGAGCGCCTCTGACGGTAGGTTGAAGGTAATGACATCATGCAGGGGATTGGGCAATCCGAGGTTGGCAAAGTCTTCACCAAAATCTTGTCTGAGCAACTCCGCTCCGGCTTCCTTGCTGATAAAGGAAACCGATCCGGGCAATACCTGCGGGTGGGTTTCCAGTATGGCGATCAGGTTCCGGATGTTTTCCCGGGGGGCATCCTGTTTGATTTCCACCATGATATCTATGTTTTCCCGGTATTGTTGCAGCCATTCGTTACTTTTTAGCAGGACAGCTGCCAGCAGGCCTATCACAAACAAAATGAGCGCCTCGCTGATGATCGCATACACGTAGTTGGGTCTCGCCTTAAATGTTTCTCTTTTTTTAGGCTTCATGCGTTTGGATTGGTGGCTAAAGATACGAACAGGTCACCGAAGTTCCGCACTTTGCCGACAAACAGCTACCTTTATAGCGCTTATTTATAAAATTTTTCCCATGCGCTGGTTTTTTTGTCTGATTTTTTGGAGTTTCCTGCAGTCGGGTCAAGCGCCCGCACAAGCGTACCTCAACAATGGTTTCTTCGAAGGAGAAGCCCAGGATGCGACCGTTCCGGCGGGTTGGCATGTGTGTGCTCCGGGAAGTACCCCCGATATACTGCCCGGCCCCTGGGGGGTATTTCTTGAAGCCTCCGAAGGCGAAACCTACATCGGGCTCATTACCCGGGAAGATGGATCGTTTGAAAGTATAGGTCAGCGCCTCAGTCAGCCACTTGCCACCGGGCAGTGTTACGAATTGCGGGTTGACCTGGCGCATTCCCTTACCTATGCCGGCTACAAAGGCCACCTGCAATTGCGGATATGGGGCGGAACTTCCCGCTGTGGGAAAGACCAATTGCTGTTCGAGTCGCCTCTGATCAAGAATAGCGACTGGCAAACCTACAGCCACAAGTTTACCGCAGAAAAGCCTGTACAGTACCTCACGTTGGAAGCGTACAACCCGGATGGGGAAGTCTATCAGATGGGTAATATCCTGATAGACCATCTTTCCGGTATTCGCTTGTGCAGTAGGGCTTAAACGGATTAATTGCCGCTTCCCGACTCCAGCTTTTTCATCAAGGCTTCTGTTTCGCGGAGGAGCGACTCCCAGTTTTTGCGCAGCTCATTGGTGTCCTTTGCGCTGCTGGTGCCGGTTTGGTCATAAGACTGCAGACCCTCTCCGGAAAGTTGTTGCTCGAGCGCCTGTCGGTGCTCCTCGAGTTTGGTAGCCTGATCAATCAAATTGGGGTCTTTGAGTGTAGCCGCCTTATCGCGGAGCGAATCAATCAGACTGCCAATTTTGCCCAGCGCCTCATCGTATTTGCCCTGGTCCAGTTTCTCTTTTTCGGACTTGAGGAGGTTCCATGCGGCTGCACCCAGGTCGCGGGCCTCGTTGAAGATAGCCTTTGACTGTTGCTGTTCCTGTTCGTCGCCATAAAAATAATTATAGACCAGGATGCCCAGAACCAGGAGCAATGCGAGTTGGATCAAAGTTTTCATAACCAAAATTTTTATTGTCGGAGATTATTCTTGCTCGAGTGCTTGTAACAACTGAACGAACCCTGCCTCTGTTTCCGTATCCCAGCCATTTTTTTTGATCAGGCTTTGTACCCTTGCTTCCCTGCCGGGAAAAAATCCGGGCACTTGCTTGGACTTGAGTTTGATCTTTTCAAAGCTTTTTTGGTCGGCAGACAAATAATACCCTTCTTCCATCAGGAACTCGTCATACCTTCGATCAGCGCTATATGCTCCCTGGTAGTCGGCTTTTTTCAAAATTTTGTCCGCCGCAGCCAAGAACAGGTATTTATCTTGGTGCAGTACCCGGTAAAATTTCCATTTGTCGCTTTTTTTCCCCGCTACCTCCGCCTCCGGAAAACTCCGCCAGGTGCTGCCATTTTCCAGGATCACCGACTGAACCGATTTCGCGGGAAGCGTCCCCGTGACCTTGTCGCCAATGCGAAAATAGACCACCTGGTTGTACAGGTCGAGCTGCAAGGGAATACTTTTATCCAATTTGCCTTTACCCTGAATCACCACATACCCATTTTGCCAGGTATCATACCAGTATGGCGAACCCTTTACCCCCTCATACCGGTTGTCGAAGCCCGTCACTCCAGGCGAGTAAGGCGTGATGTTGCCCAGGTTACGCAACTCTTGTTCGGTAAAGGCATTACTGACTACCTGCTGGGCAATGGCGGCCAGCGGCAGATAAGCAATCGCAATCATCAAAAGCCATTTGTAAGCAGCGAAAAGCGTAGTCTTCATCGTTATGGGGTTAGTTGGTGCACAATTGCCCGGCGTTCCTTTTTGCTGCCGAACGGTTTTAAACCATTTATAGCTCATATTTTCCATATTTATGGATATTTTTGCGGAAAATTACAAAATCAAAGCGACTAAAAAACTATTCCATGGAATACAATCCGAGGGTCATCGAAAGGAAATGGAGGGAAAACTGGGAGCAGGATAAACTCTACGAGGTGAGCAATACCAGCGAGAAGCCTAAGTTTTATGTGCTGGATATGTTCCCCTATCCCTCTGGCGCAGGCTTGCACGTAGGTCACCCCCTGGGCTACATCGCCTCCGATATTTTCTCCCGGTACAAGCGACTGAAGGGATTTCATGTCCTGCACCCCATGGGCTACGATGCATTCGGATTGCCGGCCGAACAGTATGCGATCCAAACCGGTGTGCACCCCGCGATCTCGACTGCCGAGAATATCGCCCGGTACCGCAGCCAGTTGGAAAACCTCGGGCTGAGTTTCGATTGGTCGCGCGAAGTGAGCACGGCTTCTCCCGATTTTTACAAATGGACACAATGGATATTCATCCAGTTGTTCGAACATTACTACGATCTGGAGGCCGATAAAGCCCTTCCGATCGCCGATCTGGTGCAGCGCTTTTCGACTTCAGGCAACGCCGGGGTACGCGCAGCGTCTAATCAGGAACAGGTGTTTTCCGCGGCAGATTGGGCCGCCCTCACTCCTGTACAACAAGAGGACATCCTCATGAATTACCGCCTGGCTTACCGCAAAGTGACCTTCGTAAATTGGTGCGAGGCGCTGGGGACCGTATTGGCCAACGATGAGGTGAAAGACGGGGTATCCGAGCGCGGTGGGCATCCTGTGGCGCGCAAGCCCATGTTGCAGTGGTCACTCCGAATTACCGCCTATGCCGAACGACTGCTGAACGACCTCCAGAACCTGGAGTGGTCCGAGGCGATGAAAAAAATGCAAAGCAACTGGATCGGAAAGTCTATCGGTGCCCAGGTGTTTTTCCCGATAAAAGATAGCACGGAAAAGATTGAAATTTTTACAACGCGCCCGGATACGATCTTCGGTGCGACCTTCATGGTGCTGGCACCCGAACACGATTTGGTTGCCCACCTGACGACTCCCGCCCAACAGGCTGAGGTAGCTGCTTACCTGGACTACGTCAAAACCCGCTCAGATCGCGACCGCATGGCCGAGGTAAAAGAGGTCACCGGGGCATTTTTAGGGGCTTACGCCGTTCATCCTTTTTCAGGCGAAGCTATTCCGATCTGGATCGGCGAGTATGTGCTGAAAGACTACGGAACCGGTGCCATCATGGCTGTTCCGAGCGACGACGATCGCGATTACGCTTTCGCGAAAAAGTTCGATCTGCCGGTGATTCCGGTGGTGGACAAAACGGATTACCCGGGAGCGAGCCGACAGGAAAAAGTGGGCAAAATGATCAATTCCGGCATGCTGGACGGAATGGAGGTCGCCGATGCAATCGAACATATCCTTACTGCGGTCGAGGAGCGCGGACTGGGTCACCGCAAGGTCAACTACAAACTCCGGGATGCGATCTTTAGCCGCCAACGCTACTGGGGCGAACCTTTCCCGATTGTTTACGATGCAGCGGGCATACCCCAGGCACTTCCTCTGGAGGCGCTTCCGCTCACGTTGCCTGATCTCGACGATTTTCAACCCGCTTCAGGGGGAAAGTCTCCGCTGGCCAGGGCCGAAGACTGGGTGAATCAATCCGGCGGTTTTACCCGTGAAACGGATACCATGCCCGGCTTTGCAGGCTCTTCCTGGTACTTCCTGCGGTACATGGACGCTCATAACCCCGATGCCTTTGCCGGCCCGGAGGCGATTGACTACTGGCGGGATGTGGATTTGTATGTGGGGGGAACCGAGCATGCAGTCGGACACCTGATGTATTCTCGTTTTTGGCATAAATTTTTGTACGACAAAGGCTTAGTGCCTACTCCCGAACCCTTCCGCAAACTGATCAACCAGGGGATGATACAGGGGGTGATCGAGTACATCAACCTGCAAAAAGAAAAAGTGAATGGGGTCAACCGCTTTGTTTGCGCCGGTATCGCGGCCAAAGAGCAGGAAGCCGGCAAGGAGTTTGTCAAGATTCCCATTCATGTTGATTTTGTGAAAGACTACGGCACAGATCGCTCCTTCCTGAATACCGATAGCCTGGATCAGTTCCGGGAGTGGAGATCCGAATACCGGGACGCGATTTTCGAATGCACCAATGGGGTGTATCAATCGGGTAAGTTCCATCCACATCCGGAGAAGGACGGATCGGGTAGTCACCTCTTGACGAGTTCGGAGGTCGGAAAAATGTCCAAACGCTATTTCAATGTCGTAAACCCCGACGATGTCGTCGAAAAATACGGTGCCGATTGCTTCCGGATGTACGAAATGTTCCTGGGACCCATTGAGCAGGCCAAACCCTGGGATACGAAAGGCATAGATGGGGTGAGTAAGTTTTTGCGCAAGTTTTGGGGCTTGTTTTTCAACGAAGCAGGTACCTTTGAGCTGTCAGATGAGGCTCCTGCACGCGAGGAACTCAAGGTGCTGCATACCGCTATCCGCAAGATCAGTGAGGATATCGAGCGCTTTGCCTTCAACACCTGCGTGAGTGCTTTCATGGTGGCTACCAATGAATTGAAAAAATCAGGCTGCCGCAAACGCGCAGTGCTGAGCGATATGGTGGTGATGATCGCACCTTTTGCGCCCTACATGGCGGAGGAGTTATGGCAATTGATGGGCAGACAAGGCTCTGTGCACGAGAGCACTTTTCCGCAGTTCAATCCGGCCTACCTGGTAGAGGACATGCTGGATTATCCGGTGAGCATCAACGGGAAAAGAAGAGCCAATGTGGCTATACCTGCTGATGCCGACGATGCTTTTATCGAAAGAGCCGTGATGGAACTGGAGGAGGTTCGCAAATGGGTGGAGGATAAACCTGTCAAAAAGGTGATCATCGTACCCAAGCGAATGGTGAATATTGTGCTATAAGCGACAAATCATAAGCTTTTTAAAAATAAACAGACGACCGCAGTTGTTTCATTGATCTTTTCAAGTTACAATCTAAGGTCTATATGCGTCTTGCACTGTTGTTGGCTGTCCTGGGGGTGAGCCCTTGTTTCGCGTCACCCTCCCCGCTGCTGACCAATCCCTCCGCATGTATGCTGGGATGGCAGCTAAGTGATAACAATTGCCCGGAAGGATCCAATTTTGGAACTTCCGACGTGTTTTCTATTGCCGTAACGGATGCAGGAGGGCAAAGTTTGGGCGAAGATGTTTATTTGGCCGAACTTCGGCTGCTCATCGCACACAGCTGGGTGAGTGACCTGAATATTTCCCTGGTTGCACCAAGCGGGAAGCGCATTGACCTGAGCAGCGATAACGGGGGAGCAGGACAGCACTACGGCGATCCCGGCGCAGCGGACTGCAGCGGATATACTACCTTTGCCTACGAAGCTTGTACTTCCATCCAAACAGCTGCTGCACCGTTTGCAGGGCGCTACTTGCCGGAAGAAGATTTTTCGATATTACACGATGGTACGGATCCAAACGGGATCTGGCGTTTGGAGATCTGTGACGACATCCCCGAGGATGTGGGCACCCTTGAATACGTAGCCCTCATTTTTGAGCCGCTGTCCTGCCTGTCGGCAAAAAATGTTCGCGTACTGAGCCAGGATTCCACCGCTGTGGTGCTGACCTGGGAGGGAGCCAACGATTGTTCCCAAACCTGGATCGAATATGGTCCTCCCGGATTTGTGCCGGGCACAGATAGTCTGCCTGGAACCGGTACGCTGGTGCCCCAAGCTTGCAGTCCTATGTTGCTGACGGGGATGTTGCCCAACACCCGGTATGAGGTGTATGTCCGGACTTTTTGTCCGGTATCCGGGCGATTTAGCGCCAATTCCTGTGCCTTGCGCGTCGAAACGGGCTGTGCGCCGGGAGGTATCACCAGCCGGGAAGATTTTAACACCCAGGACGACTGCATACCCGGCTGTGCGACTCCTTGTCCGCTGACCGGGACCTGGTACAACGAAGTTGGAGATGATTTGGACTGGACGGTAGGCCGGGGCGCAACGCCCACCTTCGAAACCGGGCCGTCGGGCGATGCAGAGGGTTCCGGAAAATACCTTTTTCTCGAAACGAGTTTCCAGGCTTGCAGCGTAAACAAAAATGCTTTCCTGCGTTCGGCGTGCATGACCTACATCGGCAGTTCTTCCGACGACTGCGATTTTTCCTTTGAGTACCACCTGTATGGTTCCCAAATTGGTTTTTTGAGTTTGCAGCTGAGTACGGACGGAGGAAATAGTTGGTCGGAGATCTGGCGAGTGGCGGGCAACCAGGGCGATTCGTGGAAAAAGGCCTATGTGGACTTGCCTGGAATGGCAGCAGGGACGCTGTTTCAATTGCGGTTTGTAGGTGGGGGAGCCAAAGGCCCGAAGGGGGACATGGCCTTGGACAACCTCGTTTTTTATCAGGCGCGCGAGGCAGAAAATACGTATGTATATTATCGGGATGGCGATGGGGATGGGTATGGCCTTACGGCAAGCTGGATAAAAAGTTGTAGTGCTACTCCTCCGCCCGGTTATGCTGTTTTTTCCGGCGATTGCCGGGACGATGTGGCATGGATACATCCCGGTCTCGCCGAGATTCCCTGTGATGGGCTCGACAATAACTGCAACGGAATAGCGGATGACTACCTGCTTCCGCCGCTATCGGTTATCGGGGACACCATCTGTGCCGGTGAGCGGCCTGTGTTGTGCGTGATCGGCGATCCGGAACGTTTCGTATTCTGGTATGCCACTGCGGAGGGAGACGATCTGGTAGGCATAGGCAATTGTTTTTCCCCGGTTTTACCGGAAAACATCGGATCATCTCCGGTGGTGTACCGTTTTTATGCGGTAGAATCAGACTTTATCTGCACGTCTTCGGTCCGTTCGGTTGCTGAAGTGTTGGTCTATCCCAAACCTGCGCTGTCGCTTGCTGTATTGCCGGAAATTTGTGCAGGGGAGGAGTTACGGCTCGAATCGGTGGCCTTGCGCGACACCCACACTACAGGAGGCGTGCTTCGTTTTCATAGCAGTTTGCCGGCCACCGAGGCCAATGTGCTGGATGGAACCTCCCTTTTGCCATCGGCAGATACCCTGATCTACGCTCAGGTGACCAATCCCTTTGGTTGTAGTGCCACGCTGCCTGTGCCTGTCAGGGTCAAGCCCCTGCCCGAAGTTCAGATTTTTCCGCAGGACAATTTTGACCTCTGCCTTAATAGCGAAGCCGTATTGCGGGCTGTTGGTGCCAGTGGGACAGCTCCTTACACCTTCCGGTGGAACGTGGGGGGGACAGCCGACACCTTGTTGGTGGAGGCGGGAAGTACTTCCGGAGTGGTAGAACAATATGTGGTTAGTCTGACCGATGCCAGTGGGTGCCGCGCTTTGGACACCGTGCGGGTCAACCCGATTGCGCGAATATCGGCATTCAGTCGCAATATCCGTGCGGTGAGTGCTTGTGGCGCATCCGACGGCGAGGTCGCTTTGCTTCCCCTCGACGGATTGCCGCCTTTCCGTTATGCATGGGAAAATGGTCGCGGGCAGCGGGGAGACACTTCCGGGATTGAGGGAGCCTTTGTATTGGGACAGCTGGAGCAGGGCAACTATCGGTTTACGATCAGCGACAATTCAGAGCAGGCCTGCGTATTTGTTACTCCTGCTATGTTGGTGGGCGGGCCGGGAGCGGTATTGGCAGAACCTGTCATTACACCACTGAGTTGTTACGACTCCGGCGACGGCAGCATTTGCATCCCTGTTTTGAGCGGAAATGCCAGTTTCCGCTGGAACACAGGTGCCGAGGAGGCTTGCATCAGCAACCTGGCAGCCGGAACTTACTCCGTAACGGTAGTAGCCGGAGCCTGTACGACCATTTTTTCGGATTTGCAGGTCGCGTCACCTGAACCTGTTCGCATCAACTGGGAATTTACGGAGCCGGATTGCGCCGATGCCACCAATGGAACCATTCAGGCCAAGGTAGGCGGCGGCACCAGTGGATACCGCTATGCATGGAGATCGGGTCAGCGAACGCCTTCGATTGGGAATTTGGGTTCGGGGAAGTACGTTTTGTCGGTCCGCGATGCGAAAGGTTGCGAAGCAACAGACAGTGTGTTGCTTCGCGCACCGGATGTGCTGCAGATACAGGCGGACAGCATTCGACCAGTGTCCTGTAGTGTAGCTGCCGACGGATGGATTCGCGCAGGGGTGACTGGCGGCACAGCACCCTATACCTATCGTTGGGACAATGGGCAAAATACCGCCCTTGCGGCCGGACTGTCTCCGGGTTCGTATCAATTGACGGTCACAGACGCCAACCATTGCATCGCCATAGCCGCCTTTACCCTCGAAGCCCCCTTACCCTTGGAGCTCGAACTGACTGCCCTGCACCCGCCGGTTTGTCCTGGCGACGACAGTGGCTCGCTTGCGGTTCGGCTCAGTGGGGGCAGCGGTGGATACCGTTACCGTTGGAGTACGGGCGACACCTTGGCCACAATCAGCGGATTATCGCCCGGTTCCTATACCCTGACCGTTTCAGATGGCATATTTTGCGAGGTGTTGGTTCGGAGTTTTGTGCTAAACGCACCTTCCGGGATTACGCTGGACGCTGACCTTAACCTTCCCACCTGTGTAGGAAGTCGTGACGGGGGGATTCATTTGGGGGTCTCATCCGGTCAAGCCCCGTTTGAGATCAGTTGGGCTAACGGTGCCTCGGGTAACACCCTGCGGGATCTTCCGGTGG
Organism: Saprospiraceae bacterium; assembly: GCA_030729925.1. Classification (GTDB taxonomy): domain Bacteria; phylum Bacteroidota; class Bacteroidia; order Chitinophagales; family Saprospiraceae; genus JALQTV01. The sequence continues at coordinate 91,006 of JANQWK010000016.1, forward strand.
GGGAGTACCCTGTGCACATCCGCGACGGTCGGGGCTGCGAGCTCGATACCAGTTTTTGGTTGACTGCACCCCAGGTATTTGACCCGGAGTTCACCACCCTTGACCCAACCTGTTCGGGCAGTGCAGATGGGCTCATTCAGGCAAGGCTGCCCGGGAACCTGGCAGCACCGGTACAATTTTCCTGGAGTACGGGCAGCGAAGGCGGCTTACTGACCGGGTTGCCGGCGGGCGCTTATCAGCTCCGGTTGAGCGACAACAGGGGTTGTAGTTTTACCAGCGACTCCCTTCGACTGAACGATCCTTTGCCTGTGGGAATAGAAGTATTGCACCACAGCGGCACGACCTGTCCGGGGGAAGCCTCCGGGTCGGTAGAAGTCCTGGCCTTTGGAGGAAAAGCGCCTTACACCTATCGCTGGTTGCCGGGTCTTTGGGATGTTCCGGCACTGGATGGATTGGGAGCGGGATCTTACCAGGTTCAGGTCAGGGACAGCCAGGGATGCCCGGCAGACACAACCTTGTCCATAACAGCCTTAGCTCCTATGCTGGTGGACATAGACTACGACCTCAACGAGCGTTGTATAGACAACACGGCCAATCGCCTGCGGGCTGCTATCTCAGGAGGAGTCCCGCAGTATCGTTACGAATGGAGCGACGGAAGTACCACACCGGCATTGGAAAACGTGCCGCTAGGCGATTATGCGCTGACCGTAACGGACGAAGCTGGTTGCAGCGCCAGCAGCAATGTAGTAAAAATAAAAGCTGCCTATAATCCCCTTCGACTGGAGCGGGCGGAAATCCTTCCGGTGACCTGTTTTGGCGCAGCTGACGGCAAGTTTGTCGCCCAGGTATCGGGTGGGTCTGCCAACTATCGCTTTCACTTCAGCAACAACCGGGTGATCACGACAGCAGAGCCGGAAATTACCCTTGACAACTTACTTCCGGGCAGGACGTATGCGGTCACCATAACCGACATGGAGACCGGATGTGCCGTCACTTCTGCCAGGTTGCCGCTACAGTCCACCGCCCCCCTTCAGATCTATGCTCCTCAGGCCAGCGATGCCTTTTGTGCCGGAACGGCTGGTGGTCGGATTGCCGTCACCGTAGTTGGGGGAACGCCGGCTTATACCTATTCTTGGTATGACCAGTCGGGGCGGCAAGTGGGGACGGAAAAGATATTAAACGGCATTCCTTCCGGAACATACAGTCTGTGGGTGAGGGATGCCAACCAATGTGTGGACAGTCTCACCAGCATTGTCGTCAACAACCGCTTTCCGGAGATCCGGGTCCCCGATTCATTGATCACCTTGCGCCCTGTTTCCTGTAAAGGTGGCAATGATGGTGCCATCAATGTGGCTCATCTGGGTGGATCGCCGCCGATCACTTATACCTGGGGCGATGGTTATCGTGGAACCACGCGTACAGGTTTGGCTGCCGGGCGGTACAACATCACGCTCACAGACAGCAAAAACTGTCAACTGGAACTGTCGGATCTAATTCTTTCCGAACCGGACTCAGCTTTAGGTTTGGACATCTTTTCGGGGGACATATCCTGTTATGGCGACAATGCTGGCTACCTTACTTTTTTCCCGAAGGGAGGAACAGCCCCTTATCACTTGGAAACAGGCGGGCAGGTCATAGCTTACCCTTACCATTTGGACCACCTCACAGCGGGGACTTATCCGGTAGTCTTGCGGGACGCCAACAGCTGTGAAACAGTTGCGCTGGCGAGGGTCGAAGAAGCAGCGCCTTTGCGCATTCAATTTGATCTGTACCCCGATCCTGTTGCGGGAGGGAGCATTGTGGCGCAGGTCACGGGAGGTCAGCCGGATTACCGCTATCTTTGGAACACGGGTGACACCACTTCTCGGCTCACAGAATTGGATCAGGGAGTATATGCGCTTACCGTTACGGATGCTTATGGCTGCGAAGCCAGTCAGCAAGTCCTCTTTGTGGATAACACAGAACCGGCACCGGATCCGGTAGGCTATCGCATTTTCCCCAATCCGGCCTCGGATTTGTTGTACTTAGAAAGCATTGGTTTTGCAGAAGCGAACCAGACCATCGCCTTGTACAATCCTTGGGGCATGCGGGTCAAAGCGTGGGATCAGCCCTTACCCCCCCGTGGGATGGCGACCTTAGCCGTAGCTGATTTGCCCCGTGGACTCTACTGGCTCTGCATCCTGAAGCCGAATGGAATTTTAGCCTTTAGGTATCCGCTCTTACTGCAATAGCTTTTTAAGGGGAAAATAGTCCATAAAAATAAATAAAATATTGGCTGTCAATGTGTTAAAACACAGGTGCAAGGCACCTTAAGGTGACTTGCACCTAGATTACCCTAATTAATACCTCGACATCCAAAAAAGTAACCACGACTTGGGATGCTGTCGGTGATCACTCAATGATGGTAAAAGTCGTACGTCGGTTGGTTTGGTGTTGTTCTTCGGTACATCGGGCGCAGATACAATCTACGGCGGGTAAGCTTTCGCCGTATCCTTTGGCGGCCAGTCGGTCGGGTGATATCCCTTTAGAAATCAGGTACTCTACTGCGGAAATGGCCCTTCGTTGCGACAACTGTTCGTTGTAGGCGCTCCCGCCCCGGCAATCGGTGTGGGAAGACAATTGGATATTGATATTGGGATTGAGCAGCAGGTTATCGGCCAGTGCATTGAGGGTAGGCATAGCATCCTCTCGGATATCCCATTTGTCGAAATCGTAATAAATATTTTCCAGCACAATCTCCTGTCCCAGGAAAATTTTATCCAGAACCACTTCGATTTCGAAGACCTGTTGGGGATTATTGGGGTCCTCTCCGATACCTGCGGTTGAGAATAAAGCTTGGTTGTTGAGATAGCCGTTGGCGGAGCCCAGGAAGCGGTAGTCCTTATCCTTATCCAGATCTATGCTAAAGAACCCATCTTCGCCGACCACCACGGTTGTTTTCAATCCGGGAGCTTCGATCTGCACGCTGGCGCCATTGAGGGGTTTGCGACCGATCACTCGGCTATTGGGATTATTGGGATCCTGATAAATTTTTTCCAGCACATAGCCTTCCAGTTTCATCGAATACACGATGGCCTGTTCTTGTTCCTCGGCAGGAGGCTCTGGTTTGGGCGGCAGCACCCGTTTTTCGAAGCGATAGATATCATCATTGCCGATACCTTCGAAGCGGGTAGAACTAAAAAATCCGGTTTGAAGGACATCCTGTTGAGGATCGGACGCGTACACGACCAGACCGAAATCATCTCCACCAGAATTTACGGGAGGTTTGAGGTTAAACGGCGGAGCCCAGGTATTGGCATTCAGGGGATAGGTTTTGAAGATATCCAACCCGCCCATACCTGTGTGGCCATCGGAAGAAAAGTACAGGGTATCGGCATGCAGGGTAGGAAACTTTTCATTGCCTGTAGTATTGATATTGCGTCCCAGGGTTTGGGGATCATCCCAGCCCCCATCTGCATTTTTCCGGCTGAACCAGATATCGTAACCTCCCCATCCGTCCGGATCATTGCTGGAAAAATAGAGGGTTTGGCCATCGTCGGAAAGCCAGGGACTGGAATAATTGACTTGATCTTTGACAAACTCCAGCGGGCGTGGTTCGGACCAGACTCCATTTTTGAGAAAGCTGTACATGATTTTACAATAGCTATCCTCTTTTTTATCCCCGAAGCATCGGGAAAAAAAAGCCTCGGTAAACGAGCGGTTGAAGCAGATCGTACCCTCGTTGTTGTCGGTATTGAAAGGAAGTTCCAGCGTATTAACGGCACCGGATCGGAGATCGGCCACAAAAAAATCAGAAAACTTGTTACCTGTCCAGAAGTAGGTACTTTTTCCTTGGCTGGGCTGTCTATCGGAGGTAAACACCAGTTGGTCATTTTCCCACAACACGGGCGAATACTCTGCAAAACCTGTATTGAAATCTGCCAATTCAGTTTGGTATTCCACTTCTTGGATACCTTGCCAGCCGAGAGCGATTTCGCAGGCATTGATCTCGCGTCGGAACTCGTAGGGGCTGCCAATTTCCAGGCCCAGTTCCTTGAATGCCTGCATGGCCTCGGTATAGCGTTCGGCTTTTTTCAGGGTAAAGGCATACGCTTTGAGGGCATCAATACCGTATTGGTTGTCATAAGCCTTTTGGTACCAATCCAGTGCGGCATCGCTTTGATTGGTTTGGCTGTAGGACTCTGCCAGCATAAAAGCCAGTTTGCCCCTTTCCAATCTGGTTTTTGCCTTTTTAAAATCCTTTTGGAGCAAAGTAATGGCAACTGCATACTGTTTGCGTTCGAAAGCGGCGGTACCCTCTTTGAGTTGCTGGGGGGTATTGCAGGATACAGACAGCGCCAGGATAAGCAGCAGGGCTATGGAATTGGCTTTAGGCATGGTTGCTCGATTAAAGAACTTTGATGATAAAGGATTAAAGTACAAAAATAACAGCTAAGGGGAAAGCTTGGTTTTGGGTTTATAGGCTGGAGCCTCAAAAAATAAAAGCGCTTCCGGTCAAAAAAGTCCGAAAGCGCTTCTGAAAAGAACAAAAATTTGGTTAGTTGATTTTATCTGGCTTTTTCTAATGCCTTAGAAAACGACTTGCGGGTTTTGCGGCTACCACCTCCTTTAGGGGTAAAGTCGGAAGTAAGATCCGCCATCACCGGTGTCGCAATGAAGATAGAAGAATAAGTACCCACGAGGATACCGAGTAGTAGGGCAAAAGCAAAACCTTTGATGCTGGCTCCGCCAAAAACAAACAGGATGAACACCACAAAGAGGGTGGTCAAGGAAGTAATGATGGTACGGCTAACGGTATTATTGACAGCCATGTTCACCACTTCGTGTTTGTCTTTGTTGATGTACAGGTTCATGTACTCCCGGATTCTGTCGAACACCACCACCGTGTCATTGATCGAATAACCGATCACGGTAAGCAGTGCTGCAATCAGCGCCTGGTCAATCTCCATAGAGAAAGGCAGGATACCGTGGAACAGGGCAAAGAAGCCCAGTACAAACAATACATCGTGGAAAAGTGCCACAACCGCACCAAGGCTGTACTGCCACTTGCTGAATCGGATGAAAATATAGAGGAAGATCAACAACAACGCAAAGATGGTTGCGTAGAAAGCGCTATCCTGAATATCATCTGCGATCGTTGCACCTACCTTGCTTGAGCTGGCTACATAAGTACCTGATCCGTCGGGATTTTTGAAATTCTCAAAATTCAGATCGCCACCTGCCACTGCATTGACACCGGCAAACAACTGTGCCATCACTTTTTCTGCTGCCTCATCGCTATCGTCGTCAATCATGTAGTCTGTAACTACATTGAAAGTATTATCGGTATCTACGGCCTTTACAATAGGCGTATTGCCCTCGAAAGCCGTAGTAAGTGCATTGCGAAGCGATTCGATATCGGTATTGTCTTCAGCGGCGAAAGAGACATTGTAAGAATAACCGCCTTTGAAGTCCACGCCCAGTTCAAAACCTTTGGTTACGATAGCGATAAGTCCGATCACCAAGAAAGACCCGGAGAAAATATAGGCTATCTTGCGCTTGCCCAACCAGTCAATATTAAGGTTGGAAAAAGCATTTTTAGAAACGGAAGTTTCGAAACTAATACTCTTATTGCGTCCCGTCCAGTAGTCTATCATCAGCTTACCCACCAATACGGCAGTAAACAAAGAAGAAAGTACACCGATGATCAACACTACAGCAAATCCTTTGATGGGACCCAGACCAAAATAAGCCAGTACCATAGCGGTCAGGATCGTTGTCACGTTGGCATCAATGATGGCAGAATACGAATTTTTGAAACCATCGCCGATGGCGGCAATCAGGGTTTTTCCTTCCCGAAGCTCCTCTCGAATCCGTTCAAAAATGATAACGTTCGCATCCACAGCCATACCGATCGTCAACACAATACCGGCAATACCTGGAAGCGTAAGAACGGTACCGTAGGAAGCCAGTGCCCCGATGATAAAGAAGATATTGAGGAATAGCGCGAGGATAGACACCACCCCTGCGCCGGCGTAGTAAGCCATCATAAACACAAACACCAATGCGAAGCCGATGAACAAGGCCGTCTGGCTTCTGGCGATATTATCCTTACCGAGTGTCGGCCCTACCAGGGACTCCTGGATGATTTTCGTCTCGGCGGGCAACTTACCAATCTGCAAGATATTGGAAAGGTCTTTTGCCTCCTGGATAGAAAAATTACCGGTTATGGAAGAGCGGCCATCCTGAATCGGGTTGATTACCCGTGGTGCGGATACCACTTCATTGTCCAGCACGATAGCAATTTCGCGGTTGTTGTCCTGAGCAGCAGCTGTAGTAAGCTGACCCCAGATTTTTGCACCCTGACCATCCATAGCCAGTGAAACAGCTACCTCATTGGTTTGCGGATCCGGGTTAGCGGAAGCGTTGGTCACGCGATCACCTGACAAAGGAGGATTATCGGCACCTTTATCGGCGCGGATAGCATACAGCTCGTACTGATCTGTCTGCTCACCCGTAGTAAAATCAACATAAGGATCTTTCGACCAAATGAAAAGTACGTCTCTTGGGAAAAGGATTTTGATTTCAGGCCTGTTGAGGTAATCGCTTACCAGATTGCGCTGATTTTTGCGGGCGGTACCCATTACAGCGGGGCTGAGCGTACCCTGGTTCAGGGTAAGCGCAGAAAACAGCGGACCGTTGGCCAGTCCGAGGTTATTTCCATAAGTAGTATCTATGCTTACCACCTGGCTTCTGTCCACATTGCCCAAAGAATCTATTGCAAAAGTCGTATCTATGCTGGAGATCGTAGTCTGGTTACCCGCGCCGAGGGAAGCAGACAACTTCTCATTAGCTGCGATAAAAGCCTGCTGAACCCCCGGATCCATGACGCGATAAACATTCCAGAACTCCAGTTTGGCAGCAGCTTGCAGGAAAGTTCTTGCCCGCTCTGGGTTATCAATGCCGGGCAGCTCCACCACAATCAGGTCTCTACCTGCATCCAGCGAAACATTGGGCTGGGTCACACCCAGTTTGTCAATCCGCTCTTTGAGTCTTTTGAACGTCAGGTCAACCGTCTCGTTGGCCTTGCTTCTAATTAGTCGGATCACCTCGCCATCGGAGGTCTCAAAATTGATCTCCTCTCTCAGCCCTTCGTTTCGGGCAAAAATCGGAGCCAGTTTTTTATCACCTGCTACTTTGCGGAACTCATCCGCAAAAAGCGTCACATAATCAGACTGTGCACTTTTCTGTGCGATAGAAGCTTTGTCCAGGGCTTCCAAAAAGGCAGGATCTTTACTGTCATTGGCAAGTGCGGTAATGAAATTCCTCAGATCCACTTGCAATACCACGCTCATACCTCCTTTCAGATCCAGACCAAAAGCCAATTGCTGGCCTTTTAGTTCCTGATAGGTGTATGACTTCAAAAGCGGGATGCTGAAAACTTCCTCCGTTGACATGGAGTCCAAATAAGCTGTCCGTGCTCTCTTAAAAGACACTTTTTCCTCCGCCGTACCCTCAATGTTTCCAAACATACCGGCATACTCGTCAGCATTTCGTTCTACCTTCAGGGTCGGCAGGATCAACCCATACTGCGCCAAAGTCACGAGGGTCATCACGACAAGGAAGAACTTAACAACTCCTTTTCCCATAAATCACTTGTTTTGAATGTTAGTATTGTTTCTGTTTCTGTGGACAACCAATAGACTGCGCGATGTACCTATTTCTCATTGATTGCGTCCGCAATGATAAAAATTTAGAAGCTTACTGAATAAAAAAGCGCCGCAAATATAGTTTTTTTAGATTTAAGAATGAAATTGTATATCCGGTAAATCAAGTTGAACATGACCCGGTTAGGCATTTATTTTCGATTTGTCCTACCAGCCGGCGTGGAATATGAGCTAAAGATACCAATTCTTTGTAGATTATGGCTGTTCGCTTTTCCGCGATCGGGCTTTTTGTTTGGCAGCAAAGTTTTTTGCCGAAGGCTCAACCTTCAGGGGGCAGGAGGTGTATAGGAAATAAAAAATCATGAAAGATTCACCTACCTTTATCAATGATTGGAAGTTGGTCGGGATGCTTTGTCTGACGCTCGGGCTGGCTCCTTTTTTCCCGGAACCACATATTTGGGGCAAACTTAAGTGGCTGGCTGGAGGTGCCGCAGGGATGGGGCCAATGGATTGGTTTGATGTCGTGTTGCACGGACTTCCTTGGGTACTGTTGCTGCGTTTGGCCGGCAAATCGCTGCTGGGGCTGGCTCGGTGACAGGGATCACAGCTCATTTTGGGGCAATATGCGATCTTTGTGGAGAACAAATAAAAACATTTTTTCATGAAGTACTGGAACCTTTTTGTAGAAGGATATAAGGGATATGCCAGCTATTTGTGGCACGAGATTACGCACCCGGGCTTGTACAATTATTTTTACTGGCTGTTTGGGGTGTCGCTGTTCTTTTTTATGTTGGAGTGGTTGAGTCCCTGGCGCAAGGAGCAGCCGAAGTTTCGCAAGGATTTTTGGCTGGATTTTTTCTATATGTTTTTTAACTTCTTCCTGTTTTCGCTGATTATCTACAATGCCGCCTCTATGGTGGTGGTCAATTTTTTCAACGAGCTTATCCTGGGGGTGAGTGGGTTTGACTTACAGGCTTCGAACCCCATGCGCTACTGGCCTGCTTGGGCAATTTTGCTGACGGGGTTTGTGGTGCGTGATTTTGTGCAGTGGTGGGTGCACCGCCTGCTGCACAGTTCTGAGCGGCTCTGGGAGTTCCACAAGGTTCACCACTCTGTGGAGGAGATGGGTTTTGCAGCTCACCTGCGTTACCACTGGATGGAAAATGTGGTGTATCGGAGTATTGAGTACCTTCCGCTTGCGCTGTTGGGGATAGGATTGTACGATTTCTTCGTGATTCACATTTTTACCCTGGCGGTTGGACATTATAACCATTCCAATATCAGCGTGTCCGGCCGGGTTACCGGAGGCATTGTGGGCGGATTGATCGGATTGGCGATTGCAACGGGTTCTTTCGACATTGCGTTGCTTGGTGCTGATTCCGGATTTGTTTGGCAATTGGGTGCATTTTTGGCGAGTGTGGGAGTCGGGGTACTGATCCTGGGGCCTGTGATGAAGATTTTGTTCAACAGCCCGGAGATGCATATTTGGCACCACGTGTATGATTTGCCGGAGGGGCATCCCAATGGGATCAACTATGGCATTACCTTGGCGATTTGGGATTATCTTTTTGGTACGGCCGTGATTCCGAAAGATGGTCGTGACATCAAACTGGGTTTCCCTGGTGTAGAGGAGTTTCCGCAGGATTTTATCGGTCAGAACCTGCATGGTATTGCAGGTTCTGACCGCAAATAGGTCAAAGTGTTTTGAGGTATTCGATCAGGGCTTTTCTTTCCGCGCCGGAGAGTTTGTCCCCGAACGTATGTCCAACATTGCTATAGGCAGGTAAGCGGGTATTATAGGTCCACTTACCTGCCTTTTTTGTTTTGGCTTCGTATTTCCAGCCTACTTTAACCGGGTCGTAGTCGCGGGAGTCTTCGCTGCGTTCCCATATTGCGGGTCGTCCGGGGCTGTAAAGAAGGTCTTCAAGGGTAGGAACGGATCCGTTGTGCAGATAAGGGGCACTTGCCCAGATACCGTCGAGGGGCGGTGCTACGTACCCCGCTTGGGGTTCGAACCAGGATTTGGGTTCGGATAGGGCGAACCAGCTTTGGTTGTACCATTCCACGATGGGCGCGTCCACGGCGTAGGAGGCATACCAGGGGTCGGTTTTTACCACTTCGAGAGACACCACTTTATTGGGATAGCCGGGGTTTTCACCGTAGGTGCCATGACACTTGCTGCAATGCTCGTTGAACAGTTTTTCTCCTTCCGCGGCCAGTTGTTGATTTACCGGAAACGGATATTCGGGCGCTTCGAGCGTTTCCAGCCAGGCGAGTACGTCTTTAAATCGGGTGATCGCTACCCGGGCTTGGGTAGAATCGGGGATGCCAAGCAGCGCAGCCTGGAAGAGCAATTTGGTGAAGTCGCCCCTGCCCACGGCGGTGTAGTACAAGCTATTTTTCTTTTTCATGAGCCACAGCGGGGGAACGTCTGTGGCGATATTGTAGTCCGGCATCTCAAAGTTGGGTTGTTCCCGGTAGCTGAGGTCGCTGGGATCCCGGTGCATGGCGCAGGCTTCGGCAAGCCGTGCCGCCGTATTCACACCGGGTTGATTGGTTCGGATGCGCGGGGCGATGGCTTTGAAATAGGCGCCAAAATCTTCGTAGGCGGCCCATTCTTCCGAATCTTTTTTGTAGCGCAGGCGCATGACGGTATTCATGCCTTTAGACATAACGGAAAAGTTGTTCCTAAAGTCGGAAAAACTATTGCCCAGCCCCAGTACGAGCTGGCCGTTGATTTCAGCCGAATGGCAGGTAAAGCAATTGCCATTGACCACGCTTATCTGGTTGGCGGTCTCAAAAGCGGTAACCATGTAGGGCAGGGTGGCGTTGATGCCGGGTCGGTCGAGGATACTGTCTCGCCGAGAAGTCCTTTTCCCGAACAGGGACAGCGGAACACCTGATCCGATATAATCGCCATTGAGCAGATAATCGAATCCGACTTCCGGGTCACCGCCTGTTTGTTGGGGGTAAGGTGGAATTTCTCTGACTTTAAAGCCTGTTTGGGTCACTTTTTCGGGTAAACCGACGTAAGTGTTGCAAGCATACAGCAAGAGCAAGCCTGCGACAATGGTTATTTTTTTCATGGGGTGCTGGGGATTGGCTTCGCCTAAAAATGATCAATTACCGTAACACCGGTAGGGGGCTGTGTGTTCATGCGCTGCAGGATTTGTGCGCCGGTTTCGAGATTGACCTTTCGGGTGAGCAGTCTGGCGGGTTGTAGCACCCCGCGTTCGATCATGCGGAGCATTTCGGGATAGCGGTGCGCCTGCATGCCATGGCTGCCGAGAATTTCGAGTTCGTGCGAAATGACCCGACCCATCGGAATGGGTGGCAGGCTATCCTGGGCGGTCATCAGGCCCACCTGGATGTGTTTGCCGCGTTTGCGGAGCGATCGGATGCCTTGTACGCAGGTCGTGATGCTCCCCAGCGCATCGAGCGACACATGGCAACCTCCCCCGGTTATGGCCTGCACGGCTTCCGGAATATCCTTTTCGAGGGCAGCATTGAGGGTATAGGCCGCTCCCAGCGCTGCGGCCAGGGCGAGTTTTTCGGCATCAATGTCCACGGCAATCACGGTGGCTCCGCAGGCTACGCCAATGAGTACGGCCGACAAGCCCACACCGCCGCAACCTATAACCAGCAAGTATTGTCCGGCCTGGATGCGACCCTGATCCACCACTGCCCGGAAGGAAGTAATAAACCGACAGCCCAGCACCGCAGCTGTCTGGAAATCTATCTCATCCGGCAGGTGTACGAGGTTGGTGTCGGCATAGGGAATCGCCGTAAACTCGGCAAAAGAACCGGGCAGGGTAAAACCGGGTTGTTGGTAATGGTCGCAAATTTGTTGGTGTCCACAAGTGCATTGGGGACAACTGCCACAGCCCAGACAAAACGGCAAGGTCACCCGGTCTCCTTTTTGAAACCGTTTTACCCCCGACCCAACCGCCACCACTGTTCCGGCAAACTCATGCCCTGGAATCTGGGGCAAGCGCACATCCGAGTCGTGGCCCATCCAGCCGTGCCAGTCGCTCCGACAAATCCCGGTAGCACCCACTTCAATCACTACTCCGCTATCCGGGCAGGCGGGATCCGGTACCTCCGTGACGGCAATTTCGCCGCCAAAAGCATAATATATAGCTGCTTTCATGGTTTTTCAGTAATTGAAAAAGAACATTTTGGGAATGGGGAAAATATAAGGAACCAAGGACTCCGCAGAGAATAGCTTTTTTTCTTGGACAAACAGCACCGCTGGATACATAAATCGCTGATTCCGGTTGCGTAGGTCGTTCCAAAAATCGGGTTCAAAATTATCCAACACACTGCAGCTCCAACAATCGTATCGGTTTTGGTGAGGGTCGTAGGTAATCGCAGCCAAGTGCTGATGATCAGGATCCTCGTCAAAACTCAGGAGGAAACAAGGAGCATCAATGAACTCCATTTCCTCGGTTTTATAAAAATTTGCCTCCAGAATAGAATTGTAGATCACCTTGTGCAGCTTTCCCGTTTCCGTAAGGATATCCGAGAAGGCCATGATTTTTTGTTCGATGCGTTCGAAGGGCAGTATTTCGGACAACACCAGGTCTGAAGGAAGCCATTGCCGAGAATATAGATCATAACTTTCCGTAGATCCGCTGCGGAGCTTGTAGTCGAACCGGGGATTCCCGGGTACGACATAACCGGGATAAAACCATTCATAGCCGTTTGCGGCTCCGTATTGTATCTCGAAGAGCAGGGTGGCCATACCCAGACTGTACTTGCGGTAATCGGGGTCATACACTCCTATAATGCTGGCAATGCTTGTTTTGCCGCAATCAAAAACGCTGTACGCGATCAAGCTCCCCTGGTCGCGGAGCGTGACTTCCCAGGAATCGTATATATTATAAGGAAACTCCTCGTGCAGCGACTCTTTCAGGCTGGGCGCCAGTATGCCCGGAAAATCAGAGCGGTATTTTTGATAGAGCAGCTCTTTTTCTTCGGTAAGCTCCAGGGGCTGGTAGTGCACTTCAAAGGCATTGGAGCAGGTGCGGAGGATCTTTCGGTTGCTTTTGCTAAATTGAAAATCCCGAAGCCCAAGCCGGATCCAGATCGCGTTGAATACTTTGGATTCAAAAAAAAGAAACTGTGTCGTAAAAATAGCCTGCCCCAGCCTGTACCAGCCCTGGTACAAGTATTCGTCCAATTCCTCGGGACTCAGGTGGTCGGGATAATTTTTTGCAGAAAACATGGGGGTTCAGACTTCTATTGAGACAGCTTTTTCTGAAACGACTTAATCGCTTAAAATTACATTTAAATTAAAAAAAATGAATTAATAATCCTTACCCCAGTCCGTATAGTTCCCCGCCTTTGGCAAAAAGTTTGTCCACGCTTGCCTTTACGGTCGGATCTTCTACCAGGATAGGAGCGTGATGGGGTTTGATGCGGGCATCAATGACCAGTGGTCCTTCGCAGCCCCAGTGTTTGTGTCGGATAAAACTATCCACACCATGGATGTCGCGAGAAGGGTTGGCTCGGGTGAAGGTCGTCCAGAGGAAATTATTGAGGGTAGCGGCTGAAAATTGGCTGTCATCGGCCAGTACCAGCAGTGGGATGCCTTCCCAATTGACGTGGGATACCGCTTTACAAAAAGCCTCTGCCTGGGTATAGCTGTCGGTTCCGGTAAACGCGGGAGCTTTGATCATCAGGATGCCTGGCAGGGCAAACTCCGGGTTGGAAAAGCCATCGGGCAGGTGGAGCTCTCGGGGAAGTTCCTGGCGCAGTTGTCGGAGGGGATTCCCGCGGGCAGCCATCACGACCTTGGAGCCGGCATTCCAATCTTCTCCGGAATAATCCAGGGTATCAATGGTCGTTTTGGTATAAAAGTGAAGATCTCTGCGCCAGTCAATGCGTTCCAGCAGGTATTTGAAGAAGGCTGGAATATCTTTGGCGGAGACCTGCTCTCCGGATTCGGGGGCGGTGATGAGCAGGAACTTGGCGAGGGATGTTTGGCCGGAACCAATAATCCGGTTGGCTTGGGTCAGGATCTCCTCCGGTTTTTTATCGCGGAAGGGCATATACCGCTCGCTGCCTACGGCGAGTAAAAGAGGGTGTACGCCGGCAGCATCTACGGCGTTGATGCTTTGGATGCCGGGGAACTCTTGCGGGGTAAGCTGTCGCACCAATTGGTGAATCAGGTAGCCGAAGCTCGAGTCTTCCTGCGGAGGGCGACCTACCACCGTAAAATGCCAAAGTGGGTTTTTGCGGTGATAGACCCGTTCGACCTTCATTACCGGAAAATCGTGTTGCAGGCTATAATAGCCCAAATGATCGCCAAAAGGCCCTTCCGGTTTTTTGACCCCTTTCTGCACAATGCCGGTAATCACAAAATCAGCATCGGCAGAAAGCACATGGCCATTTTTTTTGACGTAGCCAAAAGGTCTGCCGCCCAACATCCCTGCGAAAGTCAGTTCGCTCAGTCCCTCCGGCATGGGCATGATCGCAGCAAAGGCATGGGACGGGGGACCACCCACGAAAATCGAGGCTCGGAAAGGCTCCTCTACCTCGTTGTAAGCGGTATGGTGTACGCCGATACCTCGGTGCAACTGATAGTGCAGGCCTATTTCTTCATTCGGCACATAATCATTGCCCGTCATTTGTATGCGGTACATTCCCACATTGCCCTCCATCATGTTGGAAGAACCCGGGGGGAGCGTAAACACTTGGGGAAGGGTGATAAATCCACCTCCGTCCATCGGCCAGGAAACCAATTGAGGCAGCTGGTCAATTGTCGTATTACCATATAATATAGGTGCCCCGAAACGCTTTTTTCGCGGAAGCGCTTTAAGTGCCGTAAACGGGGCGGTGACGTAGCGCAAGGGATTCCGGAAAAAACTACCCGGATCTGCCTTGAGCTCGATCACCCGCTGAAGTCGTTCTATCGTATGTCGGAAAAGAAAATCCGTACGATCGTAGGTACCATATATATTTGATATGGCCTCGAAAGGACTCCCTTTGACGCGTTCGAACAGCAGTGCAGGGCCACCTGCTTCAAAAACCCTCCGATGAATCTCTCCCATTTCCAGACGGGGATCTACCGGTGTCTTGATTCTCACTAAGTGCCCGTGCCGTTCCAGGTCGTTGGCGCAATCTCGCATGCTTGTATAAGACATAATCAGGATTTTGTTAACCTACAATCAAACTTTGGGGACAATTGTTTTATCGAAGACAAAAAAAGGAGTTTGCGAACAAATAACCGGGTTAATACCTTTGTCAAGTAAGCGGCTTTTGTATTTTTGACATTTATTTGACACAAGACAGCTGACATGCGTCAATATCATGATTTGTTGCAGCACATACTGGATCATGGGATCGCAAAGGCAGACCGCACGGGTACGGGTACCCGCAGTGTTTTTGGATATCAGATGCGTTTTGACCTCGATGAGGGGTTTCCGCTGCTGACGACCAAGCGACTGCACCTCAAGTCCATTATTCACGAACTGCTCTGGTTTCTCAAGGGCGATACCAATGTTCGCTACCTACAAGAAAACGGCGTGCGGATATGGGATGAATGGGCCGACGAATCGGGTTCACTCGGGCCAGTGTATGGCAAGCAGTGGGTAGCATGGGAAGGCCCTGACGGGAAAACGATTAATCAGATCGCTATGGCGGTCCATACGATCAAAACCAACCCTGACTCCAGGAGGATTATCGTGAATGCCTGGAATCCGGCCGAGCTGGATCAAATGGCGCTCACTCCCTGTCACGCGATGTTCCAGTTTTATGTCGCTGAAGGCAAATTGTCCTGTCAACTCTATCAGCGGTCGGCAGACGTTTTTCTGGGGGTGCCCTTTAATATCGCCTCTTACGCATTGTTTACGCTGATGATGGCTCAGGTATGTGACCTGCAGCCCGGAACTTTTGTCCACACTTTTGGGGACGTACATTTGTACAACAACCACCTGGAGCAAGCCAGGCTGCAACTTTCCCGCAGCCCCAAACCCTTGCCACGGATGTTGCTCAACCCCAGTGTTAAAGACATATTTGCATTTGAATATCAAGATTTTACCCTTGAAGGATACGATCCCTGGCCCCATATCAAGGCAGCGGTATCGGTGTAGTGGCAGGTGTATAGATAGAATTTAATTTAGAAATTATCTAAATAAACTGTGTCAATACAGTTTTATTGTTAAAAAAGTTAACGAATTTTATCTTTGCCACAAACATGAAGGAGTGTTTGTATATAGGAACGAAAAATTTACATTAAACATGATAAAGAAGCTTGTTAATCAACTCTTTTTATTGTTAAGCCTGCTGTTCACGTTGACGACGGGCTATGCACAAGAAGGTGCACCGGATCTGGATGCGGGTAAAACTTTGTTCCGCAACAACTGTGGTCAGTGCCACGCCCGGGATATGAAAAGCAATTTGACTGGTCCTGCGTTGGGGGGTGTAGAAGGCAGATGGGCGGATTACCCCAAAGAAGATTTATACTCTTGGATTCGCAATTCACAGGGTATGATCAATGCTGGGCATCCTAAGGCGGTAGAGCTTTGGAACGAGTGGAAGCCTACGGTGATGAATGCTTTCCAGCAGCTCACTGATCAGGAGATTGCCAACATATTGGCTTACATAGACGGGGTTTATACGGGTACTTACGGTGCCAAGACGGATGTTGCCGGCGGTGCTGCGGTTGCTACAGAGGCACCACCTACTGACAACACGCCTATGCTGATCGCTTTGGCTTTTGTGTTGGTGATTTTGGCGATAGCCTTGGCGCGTATCGTTTCCAACCTCAACTACATGGTCAAGTTGCAAAATGCAGCTCCTGGTGACGAACTGCCTCACAGGAAGACCCTGGTTGAGATCCTCACCAGCAAGGGGGTCATTGCGTTTGTTGTCTTTTCTTTGGTTGTGTTGGGCGGATATACTACGGTCAACAATGCCATCATGATGGGGCGCCAGCAGGGGTATCAGCCTGAGCAGCCGATCAAGTTTTCCCATGCTACGCATGCGGGCTTACAGCAGATTGACTGCCAGTATTGCCACGACGGTGCCAGAAGGAGTAAGCATTCTGTGATTCCGGCTGCAAATACTTGTATGAACTGTCACGCTGCGATCAAAGTGGGTTCTCAGTATGGAACTGCGGAGATCAGCAAAATTTATGCATCTATTGGTTTTGACCCGAGCACAGATACTTATATCGAGAACTACGACCAATTGTCTGAGTCGCAGATCGAGCAAATTTTCAAAAAGTGGTTTGCAGATTCTTATATCCTTGAGAAAGGTTTGTTGGATGACAAGGGTGACGAGTTGATCGAAACCCAGTGGGAGGACTTGAAGGCTTCGTTGACCAACGAGACCAAGTCAAAGATCCAGGGGCCGATCGAGTGGGTTCGCATCCACAATCTTCCCGACCATGCTTATTTCAACCATGCGCAGCACGTGACAGTGGGTCAGTTGGAGTGCCAGACCTGCCATGGTCCGGTTGAGGCCATGGAAGAGGTGTACCAGTATTCTCCTTTGTCTATGGGTTGGTGTATTAACTGCCACCGCCAAACGGAGGTGAAATTTGCAGACAATGAGTATTACAAATCTTATGAGCGATACCACAAAGAACTGGCCAACGGTGAGCGCGATAAAGTTACTGTAGAAGACGTTGGAGGTTTGGAGTGTCAGAAGTGCCACTACTAATCGTCCAAGGCTGATTTTTGTTGAGTATCCATTTATTTGTGCAAAATCTGATTCTATCATACAATGAAAAAAAATCAAAATAACATCTGGCTCGGCGTTGAACAGATTCAAAATAGCCCGGACTATCACGGATCCACGGACAAGGAGTTTTTGGAACTTCCGGTGATAGATCAAATTACGGAAGAGGCTTTGTCGGTCGAAACGAAGCGTCGCGATTTTCTGAAATATCTTGGTTTTGGTTTGGGAGCAGCCACTTTGGCTGCCAGCTGTGATATTCCGGTCAAGCGTGCGATACCTTATGTAATTAAGCCGGATGCTATTGTGCCCGGTGTGGCTACTTATTATGCTTCAACGTTTGTTTTTGGAGGTGATTATTGTCCGGTACTGGTAAAAACCCGCGATGGCAGACCGATCAAGGTAGAGGGTAACAGTCTTTCTTCGATTACCCGCGGGGGTACGAGTGCCCGTGTGCAGGCGAGTGTTTTGGGATTGTATGACAACAGCAGAATCAGTGGGCCTTACCGCGTAGAAAACGGCCAAATTCAGTTTCCCAAGCGCAGAGGTTTGTCAGGTCCCGGGTGGGCTACCATAGATGCTGAGATTATGGGCAAACTTACCCCAGACAGCAAGGTTCGCATCTTGGGTAATACAAATATGAGTCCGAGTTCGAAAAAGGCGATGGAAGCTTTTGCGGCAGCATATCCGAACACCCAAGTGGTGACTTACGATGCGGTGTCGAGCGCAGCCATCCTGGAGGCCAATGCGGCTTCTTTTGGCAAGGCCGTTGTTCCTTCTTATCATTTTGACAAGGCGCAGGTGATCGTGAGTTTTGATGCCGATTTCCTGGGCACTTGGATTTCGCCGATCGAGTTTGCATCGCAGTATGCGGTCAACCGTAAGATCAGCGATGTGAAGAATGCGCGGATGTCGCGGCACATCCAGGTAGAGAGCCACATGAGTCTTACGGGATCCAATGCGGATAACCGTATCATGGTGAAGCCATCTGAGCAAGGTGCGGCTATCGTTGCGTTGTACAATGCAATTGCTGCGGCCAAAGGTGCTGCTACCGTATCGGGTCCGAAATTAGACGCCGAAAAGCAAGCGAAGTTGGCTAAAGTGGCAGAAGAATTGTTGGCGAATGCAGGGAAGGCTTTGATTGTGTCCGGATCGAACAACACAGGAGAACAGATTTTGGTAAATGCTGCCAACGAATTGTTGGGCAGCTATGGCACAACGATAGATATTACGGTTCCTTCTTACCAGCGTCAGGGAATGGACAAGCATGTTCAGGCGCTTGTGAAGGAAATGAATGCAGGAGGCGTGGATGCGCTGTTTGTGATGGATGGTGCCAATCCTGCTTGGGATCTTCCGAATGCCGGTGATTTTGCCGCAGGCATGGAAAAAGTGGCCCTTAAAGTGAGCTTTTCCATACTGCCCAATGAAACGGCGCTGCTATGCAATTATGTAACGCCTACGCATTACTTCCTGGAGTCATGGGGTGATGTGGAAGCGAAGAAAGGAAAATATTCGCTGATCCAGCCTACGATTGCTCCTTTGTTTGACACCCGTCAGGCGGAAGAGAGTCTGCTGGTATGGTCGGCCAAGGAAGGGGATAATACTTCTTACTACGACTTCATTCGCGCGCACTGGGAAGAGAACATTTTCTCTGAGCAGGATCGCTTTGCGACTTTCCAGGCTTTCTGGGACAATACCTTGCACGATGGTATTTTTGAGATGGATGCGAAAGAGGAAGTCAGTGCATTCCAGGCGGATGTAGCTGCTGCCGCTTCGCGGGTTCGCAAGCCTGCTTCAACGGAGCTGGAGATCAGTTTCTTCGAAACGGTCAATGCGGGTGCGGGTCAGTACGGCAACAACCCTTGGTTGTTGGAGATGCCGGATCCGGTGCACCGATGCAGCTGGGGTAACTACTTGGCTATTCCGGTGGCGTACGAGGGTGGTTTGGACTTCAAAGCATTAAATGGCTTGAACGGCAACGAAATCAAGGGTAAAGCGGATGTCGTGGAAGTGGATGTCAACGGACAAAAAGAAGCTTGCACGGTAGTCCGTCAGTTTGGCCAGATGGAGGGCACAGTTGGTTTGGCGCTGGGTTATGGCCGTGTCAATACCGGTAAACTGGGTCTCGCGCTGGGCAATAAAGTGGGTGTAAACGTGTATCCTTGGCTTTCGATAGACGAATACGGCAACACACAGTATTATGCTACAAGTGTTGCGGTATCTGAAAAAAAGGGAGAAGACAAAGAATTTGCCTGTGTGCAGTACCACCATTCCATGGGCTTGAAGGGAATGGATCCCGATTCAGGTCAGGAGATCAACATTGACGAAAAGGTGGCCAATACGCTTCCTGATCCATTCAATGAAGCTGGTTTCCAAGGTGGTATTACGGAGCGTTCCATCATTTACCAGAGCAATTTGTCGGAATTGGACGAATTGGTTCACCACATTGAAGAAAAGCGTACGGAGGCGGAGAAGCTCAATTCCCACACCATTTATCCTTACGAAGAATACAAAAAGAACTACTATAGCCAGGGTCACCACTGGCAGATGCACATAGATTTGAGTGCATGTATTGGTTGCGGAGCTTGTCAGGTGGCGTGTATCGCTGAAAACAACGTGCCTATTGTGGGCAAAAGGGAAGTATCACGACACCATGAGATGACCTGGATCAGGATTGACCGGTATTTCTACGGTGATTTTGAGAACCCCAACGTGGTGTATCAGCCGATGATGTGTCAGCACTGTGACAATGCGCCTTGCGAAAACGTTTGTCCGGTCGCTGCTACCAACCACAGTTCTGAGGGTTTGAACCAGATGACGTACAACCGTTGTATTGGTACCCGTTACTGTGCCAACAACTGTCCTTATAAAGTGCGCCGCTTCAACTGGTTGGATTATACTACCGCGGATCTTTTCCCTGTGAACGAGCCAACTGCCAACGGAGAAGAATTGCCATTTGGTGCAGACAACCTCACTCGTATGGTCTTGAACCCTGATGTAACGGTAAGATCACGTGGGGTGATTGAAAAATGTAGCTTCTGCGTACAGCGCATCCAGGAAGGAAAACTGACCGCCAAAAAAGAGGGTAGATCTCTGCGCGATGAGGATGTCAAAACGGCTTGTCAAACATCTTGTCCGACAGGTGCCATTATCTTTGGAGATGGCAACAACGCCAAAGGACAGGTAGCTGCTGCGTTGAACCATCCATTGAACTATACGGTGCTGGAGGAGATTAACACCAGACCATCTGTGACGTATTCTGCAAAAATTATTAACCGAAACGAATCTCTGGATGCCTAATCGTAGGATTGTCCAGACGCTAATAAAATAATTAATTATGAGTGCAGTAGTTTCTCCGATCAGGGAACCGTTAATTGAAGGCAACAAAACGTATCATCAGATTACTGAAGATATTTGTTCTCCTACCGAGAAAGCACCGGGTATGGCCTGGGTGATGGCCTTTTTGGTGGCTATTTCTTTGCTTGCGGTATATATCTTTTCGTTGGGTTGGACCGTTTGGAATGGTATTGGTACCTGGGATTTGAACAGGACGATAGGATGGGGCTGGGACATTACCAACTTTGTATGGTGGGTAGGTATCGGTCACGCGGGTACTTTGATTTCTGCGATCTTGTTGTTGTTCCGCCAAAAATGGCGTACGGGGGTTAACCGTGCGGCAGAGGCGATGACCATCTTCGCGGTAGTCTGTGCGGGACAGTTTCCGCTCATCCACATGGGGCGTGTCTGGTTGGCATTTTTTATTTTCCCTTATCCCAATACGAGGGGGCCGTTGTGGGTAAACTTCAACTCTCCGCTATTGTGGGACGTATTTGCGATTTCTACTTATCTAACGGTGTCCTTGTTGTTCTGGTACACTGGCTTGGTACCTGACTTTGCAACTTTGCGAGACCGTTCGAAGGGCTTCCGCCGCAAGATATACAACCTGTTTTCTTTTGGTTGGACGGGAGCGGGTAAGCACTGGCAGCGATGGGAGAGTTTGTCGCTGATTCTGGCAGGTCTTTCCACACCGCTGGTATTGTCCGTGCACACGATTGTATCCTTTGACTTTGCCACTTCTGTTATTCCGGGATGGCATACCACGATATTCCCTCCTTATTTCGTTGCGGGAGCGATCTTCTCGGGTTTTGCCATGGTGCAGACCTTGATGGTGATTACCCGAAAAATTTTGAAACTGCAGCAATACATTACGCTTGAGCATATTGAAAGTATGAACAAGGTAATCTTGCTTACGGGAACCATGGTAGGGGTTGCCTATCTGACTGAGTTATTTATTTCCTGGTATTCTGGGTACATCTATGAGCAATATGCCTTCTACAACAGGGTTTTGGGTCCTTACTGGTGGTCGTATGTGGGTATGATGGCTTGTAACGTAATTTCTCCCCAGTTTTTCTGGGTGAAAAAATATAGAAGAAGTGTTGTGTTTACCTTCTTCATGTCCATCTTCGTCAACATCGGGATGTGGTTTGAGCGATTTGTGATCATCGCCACTACGCTGGCTCGTGATTATCTGCCATCCAGCTGGAGCTACTATGCACCTACCTGGGTAGAGATCGGACTTTTCGTGGGAACTTTGGGTTTGTTTTTCACCTTGTACCTCATTTTCACTCGGGTAGCACCGGTGATTGCGGTAGCGGAGATCAAGAGTATTTTGAAATCTGCGGGTGATCAGTATGTAGGCCCTAACGCGACGCACCACCACGATGATCATGGAAAGGGCAAGGTACACGCGGGAACGCACTAATTAGTTTGACGATCAGAAAACAAGTCATCCACTTTTAACGATCAACATCATGAGAAAATATAATAAAAACGTTCTATACGGTCTTTACGACGATGATGAGCAGTTGTTGGCTGCGATTCACAGTGCCAGGGAGGCGCATTTGGAGATAGACAACGTATATACCCCATTTCCGGTACACGATTTGGAGGAGGCCATGGGGCTTTCAGAAAGCCGTTTGCACATGGCGGGTTTTGTGTATGGAGGGATTGGTGCTTTGTTTGGGTTTCTGTTCATGACCTGGGTATTTACCCGTGACTGGCCGATTATTTTTGGCGGTAAGCCTTACTGGTCTGTGCCGGCGTTTATTCCCATTACTTTCGAGCTTACGGTATTGTTTGCGGCGATAGGGATGGTTGTATCTTTCTATACGGTCTGTGGTTTGTGGCCGGGGGTAGAGAATCCTACCTTGGATGATCGCATCACGGATGATAAATTTTGTCTGGCCTTTGACGTAACGAATGCCGACGGTGGCAAGGTGGATGCGCTACGGTCTTTTTTGTCTGACAGTGGTGCATCTGAAGTTAATCAAAAAGCTATTTAGAAACCTGACCAGAACATTGTTCTTATGAAATCAATAAAGCATTTCTTTGTTATTTTACTGGTGGCTGTTCTGTTTGAGTCTTGCTCACCGCCAAATAAAAATTTTGCAGGCAGCGAGTACATGCCTGATATGGGACACTCTGTTGCATACGAGGCTAATGTATTCACCTATTATTATTACAATACCTGGGATAGCATGAGTACGTTCCGGCTCAAGGATTTGTCCATGGTGCGACCCCCTGTTGCAGGAACGGTGCCACGTGGATATGCGGGTATTTACTTTGCGGGTGATGCCGCTGCTCAGCAGGATATGACTCGGACTTTGAGGGGAGGAGATGCTGTAAACAGCATTGCCGTTCCTGTAAATGGTCATGTTCCGTATTATTATGACAACACAGAAGAGGAGCGTTTGCGCGCAACGGCGGAGGTGATCAATAATCCTTTCCCGATCAGTGCAGCAGATATGGCGAGGGGTAAGGAGTTATATACCACTTTCTGTGCCATTTGTCATGGCGACAAGGGCGACGGAAACGGCTATTTGGTGAGTGAAGAAAATCCGAATGCCAAATATCCGGTTGTTCCGGCTAATTTTTTGACAGATGAGTTTGTTTCTTCCTCTAACGGTCGGTATTACCACTCGATCATGTACGGAAAGAACGTGATGGGGGCTTACAAGGATAAAATTTCTTACGAGGAGCGCTGGCAAGTGATTCATTATATCAGAAGTTTGCAGGCGAAGGACAGGGGATTGGCGTACAGTGAGGAGGAAAATACCCTTAATACTGCCTTTGGTACTCCGAAAAGCCAGATCGTAATGCCGGCGGTACCTGCAGAAGCTGAGGTATCGGATGCGGGGATGGCTGCGCACGACGATGAAGCACATACTTCTGGTAGTGGTCATTGATAGAGAGGGGAGGCGTTTGTTTCCGAACAAAGATTAATACACTTTAGAAAAGAAAATTCAGGCTATATCATGAATCAATTCACATTTACCGCCAAACAAAAAACATTCCTGTTGTCCATGATGGGGGTGGGGCTGTTGAGTATGGTGCTTACCTTCTTTACAGATGATGCCTTGCACACTCGTTTTTGGTCAAATTACTTGCATAACGCGACCTTCTTTACCGGGGTTGCTTTTACTTCGCTGTTTGTTCTGACTGCTTTCATCACGGCATGGTCGGGTTGGCATGTATTGGTAAAGCGCGTTTGGGAAGCGTATGCTTTGTTTTTGATCCCAGGACTTGTGTTGTTGTCCGTCTTGATCATTGGATTGTATGGCGGTTTCCATCACTTGTACCACTGGGCTGATGCGGAAGTGGTTGCTGCGGATCCTATCCTGAAGGGAAAAGCTTCATTTTTGAATAAAGGCTGGTATTCGATCGGAACTTTTGTGGTTGTGGGGGCATGGATTTTCTTTGCACTCAAACTGCGTCAGTTGTCTATCGCTGAAGAGACCATGCAAGATGCGAACTTTTCTGTGCACAAAAAAATCCGGGTTTGGTCGGCTGTATTCCTGCCGATAGCTGGTTTTTCGAGTGCGGCGATTATCTGGCAGTGGTTGATGTCTATTGATTCGCATTGGTACAGTACCATGTACGCATGGTATGCTACTGCGAGCTGGTTCGTCTCGGCCATGGCACTTACCATTATTACCCTTGCTTATCTTAAATCTTTGGGTTACTTGCAGATAGTAAGTGATCACCACTTGCACGACATCGGCAAGTTTATGTTTGCGTTCAGTATTTTCTGGACTTACCTTTGGTTCTCTCAGTATATGTTGATTTGGTATGCCAACGTGGGAGAGGAAACGGTATATTTCCAAGAGCGTTTGGACAATTATCCCGTATTGTTTTACGGCAACCTGATCCTGAATTTCGTGGCGCCTTTCTTTATCTTGATGCGCAACGATAATAAGCGAAAGTACGGAACCCTTGTTTTTACGGCAATCATCGTACTACTTGGTCACTGGTGGGATTTCTTCTTGATGATCAAGCCGGGAGTGTACCACACTGCCCAGGAGGTATTGGCACATTCAGCAGCACACGCCGATGAGGCAGCCCACGCTGCCGGGCATCATGCTTCCAGTTTCGCTGCGGGCTTTACCCTTCCGGGGTTGCTCGAAATTGGAACCTTTATTGGATTTTTGGGCTTGTTCTTCTTCTTCGTATTCAGCCGCTTGACTAAAGCGTCGCTGGTTTCAACAGGTGACCCCTACTACGAAGAAAGTGTACACCACAGGGTGTGGCCTTTTTAGAATGAGTCTAAATAAGAACAGTGAACTAAGTTTTTTGCGCAATTGCTTGTGCGAACAGCTATTTTTGAAGGAAATTTTATAACCAATAGAAGAAGTAAACCATGACAGCTTTAGTGGTATTTCTTTGTTTGATCTTGTTTGCCATCATTATTGTTCAGATTGGCAAAGTAACGGAATTAGCCGCCAAGATCCGGGGAGAGGAGGAGGTACAGGACATGGCCAACAGGCGCCAGGCATCCTACTCGCTCATTTTTATGATTGTCTTTTTGGTTGCCTGTGTGGTATCGGGTGCCTACTACAAGAACTACATGCTGGGATATGGTCCGCACGAGTCGGCTTCTGAGCATGGTTCGAGCATTGACAGTCTTTTCAGTATAACCTTATTCTTTACAGGTATTGTATTTTTCATCACGCAGATTTTGTTGTTCTATTTTGCGTATAAATTTCGTGCGCAGAAGGGACGGAAAGCTGCTTACATTTCGCACAACAACACCCTGGAGTTGGTATGGACGGGTATTCCAGCCATCGTAATGGCCTATTTGGTGATTGGTGGATTGGATGTGTGGAATGAGGTGATGCCGGATGTAGGGCCGGATGATGAATTTATTGAGGTTGAGGCGACGGGATTTCAGTTTGCCTGGCAGTTGCGCTACCCCGGTCCTGATGGACAGTTGGGTACCCGTGATTTCCGAATGATCAAAGAGGGTGTCAATCCATTGGGACAAGATTGGTCGGATGTAAAGAACCACGACGACTTTTTGCCTAATGAGTTGGTATTGCCGGTGAACCAGAAAGTGAGGGTTCGAATTACTTCCCGCGACGTGTTGCACAACTTTTACCTGCCTCATTTCCGGGTGAAGATGGATGCAGTTCCGGGTATGCCTACTTATTTCATTTTTACACCTACCAAGACAACCGAGGAGTACCGCCAGCAGTTGAGCAAGTACCCTGAATATCAGGTACCGAGCCCGGCTGACAGCGAAAAGCAAATGTGGGAAACGTTTGAGTATGAGTTGGCTTGCGCGGAATTGTGCGGTAAGGGACATTATAGTATGAAAAAGTTGGTTCGCATTGTGTCGCAGGAAGAATACGAGCAGTGGTTGAGCACGCAAAGTTCTTACTATCTGGGTAACATTAAGGGAACGGAGTATGATCCTATTCAGGAGGCTACTACATCAGCACCTGCGCCTGTAGTGGAAGAAGCCACTCCTGTAACGGAAGAAGCTGCGGCTCCGGAGCATTAATATGTTTGTTTCAGCAAACCTAAACTACCTGAAGTTGTTTTTGGGTTGGTACAGGGTTTCAAAAAACAATGAAGTTTCAGTAATTTAACGGATGATATTCAAATAAACAATACAATGGCGACAACAGTAAATCCAACAATCAAAGACAAAGATGATCTTCTGATTGAAGATCTGGGGTACGATGATCACTTTCATGAGCACCATGACGGGGACAAGTACCAGTCGAGCTTCATCACGACGTATATTTTTAGTCAGGATCACAAAATGATTGCCAAGCAGTTCCTGATCACAGGGATGTTCTGGGCGATTATTGGTGCGTTGATGTCTCTGGTTTTCCGTCTTCAGCTCGGATTCCCGGATGACAGTCTTGCCTGGTTGAAACCCGTTTTGGGCAAATGGATCCAGCTTAATGCTGAGACCGGCATGGGTACGCTGGCTCCAGAGTTTTACTACGCATTGGTAACGATGCACGGTACTATTATTGTATTCTTTGTATTGACGGCGGGTCTGAGTGGTACCTTCAGTAACTTGCTGATTCCTTTGCAAGTAGGTGCCCGCGATATGGCTTCTCCGCTATTGAACATGCTTTCTTATTGGTTCTTTTTCCTTGCGGGGGTAGTGATGTTTGCCTCTTTGTTCCTAAGCACAGGACCATTTGCAGGGGGTTGGACTGCTTATCCGCCATTGAGTGCATTGCCACAGGCTTCTTCGGGATCTGGGGCAGGTATGACGCTATGGGTGGTTAGTTTGGTGTTTTTTGTGGTATCGGTTTTGCTCGGAGGGGTAAACTACATCACCACGGTACTTAACCTGCGTACCAAGGGAATGAGCATGTGGCGTTTGCCTTTGACCATTTGGGCATTTTTCATTACTGCCATCATTGGTCTATTGTCTTTCCCGGTATTGGTTTCCGGTTTGTTGTTGATCATGTTTGACCGTGGACTGGGTACCAGTTTTTATTTGAGTGAAATCTTCATTGGGGGTCAAGCCCTGGATCACGTGGGTGGTAGCCCTATTCTCTACCAGCACTTGTTCTGGTTCCTTGGACACCCGGAGGTATATATTATCATCCTTCCTGCGATGGGTATTGTATCTGAAGTACTTTCTGTACATGCACGCAAGCCTATTTTCGGGTATAAGGCCATGGTATTCTCTATTTTGGCGATTGCATTCTTGTCGTTCATCGTATGGGCGCACCACATGTTTATGTCTGGGGTAAACCCATTCATCTCTAACTTCTTCGTGGTATTTACCCTGATCATTGCGGTTCCTTCTGCGGTGAAGGTGTTTAACTGGATTGCCACCCTGTACGGAGGTAACATCCGGTTCAACTCGGCGAGTTTGTTCAGTATAGGATTTGTATCGCTGTTTATTTCCGGAGGTTTGACGGGTATCTTCTTGGGTAACTCTGCGTTGGACATCCAGTTGCACGATACTTATTTTGTAGTGGCACACTTCCACATTGTAATGGGTGTTGCGGCGTTTTTCGGGATGTTTGCCGGAATTTACCACTGGTATCCCAAGATGTTTGGCCGTTTCATGAATGAAACACTGGGCAGAATTCATTTCTGGGGAACCATTGCAGGTTCTTACGCGATCTTCTGGCCGATGCACTATTTGGGAATGGCTGGTGTACCACGCCGGTACTACCGTTTCGATACTTTTGATTCCTTCTCTCACTTTACCGATATGAACCAGTTCATCACGATTGCAGCTATTGTGGTGTTCGCGCTACAGGTGTTGTTCGTGATTAACTTCTTCTATTCCATCTGGTATGGCAAGAAGATGACGGTTAAGAATCCATGGCAGGCTACCACATTGGAGTGGACTACGCCCATCAACGTGGGTCACGGTAACTGGGAAGGCAATATTCCTACTGTTCAGCGTTGGGCTTATGACTATGGAAAGGATGGTCATGATTTCATATCGCAGATAGAGCCTTTGAAAGAAGGCGAGCAGACCGCGCATTAATCGTTTTAGCATACACAGGAGGTGTTGCGGCCGGTTTTCCGCTGGAGCAACACCTCCTTTTGATATAAAGCAATAAGACGTGTCATCTAACCCGGAAAGTGTTCAGCAAATAAAGGAGAGTCTGATCCTGCAAAAGGTATCGGACTACAAGTTGCTTGTAAAACTCCGACTAAGTTTAACGGTGGTATTTTCTTCCGTGATCGCTTATTTGATTGCACTGCCATCGGGGCCAATCAACTGGCAGGGTGCGGCATTGCTTGCCCTGGGTGGTTTTTTGGTTACGGGTGCTGCCAATGCCTTGAACCAGGTATTGGAGAAAGACTACGATCGTTTGATGAAGCGCACCGCCAATCGTCCGCTGGCAGCGGGGCGTATGTCGGTATCAGAGGCAGTACTTGCGGCCGGATTTATGAGCTTGTTCGGTATTGTGCTGCTTGCCTTGTTCAATCCTTGGGCTTCTTTTTTTGGGACTTTGGCTTTGGTGTTGTATGCATTTGTCTATACGCCATTCAAGCGCATTGGACCAGTTGCGGTATTGATTGGGGCTGTCCCCGGGGCACTGCCTGTATTGATTGGGGTAGTAGCTGTTGATGCGCAACTTTCTGCTTTAGGGCTCATTTTGTTTGGCATACAATTTTTCTGGCAGTTTCCGCACTTTTGGGCCATTGGTTGGCTGGGGCATGAAGATTATAGCAGAGCGGGATACAAACTGTTTCCATCCGTAAACGGCGAGCCGGATTCGGCTGCCGGATTACAATCGTTTGTCTATGCCTTGTTGTTGATGCCCTTGTGTTTTGGGCTGTACGTTATTGGCATGGGGACTTTGATTGCGGCTTTGGTGGCACTGGCACTGACGATAGGATATGCCGTGTTTTCCTGGAATTTTTACCGTCAGGGCAGCCGCAAAAGCGCCCTTTGGTTGATGTTTTATTCTTTTGGGTATCTTCCATTGGTATTGCTTACCTTTTTCATAGATAAAATCTAATTTGATGGCTATTACCGTATCTGATACTACTTACACCCGCAACAAAATCCACCCCAAGAAATTTGCGCTTTGGGTAGCTTGTGGGAGTATGCTCATGATGTTTGCGGGGCTATCCAGCGCATATATGGTACGTGAAGCTGCAGGTAACTGGCTGGAGTTTCGCTTGCCCCAGGTTTTTAACCTGAGTACGATTATTATTTTGTTGAGCAGTGCCGCGCTGCATTTTTCTTTCTTTCAGTTCAAAAGGGGGAATGAGCGCAATTATAAGTTATTTCTGGTATTGGCTTTGTTGCTGGGCTTTGGTTTTATCGTGACCCAATACCAAGGCTGGTTGGCAATGGTAGAGATGGGGGTACCCCTCAAAACAAATCCATCCGGCGATTTCATTTACGTGATTTCGGGCATCCACGCGGCTCACGTGTTGGGTGGCATAGGAACTTTGATTGTAGCATTGATCCACGCTTTTGCCTTGCCTTTTCAGGTAACACCTGGTCGGAAGCTCCGCTTTGAGCTGACGCTTACGTTTTGGCATTTCGTGGATTTCCTTTGGATCTATTTGTTCGTATTTTTGAGCATGTAGGTTGGTTGAGAAAGCTTAAACAAACCGAAAATATTTATTAAACTTTTACGAATGGCGACAACAGAAACGCTTACCGAAAATGAAGTACAAATGACCGAAGATTGGTCAGGTGCCGGTTCTCCCTTCCGGGCCAGCTATGGCAAGCTGATGATGTGGTACTTCTTATTATCCGATGCCTTTACTTTTGCAGGTTTCCTTATTGCTTATGGTGCCTTGCGATTCAGTTCCCCTACTTGGCCGGTTCCCGATTTTGTGTTTTCCACGCATCCGTTTGGTAGTGGACACGCGCCTTTGATCTTTGTAACGGTCATGTCTTTCCTTCTCATCATTTCGTCGGTTACGATGGTTCGTGCCGTGCAAGAGGGTCATAAGGAAAACAAAAACGGGGTTGTTTTCTGGATGTTGCTTACGATTATTGGCGGTGCGGGCTTCCTCGGCTGCCAGGCATGGGAATGGAATAACCTGATCGCGCATGAGCACATGACGGTGACGACCAATCCTTTCGGTACGCACGTAGTGGATGGTGTTTATTTGGACGATGACCATGGTCACGCTTATGCCAATGCTTCCGAGCGGGAGACCTTCAAGAGAGGAGAGAGTTATCTGATTCACAAGGATGAGGAGAGCAGTGAGTGGATCCAGCGTCGTTTTGAGTACAAAGACGAGGAGAGTGGTCAGGCTATGATGGGTGTTCAGAATTTTGGCCCCAAGGCTTTTGGTGCACTTTTCTTCTTTATTACCGGTTTCCACGGTTTCCACGTATTTTCCGGGGTACTGTTTTTGTTGATTATCATGATCAACGCAGCAAGTGGTTTGTATGTGGCCAGAAAAAATGGTTACGAGATGGTTGAAAAGATCGGGTTGTACTGGCACTTCGTGGACTTGGTATGGGTATTTGTATTCCTGGTATTCTATTTGTTGTAAAATTCGTAAATCTGAACTGATATGGGACATATGACTTATGAGCAGGCGATCAAGCGCGTTTATTACGGTCTTTATCTGCTGGGCGCCGTTACTTTGGTCGAGGTGTTCTTTTCTCTGCTAGGGAAAGGGCACGTTATTAGCGGGCTGGAGGATGTATCCTGGATTGCCTATGCGGTGGGGTTACTTTTGATTGTTCTTTCTTTGTATAAGGCGTACTTCATCATCTTTGAGTTTATGCACATGAAGTACGAGGTGAAAGGATTGGCACTAAGTGTACTGCTGCCTACCATGCTTCTGATTTGGGCTATTGTGGCTTTTTTCCAAGAAGGGGATTCTTGGAAAAACCGCCGGGAGTATATCAAGCAAAAGAATTCCGAGCAACCTGTACAGGCTCCTGCACAGCAGAGCAACTTAGCTCCGGATGTTTTTGTTCCTACTTTTAAGGGCTAAGCCCGGAGACAAAGGCGAATGACAAACATTCGCCTTTGTCTTTTTAAAGTCAATTTTTTCCTTTCCTTCAACCATTGCCGTGGTTGCTTGTTCCTTCTGTAATCAAGGATTCAAACGATGAAAAAATCTCGTACTTTTCTGGTTTCTGCCACGATCATCTTGCTGGCATTACTGGTGGTTTTCCCAGCATTATCCTGGTTGTACCTCCAGCGGGGTATGGATTTTCGCAAGGAGATCCTCAATGACCTGGCTGATTTGGGAACCATTGTGGAGTTCGAAATAGATTATGAGGTGGCGCTGCCTTTTACGCCTTCCGTGTATCCGGACAAATTGGTGCTGGCTTCTTTTTTCGATCCCACCAATGAATCCGACAAACAGTTGATGGGGGAGTTGCTGGTCAAACTCCACGAACAGTTCGATGAACGCTCCGATTTGTTGCTGGTCAACAACCTCCGGACAGGTAATGAACTGCTTTTGAATGATTTCCTGACGACCCACCAGCTTGCTGATCCCGATCAGATCTATTTCAACCTGATTCCGCCTTCGCGCTGGGAGGGTTATCTGACTGCCTACTGCCAGATTGGCAAGGAGCGCTATGCGGAGTATGCGAATCAGCCATTCTTTTTATTGATTGACTTGGGCGGAAGGGTCAAACGCATTTATCGAGCAGCCGATAAGGAAGAAATCAAGCGGATGGTCGCACAGACAGCCATGATTCTACCCGTGCGCAAAGAGCGGGAGTTGATCTTTGAACGTGAATCTGAAAAATAAGTTTTGCTATGCAACCCAATATGGTTTTGGCTCGTAAACTGAATATCGCTGCAGGAATCTTTTCTGTGGTGGTGCTCCTCTTGGTGGGACTAATGCGCCGGGTAAAAATTACCTTGCCCGAGGGCGTTGATCTTGGCTTTCTGCCTCCTTTTCACGCAACCCTCAATGCACTGACCGCCATTGTACTGGTGCTGGCTTTGTATTTTATCAAGCAAAAAAATGTGGAAGCCCACCGGAAGTCAATTTTCGTCGCTTTTACGTTTTCACTGCTGTTTTTACTTTCGTACGTAGCCTACCATTTTACAACCCCCGAAACGATCTTCGGAGATGCCAGCGGCGACGGGGTACTTTCGGTAGAGGAATTGGCTAATATCGGCTCCATGCGCACGGTCTATTTGGTTGTCTTGTTGACCCATATCGCGCTGGCCGCCTTGTCTTTGCCTTTCATTTTGCTTACCTTTATAAGGGCATATACCAACCAGATAGCCCGGCACCGACAAATGGCTAAATGGGTTTTCCCAATATGGCTCTACGTTGCCATTACAGGGCCTATCTGCTACTTTATGCTAATGCCGTATTATCCATAACCCCGCATAGCTCATGAAAAAGAACCTTCGTATTCCGATATTTCTTGTGCTGATCGCACTTTTCCTGGTTGCCATCCCCGAAGTAGCCGCCCAGTGTCCCATGTGCCGGATGTCGGCAGAGAGCAATCTCCAAAATGGGGGGTCTGCCGGAAAGGGACTTAACAATGGCATTCTGTACATGCTGGCTACCCCATACCTGCTTATTGGTCTGATCGGCTATATGTGGTGGCGCAACCGCAAGCGCGATGACGCTAAAACTCCAGAACAGGAGTGGTAATTTGACCGCTTAGGTTTACTTTTTTTTGCCGACAGGCAGCAACAGCAAACCCCAACCGATAATAAACAGGGTTCCCCCAATGGGTGTGACAGGTCCCAACCAAGACAGGTTCACGCCCAGGGCATCTTGTGCTGCTAACAGGTAAAGCGATCCGGAAAACAGACAGATGCCTGCTACAAACAGCCATCCCGTTCTATGCAAATGCTTGCTTTCAAGGTGCTGCTGCAGTAGCCCTGCCAGGATCAAGCCCAGCGCGTGATAAAACTGATAGCGCACCCCAATTTCAAAGGTTTCCAATTGTGCAGACTCAAGCACTTCCTTTAGGGCATGCGCCCCGAAAGCACCCAATACCACTGCCGTCATTGCGAAAATGGCTCCCAGCCTGATGAATGTTCCCTGCATGATATGTCTTCTTTTTGCTTGCCAAATTTAGCTGCTTTCGCACAAAAAACAAAAGTAGCTGAAAAGCTTCAACCCCTGTGCGGTTACTTTTTTGATCGTCGAGGTATTAATAAGGGTATTCTAGGTGCAAGTCACCTTAAGGTGCCTTGCACCTGATTCTTAAAACATTTAAAGTCAAGCTATTAGACAAAAATTTATTGTGGTAATTCCCAGTTGATGGGGGGGATTCCCTGTCGGGAAAAATACGCATTGGCCTGGGAAAAGTGTTTGCTGCCGAAAAAGGCACCACGAGCGAGTGGGGAGGGGTGGGCTGCTTCCAGGATGAGGTGTTTTGACGCGTCAATCAGGACTTTTTTCTTTTTGGCATAATTGCCCCAGAGCATAAAGACCAGTTGATGGCGTTCTTGTGACAATCGCTGAATGACGGTATCCGTGAAGTTTTGCCAACCGATATGCTGGTGAGATTGCGGTTTGTTTTTTTCTACCGTCAGCATGGCATTGAGCAGGAAGACGCCTTGTGCTGCCCATGCACTGAGATCCCCATGTGCCGAAACCGGGATGCCGAGATCGTCTTGGAGTTCTTTGAATATATTGGAGAGGGATTGGGGCGTACGGACATTTCGGGGCACAGAAAACGATAGTCCCATGGCTTCTCCGGGGTTGTGGTAAGGGTCCTGACCGAGGATAACCACTTTGACCTTATCGAAAGGACATAACTGAAAGGCTTGAAAGATAAGCGCTCCCGGAGGGTAAATGGTCTTACCGGCTGTCTTTTCTGCACGCAGAAACGCTGCCATTTCTTCAAACCAGGTTGTTTCGAACACATCCGCCAGAACGGACTTCCAGCTTTCTTCTATGTTTACTTGACTCATCGGGCGGATAACTTAAATTATTGAGCAGCCAGTTTGGCGTGGCCGCTGCTTTCCAGTAGTTTTTGCAAACCTTTTACCAGTTCATCCCTTTTGTTCCAAAGCAGGTCGTGTCCCCTGCCCTCGAACAAACGAAAATCAATCAACTGTGCATTGGTCAGTTTGTTCCTGGCAAAATACGCATTTTCCGGATAGATCAGTTCGTCTATGGTGCCGTGCATGATGATGGTCTTAGCTTTGATCTTATCCCACAGCTGAGCCATCTTTTCGAGTTGTGGCCGGTGGTTGAGTTTTTCCGCATTGGCCACATTGATGGTGGGGGGCATCAGCCAGCGCAGGAGCCAGTGACTGGTAGGATAACTGATCCAGTAGGTTTTTTCTTCCCCTGGAGCCAAGGATGCCGATTGCAACAGCATACCGTTGAGCAATTCCGGATAATCCATGGCGAGTCGCG
The DNA here is from genome assembly GCA_030729925.1 of Saprospiraceae bacterium. Classification (GTDB taxonomy): domain Bacteria; phylum Bacteroidota; class Bacteroidia; order Chitinophagales; family Saprospiraceae; genus JALQTV01. The sequence goes on from JANQWK010000016.1 coordinate 125,445, forward strand.
CAACGACCGTCCCGCCATACGAGGAGCCATGCGCAATAATCGTCTGGTGCTGTTGTTTCTTCGTTTCGAGGACAGTAGCAATCAGCGCCGCCTGTTTCTCCACCGACACTTCCGGTTTGCCAAACCCCGAATAGCCATATCCGGGTCTGTCCACTGCCAACAATTTGGCTTCTTTGAGTAAGACGGTGTCGGTCATCATACTCTGCCAAAAATTAGAAGAACTCGGTGCGCCGTGGATAAACACAATCAAAGGCAAACTGTCATGCCCGATCTCCACATACCTGATCTTGCGGTAGCCTTGTTCGAGGTACTCGATCCGAGGTTCCAGACCATAAGGATTTTCTGCAAGTGCTTCCATCAGATCACCGTCGCTCAACCTGAGTTCCAGGCTTTTGTGTATAAACAAAAAGCCCCCCAGCAAGAGCAGAGCCGCAAGAAAACGCTTTCGGCGCAACAATCTTCGCAACTTTTGAGCCATACGATAATTATTTTTTATGTAACAACGACCTTAGCAAATAGTTGTTTGTTCAACTTTTATCGGGAAAATCCTTGTTGGAAGAGAAAAAAATAGTAAATTTGCCCCCGCTATTAAAGGTTTAACCTAAATTAATAGCCAAAAGGTTCCGTAGCTCAGCTGGATAGAGCAACTGACTTCTAATCAGTAGGTCTCAGGTTCGAATCCTGACGGAATCACTTTTCAGATTGATAACTTACAGTCAATCAATTTTTTATAAAAGCCTGGAAGACAATTTGGCCGTTTGTACAGCCGTTGAAGTTCTTCCAGGCTTTTTTTTGT
>JANQWK010000016.1:126340-127784 GCA_030729925.1 Saprospiraceae bacterium
AGGAAATGGAATGAATCTAATCTGCCGATTGCCGGTCATTTTGCCAACCGCCAACAAGTCCCTTTCAATCTGTGTCCATCTGTGTTTATTCCCCTAAAATACCAATAGCCGGTTCATCCAATAGCGAATCGCTTACAATTTCCCAATAGTCGTTTAGGGTCGGAACCTCGGCATGCACATCTTTGGCGGTGTCGTCCCAGATGCGGAGTTGCACGGCTGCCTGGTGGAAGGGATTGGCTTCAAAAGCTGCAAGTTCTTCGGCACTCATGTTGCCGCCCTGGAGGTGAAAGCTTTTTTGGGAGGGCTCGGAGAGTCCCTGGTAGTAGGCTTCGTTGACGGTGCAAAGGTAGCGTTTGGCGGTTACGTGGAGACGGATGGGCTCGATGACTTTATCGGGGAAGATATCCCGAAAAAAGGAGGCGGCAATGTCTTCGTGGTTGTCGTCTTTGAGGGTGGGGTTGTTTTTTTCGTCGGGGTCATCGGCGAGGATGTGGCCGATGTCGTGAAACAGGGCGGCTGTGATGTATTCGGGATCCTGACCGGCATCTTTGGCCAGGTAGGCAGCCTGCAGGCCATGCTGCATCTGGGTGACGTCTTCTTCGTAGTTTTCGTCGCCGTGGCGGGTGAGGTAATCAAATAGGAGCTGTACCCGCCCGTTGGCATCTGCAGCAAGGAGTTGGTCGCGGAGAAAGTTATTTTCCATATTTTGATTGTTTTTTAGCAAACTGATGAAGATCTTCCAGTAAATCGGTATTGAGGTAATCAGCTCCTCCGTCCAGCAAAAAATCCCAAATACGGGCATTTTCAGGACTGGCCCAGAGGCGAAGTTTTTTGCCTTCGGCATGTATCCGTGCCGCGAGTCGGGCGAGTTGTTGTGCCTGTTTTCCCGGCAACACGCCTTTCCCGTTCCATTGCAACTGATTGCGGTAATGGTCGCTGACAAGAGGCATGTAGGCGGTGGAATAGCCTTTGCCGAGATCGGTAGGTCTGCCGTCAATAGACACCAGCCTGGTGGTTTCGCGGGCTACGGTTGCCATGGGGCGATTGCCGGACAAGACTACCATGACCGCGCCCGACTGTATGATCTCGTCTCCGCTGGTTTGGCGCAGCATCGCCGCATAAGGGGCCAGTTTTTGCAGGAGCACCGCATAAGTTGCTTCCGCTTCGGTCTTGATATCCACCAGGAGTAAAAAACTTTCTTCGTAGTCCGGATAGACAGACCCGCTGTTTTGCCGGAACCGCTCCATCAGGGGATCGAGGTATAGTTTTTCCAGCGTACGCTGGGGATCTGGCCTGCCGGGTCGGTCGTGATAGACATACAACTCCCCGTCAATCAAGTGGATATCGGCTTCCACACTGGTAAACTCCCATTCCAGCGCATCCAGGAGGGGGCGGGTATGTTCGTAGTCGTTATGGGCATGGGCGAAGGGAATTTGGGCGTGGA
>JANQWK010000017.1 GCA_030729925.1 Saprospiraceae bacterium
CTTTTTTCCATCTTGCGAAACCGGCTGATGCCGAGCCAGAGGAAGCATAGGGTGACTGCGAGGGAGAGGGCGAGTCCGGGGGGGTAGATGCCTTCGGTTTGGCCGAGGATGGACCAGCGGAAGCCGTTGATGACGCCTACCATGGGGTTGAGGTGGTAGAGCAGGCGCCACTGTTCAGGAACGACAGTGCTGCTGAATCCTACCGGGGAGATGTACAGGCCAAATTGGACGACAAAGGGGATGATGTAGCGGAAGTCGCGGTACTTGACGTTCAAGGCGGTCATCCAAAGACCAGGGCCGAGGCTGGCCAGTAGGGCCCACAACATAAATACAGGCAATAACAATATTTGCACGCCAGGGAGATAGCGGTAGTAGAAAAAGAGTCCGATGAGGAGCGTGAAACTGATGAGGAAGTCCACGAAGGCGGTGACGACGGCTGCACTCGGGATGATGAGGCGGGGGAAATAGACTTTGCTGATGAGGTTGGCATTGCCGATCAGACTGTTGGAGGCTTCGCTGAGGGCGGTGGCAAAGAGTTGCCAGGGGAGCATGGCGGCAAAGACCATGAGGGCATAGGGCGCACTGCCCTCCGGGGGCAGTTGGGCGATGCGGCCAAAGATGATGGTGAAGATGACCATGGTGAGGAAGGGGCGGAGCAGCGCCCAGGCTACTCCTATGACGGTCTGCTTGTAGCGCACGGAGATGTCGCGCCAGGCCAGGATCAAAAAGAGTTCGCGGTAGTGCCAGAGGTCGCGCCAGTAGTTTTTTTCAGCCCTGCCGGGTTCGAGGATGATCTTCATGGGATTCTATTTGGAGTAATAGCCCGAACCATAACCGTAGCCGTAATAGCCATAACCGTTGCGCAGGCCATTGAGGATGATACCCGGATTTTTGATTTTTTCTTCGGCATACAGGTTTTGCAGCATGCGAATCATGCCGATACGGGTAAATTTGTGGCGGACTACGTAAAGGCTGATGTCGGTAAATTCGTTGATGATCAGGGCATCTGCGACCAGTCCAATCGGGGGACTGTCTATCAAGACGTAGTCGTAATGTGCTCTCAGATAGGCAAAAAGACTTTCCATGCGCTCCGACAGCAGGAGTTCCGAGGGGTTGGGCGGTATAGGGCCACTGGGCAAGAAGTGCAGACCGGGAAAATCGGGCGATTGCTGGATGAGCGCGCCCATATCTGCTTCTCCGATCAGGTAATTGGTGACCCCACGCTGGTGTTCTTGCCCACCCACGTATTTCCAAAGGCGCGGCTTGCGCAGATCCATCCCCACGAGAATTACTTTTTTGCGCGACAGCGCGATCGTCGCCCCGAGGTTGGCCGTGATGAAGGTCTTGCCCTCCCCACCCTGGGAAGAGGTGATCAGAATGGTTTGCTGACCTTTATTGGGGTTGAGGTACTGTAGGTTGGTGCGCAGGAGCCGGAACATTTCGGGGACGGCCGAGCGACTTCCCTCCCGCACAAGGATTTCGTCGTAGGTTCTGCTTTTGCCAATCCTGCCCAACAAGGGAATACTGGTTTCGTTCTTGAGGTCATCCTCCGTTTCGACTTTGTCGTTGACCCAGTCGCCGAGGACCACAATGCTCAAGGGAAGCAGCAGACCCAGCGCAACGGCAAAAAGATAGATTTGCTGGCGCTTGGGGCTTATCGGTACCGTCGAACTGCGGGCCGGGTCAATCACCCGGGTGCCGGGAGTTGTGATGGCGGCTGAAAGGGCCGTTTCCTCGCGGCGTTGCAGCAGGTAGAGGTAGAGGTTTTCCTTGATCTTTTGCTGGCGTTCGATCTGCACGAGGTCTTTCTTTTTGCGCGGCACCGCGCGGATCTCCCCTCTGAGCTCTGCAATCTCCTCCACGAGCCGATCCATGGGGATGCGCATATCTTTTCGGAGGTTTTGGAGGGTGAGCAGGATGCTGCGTCGGATCTCGGCGATGCGGTTTTCGAGCTGGATCCGCTGTGGGTTTTGGGCTGTCAACAGGGTGGTGACCCGATCGTAGTCCAGGACGAGTTCGTTGTACTGTGCCACGAAGGCCGACAAACTCGGACTCTCTGCGATCAGGTTGGCCGGAATAAGCTCGTAGGCATTGTTGTCCTCGATCAGGTAATTTTCCAGGGACGCCAGCACCTGTTGATTGACCTCCATCCCGCTCAGCTCCTGTTCGAGCTGGTTGAGCTGGCCAACCACCATAGCAGCCAGATCGCCCGCTCCATTCGTAACGATCTCATTTTGGCGCTGGTACAGTTCGATGCCCGACTCTACGATATCCAGTTCGTCCGTCAGGCGCTGCAGGCGTTCATCAATAAACTTAATCGTATTGCCGAGCACCTTATTCTCGTCGTTGACCTCTTCCTCGTTATACACTTCCACCAGGGTGTTCAGCACATCCTCGGCTTTGGCGGGTACGGCATCGGTCAGACTCAATTCGAGGATGCTCGACCACTCCCCTATCTGGCCGATCGCCAGTCCACCCTGGTAGCGCAGGGCCACATCCTCCGGAAAATGGATATTCAGCAGGAACTTATTTTTTTCCGCTTCGGCGGAAGGCAGCATACCGGGACTTCGGCGGATCAAAAAATAGCCCTTCTCGTTGCGGAAAGGCACATCGAAAAAGCGTTCGGTGAGCGGTGCATCGCTGTTGGCCGGCCCGATCAGGAAGCGGGCGGTATCCAGCACTTCGATCTGGAAAAAAGCTGAGCGGACGCCGGGAGCCAGGCTAAACGTATCCGGTTGAAAGGGAGGATTTTTGTACAGTTCCTCGTTGAGAAAACTTCCCACCTGCAGCACCTCCACATGAAGGCGGAGCTTGTCCACCACCCGTTTCATCAAGGTCAGGGAGCGCAGGATTTCGATTTCATTCTTCACGGATTTGTTGCCGCCGGTAAACCCGAAATCCTGGGCGAAGATCACCGACTCCTCCGAAATGCCGCCGCCCCCGGTTTCGGTGCGTTTGATCAGGATGGTATTTTTGGATTCGAACAAATTGGGCGTATAGCGCAGATAGGCATAGGCGCCCCCTATGGCTATCGCCAAAAAAAGCAGAAACAACCACCAGTAATTCAGGATTTTGTACAGCCAGTAGCGGATATCCAGGTTGAAATCATCGTTCTGGAAAGGCATATTGGGATAGCCTTTGTTGGCGACGAAATTTTTAGGGTTAGGATTGGAAGCACTCAACGTTTAGCTGTTTTGGGAACAAACCTCAATTTCTGAAAATACTCAGCGCGAAAGCCACCAAGGAAGTCACCACCGACACCCAGGGCAGCACCCGGGTAGCAGGATCGCGCAGGGTTGTCGTTTTGGCCTGTATCGGCTCCACATAGATCAGGTCATTTTGTTTGAGGTAAAAATAAGGAGAGCGAAAGATATCGCGCGAATCCACGTCCACCCAGGCAAAAGAACGCTCGCCTTCCAGTTCCCGCACAATCAGGATACTGTCGCGCCGGCCATAGGGGCCGATATCGCCCGACATCGCAATCGCTTCCAGGACACTCAGGCGCTCATTGCTCAGGTTCAGCACACCGGGTCTGCCCACTTCGCCCAGCACATGGATGCGAAAATTCATGATCCGCAGGTTGACCGATGGTTCCACCAAAAACTCCTTTAGGCCATCCCGCACTTTCAGCCTGGCTGCTTCCAGGGTCAGTCCTCCTACCTCGATATTGCCCAGGCCCGGAAAATCAATAAACCCATTGGCATCCACCAGGTATCCGCTCATTTGCATGCCTTGCATGCCCATCATCCCCATATTCAGACCAGTGCCCATATTGAAAGGCTCAGCTGCCTCGGGATCTGCAGCACTTACAAAAATACTGAGAATATCTTCGGGTTGGATGGTAATTCGGTGGTAGTTGAGGATCGCTTCCGGTTGGGCGGGAAAGGGTTCACCCTTGGTAAAATTGAGGAGCTGATCGTGGGTCACGCAGCCGCTTAGCAAGGCGAGCCCTAAAAAGCTGCCTACCCAATGCAAAAGAGATGCCGGGGAAGAGGTTATTTTCATTCGATCTGATCTGTGCAGCAGTGTATATCTTCTCAAGATTACTCAAAGATACAACTTTTGGTTTAGAAACGGATAACGTAAGAGTGTTGTCATCCATTGCCCGCTGGCGGCCATACTTTTAAGGGCTTCCACCTGTCGTAGGTTATGGGTATCGGTTCCTGCCCACTCGTACATGCCCTTTTTCAGCATTTTTTCGGCGCTGCGCCGGACATGGGAACCGTAATAGCCCGTGAGGGAGAGCAGGTTGAGCTGAAAATGGCAGCCCATGGCTTTGAGGGCTTTAAGTTTGTCGAAATTGTCGTGATAAAACAAATAGCGTTCGGGGTGGGCTAAGATAGGTTGGTATTGTTTTACCTGCAAGGTAAAAAGGTAGGTTTCTAATCGGGGAGCTGGTGCGATGTAGGACATTTCTACCAGCACATAGCGCGCATCGCCCCAACTCATCAATTGGTTGGTTTGGAGCAAGTCCTCGAAGTTCGGATCCAGCATGTACTCGGCGGAAAGTCGAAGCTCGGTCGGGATCCCCGCTTTTTCCATATCTTTGATCAACAACTCGTGCACGCCTTCCAGATTTGCCCGGGTATTCGGATAATAATGTGCCATGACGTGGGGTGTAGCGAGCAGGGAATGGAAGCCCAGTTCGTGCAGACTCCGGATCAGGTTCAGGCTATCGTCCGTGGTTTTGGCTCCGTCATCCACACCGGGGAGCAGGTGGGCGTGGATATCTGTCCGGAGAAAGGAAAAATCGGTAATTTTTTTTTGAAAAAATTGAAACATAAAAAAGGGTCAATAACCGCTTTGTTGCAGCCAGGAAACAAAAGTCCGGATGCCTGTTCGGATATCCACCTTGGGTTGGTAATCCACGGCCTGCATCAGATCCGACACATCAGCCCAGGTAGCGGCCACATCGCCGGGTTGCATGGGCATCAGTTCTTTGCGGGCGGGAATACCGAGTGCCTCTTCCAGTACCTCAATAAAATCGAGTAATCGGACGGGTTGGTTGTTGCCGATGTTGTAAATTTTCCAGGGGGCGGGAGAACTTCCCGGGTCGGGATGCAGGGGATCCCAGTGGGGGTTTCCGGTGGGTACATGATCCAGCACCCGCACGCAGGCCTCCACGATATCTGAAATATAGGTAAAATCGCGGCTCATTTGGCCTTCGTTAAACACTTGTATCGGTCGCCCCTCGCGGATAGCTGCTGCAAAGAGCATATAGGCCATATCGGGTCTGCCCCAGGGGCCATACACCGTAAAAAAGCGCAGGCCGGTGGTCGGCAATCCGAACAAGTGGCTGTAGGAATGCGCCATCAGTTCGTTGCTCTTTTTGCTGGCAGCGTAGAGGGATATCGGATGATCCACGTTGTCGCCCACCGAAAAAGGCATTTTGGCATTCAGGCCATATACGCTGGAGCTGCTGGCATAGACGAGGTGTCGGACAGCATGCTGTCGGCACAGTTCCAGCACATTTGCAAAACCTATAATATTGCTATCTATGTAGGCCATGGGATTTTCCAGGCTATAGCGCACTCCGGCCTGTGCCGCCAGGTTAACCACCTTATCGAAACGCTCGGTCTCGAACAAGCGCTGCATGCCCTCGCGGTTGACCAGATCCATTTTCACAAACCGAAACCCGGGCAGGGTTGCCGACTCCAGCAACCGGCCTTCCTCCCATCCATGCGCACCCGGAGCAATCCCCAGTTGAGCCAGTCGCCCCCATTTCAAGGCCACGGAATAATAATCGTTCAGGTTATCCAGTCCCAGCACCTCCTCCCCTCTTTCCAGCAGGGCCTTTGCCAGGTGAAACCCAATAAATCCGGCAGCTCCGGTAATCAGTATTTTTTGCGTCATATCCTCACAAAATCCAAACAATGCTTCGCCCTCCATAAGTCGCAGAAGGACTTACAGAAAGCCGGCACCTTACCATAAACAACTCATTTGGCAGTTTTTCGCAACCACTTCGTATCTATCTCCATGATCAGCGAATAACCTATCGTATCCAGGTCCACTACGACCTTATCTTTAGCCTGAATGTGCACCAATTTGCCTTTGATCCCGGTCAGATTGCCCCCGATAATTTCCACCTGATCGCCCGGGCGGTATCCAAGCGGTTCCGACTCCACGGCATCCAGTTCTCCGGCTACCCGGCGCAGGATATTAATTTCGACCTCGGGGATCGCGATCAAACTCTTGTGTACCCTCACGAAGCGCACCACCTCCGGAATTTCCAGTACGGGAATATAATTCGCTTTGACGATTTTAACAAAAAGGTAGCAATTGATCAGCGGAATTTCCAATTTTTTCACCTTCCGGGTATAAACGCGGGTCACCTTCTGCAGGGGCAGATAAGCTTCGATACCCAGGGTTTGCAACGCTTTCAGTACGATCTTTTCCCTTTTATAGCGGGTATAGATCGCGAACCAGCGATATTCCGTTTCGTGCAAATGATTTTCGGCTTCCATGCAGCTTCATTATAGGCGCCAGTACAGGATCCCTTCACTGGGATTTGGCGGGGCAAAGATACCTTTCAAATCAAACAAAACAGGCGAATCGGTCATGATGTTTTTAAAATCGGTCAGGGTCCACTGTCGGTAGGCCTCGTGGGCTACTGCCACGCAGACGGCATCGTACTGACTTCCCGGGGCATCCAGGAGACTCAGTTTGTACTCGTGGGCTACTTCATTGGCCGAGGCCAAGGGATCCACCAGGTGTACGGCCACCGAATATTGCATCAGTTCGCGCACCAGTTCTGCCACTTTCGAATTGCGGATATCGGCCACATTTTCTTTGAAGGTAACCCCCATTACCAGCACTTTGCACTGGGAAGGATTTTTGCCGCGGGCGATCAGCAACTGCACCAAGCGTTTGGCGATATGGGCCGGCATCGCATCATTGACCCTTCGGCCACTCAGGATCACCTGGGGTTCGTAGCCGTATTTGCGGGACTGGTGCAAGAGGTAATAAGGATCCACGCTGATGCAGTGGCCGCCTACCAATCCCGGGAAAAAGGGCAGAAAATTCCACTTTGTACCGGCCGCTTCCAGCACGGCGCGCGTGTCAATGCCCATTTTATCGAAGATGATAGACAGCTCGTTCATCAGCGAAATATTCAGGTCGCGCTGGGTATTCTCGATCACCTTAGCCGCTTCTGCCACCTTGATCGAAGCTGCGCGGTGCACCCCGGCGCTCACGACGGCCTCATACACGGCAGCGATATCCTCCAAGGCGGTCTCATCGGAGCCGCTCACCACTTTTACGATGGTCTCCAGTGTGCGCACCCTATCGCCCGGATTGATCCGTTCGGGCGAATAGCCCAGTTTGAAATCGCGGTTAACTTGAAGCCCCGAGTAGCGTTCCAACACCGGCAGACAATCCTCCTCTGTACAACCGGGATACACCGTGGACTCATACACCACATAATCACCGGATTTCAGTGCTGCACCCACGGCAGCGGAGGCCTCCAGCAAGTGAGAAAGATCCGGATTTTTCAGCGCATCCACGGGGGTAGGCACCGTAACGATGTGGAAATGAGCCTGTTTAAGATCCTCCGCGTCCGCGGAAAAAACGATATCTGCGTTGGCAAAATCATGGGGCTCCAGTTGGTGCGAAGGATCTATGGCCTGTTGCATCTGTCGGATCCGCTCGGCATTCGTATCGAAGCCAATCACCCGAAACTTGCGGGCGAAAGCCAGGGCGAGGGGCAGACCGGTATATCCCAGCCCCGTCACAGAGATTATCCTTTCTTTGCGTGTCAGTGCTGCGGCTATCATGGCCTCAGGCGAAAAAAGATTTTACGGTTGCCACGATCGTATCCAGCATCTCGCGGGACAGCTCCGTGTGCATGGGCAGCGAGATCACCTCCCGGCACAACTGTTCCGTCACGGGCAACTCGAAGCCTGGTGCTGCGAAGCCGCTGTAGGCCTCCTGTTTGTACAAGGGCACCGGATAATAAATCATGCTGGGAATCCCTTTTTCCCGAAGGAAAACCTGCAGGGCATCCCGTTGGCCATTGCGTACCCGGAGGGTATATTGGTGAAACACGTGGGTTGAATTGTGTTGCCTTGCCGGCAAAACCAGTCCGGGCACCTCCATCAAACCTGCATCATACGCTGCGGCGGCCGTCTGTCGCGCCTCGGCATACGCATCCAGGTGTCGGAGTTTGATCCCCAGGATAGCCGCCTGGATACTATCCAATCGGGAATTCACGCCCACGAAATCGTGGTAATACGTCTTTTGCTGTCCGTGGTTGGCGATCACGCGGATCCGCTCTGCCAAGGTCGGATCGGAAGTATAGAGCGCCCCGGCATCCCCGAACGCTCCCAGATTTTTGGAAGGATAGAACGAAGTACAACCGATATGTCCGATCGTACCGGTCTTTTGGGTATGGCCATCGGCAAAAGTATAATCTGCCCCGATCGCCTGGGCATTATCCTCCACCACCCAGATCCCGTGTCGGCTGGCCAGCTCCATGATAGGTTCCAGGTCGCAGCTCTGTCCGAACAAATTCACCGGCACGATAGCGCGGGTTTGCGGGGTAATCGCCGCCTCCACGATAGCAGGTGTCACATTGAAGGTATGTGGATCCACATCCACCATCACCGGTTTCAGGCCCAGCAGCGCAATCACTTCTGCCGTAGCCACATAGGTAAAAGCGGGCAGGATCACCTCATCGCCCGGCTTCAGGCCCAGCGCCATGAGCGCGATTTGCAGGGCATCTGTCCCGTTGGCGCAGGGAATCACGCTGGTAGCCGACCCCAGGTACTGTTCCAGGCCGGCCTGAAAACCTTTCACAGCCGGGCCATTGATAAAAGCACCTGAGCGGATCACCTCCAGCACTGCCGCATCCACCTCCTCCTGAATTCGGGCGTACTGGGTCTTCAGGTCAACCATTTGAATATTCTGCATGGGGGGAGTTTGATTTTTGTGTAAAAATGATGCACAAAATTAATGCTTTTGTTGAGGAATTTGTTGCGGCTTGGGAATTGTTGTCCGGGGTCACCAATCCCCAGACCAGCTCAAAAAGTGTGAAAATTCGGGGTTTTGATGCAAAAAAATTGCGTTAAATTATTGTTTTTCAATGTTTTAAAACACAGGTGGAAGCCACCTTAAGGTGCCTTCCACCTAGATTACCCTTATTAATCCCTCCAACTGCTAAAAAGTAACCCATTTTGCAAAACTTATTTCATCATGGATGCAGGAGGTTCAAAACGGGATTTTTCCCTTTTGAGGCAGTCGGCGCGAACGCAACATTAAATTCCCCTTAAACCTGCAATATTTTGACAATCAAATATTTTAAAATCCCTAAGAAAATGTTAAATTTGGACAAGATCCAAAATTAGTACAAAGACCTGAGAGGAAACCTTACAAAACTACACTTGAGATGGGAGCCACGATCGTGCTATATACCGCTTTCAGGGATGCCAATCCCGCAGAAAAAAGGGCGTTAGTTGCTTTTTTCTCCCGACATTTTCCGCATACCCCGCTTTCCAATATTACGGAGTCGCTTGAATATGCTTTAAAGAAGCGTCCTTCGTTTGGGGGCTTTGTGATGAGTCTGGAAGATGAATCCGGGATCCGTGCGGCGGTAGTTGCCAACAAGACGGGCATGGATGCCTTTCATCCGGGACATCAGTTTGTGTTTGTTGCCTTTGACAAAGAGTTGGATAAGGGCACGGTGATGACCTTTCTGGAGAAGGCCAAGGCTTATGCCAAGGGCGGAATTTCCCTGCACCTAAAAAAAGACCACCCTGCGATTGCGTATTTCAAGGATCTGGGATTCAGTGAAGAATATGTAGAATTGCGTTCCTGAGATCAGCATCCGGTTACCTTTTGGCAGCTGGAGGAATTAATAGGGGTAATCTAGGTGCAAGTCACCTTAAGGTGCCTTGCACCTGTGGTTTAAGATATTGACAATCAAAATTTTGTATAAAAAAATTTCCTTCCGGCAATTTCTTCTGCCACCACTTCCGTTTTCTTGTGACCTTTATCATCTTTCCTTTGTAAAATCTTGTTTAACTTTTCGTATCGGATAAGTTAACTACAAGATTGGACATGACATCGGAACGCATCATTGGAACCTACGAAGGACGGGCTGGCGGGGTACTCCTTATCGCCAGTGGGGGCATTCACGGCAATGAGCCGGCGGGCGTGGAGGCCTTGGAGACGGTCTTTACCCTGCTCGAGCGGGAGGCGGTTCTCAACCCCGATTTTGAATTTCACGGAAAACTGATTGGTCTGCGGGGCAATGTGGCCGCTTTGCGGAAAAAAGAGCGCTACCTGGACATGGATCTCAACCGCATCTGGTTGCCTGCACAAATTGCTGCCAACCGACACCGGGATCCGATGCAGCTGACGTCGGAAGAGCGGGAACTGCTCGATATCCTTGAAGTGGTGGAGGCACAAATTCAGACTTATCAGCCGGAGCAGGTGGTTTGGCTCGATATCCACACCACGACGGCGAACGGGGGTATCTTTTCCATTACAGATGACCAGGAGGCAAACCTCCTGATTGCCAGGGGACTGCATGCTCCGGTCATCATGGGGATGCTGGACAACCTGGAGGGCACCCTGATGCACTACCTCCAAGAGCTGGGGGTACGGGCAGTGACCTTCGAGGCGGGTCAGCACCAGGATCCGCTGTCGGTCAATCGCGCCATTGCGGCCTTGATCAACTGTATGCGGACGGTGGGGTTGGTGCCGGCAAATATTGTCGAAAACCGCCACGACGAACTATTGCTGTCCTATTCCAAGAACCTGCCACAGGTGGCGCGGCTCTCTCATATCCATCGGATCCGGCAGGGCGACGATTTCCACATGATGCCGCACTACGAAAACTTTATGGCGGTGCACAAGGGCGAGCTGTTGGCCCACGACCGAAATGGCCCCATTTACGCTCCGGAAGATGCCCTGATCCTGATGCCGCTGTACCAGCAGCGCGGATCGGAGGGTTTCTTCCTGTTGTCTAAGCAATAATCATCCCTGCTGCGATGGTCTCGTTGGTGTGTTCATCCACCAAAATCAGGCTGCCGGTGTTGCGGTTTTTGCGGTACGCATCCACAAAAATTGCTTTGGTACAACGGATGGTAATGCGGGCAATATCGTTCATCCCGATCGTTTTGTCGTCCAGGTTTCGGTGCAGGGTATTGATATCCAACTTATAATGCACCTCTGTCACCATGCAGCGAAGCTCTTGGGTAGTGTGCATCAGCAGGTATTTGCCGCGGAGCTGGAGGGGGCGCTCATTAAACCAGCAGACCATCAGATCTATATCCTGGCTCACGACCGGCTGGTTGTTGGGGCGCACGATCATGTCTCCTCTGCCCAGGTCAAAATCATCTTCCAGCAGCACGGTAACCGACATAGGCGGAAAGGCGGTTTCCTGTTCGCCATCGAAGGTTTCGATTTTGGCAATGCGGGTCGTAAACCCGGAGGGCAATAACATGACCTCGTCGCCTTTTTTAAGGATTCCACCGGCTACCCGGCCGGCATAGCCGCGGTAATCGTGGTAATCATCGTTGTAGGGTCGGATCACCTGCTGGATGGGGAAGCGGGTATCAATAAAATTCTGATCGCTGCCGATGTGGACATTCTCCAGGTAGTACATCAGAGTTCCCCCTTTGTACCAGGGCATATTGACCGAGCTATCCACCACATTGTCCCCTTTCAGGGCGGAAATGGGGATAAAATGAATATCTTTCACATCGAGTTTACCGGAAAAGCCGGAAAACTCGTCTTTGATGGTCTGATAGACCTCCTGGCTATAGTCCACCAGATCCATTTTATTGATACACACCACCAGGTGGGGAATTTGCAGCAAAGACGCAATGAAGGCGTGTCGGCGGGTTTGTTCCACAATCCCCTGGCGGGCATCAATCAGCACCAGCGCCACATTGGCGGTAGAAGCGCCGGTTACCATATTGCGGGTATATTGGATATGGCCGGGTGTATCGGCGATAATAAACTTGCGTTTGGGGGTAGCAAAATAGCGGTAGGCCACATCAATTGTAATGCCCTGTTCGCGTTCTGCCTTTAGACCATCGGTCAGCAAAGCCAGGTTTACCCCTTCTTCGCCCCTGCGCAGACTGGTTGCGGCGATCGCCTCGTACTGGTCTTCGAAAATAGACTTGCTATCGTACAGCAATCGTCCGATCAAGGTACTCTTTCCATCATCTACGCTTCCGGCTGTCGTAAATCGCAGCAATTCTGTGCTCATAAATTCTCCTGGGTTTGCATTAAAAATAACCTTCCTTTTTGCGGTCTTCCATAGCGGTATCCGAGCGTTTGTCATCGGCTCGACCGCCGCGTTCGGTCTTTCTTGCTGTAGCCACCTCGCGGATGATATCTGCGATACTGGCGGCATCTGACTCCCAAAGGCCGGTACAGGTTATATCGCCGATGGTTCTGCATCGGATCAGGCGTTCCTCCGCCCGCTCCTCTGGTTTCTTCAAAATATAAGGTGAATCGGCCAGGATCAAGCCATCGCGCTCGAAAACGAGTCGTTTGTGGGCAAAATACAAGCTGGGCAGGGGCACCTCTTCTGCGGCGAGGTACTGCCACACATCCAGTTCTGTCCAATTGCTGATCGGGAACACCCGAAAATGTTCGCCGGGGTGCATGCGGGCATTGAAGAGGTTCCACAATTCGGGGCGCTGATTTTTGGGATCCCATTGGCCAAACTCATCCCTGTGGGAAAAAAACCGTTCTTTTGCCCTTGCCTTTTCCTCATCGCGGCGTCCTCCTCCGAGAGCTGCATCGTATTTGCCCTTTTCCAAAGCATCCAGCAGCACGAAGGTCTGCAGCAAGTTGCGGCTTGCGTGATAGCCTTTTTCCTCCACAATCTGTCCTTTATCAATCGCTTCCTGCACATGCGCCACTTCCAGTCTGGCGCCCAGCCGAGCTACCAGTTCGTCGCGGTAAGTAATCGTTTCGGGAAAATTATGTCCGGTATCCACATGGAGGAAGGCAAAAGGAATGCGGGCAGGAAAAAAGGCCTTCATCGCCAGGTGGGCCATGAGGATAGAATCTTTACCTCCGGAAAACAGCAGCACCGGATTGCGGAACTTAGCTGCCACCTCGCGGAGGACGAAGATAGACTCTGCCTCCAGTTCTTTCAAATGATTCAGGTAGTAGTTCATGCGTCTGTTTCGGTAAATTGAATATGGGGCAATAAAAACCCGTACAGCAACTGAGTCGCCTCGGGGATAGTCATTTTCCCGGTAGGGATAAGCAAATCGGGCTGGGCAGGGGGTTCCCAGGGCGCATTGATGCCGGTAAAATCGCGGATCACGCCGCTCCGAGCCTTTGCATAAAGGCCTTTCACATCGCGTTGTTCGCACAACTCCAGGGGAGCATCCACAAATATTTCCAGGAAATCTGTCGGCCCCACGACATCCCGCACCAACTGTCGAATTGCGGCACTCGGGCTGATAAAAGCATTGATCGTAATCACGCCGGTATGCAGGTATAGCTTGGCCACCTCGGCGATCCGGCGGATATTTTCCATCCGGTCGGCTTCGCTGAAACCGAGGTTGTTGTTGATTCCGGAGCGAATATTATCGCCATCCAGCACCTGTGCCAGAAAGCCCTCTTCGTGCAACTGTCGTTCGAGTTGCTGGGCCAGGGTACTCTTCCCGGATCCGGACAAACCCGTTAGCCAGACCACCTTTGCCCGCTGTCGGAGCAGGCGTTCCCGATCCTGGCGCTGAATGAGTGAGTCGAAAATCGGATAAATATGTTCCATGCCGCTTCTTAATCGGATTTGCGTTTTATTTCCACAAAAATATCAATAATTTTGGGACTTCTTTGCAAAGGAGGTGCAACACCGGCATGGTGCCGGGCTATTTTGCCAAATACAGCAATGTAAACACGAACATGAAAAATACCAATCAAGTCCTTCGGGAGCTACTCCGCCAGCGCATTTTAGTCATTGACGGCGCTATGGGTACCATGATCCAGCGGTACCAGCTCAGCGAAGCTGATTTTCGGGGCGAGCAATTTGCCCAATTTCACAAGGATTTGCGGGGCAACAACGACCTGCTGTCCCTGACCCGGCCGGACATCATCGAGGCCATCCACCGCGAATACGCCGAAGCGGGGGCAGATATCCTGGAAACCAATACCTTCAGCAGTACGACCATCGCGCAGGCCGACTACGACTTGCAGGCGTATGCTTACGACATGAATAAGGCCTCTGCGGCTATCGCCAAAAAGGTAGCCCTGGAATTTACGGCCAAAAACCCGGAGCGCCCGAGATTTGTGGCAGGGGCGATGGGGCCGACCAACCGCACCGCCTCGCTTTCGCCGGATGTGAACAATCCCGGCTACCGGGCGGTAACCTTTGAAGAACTCCGGGCTGCTTACTACGAGCAGGCACGGGGACTAATGGACGGTGGAGCGGATATCCTGCTCATCGAAACCGTTTTTGACACCCTCAACGCCAAAGCGGCACTGTATGCCGTGGATGAGCTGCGCGAAGCACTTGGGCAGGACATTCCCATCATGGTCTCCGGTACCATCACCGATGCCAGTGGGCGTACCCTTTCGGGACAAACGGCCGAAGCATTCTGGATTTCGGTCAACCACATTCCGCTGCTCAGCATAGGGCTGAACTGTGCCCTGGGTGCCAAAGAGATGCGTCCGCACCTGCAGGCCCTTTCCGATATGGCAGACTGTTTCATCAGTGCCTACCCCAATGCGGGTTTGCCCAACGAATTCGGAGCTTATGATCAGAGTGCCGAAGAGATGGCTTCCTACATCCGGGATTTTGCCACCAACAGCATGGTCAATATCATCGGGGGGTGCTGCGGTACCACTCCTGCCCATATCAAGGCGATGGCTCAGGGAGTAGCGGGCGTACCGCCACGGGTAATCCCCACGGGATCCCATTATACCCAGCTCAGCGGACTCGAGCCGCTGATCATACGACCCGAAACCAATTTTGTCAATGTAGGAGAGCGCACCAACGTCACCGGCTCGAAAAAATTTGCCCGGCTCATTCGCACGGGCGACTATGCCGAAGCCCTTTCCGTGGCGGCACAGCAAGTGGAAGCCGGAGCCCAGATCATAGATATCAACATGGACGAAGGCTTGCTCGATTCCAAGCAGGCCATGGTGGACTTCCTCAACCTGGTCATGGCAGAGCCGGAGATTGCCCGGGTGCCCATCATGATAGACTCCTCCAAATTTGATGTCATTGAAGCCGGTCTGAAAGTAGTCCAAGGCAAGTGCATCGTCAACTCCATTTCGCTCAAAGAAGGAGAAGACATTTTTTTGGCGCAAGCCAGAGAAGTCAGGCGTTATGGAGCAGCAGTAGTCGTGATGGCCTTTGACGAACAAGGACAGGCCGACACCGTTGAGCGCAAAGTCAGCATTTGCGAGCGGGCCTATCACCTGTTGGTTGAAAAAATCGGATTCCGGCCGGAAGACATCATCTTCGACCCTAACATTTTCGCGGTAGCGACGGGTATTGAAGAACACAATGAGTACGCCATCTATTTCATAGAAGCTACCCGGCAGATCAAGGAACGGTGCCCGGGGGCAAAAATCAGCGGCGGCGTCAGCAACATCTCCTTTTCGTTCCGCGGCAACGACACGGTTCGGGAGGCCATGCACGCGGCCTTTTTGTACCATGCCATCAAAGCGGGCATGGATATGGGGATTGTCAATGCGGGGATGATTGAAGTGTATGAAGAAATTCCGAAAGACTTGCTGGAAAGGGTTGAGGATGTGTTGTTTAACCGACGGGAAGACGCAACCGAGCGGCTCACGGAATTTGCCGAGCAATACAAGGGCGAAGGCGGAAAAATTTTGCTGAAAGACCTCAGCTGGCGCGAGCAGCCGGTCGAAAAACGGCTCGAGCACTCGCTCATCAAAGGCATTACCGACTACATAGACGAAGACACCGAAGAAGCGCGGCAAAAATATCCGGCTCCGCTCGAAGTCATCGAAGGTCCCCTGATGGATGGCATGAATGTCGTAGGTGATCTGTTTGGCGCAGGCAAGATGTTTTTACCGCAGGTAGTCAAAAGCGCAAGGGTCATGAAGAAGGCTGTGGCCTATCTGACCCCCTTCATCGAGGAAGAAAAGGCCTTGAGCGGAGGACGAGCCAAGGGCAGAATTCTGATGGCGACCGTCAAGGGCGATGTACACGATATTGGCAAGAACATCGTAGGGGTAGTGCTGGGCTGCAACAATTACGATATTATTGACCTCGGGGTGATGGTGCCTGCGGCGAAAATATTGGAGCGTGCCAGGGAGGAGCAGGTGGACATCATTGGGCTAAGCGGTCTGATTACTCCTTCGTTGGACGAAATGGTGCATGTGGCCAGGGAGATGGAGCGGGAAGGATTTAAGATTCCCCTGCTGATTGGTGGGGCAACCACGTCCAAGACCCACACGGCGGTGAAGATCGAGCCACAATACTCCGGACCGGTCGTGTATGTGCTGGACGCGTCGCGCAGTGTCGGCGTGGCCAGTGCGCTGCTCAGTGAGGACACCAACAATCGCAGCAATTTTATCCTGGACATCAAAAAAGAATACGAAGGCATCCGCGAGAGTCGGGCCAACAAAAAAGATATCAAGAAATACCTGGAGTTGGGCAAAGCGCGAAACAACAAATTTGCACCGGACTGGTCGTCCTATACCCCTCCTGTGCCGCTTCAAACCGGCGTGCAGGAACTACAGGTGGCTACAGCCGACCTGGTGGACTGGGTTGACTGGACGCCGTTCTTTTCCAGCTGGCAGCTGGCCGGCAAGTATCCCGAGATCCTGGAAGATGCAATAGTAGGCACGGAGGCCAAAAAATTGCTGGCCGATGCACGGCGTATGCTGGAGCAGATTGTCGCCGAAGACTGGCTGCAAACCCGAGCCGTTATCGGGCTGTTTCCCGCCAATAGCACACCGGAAGACAATGTGGAAGTATATACCGACGAAACCCGCAGCAAGGTCAGCCATACCCTTCATTTTTTGCGGCAGCAAAGGCAAAAAGCAGCGGGACAACCCAATCTTTGCCTGAGCGACTATATCGCTCCAAAAAACACTCGGCCCGACTACATCGGCGCCTTTGCCGTGACCGCCGGGATAGGCATTGAGCCGCTCGTCCAAAAATTTGAGCAGGAGCACGACGACTACCATGCCATCATGCTCAAAGCCCTGGCCGATCGCCTGGCCGAAGCTATGGCCGAGTACGTGCACGCACAGGTTCGCCGCCAATACTGGGGTTATGCCGGCGACGAAACACTCAACAACGAAGCCCTCATCGCCGAACAATACCGCGGCATCCGACCCGCACCGGGCTATCCCGCCTGTCCGGAACACACCGAAAAGGCCATCCTCTGGGATCTCCTGGAGGCAGAACAACGCACGGGCATCACCCTCACCGAAAGTTATGCCATGTACCCGGCAGCTTCTGTGTCCGGTTGGTATTTCTCCCATCCGGAATCCAAGTACTTTGGTCTGGGTCAGATTGCCCGCGATCAGGTACTCGATTATGCGGGAAGAAAGGGAATGGATCCGGCCGAAGCCGAAAAATGGCTGGCGCCTGTGCTGAATTACGATAACTAAGCAAGTGGGGACAAGGAGTTCAAAAAATTAATTTAAAAAGCAGGGCAAAAGTGGTTACCTCTGAGGGGGTAAATGGAATTAATAGGGGTATTCTAGGTGCAAGGCACTTTAAGGTGCCTTGCACCTGTGCTTTAAAATATTGGCTATCAATGAATTAACCAATCAAACCACCCTCTAAAACCCCTTTTTTCGATCATTTGCACAGCTATCCTATCCAAAAAGGCCATCTGAACCAGCGGATTGAAAAAAAAGGTTGGCAAAAGTGGTTACCTCTGAGGGGGTAAATGGAATTAATAAGGGTAATCAGGTGGAAGGCACCTTAAGGTGGCTTCCACCTGCGCTTTAAATCTTTGATTTTCATTAAATTACGTCATATC
>JANQWK010000018.1 GCA_030729925.1 Saprospiraceae bacterium
ATGATGGTAATACCCAAAATGATGGTAATACCCAAAATGATGGTAATACCCAAAATGATGGTAATACCCAAAAGGGCAACCACAAGGGATTGCCCCTACGGATACCGAAAAAATGGAATCGTTGGGGATATGGTGGGGGCGTTTCCATCCATTGTGAACACATTACTGGTAACGAACAATCATATATTTGGAGAGGATTTGCACAAAGGGGACTGTTGGATGTTGACCAAAACAAAAGTGCACTAAAACACACTTTTCATTGCTTTTTTCCAAAACCAACTCTATTTGTATAACTATCCAGGCAGGTCGGTTGTTCAAACCTGAGGTGTCACCAATGTTTAGAGGATACATCAATTGAGATATGCGTAGCAAGGTTACAACTTCAAAATGGCTGATATTTTTCGCATTATTGGCAATCACACAGGAGGTATCAGGACAGCCTGCATTCGGTCAAATTCGCTGTACAGTATTCGGAAACGGGCAGGCTCTTGCCTACGCCACAGTAGCCTTACCTGCATTGGGTAGAGGTACCCTTACAGACACCTTAGGGCAGGCGACATTGGACAATCTGCTTTTGGGATCGTTGTATGAGGTGGAAGTCAGCTTTGTCGGGTATTTTTCCCAAAAAAAGAAAGTGCAACTTTCCGAAAATGGAGAAGTAACCCTTTCATTTGAACTAAGCCCTCGAAGCCTGGAGGAAGTGGTCGTGACAGGAAGTATGCGGGAAACCAAACGATCAAAAAGTACCATTCCTGTTGAAGTCATTTCTGCGAAGCTATTTTCACGTAACCCCACGCCCAACTTATTTGAGGCGGTTAGTCTTTTGAGCGGGGTGCAGCCCGTGATGAACTGCAATGTTTGCAATACCGGCGACATCCAGATCAACGGAATAGAGGGGGTCTATACGCAAGTCTTACTTGATGGAATGCCAATTGTAAGTGGCTTGGGTACCGTATATGGCCTAATGGGTATCCCCAACGGCCTGGTGGATCGCATCGAAATTGTAAAAGGCCCGGCAGCTACCTTGTATGGGTCTGAGGCGATGGGAGGACAAATCAACATTATCACTAAGGACGCACTAACTGCCCCACGCCTTTCAGCAGACATTTTTGGCAGCTCCTGGGGTGAGCTGAATCTCGATGGGGGTTTAGCCTATCAACTTGGCAAATCCACGAGAGGGTTGCTCGGCGTGCACGGTTTTTGGGTTGACCACCCCGTGGACAACAATGAAGACGGCTTTACCGATCTGGCGCAACAAAAGCGGCTGTCGCTTTTCAAAAAGTTGCAATGGAAGGCTCATGAAGACCGAGTGGGCCAATTTGCTGCCAGGTATGTGTGGGAAGATCGCTGGGGAGGACAAACGCATTGGACTCCTGCGCACAGGGGGAGTAGTCAGATTTATGGCGAAAGTATCTATACCAACCGCATAGAATTGCTCGCTTCCTATCCATTACCCCTATCTCTTCCTGTTTACCTTCAAGGATCCTACAACATCCACCACCAAGACAGTTATTACGGTGACACCCCTTACAACGCACGCCAGAATATTGGTTTCCTGCAGGCCTACTTAGACAAAAAAATCGCTAAACACCACCTTTTAGCGGGAGCGGCGGTTCGATACACCTTCTATGACGACAACACGCCTGCCACGGAGACAGAAAGCCGGACCATACTACCCGGAATTTTTTTACAACATGAACGAGAGCTTGGGAAAAAAATTCATGTCCTAAGTGGGATGCGGTTTGACTGGCATCCAGCGCATGGGGCGGTTTGGTCGCCCCGATTGGGATTGCGTCACCACCTCAACGATCGGCAAAGTCTTCGTTTGGGTGCGGGAAGTGGATTTAGGGTCGTCAGTCTGTTTACAGAGGATCATGCAGCCCTCTCCGGAGCGAGAGAAGTTGTCATCCGGGAAAACCTCCAACCGGAGCGTTCTTGGAGTGGAAACCTCAACTACAACCTGGAAGTTTACCGCTCCTCCTATTTCTTCAACCTGGATGCGGCGCTTTTTTACACCCATTTTTCCAACCGGATATTACCGGATTACGACACCAACCCCGAGCAAATCATCTATGCCAATCTCGATGGAAGTGCCACCACGAGAGGCATAACCCTTCAGGGCAACTATTCCGATGGCTTACCCCTACGCCTCAATTTGGGCATCACGTATATGTCTGTGTTTACCAAAAGCGCTGAAGGGAACAAAATACCCCAAATACGAGCGCCAAATTGGTCGGGAACCTTCTTAGCGAACTATACGCATCCCCGCTCCCGGTTGTCTATAGATGTGACTGGCAATTGGTCTGGTCCTCAAAGACTTCCCACTGTACCCAATGACTTCCGGCCGGAATATTCGCCTTGGTTTGCCATCCTCAACCTACAATTATCCAGGAAATTCAAACACGGCATTACCTGGTATGGCGGGATCAAAAATATCCTTAACTTTGTTCCGGAACATCCTATTCTTAGACCATTTGATCCATTCGACACCATGGCAGACGACCCTACCAATAATCCCAATGGCTATACTTTTGACCCCTCTTACAACTATGCTTCCCTCCAAGGTATTCGTGGCTTTATGGGACTGAGGTTAGAATTGTTTTAAATGGAGCAAATCATACTCGCCATGCGGCAAATGATTGAGGTTGGAGAGGAGGAACTGGACAACTTCCTAAAGCGGGCGAGGATCGTGGACTTTGATAAAAAAGAAATCCTCAGTGCGCCTGATAAAATCCCCCACGACATCTTTTTCATCAACAAGGGTCTGATAAGGGTTTTTATCACCGATAGCGCAGGAACGGAGCACAGCATCCATTTTGCCTTAGAAAACCAATTTATAGCCGACTACTCCAGTTTTATTCAACAATCCCCCTCCCTGTACAGTCTGCAAACCCTGGAAGAAACGCAGGTCGTGGTGTTGCCACGTGCGGTCATTGAGTGGGGATACAACAACCTCGCTGAAGGACAAAAACTGGGGCGGCTCATTGCCGAGTACTACTTTATGTACCAGGACCACCGCATCAAAAATTCCTATATCAGAACCCCCAAGCAGCGCTACGACAGCATTGCGGAAGTCTTCCCAAACATTCACAACCGCGTGCCTCAGCACATGATCGCCTCCTACCTGGGCATTACTCCCATCCATTTGAGCAGGCTAAAAAAAGCCGAAATGGGTAAACCATAAACATTTGTTATCGTTTAGCCCGACCTTATTCCCCCATCTTTGCTGCATGCTAACAAAAAAGAAGCAAAACATGCAAGCATACACCTTAATCACGGGAGCCAGTTCGGGGATTGGCTTAGAAATGGCAAAGCAATTGGCCGCAAAGCAGCACAACCTCATTTTGGTAGCCAGGAATGAAGACAAGCTGATCCAACTGCAAAAAGACCTGAAAGGCCAATTCTCTGTTGAAGTCCTTTATTTGCTGCACGACCTGGCCGAACCCCATGCTGCGCAAAAATTATATCAGGAAGTCAAAACCAAGCATTACGAAATCACCGGACTCATCAACAACGCCGGGTTTGGAGACTATGGCCGTTTTGTTGACCTCCCCTTGGAAACAGCTGAAAATATGATCGCCGTCAATGTTACGGCATTGGTTGGTCTCACGAGGTTATTTGGAGCAGACATGGCAAAAAAAGGAAAAGGCAGGATCATGAACGTCGCTTCCTTGCTTTCCTTTTTACCTTTTCCCTATTATGCGGTTTATTCAGCCACCAAAAGCTTTGTTTTGGCCTTTACAGAAACGATAGCCACGGAATTGGAACCAGCCGGCGTGACCGTAACTGCCCTTTGTCCGGGCACGGTAGAGACCCCTTTCCATACCCCTAACATGCGGCAAACCAATGCCATGAGTGCCAATAAACCCATGTCGGTGGGTGTCGTCGCAACAGCGGGGGTTGACTTATTCCTATACGGAAAAGGCAAAAAAATTGTGGGATTTAAAAATTGGCTGATTAGCAATTTGCCGAGGGTAACGCCGGACAGCCTGATGATGAACATTAAGAAGAACCTTGCAAGTATAAAAAAATGATAGCCTTTATAGCACAAATAAAAACCCGAAACGAAACCCTGTTTTACTTCGGATTGCTTTGCCTGCTTTGCGCGACCGTATTTTTGATTTTAGCCAGAACCACCACAACCCAGGTGTATGGCGTCAATGCCTGGTACAAACCCTTCAAGTTTGCCGTCTCCACCCTAACCTTTGCATGGGCCATGGCCTGGTATTGCTTCTATCTCCCCGACTTCAACATCAAGCTATTTAATTGGTCTATCATCCTATTGCTGGGTTTTGAGGTGGTTTATATCGCTATTCAGGCCAGTAAAGGAGCGCTCTCCCATTACAACTCCAGCACCCCGTTGCATGCTACTTTGTTTTCTTTAATGGCCTTGGCTGCAACCCTGGCAACCCTATACACCGCTTATGTAGGGTGGCTTTTTTTCAAAAACGACTTCCCGGAACTTCCCGATTACTACCTCTGGGCTATCCGCATGGGCATCCTCATTTTTGTGGTATTTGCCTTTGAGGGCTTTGCCATGGGATCGAGATTAAGTCATACTGTAGGTGCCCTCAACGACAACTCCAATTGGTTTGTTGTGGGCTGGAGCAAAACCGTTGGCGACCTGAGGGTGTCCCATTTCATAGGCATGCACGCGCTACAAGTCCTGCCGATCCTCTCCTACTATCTTTTCAAAAGCACACCATGGACCATCGGACTATCCCTCGCCTACGGGCTATTAGCCCTATTCACCCTTGTCCAAGCCCTTCAAGGCCGCCCTTTGATCAAAGCAAAAATCGAAATCCCCAGCACCCAATCCCCCGAAGACCTGAACTGATCCAATTGTTGGAGTGTAGTTGGTTGTTAAATCTTATCGCCCCTGCGGGAAAATCAAGGATGCCTGTCCTTGATTCCATGAAAAATAGGCCATGGAATTATCCCCGATTTTTTCTACATTTATTACAACTATTCAGCAGCCCCTACCACTCGGTCTTTTTGAGCCTGCCCCACAATCTTGATAAAGATGATTTGCCTTGTGGTCG
>JANQWK010000019.1 GCA_030729925.1 Saprospiraceae bacterium
GAAAGCGAGGTTACTTTTCTGGATGTCGGGGTATTAATAGGGGTAATCAGGTGCAAGCCACCTTAAGGTGCCTTGCACCTGTGCTTTAAATCTCAGATAATCAATATATTGAACCTCAAAAAATCAAAAAAACGCCCAAATTATCACCAAATTCCGAGGGGTTAAACGGTCTTTCGGGTATCAGGATGCAGTTTGGCAAGAAACGTGGGACAAATCCCGGTTTTTTGTTATTTTCAATTTCAAATCAACCTACCAACTTTATGAAAATGAAAATGACATCCGTGCATTACAGTTTAATTGCCTGTCTGTTGTGGCTGCTTCCTGTTGCAGCTCAGACAGGGTATCAGGCACCGCAGCAAGCCATTGTGGATTTGGTAGATGCCAAGCCCACACCGGTATTTTCCCTGAGTCCGAACAAAAACTGGGCTTTGTTGCTCCAGCGTCCCAGCTATCCTTCTATAGAGGAGCTTGCCAGACCGGAGCTGCGTATTGGGGGACTGAGAATAGACCCGGCAACCAATGGAGCCAGCAGGGAAAACAGGGTTATCGAATTGCAGGTACTCGAGTTGGCCAGCAAGGAAGCTCAGTCTGTGAAGGGTTTGCCGGCTGATGCAGCTTTGGGTAACTTTCAATGGTCTCCGGATGGCAAGCATGCTGCCTTTACACACACTACTACTACCGGCATTGAGTTATGGATATTGGATATTGCGCAAAAAGAAGCCCGCAGGGTTGCCGGAGCGGTCGTCAATGGAGCCATGCGGGGTGCAGTTATAGAATGGTTTCCCGACAGTCGGCGCATCCTTTTCAAAGGAATTATGGCAGACAGGGGTTCTGCCCCTGCCGGTGAAGCAGCAAAACCGAGTCCGGTTATTCAGCAATCTTCGGGCGTAGAAGCTCCGGTAAGAACCTACCAGGATTTGTTGTCCAATGCTTATGAGGCTGCCTTGTTTGACTACTACACCACAACGCAGCTTTAT
The DNA here is from genome assembly GCA_030729925.1 of Saprospiraceae bacterium. Classification (GTDB taxonomy): domain Bacteria; phylum Bacteroidota; class Bacteroidia; order Chitinophagales; family Saprospiraceae; genus JALQTV01. Next base: position 978 of record JANQWK010000019.1, read on the forward strand.
CTTTACCATATTGAGGATGGCAGCATGCAGTCGTTCAGCGAGCCGGGTATTGTTTCTGATTTTTCAATTTCGCCCGATGGTAATTATGTATTGATGACTCGCGTCAACAGGCCCTATTCCTACCTGGTTCCTTACTACCTTTTTCCGCAGGATATCTCTGTTTATGACATGAATGGTGCGATAGTCAAGCAAATTGCAGCGCTGCCCCTTGCGGAAAATATTCCGACAGGTTTTGATGCAGTTCGCTCAGGTCCTCGGTCTGTATCCTGGCGTTCAGACAAACCTGCGATGCTGTACTGGGTAGAGGCACTGGATCAGGGAGACCCCAAAATGGAAGCTCCTTTCAGGGATCAACTTTATAGCCTCGGTGCTCCTTTTTCCGGAAATCCGGAAAAAAGTCTGGCCTTGAAATACCGTCTGGCCGGACTAGATTGGCATAGCGATGCGCTTGCTGTCGTAAGAGAACGGTGGCGTGCTACGCGTATGGAGGTAGAAAGTTTTTGGTCTCCCGCCAAGGGGCAGGGCAGTCAAACCGTTTTTCACGAGGGATCGAGTGAGGACAGGTACAACAATCCGGGTAGCTTCATGACGACCACCAATGCAGCCGGGTATCGCATCCTACTTACCGATAAAGCCGGAGCGCATCTATTTTTGGAAGGAGAAGGTGCTTCCCCGGAAGGAGACCGCCCTTTTCTTGACATTTTCAACATGAGTACCCAAAAAAGCAGCCGCCTGTGGCGTTCGGCTGCTCCTTATTACGCAAGTCCGCTTACCATCACGGATGCAGACAAAGGGACATTCATCATGAGCAGGGAGTCCAGCTCGGAAGTACCCAATTATTATGTGGCTAACTGGAACAACGACCGCATCAGCCAGCTTACCCGTTTTGAGAATCCTTACAAGGCCCTGGATGGCGTACGCAAAGAAATTGTACAATATGAGCGTGCGGACGGCGTAACCCTTACGGGTACCCTTTACCTGCCCGCCGGCTACGATCAGGCTAAAGATGGTCCCCTGCCGACATTCATGTGGGCTTATCCCCGGGAATTCAAAAGTGCGGCAGCAGCGGCTCAGATTAGCGGTTCGCCCTATCGGTTTACCCGACTAAGCTGGGGTTCACCCGTGTACTGGGTCACACAAGGCTACGCCGTATTTGACAATTTCAGCATGCCGATTATCGGGGAGGGTGACGAAGAACCCAATGAGACTTTTGTGGCGCAATTGCAGCAAAATGCAGCAGCAGCCATTGACAAACTTGTAGGCATGGGCGTGACCGACCGCAACCGGATTGGTGTAGGGGGGCACTCTTATGGTGCCTTTATGACGGCTAACCTGCTCGCGCATACCGATCTTTTTGCCGCAGGCATTGCACGCAGTGGCGCCTACAACCGAACCCTCACGCCATTTGGCTTCCAAAACGAAACCCGCACCTACTGGGAGGCTCCGGAAATTTACAACCAGATGTCGCCCTTCATGCACGCCAACAACATTAAAGAACCCATCCTGCTCATCCACGGCGAAGCAGACAACAACTCCGGTACTTTCCCCATCCAGAGCCAGCGGTTTTATGCTGCACTCAAAGGACACGGCGCGAATGCCAGATTGGTAATGCTGCCTCACGAAAGCCACGGATACCAGGCAAGAGAATCCATCCTGCACACCTTGAGCGAGATGGACAACTGGCTGAGTAATTTTGTAAAAAACAGGGTACTCCCCAAACCCTAGCCCAAAAAAGAAGGGCCTGCTCGAGTGAGCAGGCCCTTCTTCATCAATCGCTGGAATACAGCTTAGAAAATATATTTGATACCCATTTGCAATCTCCAAGTATTTCCAAACACACTGGTAGTCGTTCTGAAAGTTTCGGTTGGAAACTCAGAAGTACCCGGGATAGCATTCAAGCGGTAGCGCGCTACGCCGTTGGTCTGACCTCTATAGTTTAGCAGGTTTCTCTGATACACCACTTGTGGAACACCCCAATCGCTATTGAACAAGTTTCCGATGTTCAGGAAGTCCATCGTCAACTGGATCTTGTTGCGGTCGGTTTTAGTAAATTTGATATCCTGCAAAATGCGAAGATCAAATCGGTGTACCCATGGAGCCAATGCACCATTTCTTTCGGCCACCTGTCCTCTGATACCGCTCAAGTAATCGTCTTGATCAATATAAGCATCCAAGATCTGCTGCTGCATAGCAGGAGTGATGGTCTGTCCTGCCAAAGTGAAGCTTTCGAAGTTAATCTCGCTTGCATTGTTTGGCACATACATCAAACGGTTGGAAGCATCACCGAAGTTACCTGAATACGTGTAAGAGAAACGTCCGGCATTACCTGCATCATAAAACAAACCGATGGTAGTATTACCTGTCTGGTAAGCCAGGTTTGCGATCACACGATTGGGCTGATCGAAACCAGCGAAAGAAAGCTCAGGGTTGTTACGATCGTTCTGAACGGTAGCCGTCCATAGAGAAATAGCCTGAGAACCACCCGCTGCATCAAGATCTCTTGCTCTTGATCGGGTATAAGCAGCCATTGCGTAGAAACCGCCGTTGAACTGTTTTGACAACTGCAGGGTAGCAGAAAGATAATCCGCTTTTTCCTGAGCATTGGTCAAGTAGAACACGTTTCTAAAGTTAGCATCATTGGAGTAGTTCGACGAAGTCCAGTAACCTCTTGCATCTGCACCGGACAAAGTTCCGTCAGGTGTACGCAATACAGGGTTGTAGGCAATTGGCGTAGATACATCGCGGTTGTAAAAAAACTCTACAGTAGCATCAATACCGCCGGGAAGCTTTTGGTCAATCGCGATATTAGTACGCCAAACCTGAGGAAGCTTGAAATTCTCATCTGTCAGGTTCAACTCATTGGAAAGCGTCTCTGCAGGATTAGCAGGATTATAAGCCGTTACATCAGGGTTGAAAACGATACCGTTATCAATCACCTGTTGGCCTTCATAACCAAATCCACCTCTCACTACACCAGAACCATTGACCTGGTTAGACAACCATACAAATGGGATACGACCGGAGAACAAACCGGTACCCCCGCGGATAATCGTAGAGCGGTCGCCAGTTACGTCGTAGTTAAAACCAACTCTCGGAGAGAACAGCGGATTAACCTTTGGGAAAGCAGCCACGTCAGGCGTGAAACTGTTGCCTTCGTTATCGGTGAACTGTTTGTTCAGGTTATCCAGCAATTGGTTGTTTGGCAAATCAATAGGGTAGAAAGGAAGATCAATTCTCAAACCAGCAGTCAACTTCAACTTGTCGTTAGGTCTGTATTCGTCCTGAATGTACAAACCCAGCTGACCAAACTGCGTATCATCAACTGGCGGATTCGTAGAACCGTCCAGTGCATAACCCTTCGCGAAGGCATCCGGGAACACATTGGGGTTGCGGTTGATCACAGCATCCACAAACTTGTCGTACCCGATATAGCGGTAAAAACCATTGAAAGTAGGGTTGAAAGCATTCTTGAAAGTCATGTATTCAAAGTTGATCCCCGCAGTAATGGTATGCTCATCTTTGTAGATGGTAGTGTTGTTGGTGATATTGAAAACAGTGTTTTCCAATAGGTTACCCACTGTAAACAACTCATTACCCATAGTCATGTAATACAAAAGGTTGCCCGTTGCATCTGGCTCCAACACCTCGATCATAGGGAAATCCTGTGCACCGGGAATACCGCGCTTAGGATCTTTGATAACGGTATAACCAACGTTAAACTGGTTAGAGATGTTGCTGCCAAACAGCGAGTTCAACTCACCCACGAAAGAAGTTACGTTTCTGTCGTTCGTGTAGTTGTTGTTGCGGAAGTTGATGTTCTCAATACCCGTACGAGAAGTATTTCTGTAACGAGTAGAGATATATCGGATAGAGTTGCCATTGGTAGGCACATCTGTGAATGCAGAATAGTTGTTGAAACGAGCAGTCAACTTGTGGTTGGCATTGATGTTGAAATCCAACCTGAAGTTGATTCTTTCCTGCTCTGAAGCAAAAGGATAGCTATCCGGAGCACCTACATCATAGCCATAAAGCTCCTGAATGCGATCCCGAACAAAAACGGCTTCTGAATAAGGCACCCTTGAAATAACCAATCCGTCGGGAGTTTCGCCTTCTCTGGCTGCTCTCTTTAGGAAAGAAGGAACCGCTTCTGTCTCCTTCTCGTAAGAAGCAAAGAAGAACAATTTATTTTTGATGATAGGTCCTCCGAAAGTGAAACCCTGGATCTCATTTTTGGAATCCCCCGGATCAACACTCACGTCACCGGCCTTGTTGCCAATCATCTGGTCGTTGCGAAGCAAATAGTAAGCAGAACCGGAAAACTTGTTGGTACCCGATTTGGTAACCGCATTTACCGCAGCACCTGTAAAACCGGAATAACGAACATCATAAGGGGCGAGGTTTACACTGATTGCCTCAATAGCATCCAGAGAAATAGGACTTCCTCCCGCAAATTGTCCACTACCCAAACCGAAGTTGTTGTTGTAGATGTTACCATCAATCGAGTAGTTGTTGAACCGCGAGTTGGTTCCCGCAAATGAATTGCCATTTGACTGAGGTGTCAACCTGGTAAAATCACTAATGTCCCTTGAAATCGTAGGCAAAGCAGTAATGCGCTCGGAAGAAACATTCAACGCAGCACCCGTTTTGCTGTCTGTGAACTGATCGTCACGAGAAGCGGTAACCAGTACTTCATCAATCTGAACGGCATCCTCTGCCAACGTGAAGTTAACAATAGAAGAACCACCAAGTGTAAGATAAAGCCCCTCTTGCTTCTGAGCTTTATAACCTACATAAGTCACTTCAACTTCGTACGGGCCACCAACGCGCATACCCTGAATCGTAAAGTATCCGGAAGCATTGGTAACCGTTCCGTAGGATGTACCAGATGGAGTGTGCACAGCAACCACCGTAGCTCCTATGATTTCCATACCTTCTGTGTCCACGACCTTGCCACTGATGGCACTGGTCGTGATCTGCGCAAAGCCTTGTGCAGCAGACACCAGTAAAGCGAGTAAAAACAGGAAACGTGTCCTCATGATTTTGATTTAAATTAGCTAATGAAATGAGTGTATTACATGTTTTCTTTAAATAGCAGGAAAAAGCCTCAATTTTTGCTGCAAAATTAGTACTTTATATCCAAAGCTCTTATGCGAAATAAAATTTCAACTCTATTGTTTAGAGGACTTAGAATGAGATTCCGCACAAATCCTTTCTACCCGTTTTTCAAATGATTATCAACAACTTAAAAACATGACGAATTGTTCAATACGGTTGCAAAAATTTTGATCAAATTGCAAATTCAAGAATATTGTATTTTTCGAAAAAATTTTGACCGGAAAAAATTTACAAAAAATTAACATTGAACAGTTTAGAGCCAGCGAAGCAGGACTGCTACAGGAAGAAAACAGGCTGACTATACCACTTTTGCAAGGTTTTTGCTTTTTGCTTTCAGACAAGTTTTTGATAACTTTCCAAGAATTTCACCATGCAGTTTTCCAAAATTATCGCGGGAGTCATGAAGTGGGGTGTCTGGGGTGCCGGATTTGCCACTACTGAATATGACAGGATCATCCGACAAAGCCTTGACGCGGGTGTTTCGACTTTCGATCATGCCGACATCTACGGAGATTATACCACAGAAGCCGAGTTTGGTGCAGTCATTGGCCGAGATCCTGCACTACGCCTACAGATGCAGCTGGTTACAAAGTGTGGGATACGGATGGTTTCTCCACATCGCCCCCAACATAACCTCAAGTCTTACGATACCTCCTACCACCATATTCTGACAAGTGTAGATCGCTCGCTGAAAAACCTCCACACCGATTATCTGGATGCACTACTCATCCACCGACCAGATGTGCTCATGGATGCAGATGAGATCGCCCGTGCTTTCGATGCCCTCAAAGCTTCCGGCAAAGTCCTCCATTTCGGCGTCTCTAATTTTACTCCCGCTCAGCTCCGCTTGCTGCACAGCCGCTTTCCAGTGGAGATCCACCAGGTCGAATGTTCGATTGTTCACCTCCATCCCTTTTTGGACGGAACCCTGGATCAATGCCAAGAGCTGAATATACTGCCCATGGCCTGGGGACCATTGGGTAGCGGCCGCTTTTTCGACCCAATGCCCGATGCCCAAACGACCCGCATTAGAAAATGTGCCGAAAATCTCGCAACAAAGTATGCAAGCACTCCGGACGGCATACTCCTGAGCTGGCTGCTTCAACACCCCGCAGGTATTGCACCAGTCATAGGCACCAGCAAACCCGAACGCATTGCCAACGCAGCTGCAATGACCAAACTGCACCTGGAAAGGGAAGATTGGTACCAGCTATGGACCGCCTCTACCGGAACAGAGGTTCCTTAAATCCCCAAATTATAGATCGTCACCTGTGAAACCCTCAGATACATTCGATAAGGTATTAGACCAACTCCAACGCTTCTGCGCCTATCAGGAAAGATCGCTGCACGAAGTCGAACAGAAACTTCGTAGTACAGCATTGCCAGCAACTGAACAGGCTCAATTAATAGCACTTCTCCGCGAAGAAAATTTTTTGAACGAGGAAAGATTTGCTAAGGCCTTCGTGCGCGGAAAGTTTAATATCAAACGATGGGGCCGAAAAAAGATCGCAAGCGAATTGTACAAACATAAAGTCAATAAAACCTCTATACAAGAAGCTTTAGACAGCGAAATTTCCGAGCAGGGCTATCAGGAAAATATCCACCACCTGATCACAAAAAAACGAAAGGAGCTCCCGGCTTCCCTGGATACCTTTTCCCTGCGGAATAAGTTGCTCGCATACCTGATTCAAAAAGGCTACGAACCACTCGCGATTACCGATATCCTTAAGGAAATCCTACGCGATAACGAACCTTAATCTGGAAAAAATTTCGTCTCGAAAGGGATAAAAATAGATTTAATTCTTTGATTTGCAGTCTATTTTGAATCAGGTGCAAGGCACCTTAAAGTGCCTTGCACCTGATTGCCCCTATTAATACCCCGACAGCCAGAAAGGTAACCACTTTCCACAGGTTACTTGGCTACACCTCTTCTTACAATGCCCACAAAGCTGCCCGCTTTTGGGCAATCGCCTCAAAGGGGAAGCTGTTTATTAACGCTCGCATCCGGTTTTGTATTTGAGCGGTACAGAGGTTGCCCAGACTTCCTATATGCGTATGCCGGATATCGTAGGAAGGTTCGTAAATACCAGATTCGATTTGCGCACTGATGGTAAAATAGGCTTCCCGGAACGACATGCCTTCTTGCACCAGTTTATTCACGACTTCCGTGCTAAACAGGTACTTGTATTTTTCTTCTTTCAGATCGGGTGCCTTAATGGTTACGTCTGCCAGGGAAAGGGTGCAAAGCTCCAGGACGGTTTTGGTTTGTGCCAGCGCAGGAAACAGGTATTCCTTGAGCAATTGAAAGTCGCGGTGATACCCGGAGGTCAAATTGGCCATGGCAGTGGTAACCTGAGCAGGTAGCTGCATCAACTGGGCTGTTCTGCCTCTGATCAGCTCCATGACATCCGGATTTTTTTTGTGCGGCATAATGCTGGATCCCGTTGTAAAGGCTCGGGAAAATGCCATCAGGTCGTATTGCTGGTTGCAGTAGAGAATCGCGTCTGAGGCCAATTTATTGAGTGTGGTAGCAAGACCCGCAAGGGCATAGGACAGGGTCAACTCCGTTTTTCCCCGGCCCATTTGGGCCTTGACGACATTGTAATCGGGACGCGCAAAACCCAAGAGATCCGTGGTGAGCTGCCTGTCCAGCGGAAAAGAACTCCCATAGCCTGCAGCGGATCCCAGCGGATTTTGATTGGCGACCTCAAAGGCGTGTCTGAACAAACCTACATCGTCCACAAGTGCCTCTGCAAAAGCGCCAAACCAAAGTCCAAATGAGGAAACCATAGCCAGCTGGGTGTGGGTATAACCCGGAATCAACACCTGCTTGTATTGCTCACTGTGCGATTGAAGCAGGTCAAATAATTCCTGAATTCGCTCCAGTATTTGCTGTATTTCATCCCGGTAGAAAAGCTTCAGGTCAACCAAAACCTGGTCGTTACGGGAACGCCCGGTGTGGATTTTTTTACCCAACTCACCCAATGCCTGGGTCAGCTCAAGCTCAACCTGAGAGTGGATATCCTCGACCTGTGGATGGATAACCAATTCCTCCCGAATCGCCTTTTCATGTAAACGAAAAAGCTCCGGTTTTAATGCCAGCCATTCTTCCGCACTAATAATACCCAGGGTATGCAACATGTAGGTGTGCGCCATAGAGGCCTCTATGTCAAACCGTGCAAGCTGCAGGTCAAATTCCTGATCCCTGCCAATGGTAAATTGCTCCACTTTTTCGTTCAACTGAGCCGACTTATTCCACAGTTTCATGGATGTATTTTTTTAGTTGCCTGATAAGTCTGATGTAAGTTTTGATGCCCTCCTCGATCTGTCCTACATAAATGAATTCGTCCGCTGTATGCGAACGTGCAGAGTCTCCACAACCGAGCTTGATCGTGGGAAAAGGCATCAATGCCTGATCGGACAAGGTAGGACTGCCTACCGATTTTAACCCGATCGCAACTCCCGCTTTTACCAGTGGATGCGTATGCACAATACCGGAAGGGTTTAATCGAAGTGACCGAGGTACCAATTCTATCTCTAATTCTTTTTTCAACATTTCCAGTATCTCTGCATTGCTGTAGCAGTCCGTGCTCCTGATGTCAATGACAAACCTGCATTCATCCGGAACAACATTGTGCTGGGTACCCGCCTGTATCTGGGTGACGTTCATCCTGACCCTGCCCAGCATTTCTGACACTTCAGGAAATTCAAACAGCCGTATGCGCTGAATTGCCTGCATGGCAAGATAAATCGCATTGACTCCCTCGTCACGGGCAGCATGACCCGCTTCACCTCGCACCCTGGCATCTACCACCATCAGTCCTTTTTCGGCGACAGCCATCCGCAAAGACGTAGGCTCTCCAACAATTCCACAAAACAAAGCCGGCAACCCGGGTAAAGCCGCAGCAACCCCATGTTGACCCGATATCTCTTCTTCTGCACTGGCTAAAAGCACCAGGTTGAAAGGCAGCTTTTTTTCTTTGGCAAAAAACAAAAAAACGTGGATCAAGGCCGTGAGCGAACCGCCTGCATCGTTACTCCCCAAACCGTAAAGCTTATCGCCCCGGAGCTGCGGATCAAAAGGATCCATGGTGTAACCACTGTTCGGCTTGACCGTATCGTGATGAGAGTTGAGCAAGACCGTAGGAAGCTTTGGATTGAAATGCGGATAGTCCGCCCATACATTGTTCCCAATTCTGTGTACACGAACCGGATGCCGTGCCAAAAAACGAGCAATCAAGTCCGCAGTATCCCCCTCTTCCTTCGAAAAAGAAGGAATGCGAATGAGCTCACGCAATAGTTCGATAGCGGATTGGCTGAGTATGGCAATCTGTTTTTCATCCATAACCGTTTATTTTGTCCAAACACAGGATCAACGCCTGATCACCGTTTTTACTGCCTTACTGTCAGGATGGATCGCTGCCACCGACCCGATAATGACCCGACTCACCCCCCGCTCCAACGCAAGAAAGGCATTTTCCAGTTTGGGAATCATACCGTCCCTGATCACCCCCGAAGATTTGAGCTGCCGGTAATTATCAGGATGGATATCCGGTATCACAGTTTCAGGCTTGTCGGGATCCGCCAATACGCCCGGCTTGGTAAAACAATAATACAGCTCCACATCATACAGCGCACTCATCGCAGTAGCCAAACCCGAGGCAATCGTATCCGCATTGGTGTTCAACAACTGTCCTGCTTTGTCGTGGGTAATTGCACAACACACAGGTACCATACCAAGGCGCAGCAATTGATCCAGCTGTGGTACATTGACCTCCTGAATGTCACCCGCAAATCCGTAATCCACCGGATGAGGTGGCCGCAACGTCGCCCTGATGATGTTGAGATCCGCACCACTCAAACCCAAACTGTTGCAACCCAAAGCCTGGAGCCGGGCAACCATGCGCTTGTTCAGCAAACCCGCATATACCATCGTGACAATATCCAGCGTGGCAGCATCTGTTACCCTGCGACCATTTAACATCACTGGCTCAATCCCCAGCTTTTGCGCCAAATCGTTGGCAGCCTGGCCACCGCCGTGAACGAGTATCTTGGCATGAGGCACCGCCGCAAAAGCAAGAAGCGCTTCTTCAAGCAAAACAGGGTCGTCCACAATAGCTCCCCCAATTTTGAGCAGGTGCAGCATAGGTTTATTTTCCATGATCGAGCAGACTGGCTAAAACAGCCTGTGCTGTAAAGATACGATTTTGTGCTTGTTGCAATACTACAGATTTCGGACTGTCCAATACTTCGTCCGCTACCACTACATTTCTTCTCACCGGCAGACAGTGCATGAAATGCGCGTCATTCGTAGCCTTCATTTTTTTGCCGTCTATGATCCAGTCACTGTACAGACTTGTACCCTTGCCGTACTCCCGAAACGAAGACCAGTTCTTGGCATAGATAAAGTCAGCTCCTTCAAATGCCTCCTGCTGGTTGTGTGTAATGGTTGCACCTTCGGTAAAATCAGACGATAACTCCAAGCCCTCCGGATGCGTGATGGTCAGATCCATGCCCGCCGCCAACATACAGGACGCAAAGGAATTAGGAACAGACTGCGGAAGGGCGCGGGGATGCGGGGCCCAGCTCAATACGACCTTCGGCTTTTTTGTTTGCTGTAACTCCCGAATGGTCATCAAGTCCGCAAGCGATTGCAAAGGATGCAGCGTCGCCGATTCCAAATTCACCAAAGGAATAGTCAGGTTTTTTTGAAAACCACTCAGCACCGGCTCACTGTAATCCCAAGCGCGATCTACCAACTCCGGAAAAGATCGAACCCCCAAAATATCTACATACCTGCTCAGTACCCCAGCGGCCTCCTTAATATGCTCGGCATTCTGCTGATCCATCACGGCTCCCTCCATAAACTCAAAGTTCCAGGCCTGTTGGTTGCTAAATCCTATGACCTGCATACCGAGATTATTGGCCGCAATCTCCGTACTCAGGCGCGTGCGCAAACTCGAATTGAAAAACAACAAGCCCAAAGTCTTGTATTTACCTTTTTCCCGGTCTATGTTCGGGTTTTCCTTGTACAACATGGCCTTCGCTATCAAGGCATCCAGGTCAGGTGCATCCTGTATGGAGATAAAATGCTTCATCGCGTAACGATTATTTATGATTCAAGTATGTTTTTCAGCGCAGCTGCAAAATCGTCCAAACTCTCCCTCCGCACATTGAGTGGAGGTAACAACCGGACGACGTTCGGATCCGATGCGTTACCCGTGAGCATCCGGTACCGCTCAAACAATTGCTTCCGGATCGGTGCAGCAGATTGATCCAATTGTATCCCAATCATCAATCCCTTACCCCTCACCTCGAGCACCCCGGGAATCGTACGCAGGATGTCCATGATGTACCGACCATTGCGATCCGCCAAAGTCATGAGATCTTCCGCCTCAATGACCTCCAATACCGCTAATGCTGCCGCACAAGCCAAATGGTTACCCCCAAAGGTAGTCCCCAACAAACCATGCCTGGCCTCAAAAGAAGGGTGAATCAAGGTAGCCCCTACGGGAAAACCATTGCCCAGCCCCTTGGCAGAAGTAATGATATCCGGCTCAATGCCACTGGACTGAAAAGAAAAGAACTTACCCGTACGACCCGCACCCGACTGGATCTCATCCAGAATGAGCGGCGTGTGGTACTGCTTGCAACAAGCAGCCAAATCGCGCAAAAAGTCGTCCGTTGCCACATGAATTCCCCCTACGCCCTGTATGCCTTCGATAATGACAGCCGCAACGTCTCCCCTGGATAAAGCCTCCTCGATACCCGACATGTCGTTGAGGTCATGCCACAATACCGGAATACTTGCCGAGAATGCCGTCTGCAAACGGGGACTGTCGGTCAGACCCAAAGTACCACTGGTGCGCCCGTGAAAACTTTTGCGGAACGCGATAAATTTACTCCGCCCCGTGTGGTAAGCAGCCATTTTTATGGCATTTTCGTTGGCCTCGGCTCCCGAATTGCTCAAAAACAAGTGATACTGATCCACTTCCCCAAGCCTGCCCAGGTGATGCGCCAGCCCGATCTGCAGTTCGTTGTGCACCGCATTCGAGTAAAAACCAATTTGATGCAGCTGACGCTCCAGTCGCGCTACATAGTGCGGATGCGTGTGTCCAATGGAAATCACCGCATGCCCCCCATAAAGATCCAAGTAGTCCCGACCCGCTTTGTCGAAAACCCGCTCACCCTGCCCCCTCTCAATCGTGACATCCAGCATCGGATAAACATCAAATAATTTCATAGCAAGGCGTTAAATGAGTTAGTAAGCAATCGTTTTGAGCTGCAGGCCCAGCGTTTCCGCAAAACCAAGCCCCAAATTCATATTTTGTACAGCCTGACCAGAAGCTCCTTTGACTAAGTTGTCAATCATGCTAATAATCAAAACTTTCTCTTCGTGTTTTTCCACATACAGCAAGCACTTGTTCGTATTGACGACCTGCTTGAGATGAGGGTTTTCACGACTGATCACGACAAACGGATGATCGCGGTAAAAATCCCGGTACCCCTGTTGTATTGCGCCAATCTCAACTCCCGGCAGTTCAAAATAGACGGAAGCCATGATGCCCCGGGAAAAATTACCCCTGACCGGGATAAAATTCAAACCCGGTACTCCTTCCGGCTGCAATTGCTCCAAAGATGCCCGAATTTCGTGCAGATGCTGATGGTTGAAAGCCTTATAGACAGAAATGTTGTTGTTGCGCCAGCTAAAATGACTGGTGGCCTGCAACTGTTGACCTGCACCTGTAGATCCCGTGATCGCATGGATGTGCACCTCCGACTTGATTTGCTGCTGATCGGCCATAGGCAAAAGCGCCAATTGAATAGCCGTTGCAAAACACCCGGGATTGGCTATTTTTTTGCCAGCGGCAATGGCATCCCTGTTTAACTCAGGCAACCCATATACAAATCCATCACCAGTGCTTTTGTACCGAAAGTCGTTCGATAAGTCAATGATCAGCAAATCGTCCGGAAACTCATTCTCCTCGAGAAACTTACCCGCCTCCCCATGAGGCATGCAAAGAAAAAGCACATCTACCGCTTCGTGAAAAGTATCCTGAAAAAGGAGGTCTGTATCCCCTATCAGGTCATCGTGCACCGAAGTGACCGGCTTACCCGCCTGAGACCGACTATACACATAGGCTATGTCAACCCCCGGATGATGCACCAGCAGCCGTAACAATTCCCCGGCAGTATAACCCCCGCCACCTATAATACCGGCCTTTTTCATCAAAGATCCAGTTTGTTGAGGGAATAATAAATTTTTGTCGCCTGGGATATGATTTTGGTGAAACCCTTGGCATCCTCTCCTGTCCACCCCTTGTTCATCTCTCCATAAGTCCCCATTTCAGAGCGCATCTGGTCGAATGGCGATGCTATCCCCTGCAACTCGAAGCGATAGGGATAAAACCTGACAAATACCTTTCCGGAGACATTAGACTGCGTGTCGGCCAGAAACTGTTCGATGTTGCGCATAACAGGATCCAGGTACTGCCCTTCGTGCAGCATCATGCCATACCACTCAGACAACTGCTGCTTCCAGTACATCTGCCACTTCGATAAAATATGTTTTTCCAGCAGGTGGTGCGCCTTGATAATCACCAGTGGCGCTGCTGCCTCAAATCCAACCCTACCCTTAATACCAATAATCGTGTCTCCTACATGGGTATCCCGGCCTATGGCAAAAGGAGCCGCCAATTCCTGCAAATGCCGGATGGCATCCAAAGCCTGATCGAACATACGATCATTGACGCCTACCAGTTCGCCCGATTCAAAAACTAAGGTACACTCCTCGCTGCCTTCCTTTTGCAGCTGTGAGGGATAAGCCGTCTCGGGCAGCGACTGATGGGAAGTCAGGGTTTCCGCTCCACCCACACTCGTACCCCAAAGCCCTTTGTTGATGGAGTACTTGGCCTTTTCCCACTTCCAGTCAAAACCCAATCCCTGCAAGTAGGCCACTTCGGCCTGCCTACTCAGCTGTTGATCGCGGATAGGCGTGAGAATTTCCAGATCAGGTGCCATGATCGCCCAAATCAGATCGAAGCGAATCTGATCATTTCCCGCACCCGTACTCCCATGTGCCAGATACCTTGCCCCCACACGCTGCGCATACCGGGCAATTTCAACCGCCTGAATCACCCGCTCGGCACTGACCGAAAGCGGATAAGTCTGGTACCTGAGTACGTTTCCGTAAATCAAAAACCGAATGCACTTGTCGTAATACGATTGCAGCCCGTCTATTGCCATGAAGCTCTTTGCACCCAACTGCATTGCCCGAGATTCCATGTCCCGCAATTCGTCGCTGCCAAACCCACCAGTGTTGATCGTAACAGCATGAACCTCCAGTTCCTTTTCCCGACTCAAAAAAGGAATGCAATACGAAGTATCCAATCCGCCACTATAGGCGAGGACAACTTTATTGTTTTTCATGCGCAACTAAAATTAAATGTGATAAATCCTTTTCCATTTCGACCTTTGACGGAGCAAGCATACCGGTACACAAACACAGCCGCCTTTCGTTCCGCTCCAATATTTCGTAATTGGGACAGCTCTTACACCCATCCCAAAACGCCTGATCCTGCGTCAATTCAGAGAAAGTCACCGGCTGATATCCAAGTTCTGTGTTGATTTTCATCACGGCCAGACTGGTCGTGATCCCAAATACCTTCGCCTCCGGATACTTGTTCCGCGCAAGATTAAACACCGCCTTCTTGATCCCCCTCGCCATACCTGCTTTCCGATAAGCAGGCGCTACGATCAAACCCGAATTGGCCACATACTTCCCGTGAGACCAAGTCTCAATGTAACAAAAACCCACCAACTGCTCCCCGTCCACCGCAATAATTGCGTTCCCGGCTGCCATCTTGGCCCGGATATAATCCGGCGAGCGCTTGGCAATACCCGTCTTTCGTTCATGAGCAGACACTTCCATCAAATGACAGATTTCCTCAGCATAGCGCTGATGGATGTCTTGCGCAGTCAAAATTTGTACATCCATTTTCAACTTTGAATGGGTTAATTCCGAAAGCAACCAGGCTGAAAGCTGTTGTCCTGCTCCCGGAAAGGGTTAATTAAAATGGGGTCGAGAACCAAAAAAAAGGAAAATAGACAATATGTGGATTGGAAGAAAATGTTACGCCCCCAAAGGGCGACGACGCATACCCAGACTACTATGGATAGTAGTGCAAGAGAAGTTAGAAAAATAATATGTCGCGTTTTTGCATTTCATGCAGCAAATAACGCGTTCTTTTAGCAGTAATACAAGTATTTACAGGATTTTTTGCGAACCCTTCCGGATATTTTTTGTTCGCCGGCTCAACTAAAAATGTACAGGGCAAACAACAAGTACAAAAAGTAAGGTACCAACGAAGCTGCACCCGCATAATCCTTGGCTATTCGCTGTCCCAAAAATAGGGAAATGATAGAAAGCACCGCTGCCAAATGCCCCCAGATGGCTACCCGCTCTTCTGCTTCCAGTAGCAACAAGATCAGACCCACAGCACTCAGCCAACCTGCCAGGCTTTCCAGAAGGGTAATGACCGGTAACAGCAGGAAAGTCAAGGGTGCCAGTGGACTTGCCTTGAAATGCGATTCGAAGTACGCCAGGTTGTCCTTGTAATGAAAAATCTTGTCCAGGCTGGATTGTACAAAAAGAATGGCCGTAAATACCGTTGTGAAAACCTTTATCCAAAAAAACAGGTCATACCCCAATATCGTATCCATGATTTTTTGCGCCAAATTTATGCTAATTTCTACATAATATGCACTTTGTTCTGGATGACATCTTCATAAAAATGGTGCAGGGCAAAGGTTTGTTCTACACCCGCTTTTTGACCCATCTGAGCCGTTATATACAGCACGAGGGCAAGGCTCCCCAATACGGGTAAAGCCCAAAGAACAGGGGCTTCCATACCAAGTGCTTTTTGAGAAAAACCAATAATGGCAATGAAAAGTGATAGCGTTCCGATGGCTGCATAAGCAAAGAAAAACATGGCCCATACCGTAGGATTCGGTCCGTACAAACCTCTGATTCGCGTGCCGCCTTCCTCAACTTCCAAAGAAAGATTGAGCTGGGGAGACCAATAATGTCGCTCCTCTAAAGGTACCCGTAGCGTAATGTAGCCATCATTGACCGAGCCAATACACCCGCAAGGGGCAGCCGCAAGTTTTTGACTCACCATGGCTTTTATTTCTTCAGGGGTATAAGGAGCATGGTGCTGGAAACGGGGTCTGAGCCTGAAACTAGTCATTGGGTTTTCGTTGAGTGACCTTACCAAATTACACTTTTTTCGCTATCCAAACCCCATTGTGTTTCCATTTATCAGCTCAACCTCGCCCAAAGCCATAGCAAAAGGCACGGTTTTTAAGGTCGAATAGCTGTTTTTTATTTGATAAAATATTGTTTATCAAATATTTAAAATACAGGTGCAAGTCACCTTAAGGTGACTTGCACCTGATTACCTTTATTAATACCCCACCAAGCAAAAAAGTAACCCAATCCAGCTCCCTTTTAAACGGGAAAGTGCTTGCACGCTTTAAGCAAGACAAATAGATATTGCGCTACGCTCGCAATGCCAAGCATATTGATTATGCTTACTTCTTTATCAGGTTTCCTAGCATTTTTTTATCTTTCAAAGAAAAACGAGATGCTGTTGCTTCAAGAACCTGCTTTGTTCCAAACACTTTCTTTAATTGACAATACCTGGGTCGCTGCCCAGGACAACAAAAGCTATCCCGTATTCAATCCCTTCGACGGACAATTGCTTGCCGAGGTGGCCGATATGGGTGCCTTCGAAACCCTGCAAGCCGTTGAGGCCGCTAACCGGGCACTGCCTGCCTGGCAGGCGCTAACGGCAGGAGAGCGCTCGGCTATCCTGCGCAAATGGTATGATCTTCAGATCAAACACGCCGATGATCTGGCACTCATCCTGACCAGTGAACAGGGAAAGCCCCTGGGAGAAGCTAAAGGAGAAATTTTGTACGGAGCGTCGTTTGTAGAATGG
This sequence comes from Saprospiraceae bacterium, assembly GCA_030729925.1. GTDB lineage: Bacteria > Bacteroidota > Bacteroidia > Chitinophagales > Saprospiraceae > JALQTV01. Next base: position 18,095 of record JANQWK010000019.1, read on the forward strand.
TTTGCCGAAGAGGCCAAAAGGGCCTACGGCGATGTTATCCCGGGACACAACAAGGACAAACGTATCGTTGTGATCAAACAACCGATTGGGGTAGTCGCCGCAGTTACTCCCTGGAATTTTCCTAATGCCATGATTACCCGGAAAGTGGCTCCCGCACTGGCAGCAGGGTGCACGGTCGTTGTCAAACCCGCAGAGGATACTCCCCTCTCGGCATTGGCATTGGCTGCACTGGCGCTGAAGGCAGGTTTTCCACCGGGAGTTTTTAATGTGGTGACAACCAACAACCCTCCTGAGGTAGGAAAAGTGCTGACCGAAAGCCCGCTGGTGCGAAAATTGTCGTTTACCGGTTCGACCGAAATCGGAAAACTCCTCATGCAACAGTGCGCAGCTACCGTGAAAAAGGTTTCCCTGGAACTGGGAGGCAATGCACCATTTATCGTGTTTGATGATGCCGATATCAATGCAGCTGTGGAGGGAGCTATCCTCTCCAAATACAGAAATGCAGGTCAAACCTGCGTTTGTGCCAACCGCATTTTTGCCCAGGATAGCATTTATGATGTTTTTGTGGAAAAACTGGCCCGGGCTGTGGAACAACAACAGGTTGGTTCCGGCTTTACCCCTGGTACCACTATCGGTCCGCTGATCAATCAGGCCGCATTAGATAAAGTGGTAGATCTGGTAGGAGATGCCCTGGCAAAGGGTGGCCGAGTGGTGACAGGCGGAAAACAACATGCGCTGGGGGGCACCTTCTTTGAGCCAACTGTTTTGGCAAACATCAATGACCAAATGCGCCTCGACCAGGAGGAAATTTTTGGCCCCGTGGCGCCCGTGTACCGGTTTACTACCGACGATGAGGTCATTCAAGCAGCCAATAATACCCGATTCGGCCTGGCAGCCTACTTCTACGGTAGAGATATCAACCGTGTATGGCGAGTAGCTGAAGCGCTGGAATACGGTATGGTTGGCATCAACACCGGCATGATTTCTACTGCTATTGCGCCCTTTGGCGGAGTGAAAGAAAGTGGGATCGGTAGAGAAGGTTCGCGATACGGCATGGAGGAGTTTATGGAAATAAAATACCTCTGTTTTGGGGGGATTTAATTTGATTTCGACCGTCTCCAAAAGCACAATTTGGACTACATTTGCGCTAATACCGAAAAAATCGTTCTCCTATGAAAACCATTGCCCTTGTGTTCGGCGGAAAGTCACCAGAACACGAAATTTCTGTGAGGTCTGCCAAAAACATCCTGGCTGCTGTTGACCGAAACCTATTTCAGGTTTTGCCGATAGGCATTGATCCGAACGGGGTGTGGCGACTCACTGATACCGATACACTGGGTGCTTTTGTTCCGGATAACGGTCCTGCACTTGCATTGGTTCCCGGAGTAAACCACAACAAAATCATCCGACTGGACAATCAGACTCCGCTCCAAGATCCCGATGCTGTCCTGCTCATCCTCCATGGGCCCCAGGGAGAGGATGGCACCGTGCAGGGGCTGCTCCGCATCATGGATCTGCCTTTTATCGGGCCTGATGTCTTGGGATCCGCCGTGTGTATGGACAAAGATTTTGCCAAGCGGCTCCTCAAAGAAGCCGGATTATCCGTTGCTAAGGGCTACGTTTTTGGCGATCACCAGAAAGACGCGCTCGATTATGAGACATTGGTCGCTGAGCTGGGTTCCCCGATTTTCATAAAACCCGCCAACATGGGTTCTTCCGTAGGGGTACACAAGGTAAAAGATGCAGCCGACTTTGAACAGGCCATTGCAGATGCCTTTCAATACGACCGCAAGATTATTATCGAAGAAATGATTTATGGCAGGGAAGTGGAATGCGCCGTTTTGGGCAATGAGGCACCCCAGGCTTCTGTTATCGGCGAAGTCATTACCGCCGAAGAGTATTCCTTCGATGCCAAATATGTGAGTGCTACCGCTGCACAGACCCGTATTCCGGCAGCGCTTCAATCCGGACAAATGGAGGCTTTGCAGCAAACCGCGATCAAGGCATACCAGGCTTTGGGCTGCGAGGTGCTTTCCAGAGTAGATATGTTTCTGACCGATCAGGGGAACATTTATGTGAATGAAATCAATACCCTGCCCGGGTTTACGAGCATTAGTATGTACCCACAACTTTGGGAACACGACGGGCTTGCTTATTCGGATCTGATTACCAGGTTGCTTGAATTGGCCATGGCCAGACACCAAAAGCGCGGAGCGCTAAAAACTCAAAGGATCGGGTAGTCGAAGGGTTACCCGTTCGCCATTGTGCGGATCAATAAAAATGAGTTCGACCGCCTGAAGCAAAATACTGCCGTCGGGGAGGGATATCTCCGAACCGTACTTAAGATCACCCACAACCGGATGACCAATGGCTGCTAATTGTGCGCGTATCTGGTGAAACCTGCCCGTTTCAATAACAATATCCAGTAAGGTACATCCTTCTCTGTGCCCCAGCGTACAATAATGCAGGATGGCCTCTTTGCTCCGCTCCGTCCTGCCTGGTCGTATCATTGCCTTTTTCTGGCGGGTATCCACCTCCAGCCAGTGCTTTAACGTAGCTTCCGGAGGATCTGGCAGACCTGCTACAATGGCGCGATAGGATTTTCGGACTGTCTTTTGCTCAAATTGAGCGTTCAATTCCTTAAGTGCCTGTTTTTGCGTAGCCATCAAGACAACCCCACCCGTAACCCGATCCAGGCGGTGAACGATCCCTACAAAGGGCTTTTTTACCGTTTTTGACAGGTACGCGTGCAGCATTCGCTCCAGGTTGTCCGACTCCCAGGGATTATCCTCGACCAGTACCCCCGGGGGCTTGTTAAGGGCTATCCAACCTTTGCCCCGCCCAATGATCCATGTTTCGAACGACATCACCGGGTCAATGCGCAAAGTCCAGTTCAAAATTGCCCGTCATGCGCTCAACAGGCGGGTTGTAGTAACCAAATTTAAGATCGGGAAACTCAGCCCGAAGTTCCTCCATCAACTGGCGGATACCCATGCTCTCAGGCGTATCTTCCATACCTACTCGCTCCAGGTACCAATCAGGGTCAATGTTGAAGTTTCTCCACTGGATCATGTTGAGCCCCGTGTGCTGGATCAACTTCCGCAAAGCCTGGTACTCTTCCTCCTGATCCGTCATTCCCGGAAATACGAAATAATTGATAGATGTCCAGGCACCCATCTCATGAGCCACCCTCAAACTCTCCACCACATCGTCGAAAGTATAGTTGTTCGGCAGGTAGTATGCATCATAGAGCCACTTCTGGGCAGAATTGATACTCACCCGTATGCTGTTCAGCCCCGCAGTACAAAGTCTGCGCACTGCATCCGGCTTACTACCGTTGGTATTGATATTGATGCTCCCTCTCGAGGTAAAACGGCGGATCTGCTGGATAGCCGCTTCTATGGTTTCCCACATCAGCAAGGGTTCGCCTTCGCAGCCCTGACCAAAACTCACAATGGGGAAAGGCGCCTGCTCGAGATGGGCAACGGTGTATTCCACAATTTCTCCGGCGGTAGGTTTGAAATTCAGTCGGTCGTGGCTGGACACGATAGACTCTGCCTCCGGTTGAAAAGAAATACAACCGATACAATTCGAGTTGCAGGCGGGAGAAACCGGTATAGGGCATTCCCAGCGACCCATGAAGTAGTTACGGGCAGCCGGACATTCATATCTCTCTGCACAATTTCTGGCCAAATGCTCCACTAAGCGGTTTTGAGGAAAAGCCTCCAGTTTTTCAGCAATGCCCTGCTGAATGGTAGTCTCGATATACCCGCCGCGCTCCTGCCGGATATCTTGTTCAATCCGAAGGGCACTCACGTAAAAAGCACCATCGAGCCAGCCAACGGCCGTGTAACAAAAGAGAGGCAACACCTGAGCATTGGGTTCATTGACCCAGGCAGCCAAGTACAAACCCGTATGCGCAGGAGGTACAAAAGCAGCCACAGCCTGCCCCTTATCGCAGAGCCGCAGCTCTCCAGTCTCTACATCTATGCCAATAGGTCTTCTGTCGGGAAGCTCGTACAAACTCCCACCCTCAGGAAGCAGGATCCAGTCGTCCACTGGAATGGGCGTTGAGTAATGGCCGGAACGCCCGCAAGCGTACAGACTCGTGTCTTCATAGACATTTCCCTTACCATCTGAATATAAAACGAAAGGCATGTTTTCCATAACTATTTAACCTGTTTAAAGCAGCATGCTACAAAGGTAATTATTCTGCACCTTTCACCCGCAGTACCTCCGCTTGTATTACCGCAAAAGTGTCGCTTGGGACAGTTTTTTTTGCGTAAAAATATTATTTTTATTTTTCAATAGTATGATTATCAGATGTTTAAAACTCAGGTGCAAGGCACCTTAAAGTGCCTTGCACCTGATTACCCCTATTAATACCTCGAGCCTCCAAAAAGTAACCCTGATACAAATACTACTGCTACTTTATTTGCCGGTGGGAGCATGACTACATCGAACCACAATTTTGATGGGATTACCCTAAAACTTCTACAAAACAAACGGGCTACCGGGACACTAATCGTGCTTCCAGTGATCTGAGCTGGTCTTCCATCATGCGTTGGAGAATCACCGCAGCATCCATTTCGGAGTCCATCAAGTCTTTCAGGGTAACTTTTTCCAGCAAGGTATCTAAGGTAAGCTGAATAATCCGCCAAAGCGAGCGCACAGAACAATCAATGGAATTGGTACAAAGTTTCAGCCCGCCTGTGTGCAGACCACAAAATTCTTCATCAAACAATGCCCCGCCCATGGCTTTCAGGACGTGGTTGACCACGATCGCTTCGGGATTTTTGGCCAAGACATAACCTCCGACTTTCCCACGGGTGCTCTCAATAAAACCATTGAGCCGAAGAATACGGGTAATTTTGGCAGCATACGAGGCAGAAAGTCCCTCTGCCACACTCAGGTCGGCAATAGTAAGCCCTTCTTCGGGATTATCGCGGGCAATCCTGAGCAAAATTCGCAATCCGTATTCTTCCTGTGCCGATATTTTCATAAACTTAAAACATATCCAGATTAAACCTGGCTTCTTCGCTCATCATGGTTTTGTTCCAGGGAGGATCAAACACGACCTCAAGATCCACATCCGTTACCCCTTCCACCTGTATCACTTTTTCCTGTACTTCCAAGGGCAGGGACTCTGCTACCGGACACATGGGTGAAGTAAGCGTCATGCGAATCCCAACAACCCCTCCTTCCCGGATAGCTATCCCATAAATCAGACCCAGTTCATAAATATCCACCGGAATTTCCGGGTCATAAACCGTCTTCAGGGCATCAATGATAGCCTGTTCGAGGTTATTGGCATCAGACATAATAGTTATTTTTCCGGTTCAGCAGCCTTTGCACTTAAGGCCAGGCCGTATAGTTTCATTTGTTTGACCATGCTCAACAGGCCATTGGAGCGCGTGGGCGACAAATGTTCCTTCAAACCTATTTTATCAATAAAATAAAGGTCGGCCTGAGCCACCTCTGCCGGGGTGTGGTGCGACAATACCTGCGTCAGCAGGGCGATAATTCCCTTAGTGATCACCGCATCACTATCCGCTGTAAAGACCACCTTTCCAGAGTTGTCCACGCCTGCGTGCAGCCATACTTTGCTCTGACACCCCTTAATCAGGTAGTCGTCCGTTTTGTATTGAGGATCTATCAGCTCCAGGTTTTTTCCCAGGTCAATGATGTATTCATACTTCTCCATCCAATCTCCGAAAAAATCGAATGTAGTGATGATATCCTCTTGCAATTCATTAATGGTCATAGTATCCCTTCTGTTCTGTCAGATAAGCATAGTCGCCGCTTTTCGCACAGCGGCCACCAACCTGTCAATGTCTTCGGTATTGTTGTACATCGCAAACGAAGCCCGCACGGTACCCGGAATTTCAAACAAATCCATCAACGGCTGGGTACAGTGGTGTCCTGTACGAACCGCAATACCCATTTGGTCGAGCAGGGTGCCGACATCAAACGGATGCGTGCCCTCGAGCAGGAACGAAATCACGCTCGCTTTTTCAGACGCCGTACCGATAATGCGGACACCTGGAATTTCCAGCATGCGCTGGGTGCCATAGACGAGAAGTTCATGTTCGTAAGCAGCTATAGCAGCTCTCCCGATGCTGTTCACATAGTCAATCGCTGCACCCAGACCAATAGCCCCGGAAATATCCGGCGTTCCAGCCTCAAATTTGTGCGGTAGCTCCGCATAGGTCGTTTTGGCAAAAGTGACCGTCTTGATCATTTCACCCCCGCCATGGTAGGGGGGCATCTCCTCTAACCATTTCTCCTTGCCATACAAAATGCCAATTCCAGTGGGGCCGAATACCTTGTGGCCGGAAAAAGTATAAAAATCTGCATCCAGTTCCTGTACATCAATCTCCATGTGCGGAATAGCCTGCGCCCCATCAATCAAAACGGGTATCCCCATCTGGTGCGCCTTGCCAATGATCGTTTTGACGGGATTAATGGTCCCCAGCGTGTTCGACACATGCGTCACAGCAACTATTTTCGTGCGCTCGTGCAGCAGCGTATCGAAAGCCTCCATGTCCAATTCGCCGCTATCCGTCACCGGAATAACCTTCAGCACTGCCCCCGTTTGCTCCGCAATCAACTGCCAGGGAACGATATTGGAGTGGTGCTCCATAGCAGATATCAGGATCTCATCGCCTTCGCGAAAAAATTTTTTTCCGAAGGAAGCAGCTACCAAATTGATCCCCTCTGTCGTTCCTCTCACAAAAATGACCTCGTGCTCATGCCGGGCATTGATAAAAGCCTGTACCTTTTTCCGACCCATTTCGAAGGCATCGGTCGCCTCCTGGCTCAGTTGATACACACCTCGGTGCACATTCGCATTGGTCTGCTCGTAGTAAGTATTCAAAGCCCGAATAACCACCTCCGGTTTTTGGCTGGAAGCCGCACTGTCCAAAAAAACCAAGGGCTTACCCTTGATGTTTCGCCGGAGCAGTGGAAAATCAGCCCTTACCTTTTCAAAATCAATGCTTGCGATCACTTGGTCTTTTGGCATGTGTAATTTATATGATAACTATTTAGGAGTCAAATTTTGCAAACACCAAAGCTTCTGCTTTTTCCCGCACTTCATCCAGGTGAATATGCTCCAGCACTTCAATCAAAAAGGCATGCTGCAACATAGAACGCGCCTGCTCGTCATTGAAACCTCGCGACTTCAGGTAAAACACGCTACTCTCGTCCAGCTGACCAATAGTAGCACCGTGACTGCAGCGCACATCATCTGCAAAGATTTCGAGCTGGGGCTTGGTATCCATCTGTGCCCGTTCGGACAGCACCAGACTGCTGTTTTGCTGATAAGCATTCGTTTTTTGCGCATCCTTGTGCACCATCACCTTGCCATTGAACACGCCGTTTGCACGGTCGGTCAGAATTCCCTTGTACAACTCATTGCTCGTACAATGAGGGAAAGCATGATCTATGAAAGTCTGACTATCAATATGTTGCTCGCCCTTTCCGAGATACACCCCAAACAAATTCGTATGGGTACCGCTATCGCCCAGGAAAGCGCTGATGTTGTTGCGCACGATTCGCCCGCCCAGATCCAAGACAAAAGAAGAAAAATTGCCATCGCGTTTGACCAGTGCCTCGGTATGGTTGATCTGGAAAGCTTCCAGTGCTTCATTCTGCAGCTTGTAGTGATAGACCACGGCATTGGGTTCCAGAACAAACCGGTTCACGATGTTGCTGAAATAAACCGCATCTGCATCGAGGCTGACAAAGCTATCCACCACAGTCAGTTGGGAACTTTTCCCTGCCACCACGAACATCTGGGGAGACGTAAGCTGCGGTTTATCCGTTTTCGTATGGATATGAATGCAATGAATCGGATTTTCCAGCACCTTGTTAGCAGGTATGTGAACAAACAACCCGCTCTGGGCGAAAGCCATATTCATCGCCACCAGCGCACTGTCTGAAGCAAGCGCCCATTGCGTCCATTCGGCTTCGATCAACGTCTTGTACTGCGGATCGGCCAGGGCATGTTTCAGTTCCATCACCACGAGGAAATCCGGTTTTGCCGACAGGCGCGACAACTCCTTGTTCCAAGTGCCATTCACAAACACCAACTGGATCACCTCCTCTCCTCCAATAACAAAAGGAGCCAACTGTCCTTCCTCCAACTTCGGGGCAGCCTGATGGCCATACTCATTGACCAGCAAGCGATTGAGGCTGGTATATTTCCAATCCTCATCGCGGCGGGTAGGAAACGACAAATCCTGCAACTTGTCCATAGCCTGTCGGCGAAAAGCGTGGAAAGGATGACTGCTTTCGCCATTGAGGCTTGCCTCGACAGACTGAAACAGTCTGCTCAGCTGAGCCTTGGTCTCTATATATCTATCTTGCGTTTCTGCTGACATGATAAATTTTTCTGATGGTGGTTAAACAGAAGCGGCTCCGAATTCCTCTTTTACCCAATCATAGCCGCGCTCTTCCAATTCAAAGGCCAAATCTTTGGTACCTGACTTCACGATACGTCCATTATACAAGACGTGGATGAAATCGGGCACAATGTAATTCAGCAGTCGCTGGTAGTGGGTAACAATCAGGAAAGAGCGATCTTTGCTGCGAAGCTTGTTGACCGCATCGGCCACAATGCGCAGCGCATCAATATCCAAACCGGAATCGGTTTCATCCAGGATAGCGAGTTTGGGCTCCATCAAAGCCATCTGCAGCATCTCATTTCGCTTTTTCTCTCCTCCGGAAAAACCTTCATTCAGAAAGCGCTTGAGCATCCCGTGATCCATATCCACCAGATCAATCTTCTCGCGCAACAACTTCAGCATTTCGGGAGCCTTTAGCTCTTCCAGTCCTTTAGCGGTGCGGCGATTATTGACAATCGTTTTCAAAAAATTGGACATACTTACTCCCGGGATTTCGACCGGATACTGGAAAGCCAGGAACAAGCCTGCCAGTGAGCGCTCGTCCACTTCCATGTCCAGTAAGTCCTTGCCCATGAAAGTAACACTCCCTTCGGTAACCTCGTACTCCTCGCGACCGGCCAGTACATTGGCCAAAGTACTTTTTCCGGAGCCATTGGGGCCCATGATCGCATGCACCTCACCCGCCTTGATCTCCAGGTTGATACCCTTCAAAATTTGTTTGTCGTCAATATTAGCATGCAGATTTTGTATAGATAGCATGATTTAGTAGCGTTAAGTTGATAAATAATGAAAAAAATTATCCCACACTGCCCTCAAGGCTAATTTCCAACAGCTTTTGTGCCTCTACGGCAAACTCCATCGGAAGCTCGTTGAAGACTTCCTTGCAGTAGCCGTTCACGATCATATTGATCGAATCCTCCTCGCTCAGACCGCGCTGTTGCAAATAAAACAGCTGATCTTCTCCGATTTTGGAGGTAGTAGCTTCATGTTCTACCCTGGCAGTGCTGTTTTCTACTTCCAGGTACGGAAAAGTATGCGCGCCGCACTTATCGCCCATCAACAGCGAATCGCATTGAGAAAAATTGTGCGCATTCTCGGCCTTCTTGCCAATTTTAACCAGACCCCGGTAAGAATTGTTGCTGAATCCTGCCGAAATACCCTTCGAGATAATGGTACTCCTGGTATTTTTGCCCAGGTGAATCATCTTGGTTCCCGTATCTGCCTGCTGGTAGTTGTTCGTCACCGCAACAGAGTAAAACTCCCCGATCGAATAGTCGCCTTTCAACACACAGCTCGGGTATTTCCAGGTGATCGCAGAGCCTGTCTCCACCTGTGTCCACGAAATTTTGGAGTGGTGACCCTCGCACAAGCCTCTTTTCGTAACGAAATTATATACCCCACCTTTACCTTCTTTATCGCCGGGAAACCAATTCTGCACCGTAGAGTACTTCACCTCTGCATGATCCAGCGCAATAATTTCCACCACAGCCGCATGCAGCTGGTTTTCGTCCCGCATAGGAGCCGTACAGCCCTCCAGATAACTCACATAGCTGGAGTCCTCCGCCACAATCAAAGTTCGCTCAAACTGACCAGTATTCGCTGTGTTGATCCGGAAATACGTGGACAACTCCATAGGGCAACGCACCCCTTTGGGAATATAGACAAACGAACCATCCGAAAAAACAGCTGAATTGAGTGCGGCATAGTAGTTATCCGTATAAGGAACCACAGACCCCAAGTACTTTTTGATCAACTCCGGATGCTCCTGCACCGCTTCGCTAAAAGAACAGAAAATAATCCCCATTTCTCCAAGCTTCTCCTTGTAGGTCGTTTTCACAGACACACTGTCAATCACCGCATCCACCGCAACCCCGGCCAGCATCTTTTGCTCTTCCAACGGAATACCCAGACGCTCAAACGTTCGGATCAACTCCGGATCCACCTCATCCAAACTCTCGTATTCAGGCTTCTTCTTAGGCGCAGCAAAATAAATGATGTCCTGAAAATCAATCTTAGGGTACCTCACATTCGGCCATTCCGGCTCCTGCATCTCCAGCCAATGGCGATACGCCTTCAATCGCCATTCCAGCAAAAACTCAGGTTCGTTCTTCTTGGCAGAAATCATACGCACAACGTCTTCGTTCAGACCCTTGGGAAAGGTATCCATTTCAATGTCACTGGTAAAACCATATTTGTATTCACCCCGGGTATGTTCCTCCAGGACCTGCATTGAATCACTCATGTACTTGTGTTTTTATCTGTCTAAATATGTGATAACCAATATTTTTCATAAATCAAAAGCCAACTTCCGATTCCTTTTTGAAGTTTCGGGATGCAAATTATACAAAAAAGTATAAATTAGGTTCAATGTGGGCATCCTTTTTCCGACAAGTTTTGCGGCACTTGTTGGTGGTTTCCCAAACAAGCGAGCGGTGATGTTGTTGATATATTGCGTCAATTTTTGATTAACTTGATCCAAAAATTAGCATAGCTATGGCAAATCGTTATCAGGCTGAGGTGATTGTGGCAGGTGCCGGCTTATCGGGCATGGTCGCCGCACTGGAGCTGCTGGATCAAGGCAAGCGGGTATTGTTGGTTGACCGGGACACCGAGGAAAACATAGGCGGCCTTGCAGTATGGGCTTTCGGCGGAATGTTTTTTGTGGATAGTGCGCACCAGCGAAAAGCGGGTATCCGGGATTCGACCGAACTGGCGCTGAAGGACTGGTTTAGTTTTGCAGCCTACGAACCCGGGGAGGTTTGGGGACCGCGCTGGGCAGAGCAGTTTGTTCATTTTACGACCCCCCATGTATATCAATGGCTACGGTCGCTCAAGATCAATTTTTTTCCCGTTATCCACTGGGTAGAACGAGGCTTGTTCCAACCGGGTAACTCGGTTCCGCGCTTCCACTTGCTTTGGGGCACCGGTTATGAGTTGATCCGCGTACTGAAAGAGCGGCTCTACCAACATCCCAACAGGGCAAAATTACAGCTGTGTTTCAGACACCGGGTGACAGAAATTCAAGTAAGCGAGGGTAAAGTAAGTGGTCTGCAGGGTTGGCGGGAAGACCTGGATCAGCCTTTCGAGGCGACCGCAGATACCGTGATCATTGCTTCCGGAGGAATCGGGGGAAATATAGATAAGATTAAAGCCAATTGGGAGCCTGCCTGGGGAACTCCACCGCAAGATATTCTCAACGGCGCCCATCCCTATGGTTCGGGTGATCTCCACGATGCCTCAGCAAAAATCAATGGCCATGTGGTACACCTGGAAAAGCAGTGGAATTATGCTGCCGGAGTTCGGCATCCACAGCCCCGCTACGACAACCACGGCCTGAGTCTGGTGCCCTGTAAGTCGGCACTTTGGCTCAATTATCGCGGACAACGCATGGGGCCTGTGCCACTGGTTACCGGCTACGATACCCGATACCTGGTGGAAAGGATTTGTCAGGAAGAAAAAAAGTACTCCTGGCAGGTGCTCAACCAAAAAATTGCCTACAAGGAGTTTGCCATCTCCGGCTCCGAGCATAACCCGGCTGTTCGCGACAAAAAACTGCTGCAGTTTATCGGCAATGTGCTGTTTGGCAACAAAAAACTGGTAGATGACATGCTGGACACTTGTCCCGATTTTGTGGTAGCTGGCAGTCTCGAAGAACTTACCGATCGGATGAATGCGCTTACCGGAACCAACGATGTATCGCTCGACTTCCTGCGGGAAAGCATCCAACAGTACGATGCACAAATCGAACGTGGTCCCGCCTTCCACAATGATGATCAGCTGCGCCGCATTGCGCATGCCCGCCAATACCGCGGCGATAAAGCCCGAACCAGCAAATTTCAAAAAATCAACGACAAGAACGCCTATCCGCTTATCGCCATTCACAACCGCATCCTTAGCCGCAAATCCCTGGGAGGTATCCAGACCGATCTACAGTGCAGGGTACTGCAAAAACCCGATGCCCAGGGAAATCAATCCGCCATAGAAGGACTTTTTGCCGTAGGCGAGGCAGCAGGCTTCGGTGGGGGAGGCATACATGGCAAGCGATCACTTGAAGGTACTTTTTTGGCCGGGTGTGTGCTTACCGGCCGCATCGCGGCAAAAACGATCGGCGGTGAAGCCCTTTCTTTGTAAAACATTCACTAAACCAACTTAATATGAAACCATTGTACCTGTTTTTTTTTGTGGCCCTGCTCTCGGGAAATACCCTGTTCGGACAGGCTCCCAAGGCTGTGTTTTCGCTCGACCAGTTCAAAGACTACGAACTTGCTACCAACCCCCAGCTTTCTCCCGATGGGAGCAAAGTGCTCTATTCACGACAATGGATCAACCTCATGGAAGATCGCCGGGAAACCGACCTCTGGATCGTCAATGCCGATGGTTCCAAAAATCGCTTTTTCCTGAATGGATCCAACGGTCTGTGGTCGCCAGATGGCACTCGGGTTGCCTTTACCAAAGAAGGCGAACCTGATGGCACCCAGATCTTTGTCAAGTTCCTGGGAGAGGAAGGGGAACCTACCCAAATCACCAAACTGGAAAAAACGCCTTCCGGAATCACCTGGTCGCCCGATGGCAAATACCTCGCATTTACCATGCACGTGGACGATGACGTGGCTTTGAAGGCTCTCATCCCCGCAGCGCCTCCGGGTGCCAAGTGGACAAAAGCTCCCAGGGTGGTGGATCAGGTACAGTACAGACGCGACCGCGTTGGTTTCCTCGAAAATGGTTACCAGCATATTTTTGTGGTACCCGCAGAAGGTGGTACAGCTCGTCAGTTGACTTCGGGCGACTGGAACCACGGCGGAAAACTCGCCTGGTCGCCCGATGGACAACGCATTTTCTTTACCAGTCTGCGCATCGCGGAAGCAGAATATGCCTACCGCGAATCCCAAATCTATGCTGTTGAGTTAGCTTCCGGCGCCATCAGCCAGATCACCTCGCGCAAAGGCAGTGAAAGCGATGTGACGGTCTCGCCTGACGGCAAAAAAATAGCCTTCGTGGGCAGCAACTGGACCGAAAATTTCTACCACAGCGCCAATCTTTTTATTGCAAACGCCGACGGCAGTGGCCTGCAAAATCTAACCGAAAAACTGGATCGCAGCCCTTCCAACCCTTCCTGGGCACCGGATGGCAGCGGGGTGTATTTCGACTTTGAAGACCAAGGCTCCCGCAATCTTCATTTTGTTGATCTCAAAGGCAATATCCGCCCGGTTACCAAAGGCAACCACATGCTGGCAGCCGATGATACACATGCCGGCAACCTGGTAGTAGCCGCACAAACTAACCCTTACCAACCGTCGGATATCGTAGCTGTCAATACCAAAGACGGTAGTATCCGCCGACTCACCGATGTCAACTCAGATATCCTGGATTTTGTCGAACTCGGCAAGGTAGAAGAAATCTGGTACGACTCCGAAGATGGCACCAAAGTGCAAGGCTGGATTGTCAAACCACCACAGTTTGATCCTTCCAAAAAATATCCATTGGTGCTCAAAATCCACGGCGGACCACACGCCATGTACAACACAGGATTCGATATCACCTCCCAATTACATGCCTCCATGGGATATGTAGTGCTTTACACCAACCCCAGAGGTTCCACCGGCTATGGCTACGATTTTGCCAATGCCATCCAAAACTCCTATCCCGGAAAAGACTATGAAGACCTCATGGCAGGCGTAGATGCAGTTATCGAAAAAGGATACATTGACGAAAAGAAAATGTTCGTGTACGGCGGTTCCGGCGGGGGTGTTCTCACCTCCTGGATCGTAGGTCATACCGACCGATTTGCAGGTGCATCCGTCAATTACCCGGTCATCAACTGGATGTCGTTCGTGGGCACCACCGATGGCATCGGCTGGTACAACAACTTCGAGAAAAAACCCTGGGAAGACCCCAGCGAACACCTCAGAAGATCCCCTCTGATGTACGTGGGCAATGTCAAAACCCCCACCATGCTGATGTGCGGTGTCAATGACCTCCGTACCCCTATATCACAAACCGAGGAGTTTTACCAGGCCCTCAAAGTCAATAAAGTGCCCACCGTCATGATCCGATTCAATGACGAGTTTCACGGAACCTCCTCCAAACCTTCCAATTTTATGCGTACCGTCGGTTACCTGCACGGCTGGTTCGGCAAATACGGAGGACCCGATCCCGCAAGACCCTAACGGAAAAATAAATTTCAGGAAAATGGTTACGTTTGGATAGCCTGAAAGTATTAACAAACGAATTTTCACGTGCAAGGCATCTTAAGGTGCCTTGCACCTGTTGTTTAAATAAATGAATTTCAATAAATTAAATCTATTTTATTCAAATTCCAGCTCCCTTTTTTTCCCGCCTCTTAGGGTCTTGACTAAAATTTATGTTATCTTTATAGACATCAGTTTGGATGTAATTTTTTCCAAAAAACCAGCATTATGGGATCAGACCTATCGGTTACCTTCGAGAAGAAAGGCGCTGTCGGCATCATTAGTCTCAATCGCCCTGAGAAATACAACGGGGTAAACACAGAACTTTTGCACCAACTCAAGCACCACCTGGAGCACTGCCATCAGGATAGTTCTATTCGCTCAGTAATCCTAAGGGGTGAGGGTCAGGGATTTTGCGGCGGAGCCGACCTTGAAAACTTTGCAGCGGGTATTGAGCCGGAGTACGTTCGGGACTATCTGATCGAACATTACCAGCCTTTATTACGCCTGATGGTCACTTTACCCAAACCCATTATCGGAGCGGTACATGGTTCAGCGGCAGGAGTAGGGGCAGCACTGGCACTCGCCTGCGACCTGCGCATCATGGCAGAAGATGCCAATATCCGCTATGCCTTCATCAATATTGCCTTGGGGCCGGACGGTGGAGCATCCTGGTTGCTGGCAAGGTTAGTGGGCTATGCCAGGGCTTTCGAAATTGCGGTGGAAGGAAAAAAAATTGACGCCAAGACTTGCCTCCAACTGGGGTTAACCAACCGAATCGCCGTGGCGGGCAATCTGATGTCAGATGCGCTGCACTGGGCAACCGAACTTGCCGAAAGGCCAACACTGGCGGTTGCGCTTACTAAAGATGCGCTACACCAGTCTCTTAACCAGGATATTTACCAAAACATAGCGCTGGAGGCCGAAAACCAGGTGCGTGCCTTCAAAAGTAGCGACTTCCAAGAAGGTGTACATGCTTTTTTGCAAAAGCGACAACCTCGGTTTACAGGATCCTGATTCTATTCAACACAAAAATTGACAATAAAGTGGATAATCCTTTTATGACCCCAAGACTGGCTGAGCTGCTGCCAGCCATCAAAGCATTTATTGTTGAAGAGTTGTATCCGCTCGAACAACAGGCGCTTTCTACCGGTTTTTACGAGCTACAACCTGTCCTCGATGAAAAAAGGGCGAAAGTGAAGGCCTTAGGGTGGTGGCTCCCCCAGGTTCCTCAGAAATGGGGCGGCATGGGGCTGAGTTTGCTCGAATTCGGTATCCTGAGCGAATACCTGGCCAAGACGCTATATGGACATTACATTTTCAATTGCCAGGCTCCCGATGCAGGAAATATGGAGATCCTCATGGAACATGCCTCCGAAGACCAGCAGGAGCGGTTTTTAAAGCCACTCCTCAACGGCGATATCCGGAGCTGTTTCGCCATGACCGAACCCGAGTTTGCCGGATCCAACCCGATTCAAATGGGAGCCCGAGGCACCTTATCGGATGGCTCCTACCGGGTTACCGGCCATAAGTGGTACACCACAGGCGCCGATGGGGCAAGTTTTGCCGTGGTCATGTGCCTCACCGATCCCGATCACACCAATCCCTATCAACGAGCTAGCCAGATTATTGTGCCCACTGACACCCCCGGTTTTCAGCTATTGCGCAACATCCCCGTGATGGGCGAAAGAGGCGAAGGATGGCTAAGTCATGGAGAGGTCATGTTCGACTGTGTGGTGCCTCAGGATCACTTGTTGGGGGAAGCAGGGTCGGGATTTGCGATGGCTCAGGAAAGGCTCGGCCCAGGCCGCATCCATCACTGCATGCGCTGGATAGGCATCAGCGAAAGAGCGCTGGAGCTCCTATGCCACAGAGCAGCTACCCGCTCTCTGGGACAGGGGAAACTACTCGCCCATAAACAAAGTGTACAGAATTGGATCGCTGAAAGTCGCGCAGAAATTGATGCTGCACGACTAATGGTTCTCAATACCGCCCGACGTATAGATGCGGAAGGTGCTTATGCCGCCAGAATAGATGTTTCGGTGATTAAATTCTTTGTGGCCAATGTATTGCAACAAGTCCTGGACAGGGCCATACAAGCTCATGGCGGCCTGGGAATGTGCGATGATCTCCCGCTCGCGTTTTGGTTCAGACACGAACGCGCGGCAAGAATTTACGATGGCGCCGATGAGGTGCACAAAGAGCGCGTTGCTAAATATATCCTAAAGGATTATTTGCCCGACACAAAAAACAGTCATGGATAAAATACCTCCAATAGATACCGCAGCCGAAGTCAGACCAGGGGAGGAGCTTCCCCTGGAACTGCTCCGGGATTTTTTGTCCAATAATTTCCCAGGTAACGAAAATTCCGACTTAAGGGTCAGACAGTTTCCCAAAGGTTTTTCCAACCTTACCTACCTCATCGAATGGGGGAGTAGAGACTTCATCCTCAGGCGCCCCCCCTTTGGCGCAAATGTCAAAACCGCACACGACATGGGGCGGGAGTTCAGAATGCTGAGCCGACTTAAACCCGTATTTGCCAAGGTACCCCAACCCCTGCTCTATTGCGAAGACGATACCGTGATCGGTGCCCCTTTCTACCTGATGGAACGGGTGAATGGCGTCATTCTGCGAGCAGGAATGCCACAACAGGCCTATCCCAATGCCAGTCAGATGGAGGCTGTCGCCAAAAAATTTATCCAAAATCTGGCCCAACTACACAGTCTCGATATCCATACAAGTGGATTGGAAGATCTCGGAAAACCCGAAGGCTATGCAGAACGGCAAGTGCAAGGATGGATCAAACGCTACCACGGTTCCCAAACCCATGAAATATCAGCTATGGATTTTACGGCAGACTGGCTCCTGAGCCATATTCCCCCTTCGGGAAAACCAGCCCTGATTCATAATGATTACAAATACGATAACCTGGTGCTCGATCCCGACGACCTTTCCCATATCAAAGCAGTCCTGGATTGGGAAATGGCAACCATCGGGGACCCCCTGATGGATCTGGGTACTAGCTTGGCCTATTGGGTCACAGCCGAAGACCCGGACTTTATGAAAGGCCTTAACCTCAATATCAGCCACCTTCCCGGTAATCCCGATCGCACCACACTCGCCAACTGGTACTTCGAAGCTACCGGACAGCCTCCCGTCAACCTGATTTTTTACTACGTTTTTGGGTTGTACAAAATAGCTGTCATCATCCAGCAAATCTTCTATCGCTACGAAAAAGGCTACACCCGGGATCCCAGATTTGCACAAATCATCGAAGGCGTAAAAGCATACGGAAAAGCCGCACAGTTGGCTATTGAAAAACAGCGCATGGACAAGCTGTTCCAGAATTAATCCGTAACCCGGATGAGGAAAACAACAAACAAACAAAAGATTTTCAACACCTTATAAGACAGGTGCAAGGCACCTTAAAGTGCCTTGCACCTGATTACCCCTATTAATACCTCGGCAACCCAAAAGGTAACCTCACGCTACTGCTGTTTCAACGTCCAGGAAATTAATCAGGTATGCGCTCAAAATCTTACTCCCAGCGTAAACAATAATTTGTTTAAGGCCAGATCTGTGTTCACCAACTGGTTAACCCCAGTAGCACTGTTATAGGGAAGATAAGTTTGCTGAAGGTTGCCAAACCGATATGCAACATCTACAAAATAACCCTTTTGAACAAAGCCCGCACCCAAAGACCAGGTAGGGTTGGTTATTTTTTCGCCCAGTATAGCCGAAGGCAACACCGCAACACCGGCCCTGAACCGCAACACATCGTACACAAACTCTGCTCCTGCCCTCACATTAAGCGCCGATCCAAAGGTTGCAGCAATATCGCTATTAACTTGCCGCTCCTCGAGTTGAAAATTATCGTAGTTGAAAGCAGCATTTCCGTAATCCACATACTCGACCTCGGCACTGATGAATCCAAATTGCTCAATAATCACCGCCGCACTTCCCAAAAAACGCCAGGGTGTGCGCAATTTATAATTGAAATACCCATCCGGCGATTCTCCGGACGCCTCAACCACCTCACCATCTTCCACGGTATATTGATACTCCATATCACTGGTAAAATTGTCCTCCAGGCTGAAAAAAGTAGGCGTATGAACTCCTATGCCCAGTCGAAAAGCCTGAGCCGGCCTGAAAATCATTCCAAACTTGAAATTCAACCCCGTACCCGTAGTGTTGAGGTACTCCCGAAAAGCCAGATTGTCAAAGTAAGGTACCGAACCATCCGGCCCGTCCCCCTGATCCTCCTCTGTATAAACCTTCGTCTGCGTAAAATTAACGATCGGTACCCCCACGCTCAGACCAAACATAATGCGCTCCTGAAAATTACCCGCAAAAGCAAAAGACAATTCATTCATCGAGCCACTTCGAGTGACGTACTGCTGGCGATAAAGCACCGCATCAGAAGCCAATTGATAGTCCGTCTCGTACGTTCCATCTTCGTCCAAATCATATACCGCCTCCGCATCTATCGCTACCCCCGCTCCAAAAGGATTGTAATTGTCCGCATCATTGGCCTCTTCCACAAACTGATCCGTAATGGATCCCAAGGAATGCCCGTCAAAGAAGATGTTTTGGTTGAACTGCTGGAGCCTGTTCATACCCATACCAAAATTGAACGCCGACCATTGCTCACTCCTGGGATCAGAAAAGACGATGATGCCAAAGTTGCTCAAATTTAGTTTTGAGATCGTTTCCCTGGAAGATAATCCCTCCGGATCATTGCTCAACCGGGAATCCGTTGTGTTGGCTACAAAAGCAGGTGATAGCGTGAAAACCGACTGCCGGTTAAGCGCAATTCCCGCAGGATTAGTGCCTATAACGGCGAAATCCGTTCCCAAAGCGCCCAAAGCACCACCCACCCCCATAGTTCTGGCCGTACTGCCAAAATCGAAACTGGAATAGCGGTAAGCATCAAATGCGTTCTGAGCAAACAAATGGCCTCCCAAACAGAAGGCCATCCATCCATATAACTTGAAAAATTTCATTCAGTTATTGGTTTCTTTATTTAATCATTTTTCTTCCTGCTTCCACCAGAAGAGGAGGAAGAAGAAGGACGAGTTGCAGCACCACTGCTGGTGTTAGGTCGGCTGGGCGCACTAATAGACGGCCTGCTCGCAGGAGCACTACCACCTGAGCGAGGTGTACTTATACGCGGAGCACTATAGCTACCTGAATTGGGTTGTGTTCTCGATCCACCGCTTACTCCTGAATTTCTATCCGGCGTCCTCACATTAGGACGATACACATTAGGAGTCCTCTGCGACCTCACATCAGGATTTTCCCTGCGCGTATCCGGACTACGCTCGTAAGTGCTACCTCTGGATATCCTTGCATCTGAAGGATTCACTGCCGATGGGTTCCTCTGGGTACCTACCTCGCTGCTCCTTCCGGTAGCTCTCGGATTACGGGGATCCGAAACATTTGGAGAATTTACATCCGGCCTGGTTCGGGTAACATCTGCCCCATTCACCCCTCTATCCGGATTTACCGCACGGGTATCCCCATAAGATCTTCTACCCAAAGCCCGATCCGTCTGCTCCCCCGGCGTCTCGGTACGCAACCTCGGAGAATTCGTCCTGGGAACATTAGGCGCTGCATTCGATCTTGGTCCATAATAAACCTCCCGCTGGCGTACATCATTATATACATTGTACGTCACATTGTTGAAGGTGTTGTAGTTGTAACCATACCCCCACGAAGGGGTAAAATAAAACGGCGAGGCAAAACCATACGGATTCCAAAGCGAGCGGTTAAACCAAGAGTTGCCGAACCCAAAGCTGAACGAAAACCCTGAACGATAAGGATTGAACCAAGGATCCGACCAGGTATTCCAGGAATCCCAACGATTCCAACCAAAAGAATGGCGATAGGGATTGATACCCGCCCAAGTATTAAAACGGAGGGAATTTCGCCACATATTTCTTCTGTAAAAACTACGGTAAGCATAAGGGTCGTCGTAAATCAAAACCGTCATACCCGGAGTGAAAAAAGGATCGTAGTACGACATATCTACATAAAAGGGATCGAAAAACTCGAAACCATGCAAAGGACGATGGAAACGACGAATGCGGGAAGTATAATAGTAGTCGTAGTCCTCCTCGTCCAAATAATTCTCATCATCCTCAGCATAAGTATTGTCATACCCCTGCTGCTCCGTATATGCAACTGTCTCTTGCCTACTTACCGTTTTTTTTACTTTTGAAGGATCATAATACAGATCATCATAAGCTTGGGCAAAGCCGGAACCAGCCAAAAACAACAGGCCCATCAAGGTTAAGATACTATTTTTCATGGCGCATTTTTTTTCGCATTTACAATTGACATTCGATTTTACAACATCCAAATTATTACATTTGTGCCTGAGTTTGTGTTAAAGGCTCATTAAACCCCGGAAAACGATTTGTTAAAGTCGGCGACCCCGGGATTTTAACAGTTGTTAAATGTAAATTTACGATTTTTTTGCATTGTAGGCTTACATTGTAAGCCAAAAGCAATAAAGGATTATGGCTAAGGAAATTACAGGAATGAGCGAAGATTATTCGCAATGGTATATTGACATCGTGAAGAAGGCCGGACTGGCAGATAATTCTGCCGTCAGGGGATGTATGGTGATCAAACCCTATGGCTTCGCTATTTGGGAAAATATGCGCGATCAGCTGGATCGCATGTTCAAGGAGACCGGACACGTTAATGCGTATTTCCCCCTGTTTATTCCGAAAAGCTTCCTGAGCAGAGAAGCTGCCCACGTGGATGGTTTTGCCAAGGAGTGTGCAGTGGTTACCCACCACCGCCTGATGAATGCTCCGGATGGCAGTGGCATCATTGTTGATCCCGATGCCAAACTCGAAGAGGAGTTGATCGTCAGACCAACTTCCGAAACCATCATCTGGCATACTTATAAGGATTGGATCAACTCTTACAGGGATCTGCCTCTCCTCATCAACCAATGGGCCAACGTGGTTCGCTGGGAAATGAGAACCCGACTGTTCCTCCGCACAGCAGAGTTTTTGTGGCAGGAAGGTCATACCGCACACGCAACACGCGAAGAGGCGATCACAGAAGCACGCCTGATGCAAAAAGTCTATGCGCAGTTTGCAGAAGAGTACATGGCTATGCCTGTTATCCAAGGTTATAAAACGCCGAATGAGCGATTTGCCGGTGCCGAAGATACCTTAACCATCGAGGCACTCATGCAGGACGGCAAAGCCCTGCAAGCTGGTACATCGCATTTCCTCGGACAAAATTTTGCGAAAGCTTTTGATGTGAAATTCCTCGACGAACAGAACAAGGAGTCCTATGTGTGGGCTACTTCCTGGGGGGTTTCTACTCGACTGGTAGGCGGCCTGATTATGACGCATTCCGATGACGATGGCCTGGTTCTGCCTCCAAAACTGGCTCCTACAAAAGTGGTCATTGTTCCTATACCCAAACCCGCCCCCGAAATTAATGATGTGGCAGAGAAAATCATGCGGGCGCTCCGCAGCAAAGGCATCTCTGTTATCTATGATACCGATGATAAAAAACGTCCCGGGTTTAAGTTCGCCGAACATGAATTGAAAGGAATCCCCGTGAGAATCGGTATCGGCAAACGCGATCTGGAAAACAACCAGGTCGAAATAGCTCGAAGAGATACCAAGGAAAAAACAATGCAAACCCTGGACAACGTAGAGCAATACGTTCAAGAGCTCCTGGCCGATATTCAACAAAATTTGTTCAACCGCGCACTCCAATACAGAACCGAACATACCACCAAAGTGGATAATTTCGCTGATTTCCAAGATGTACTGGACAGCAAGGGCGGATTCATCGAGGCTCACTGGGACGGAACTACAGAAACAGAACTCAAAATCAAAGAACTGACCAAAGCGACTATCCGCTGTATCCCCAACGATGCCGTAGAGGAACCCGGAAAGTGCGTGTTCTCAGGCAAAGATTCTTCGCGAAGGGTACTTTTCGCAAGAGCTTATTGATTTTTTAGAAAAATGACGACCCCCGTTTGGGTTACTTCTCGGAAAGCCTAATGGCATTTATAGGAGAATAGCGTTGAAGTCACTTTAAGGTGACTTCAACGTCACAAGGATTTTCTTCCTGCGTTCACACCTTTTTTTCAGCCTTTTCCGGCTCCCCCCCAGCAACCTGTCTTTGTGTTCCAAAGTCGGATACACATGTTCTATCCTGTTGTCTGAATCTGCCAAAATGTTGTTGGAAAAAGCAGAAATTCAATCGTATAAACAAGATTATCAATTTTTTATGAATCAGGTGCAAGGCACCTTAAAGTGCCTTGCACCTGATTACCCTTATTAATACCCCGACATTCAAAAAAGTAACCTCCCTTTAGGGGATTCATAGGGGCTGGTCAAAGAATGGGGGATCCTTAGGAGTGGTTAAAATCCCTATTTTTTCTTCTGTATCACAAAAGGGGCTTCCAGGGCGGAAGGCTCGGCGTCTTTCTTGGACTCCGCCACCATGGCTTCGACCTTTTCCATGAGCTTGACATTGTTAATTACAATGCCGTCCTTGATGGTATGGCTGATTCCCCCACGGCGAACCATATTCCCGTCTTTGTCCAGGGTAAGGGCACCAAAAGCATACATAAATCGAAGGTTGTACAAGGGACTGGCATCTACAATGATGAGATCGGCAGTGTACCCGGGTCTGACCAAACCCAACTTATCCTGTCTCAACGTTTTTGCACTGTTGTGCGTGGCAGCTTTGAGGACCTCGAGTGTGTGTAATCCGGTTTCGCGCATGAGTTGCAATTCGCGGATGTTGGAAAAACCAGGGGTTGCAAAGATGTAATTGTCATCTGTACCATAGGCTACCCGGCCCCCCCGTTTGTTGAATTCGTAAATCAAATCCCCCCAAAGGTCAAAGGCATAGCTCCAGTAATATTCGTCGTCAGAGGTCCAATCGTAATGGTAAGCGCCATGGTAATTGGGATCCGGCCCGTTCCATTTGATCAGCGACTGGTGGGTATATTTTTCGTGCCAGGGCAAGCTTCCGGCACGCAAAAGGTCGCGATTGGCTTCATAAACTACCCGAGTGGGGAGCATGGTTACGCCATAAGCGACAAGAGAGTCGGCAACTTCCGTAAGCAAGCGCTCTTTGTTGGCTTCCAACCATACATGACCCGCCTGCCGAAACCGCTCGTTCTCGTCGTTGTAGTTGTAGTTCCGGGAAAAGTCCTGGACACTGCGGTCTAACGAGGATTCTGCATACGCATAGTGGTGCTCGATCATGGTTACTCCCAGCCTTGCAGCATCTACTGCGTGGGTCACAGAGGTCGTGTTGGGCGGAATATGGTAGGTTGTAATCCCTCCGGCGGCGGTGACTGCCTGGCATACGGCACCGAGCAATTCCTGACTCCAGCCAAGATCGCCAACATTCACGACGTGTGCTCCCTTAGCCACCATCTCCCGGGCGATCTGCGGCGCATTTTTAGGGTCTTCGATAAAAGCGCGGTCGTGACCCGTATTTTGCCCCCAATTCCAAATGGGAAACATTCGGGGAGCCAGTATTTCATTGGCCTCGCTTTTCTTCGCTTCCGAAATGGCGTTTTCCAAACCGCGATCAGGTGCTGGTACAAGCGTTGTGACGCCGTGCGCCAGTTTCAAATAATACACGTATTCTATAGGCATGGGCTCCTGCCGAAGGTGCATGTGCAAGTCAATCATACCCGGCATCACATATTTGCCCGTGGCATCAATGACCCGGTCACCATTTGCGCGATTGACGTCACCCCGCCTTTCAGCGGTAATGGGATCAAAAGGAATCATATCCGCAATTTTGTTCCCTTCAATGATAATATCATAAGGGCCTACCGGAGGTCCCCCGTGCCCGGGTAAAACCATAGCGCCGCGGATCACCAGTCGGTTGTAAGGGCCATCGGCTAAGTCGCCAAAATTAGTTTGAGCAGCGAGCGGGAATGCGCTCACACTGAGCAGCAGGCAAAGCATGCCCACGTACTTCGAAAATACACTTGTCATAAGGTTAGATTTAGTTAAAGTCAGTAATTCGCTTTGAAAGCGTTGAAATATACCAACTTTTTCAGGGAATCAGACGCTAAGGATGCTTTATTTGCAGCTGTTTAGGATAAGCTGTCTGTAAAAACGGATCATATTTGCATAGTCCTCCTGCGAAATGCGTTCATCGTTGCCATGGAATTGCGACAATTCGTCATTGGTGAGCGCCAAAGGCAAAAACCGATAAGTGCCCCTACCCAGATCTGTGTAGTGCTTGCTGTCTGTTCCGGCAATTACCAGTCCCGGAGCTACAACGGTTCCTGGAAAAATTTCCCGGATGGTTTTTTCAATTACCCTGAACCCCAGGGTTTCAATAGGGGAAACAGGCGAGGGCGGAGTGTTGTCCTCCATCGCGTCAGCCGTGATGGTTATTCGGGGATCGTTGATGATGCTTCGCACCCGCTGGGTGACCGTTTCCGGGGTTTCCCCGGGCAAAATCCGAAAATTGATATGCGCTTCCGCCGTAGCCGGCAAAACGTTGGATTTTACACCTGCTTTGAATATGGTAGGAGCGATCGTTGTTCGGATCATGGCATTGGTACTGGGGTTTTGCCCCAATTGCCCAATCACCAGTTTTTTCGTCAGCCACATATTCGCAAAGACCATTTTTGTCGGGAAGGCAGACTCACGACCTATATGATCCAACATCAGTCGGGTCGCACCGTCCAGGCTTGCAGGGAAAGGATTGTTCTGAAGTCGCTGAATGGCAGCTGCAAGGATACCAACAGCAGTCTCTTGCGGAGGTCGGGACGAATGTCCTCCTGAAGTGTTTACCTGCAACTGAAGCGTCAACATGCCCTTTTCGGCTATGCCGATCACTGCTAAAGGCTGATCTACTACCCCACCACCGTCTTCTACGAGCAACATGCCCTCGTCCAGAATATATTCAAAACGAATACCCTGCTTTTTTAGCCAGTCAGCCATGACGGCAGCACCTTCCGATCCCCCCGTTTCTTCATCGTGGCCAAAGGCGAAGTAAAGCGTCCGATTGGGCTGATATCCCTCTTTAAGAAGCGTTTCTACAGCCTCCATGATAGCAAACAAGGATCCTTTATCGTCTATCGCACCGCGCCCCCAAATATTTTGATCCGACATTTTTCCGGAAAACGGCGGAAAAGTCCAGCGATCCAGACTGTTCGAGTCTGGTGGTACTACATCCTTATGCGCCAGCAACAACACAGGCTCAAGCGCCGATGTTTTTCCGGGCCACCGGAGCAGGGTAGAAAGTTCAGAAAAAGTGGTTCGCTGCAACAGGGAATCTGCCAGTGGGTAATTCCTTTCCAAAAAGGTGTCCAGCGCAAAAAAAGCCTGGGTATCCAAAGGCGACAGAGAGATAGTCGGGAAGCGCAGCCCTGAGGCCAATCGTTCATGAACCTCCGGGTCAACCGGAAAAGTAGCAACCGGCGGCACCGCAAGCTGCCGGGAAGAATAACCCAGTGTTTTGATCACCATGATACCCAAAAGGGCAAGCACCCCCATAGCTAACGAGCGAAATAGTCTGTGTTTTCTGCTGAGGGCCATCCTGGTCTATTCGTTTTCTTTCAACAAGTTAAGCAGGTACTCCCCATACCCACTCTTGATATATTTTTGTCCGAGCCTTTCGAGCTGCCCCGCGTCAATGAAGCCCATTTCATAGGCAACTTCCTCGATGCAACCTATCTTCAGTCCTTGCCTTTCTTCTATGACCTGGATGAATTGTCCAGCCTGCATCAAAGAATGGTGGGTACCAGTGTCCAACCAGGCCACTCCTCTCCCCAAAACCCCAACTTTGAGTTTTCCTGCTTCCAGATAGTGTTTGTTGACATCTGTAATCTCATATTCGCCCCTGGCGCTTGGTTTCAGGTTTTTGGCAATGTCCACCACCTGGTTGTCGTAAAAATACAAGCCGGGAACAGCGTAATTGGATTTGGGCTTGGCAGGTTTTTCTTCGATAGATATGGCCTGAAACATCTTGTCGAAGGCCACTACACCATAGCGCTCGGGATCCGCTACCCGATAGGCAAAGACTACTCCACCGTCGGGATCAACGCTTTCTCGCAACAACTCGCTCAGACCATTGCCGTAAAAGATATTGTCGCCCAATACCAGCGCTACACTGTCCTGTCCGATAAACTCCTCGCCCAACACAAAGGCCTGCGCAAGTCCATTGGGCACGTATTGGGGTACATAAGAAAATGAACAACCCAGCTCGCTGCCATCGCCAAGCAATTCTCTGAAGCGTGGCAGTTCTGACGGCGTGGAAATGATAAGAATCTCGTTGATACCCGCAGAAAGCAGGGTAGAAAGCGGATAATAGATCATTGGCTTGTCATAGACCGGCATAAGTTGCTTGCTGACCACCAAGGTCAGGGGATAAAGGCGGGTGCCGGATCCACCGGCAAGGATTATTCCTTTCATGGACAGAAATTTGGCTTTATTGTTCCAAGATATGAATAATTCTAATGGCAAGCTCGGAAGGTTTAAATGGACGAATCAGAAAGTCTGCCGCACCAGCCTGCAGTGCTTCCATAATATCTTCCTCCTCCTCCATTTCCCCGATCAAAATCACAGGCAACCTGCCGGAGCTGTATTCCCGAGCTACCGCCAGCAAATCCAAGCCTTTCCAACCGGGCATATCAATACTTCCCACAATGAGATCAGGAATTTTTTCCTCGAGCCTGAGTAGGGCTTCTTTTTTATTTTTAGCCCATTCGATGGCCAGCCCATGCTTTTTGAGTCTAAATTCAAGGGCGGCAAATAAAACTTCTCCGCCTTCGCAAATCAGGATTTCTTTCATGGTGTTTCGCTTGGAGTGGGGGTTATCGTCGCTACAAGGAGCGTATCAACTCAGTTTTTGTAAGGGTAAAAAAATGAAATTTGCTGTTCCGGATGTTACCAGAAACAGACAAAAATACTTTCGGGGATCTTTGAAAACCGCTTTGAAGTCCTCAATTTTTTCATCAACGATGATCTGTCTGGCGACAAATTCTTCCAGCGTGGACACATTAATGAGCCAGGATCCCGGATTGCTGCCCTCGTCGGCAATCGGAACCCCCAGTTCCAGGGAGTCCTCCCGCTGAAATACAACAAAAATGGGAAAAGAAGATACGTCCTGATCCATGACGGCCTGACTCGTCATGACCAATAGGTCCTGTATCTGTCTGATGTCTTCATTGATCCGCTGTATTTGCTGTTCCATATTGTCTTAACTTATCGGTTCTTTAGCCGTAAAAGGGCCACGTTTTCAATGTGATGAGTGTGGGGAAACATGTCCACCGGCTGCACTTTTGCAACATCGTATTTTTCCGCCAGCAACTGCAGATCCCGCGCTTGGGTGGAAGGGTTACAGCTGACATAAACAATAACCGGGCTTTCCAACTCGAGCAAGATATCAATGACTTTGGGGTGCATACCTGCGCGTGGCGGATCGGTGACCAGCACATCAGGCCGGCCATGTTGTTCCATAAATTCCGGACTCACAATGTCCTTGACGTCGCCGGCATAAAACTGCACATTTTCAATACCATTCAGAAGGGCATTTTCTCGCGCATCTGCTATCGCAGCAGAGATCTCTTCTACCCCCACTACCTGACGCGAATGACCGGCCAGGTATAGGGCAATGCTTCCCAACCCCGTATAAAGGTCATATACATTTTCCGTACCGGTTAAACCCGCAAAATCGCGAACGATTCGGTAGAGACTTTCCGCCTGCCTGGTGTTGGTCTGAAAAAATGATTTTGGACCAATGCGATAGCGGATGTGGTCCAGTTGCTCCTCGATATAAGGCAAACCGGCATACAGCTGCATTTCCAGGTCCAGTAGAAAATCGTTTTTCTTGGGGTTAATGCAAAAATACAAACTGGTAATAGCAGGAAATTTTTCCCGAAGGGCATCCAAAAGCACCGGAATGGCCTTGTCGTTGCCACTGTTGATGCTCAGGATAACCATCACCTGACCCAGCGTCGTCACACGGACTACCATATTGCGCAGCCAACCCTGCTGCGCTTTGGGATCATAAAACGTGTAACCGTGCTCGTCTGCAAAATCGCGGACAAAATTTCGAATGTCATTGGAAGGTGCTGCCTGTAACAAGCAGTCAGAAATCGGAACAATTTTGTCGAAAGCCCCCGCTTTGTGAAAACCTACCACGTTGACCTGGTTCGTTTCACCCGCCCCTATTTCCTCCGCAGTAAGCCACTTTTTGTTACAAAAAGTAAATTCGAGCTTGTTTCGGTAATAAAAAATATCTGCGGCTCCCTGTATCGGGTATTTTTCTCCGAGGTCAATCTTCCCAATGCGCTCAAGCGCGTCATACACGACCCTTTCTTTCTCCCGGATCTGGGCTCCATAGTCCAAATGCTGCCATTTGCAACCGCCACAAACGCCAAAATGTGCGCAGGCAGGTGCTACGCGATCCGGTGAATAGACTTGAATGGTCTGGACATATCCCTCCTGAAAACCCTTCCGCTTGCTGGTCACCCATATATCCGCTACGTCTCCGGGAACCCCTCCCTCGACAAATACGACCTGGCCTTCCGCATCCCTGCCAACCACCCTGCCTTTGTCGGCAATGCCAGTCAACTGTACGTTTTCAATGAGTTTGGGCTTTTTTTTGCGCATGCGCCGGATTCGTTTTAAGGTGATGTACCCGAGCAATTATTACCGGGTCAAAATAAGATAATCACTGATTACTGTTTTCAGAAATTTCAGTTTGTCCGCAGGAGGTTCCGGAAGATCCAACACCTCCTGAAGCCGCACTACCAACAACTCAATCGCTTCTTTGTGTGCCAAATTGGGAAAAGCGTAATACCGCGCGAGTGCATTCCTGATCAGCGATACATCTGATTCGTCCAATTTGGCCGCCTGCAAATATACAGGTTGGTAGTCTTTCAAGCGTTCTCTACCAGGGAAATCTTCCAGCCTTAACTGCGGCTTTCTCCTAAATTTGACCACCACCGTTCCCGCTGTGAGGTCTCCCAACCGCTGCTTGCTGGGTGTCGAACTGATCAAAAAACTGCCTATCACCCCCAGCGAACCAAGGGTATCCACAAGGTGAAAAAAAGTCCGCAACAAGTAGTCACTGCTGGCGGCAGGTTTTCCATCCAGCCTGATTACCCGGATACCTGCGATGTACTTACCCAAAGATTGCCCCCGTCCTAAGGTTTCACTCAAAAATTGATAGCCCAACAACAGAGGAATCAGTAAAAACTGAAAAACCAGAGAGTCCCCATAGTTGAGGTTGCGTTCGAGGTTCCAGACAAACAGACCGAGGTAGCAAAAGAGTACCACCAAAATATCCAAAGCAAGCGCCAACAGCCGATCTCTGAAAGCGGCAAGCTCATAGCTGATGCGGACATGCTGGGCAGTTTGGACGTGAATGTATTGCATACTGTCAATTTCTGCTTTTTTTTGGCAGAAGTCCTATAAATTGCACATAAAGAAATTTATATGCGCGAATCAAATTTCATCGGCCAAAATAAGGAAAAGTGGAGAGACCTGGAAAAAACGGTCGAAGATGGGGTGCGCGAACCCGAAAAATTGTACGACCTGTTTGTGGGACTCATGGACGATCTCGCCTACGCCCGTACCCATTATCCCAACCGACCGGTTCAACACTATCTCAATGACCTGGCCACGCATTTGCATGTCCGAATATACAAAACAAAGTACCAGCCCCTAAGGGCAATACAAGAATTCTGGCTTACCGATCTGCCTCTGGCCGTATTTGCAGCCAGGAAGGATTTCCTTTTCGCCACGCTCGTTTTTTTACTGGCCATTGGCACAGGCATCCTTTCTACCGCCATCGAACCGGATTTTATCCGAATTATATTGGGAGATGCCTACGTGGATATGACCCTGGAGAATATTGCCAAGGGAGATCCACTGGCGGTGTACAAAGACAGCGACCGCCTCGGCATGTTTGTGGGCATTACCACCAATAACCTCCTGATTGCCGTGAAGACCTTTGTGTATGGGATCTTGTTCGCCCTGGGCACCATCGTTATTCTGCTGCAAAATGGCATCATGATCGGTACGTTTCACTACTTTTTTGCCCAGCAAGGGCTACTTACCGAAACCCTCCTGACCGTATGGATACATGGGTCGCTGGAAATTTCTGCTATCGTGATCGCAGGGGCAGCAGGAATTACCATGGGAAAGGGCTGGATATTCCCGGGAACGCTGTCGCGCGGACAGTCATTTAGAGCGTCAGCGCGCAAAGGCTTGAAAATCATGGTTGGCACCATACCCGTTTTTGTGCTTGCCGGCCTTTTTGAGGCTTATCTGACCCGCTATACCGAAACTCCCGACTGGGTCAGGGCTTCGTTTATCGGAATCTGCTTGGTGTTCGTGACCACTTATTTTGTTTGGCTGCCACGACGCCGGGGCAAGTCTATTCCGCCTGACGCCATGTCGGCTCAGCCACTCCGCACAACCCTGCCGCGACCCGACATCAACCGCGCTACCATCAAAACGGCAGGACAGCTCTTTCAGGAAGTGTTTATTTTTTTTCAACAATACCAAAAGCCTCTGCTCAGACTCAATGTCGGCGTTGCACTGGCCTATTGTCTCCTCCTGTTTTTTGGGTCATCCGGTCCCCCTTCCGATACCCTCCGCTTTCCCGGAGAACTCTTCGGCGTATTTAACAGCTTGGAGCAATTTTTCCGCCCCGCGAAGTTCCCCGAGTTTCCCTTTTTTCTGCTTGTTCTACTGGCATTTTTGAATACCTATCTGAGTTTTGTGCTGCTCCCTGCGGGAAAAAAAATAGCTCCCGAACAACAAGTCCGGTTATGGGTCGGCAGATCGGCAAAGGGACTTTTTGGAGCAGCGGGACTCTTACTGATTATCCTAACCCGCGCCTGGTACACCAAGCTGTTGCTCGTGTTCCTGTTTCCTGCACTCATCATGTGGTTCTATACCATGATTGCCACCCCCTGTACCCCCCTGCGGGCCATCGGCAAAACGATTTTGTTGCTGCAACAAGGATTTGGAAGGGTTATGAGTCTGTCTTTGTCTGTTATCCTGATGGGGCTGCTGCTGTTGCTGTTTACAGAGGCTACCCTCATGCAGTTTGTCCTGGATTGGCTCACCTGGATCATAGACGCTCCGCCAGACAGGTATGCCGAAATTACTATAGTTTTACGCACGTTTATTGCTATTTTTATATTGTCGTTCACGTTTATGATCTTGTTCATTGGGATGGCGCTTTCTTATTACTCCCTGAAAGAGATTGCAGGGGCCGACAACCTGAAAGCAGCCATAGCCAAACTGGGGCAGCACAGGCAAATCAGAGGCCTGGAAAAAGAATAAAAACCAGGTAGTAAAATGAAGTTACGCGTTGTATTTGTCCTGGGGCTTGCAAGCATTGTCCTCGTAAATGCCCAACCTTCTGCAAATCAGAGCAATGGGTTTTCTTTCGACAGACAGCACTGGCAGTCTCTTCGCCAGGAGGTCAACTACGATATTTCCCCCACTCCTGCAACTACCCTCGGGGAGCAGCGCAGCAGACTAAAGCCGAAAAAGGCACAGCCGGAAAAAGCACAGCCGAAAAAATGGAGTGACCGATTTTCCCCAAATTTGATCCGGATCGTAAAAGTGCTATCCTTTGGGCTTGTCTTTGTCCCGGTGTTGTTACTCCTTTATCGCCTGTTTCGATACCTGAGTTTACAGCAAAAGGCTGCCCGCGACAGTATTCCCACAAAGGAGTTTTCCCAATGGGAAAACGAACTCAGGGAGGAAAGTGATTTGCTGAGCGCAGACCTCAGCTACTGGCTGGACGCCGCACTGCGAAATTCAGACTACCGGATGGCGCTTAGGTTTGCTTACCTGCAAGTGCTGCAGGCGCTGGCAAACAAGCAGCTGATACGCTGGCGCAAAGACAAGACCAATGATCAATACATCCGGGAATTGTTGCCCGATGCCCTGAGTACGAAACTCACCGGCATTACGGCAGTGTTTGAGCGGGTGTGGTATGGCAACAAACAGATCGGCAAGGAAGATTACGACCAGCTCATCAAGTCTTTTCAGATCCTCATGCACGATATTGGTCGGGCTTGAAAACAGCTAACAGATGAATGGGAAACGAATAGGAATAGGATTGCTTGTAACGGGGCTGTTGGCATGGCTCCTCTTTCAGTTCAAAGAAGCCCCAAGCGCGCTGAACTGGAGAGAGAACTACCAGGCGGGAAGCAAAGACCCCTATGGCACCTATTTCTTATATGAGTTACTCAAAAAAGGAAAAAGCCCCGATGGGTTTGTGACCCTTGACGAAAGCACCGGCTTTGTCCTGCCGGACAGTCCTGCGGCAGCCGCTTACCTGTTCGTTGGGCAATTTTTCGAACCAGATCCGGCACAACTCGAGGTGCTGTTAGATTTTGTAAATGCAGGCAACCAGGCTTTTATCAGTACCACCCGGTTTACCGATGCCTTCATGCAGCGGTTGGTCGCCCAACAGTGTGGGGAAACCGACTGGGGAGGACATGGGTTGATCATTGATACCGTGGGCTTGCTTTCTGTTACGGATCGCATGCAAACCCCATATACCTTCCGACAGGAAAAAGGAACGAGCAATTATTACTGGTCGTATTTTTCCCGGGAAGCCCACTGTGACGGTCTGTCAGTTTTTGAAGAACTGGGGTACCTGAATGAGATCTTTCCCAATTATATCCGGGTAGCCTACGGTCGGGGCGAATGGCTCCTTCACACCACCCCCCTGGCTTTTTCCAACTATTTCCTGGTAAAAGATTCCTGCCTCAGCTACGCCGAAAAAACCCTGGCTTTTGTCCATCCAGGTAAGCTATATTGGGATGAGTGGACGCGTTTCCCGGAATCCCAGGGCAAACAACCCACAGCGGGCAACAATCCGACCGACTATACCATTAGTCCTATTCGATACATCCTCAATCATCCTCCGCTTGCCTGGGCATGGTACCTGCTGATCGCTTTGGGGCTGCTCTTTATGATCTTTCGATCCAAACGCACCCAGCGAGTCATCCCCTTGATGGCTCCCCCGGCCAACAGTTCGCTCGAGTTTATCACAACAATAGGTAACTTGTATTATTTTCAGCGCGATCACAAGCAAATCGCCGTACTTTCCATGAAATCGCTGCTTCGTTTCATCAGAACCCGCTACCGATTACCCGTGAAAGACACCCTTAGCGGGCAAGAAGACAACATAGCGCTAAAGGCTGGCGTACCAGCTCAGGAACTGCAACGGATCGGACGTGCTTGGGAAGACATTGCCATGCAAGATCGCTTATCGGCGGCTGAGCTCATGAACTTTCACCGCCTGCTGGAAAGCTTTTACCATCAATGCAAATAAAATTGACCCATGGAACCAGAACCAATGCCATTTTCAACGGATCATACCCACCCCTCTGAGTTGCTGTCACAAGCCGTAAAACGGGTGCGGGAAGAAGTGCAGAAGGTCATTATCGGGCAGGACGACTTCATAGAATTGCTGCTCGCTGCGCTGTTTTGCGGCGGACACCTACTCGTAGAAGGCGTCCCGGGCATTGCCAAAACCCTCACCTCCAAATTACTCGCTCAAACCCTACAGCTCGAATTTTCCCGGATACAATTCACCCCGGATCTCATGCCCAGTGATGTTTTGGGCACTACTGTGTATAATGTAAAGCACGGAGAATTCTCCTTCAGTCCGGGACCCATTTTTTCCAATTTAATTTTGATTGACGAGATCAACCGGGCACCTGCCAAAACCCAGGCTGCACTTTTTGAGGTCATGGAAGAAGCACAGATTACCGTTGACGGTCGAACTTACCCCATGGATGCCATCTTTTTTGTAATGGCTACGCAAAATCCGATTGAACAAGAGGGCACCTACAAGCTGCCGGAAGCCCAGCTCGACCGGTTTCTGCTAAAAATCGTGCTGGAATATCCCTCTTTGGAACAGGAACAGGCCATGCTGAGGCGTTTCAGCCAGGACTTCCGGACGGATTTCCGGCAAAAAGTAAAACCGATCATAGGGGCAAAAGAAATTTTAGCCTGTCGGCAGTGGGTCGAAGCCATAACCATTCAGGAAGAACTGTTGGACTACATCGCGCTGCTGGTTCACCGCACCCGAAACCACGGAGACCTTTTCCTGGGGGCTTCTCCACGGGCATCACTTGCCATGATGAAAATGTCCAAAGCCATGGCTGCCATACGGGGCAGGGATTTTGTCACGCCGGACGACATTCAGCAGGTCGCCTTTCCCGTATTGCAGCACCGCATGCTGCTCACCCCCGAGCGGGAGATCGAAGGCTATCGGATAGTGGATGTCATTCGGGATATTTTGTCCACGGTTCCTGTACCAAGATAAAGCCGGGAACATGTTGAAATCTTGGTATCTGCCCGACAGGTTTTTCCAGGTGTATGGGGCTTTTCCCGTACTCTTTTTGATCAGTTTTTTTTTCCCGGCAGGGTACATTCCGGTCATCATCGCTTTTGGTATGGTGCTGTTACTTACCCTTATGGACGGCTGGTTGCTCACAGTCGGATCCAGAGGGCTACAAGCAGAAAGGGAAGTATCGCGCATTTTTTCCCTGGGGGAAACACATCAAATAGGGCTACGCCTAAAAAACGGCTCTGGTCTTCAGCTTTGGACTATTGTGATAGACGAATTACCCGTGCAGTTGCAAGTCCGGGATCAGGAACTTCTCGTTGCCCTGCCTCCCGGACAGGAGCTCCATACCACTTACCCCATTCGGCCGCTCACCCGAGGCGTCTATCGTTTTGGTCACCTGAACGTCTATCTCTTTTCCCGGATAGGGCTGTTGCGCAGAAGGCTTCAGCTTGGCAAACCTTGTGAAGTGGCGGTATATCCTTCCATCCGGCAGATGAAGCGATTTGAATTTATGGGTTTGCACCAGCTCTCTGCTTCGGGTGGACTAAAAAAGCTACGGCGCATTGGTCATAGTTATGAATTTGATCAAATACGCAACTATCTATCCGGCGACGACTTTCGGAGCATCAACTGGAAAGCCAGCGGTCGCAGGGGCGGTCTGATGGTGAACCAATACGCCGATGAACGCTCACAACAAATTTACTGCATACTCGACAAAAGCCGTTTGATGCAGCAGCCCTTTGAGGGCATGAGTTTGCTCGACTATGCCGTCAACGCGAGCCTGGTACTTTCTAATATTGCGCTCCTTAAACACGACAAAGCGGGGTTACTCACCTTTTCCAACAACCTGGGTTCGGTTATCAAAGCGGACAATGTCCCCAATCAATTGCAAAAAATAATGCAAGTTTTGTACAAAGAAGCCATTCGGGAAGAAGACGCCGACTTTGAACTCCTCTACCGCGCCACCCAAAAGCTTCTTTCGGGAAGGAGTCTGATCATCTTGTTTACCAACTTTGAGAGCAAGCACGGATTAGAGCGGGCGCTACCGTTGTTGCGCAGCATCAACCGCACCCATCTTTTGCTGGTCATTTTGTTTCAGAACACCGCAATTACCCGTTTTGTGGAAAAGCCGGCCGGACAATTACAAGACGTCTATCACCAAGCCATAGCCAGAAAATACCTAACAGACAAGCAGGAGATGGTTCAGATGTTGCAACAATACGGCATTCAGACCCTACTCACAGAACCGGACAAGTTGAGTCTCGACACGATCAACAAATACCTCGAGCTCAAATCGCGGGGACTCATCTGAAGCTCAGGTCTGACGCATCACTGGGCAGTACCTGTGCGCAAGCTATCATGGTGGATATGGTAGGACTTTTGAAAAGTGCGAAAGCGACTTGAAAAGCGGTCTAGCTGTTCGATCTGAGCGGGGTCGAGGAAAGGTTTGATTTCGGTATGCATGGAATCCACCATCATTCTGCGCAGCAATCGGGCCTCCTGGCTCGCCTGAGAAATTCTTTCGGCATATTTGGCAATGATAGGTCCTACCTGTTCCTGCTGCACATCGTTCAGGTTCATCTCACTCATCAGTTGTTGTTCGAATCCGGAAGCAGACTTTAGTGCGGCCACCCGCTGAATTTT
The DNA here is from genome assembly GCA_030729925.1 of Saprospiraceae bacterium. Taxonomy (GTDB): domain Bacteria; phylum Bacteroidota; class Bacteroidia; order Chitinophagales; family Saprospiraceae; genus JALQTV01. Next base: position 54,696 of record JANQWK010000019.1, read on the forward strand.
ATGGCTGGTCAGGTTGCGATGCGTCAGGAATCCTGCCAGAAACCCTATTGCGACTAAGCTAAGCATCACTAAAACCGTTTTCAATTTTTCATTCATGGTTGGAAGCATTATTCGGTTGAAATAAAGCCATAGGCATCATCCGGTTCCAGGTAATCTACCCCGAGCGCCACTTTGTCCGATAAGTGTTTTGAAAAATACCCTGACAAAAGTGCTATTCCCATAGCAAGCAGGATAGAAGCCACTGCGACCCTGGGGAAAAAATAAAAAACCAAGGCATGTCTGCGCTGCTTTTCCAATTTTTGCCTCAATTGGCTCATGAAATCCGGCTTCTTGGGCGGTTTCCAGGAAGCCAATTGCGATCGCAACTGCAGCAAAGCTATTTTCTCGGCCTGGAGAGCCGGGTTATCCCTCATCGCCGACGCCAAGGCGCGATCCTGCTCTTCCTGTAGCGGTTGATCGAGTGAAAATGCCAGCCATTCTTCCAACTGTCCAGGTAGCGGCTCACCCGGTTGGGTAGGCTTCATTGATCCAGTTTGCTTATCCATGCTCTTAATTTTATTTGTGCCCTTGCAAGTCTTGAAGCTACCGTGCCCTCTGGAATTTGCAGCATATCGGCGGTTTCTTGCACAGAATACCCCTCGACAAGCCGCAACACCAGTACGATCCTGAATTCGGGTGTTAGTAACTCCATCGCTTTTTGTAATAAATCGTTGATTTCCCAGTTTCGGTGTACCGTTCCGTCGTCCGCGAAGTCGTGGGAAGCAACTTCATGCTTATTGTCAACAACCATCCAGCCACTTTTCTGCTTCCTGCGTTTGATTTCGTTCAACGACAAATTAATAGCTATGCGCGTCAAGTAGGTCCGCAAACCCGATCTGCCCTCGAAGCGATCCATTGCTTGGTACCAACGGATAAAGACTTCCTGAGCAACATCTTGTGCCTCCGGCACATTCCCCAGCATGGCCACCACGACCTTTTGGACAGACTCCTCATGCAGCCGAACCAAAAGCTCGAAAGCCCTTTGATCCCCGTTTTTGGCTTGGGCAACCAAGCTGTGTTCCGACTCCGACTGCATGACCATCGAATCCAAATTTGAACTTTTTTTGTTAGACCATCCGGACCCTCGTTTTTTTCCCGATTCCCGAAAAAACAATTCCCTTTACAACAAATAATCAGGAACGCGCTCACTCGGAGCTGCTTGCTTGTTAAAAAAAATTTGAAAAACCGTTCAGTAGAAGGTTACTTATTGCGGTGGGAAGGAATTAATAAGGGTAATCAGGTGCAAGGCACTTTAAGGTGCCTTGCACCTGATTATTAAATTTTTGATTATCAATAACTTAAAAATTTTTTTCGCAAAGAATTGTTTTTTTAAAGCAGCGCTGCGCCAAAAACACCAGCGCTATCACCCAATTGGGGTTGGAGAAAGCGCGTATCCACCTTTGGGTTAAAAACATGTTTGGCTACCTCTTGTACCCCTGCTTCATACAGGAGATCAATATTGCCAACGCCCCCGCCCAGCACAATACAATCGGGATCCAGGATATTGATCACATTGGCCACGGCTTTCCCGAAAAAAGTAACCAGACGGTTCATCGTTGCATTTGCGTGTATGTCATGTCCCTTTTGGTAGTTTGCGTAAATATCTTTCAGTGGGAGGTGCGTGCCGGTCAGTCGGGTATAATATCGCTCCAGAGCCGGTCCGGAAATAATCGTTTCCACGCATCCAACCTTTCCGCAATAGCAGGGCCCTCCATCGAGATCCAGAAAATTATGTCCCCACTCGCCGGCGATGCCGTGTTTACCATTCAATACCTGGCCATTCACAACGATACCTCCACCGACCCCGGTGCCCATGATGATGCCAAAAACAACCTCTGACTCGGGAGCAGCGGACTTCACCGCGCCCATCAGGGTCTCTGCTACTGCAAAACAATTGGCATCATTAGCCATTTTGACCGGAACCCCCAACACGGCCTCTATATCCCTTCGCAGCGGCTGACCGTTCAGCACCGTCGTATTGCTGTTTTTTAGCAGACCGGTAGCCGGCTCGATCGTACCCGGCGTACCAATGCCAACCCGATCGGGCCGAAGACCGGAAGCCGCTGACATTAAATCAATCAACACCTTAAACTGGTTGACTACGTGCGCATATCCCAGGTGCTTTTCTGTAGGAACCCGGATTCTCGAGAGCACATCAGGCTTGCCTGCATCTGCAATCACAACACCTTCTATTTTGGTTCCGCCGAGATCTATACCCCAAAGTGGTTTCATAGGATCAGGTTAAAATACTTATACAAAATTTTACATTGTGTAACAAAAACACTAAGATATGATCTTTTGTCGGGAGAAAAATACCTAACTATGATTTTATTAAGTAGTGCTTTCGCAAAAAAAGAGGCTTGAAGATAAAAGGAGGGGGGTAAAACAGACAATTGGGAATTTTTCTTATATTGTCGGATTGAAAAGGCTTAATCTACTACATTTTCCTTATCTGATATGCGGCTGAATCGCTTCACATTTGAACTTACAACCAACCCAACAGATGACAGGCCGGTATATATCACCGGAAATTTTAACAATTGGAAAACGGCCGACGCTAATTTTCGGATGACCCCACAAGGCAACAACCAGTACAAACTGGAGCTTGTCCTACCGGAAAAAACACCGGGTGTGCTGGTCTATAAGTATGTCAGAGGGGGTTGGGAAAACGAGGAACTGGATGCCTATGGCAATACCATGGACAACCGGACAGTTGAGCTGCACCGGGGTCGGGTATCTGATTATGTTCCTTGCTGGCTAAACAACGGACTTGCCTGCAATCCTGACTTCATGCCACAGATACAGATCCTCGACGAGAATTTCGAAATTCCGCAGTTGATCAAAACCCGGAGAATTTCTGTACTCCTTCCTTACAATTACCATCAAACGGAAATATCCTATCCGGTACTTTACCTACAAGATGGCCAAAATCTGCTGGATCCCAATGCCCCCTTCGGAAGCTGGGGTGTTGACCGCAAACTTGCGTTTATGGCAGAGCAAGGGCAAGGCGATATCATCATTGTAGCCATAGACCACGCGGTGGACGAACGCATCGCAGAGTTTACCCCTTCTCATCCGACCAAATTAGGTATTGGCGATGGCAAAAAATATACCCGTTTTTTGGCGGATACGCTAAAACCCTATATTGATAAGCATTTTCGTACCCTGCCTGAAAGAATGCACACGGGCATAGGAGGCAGCTCTATGGGCGGACTTATCTCCATTTACGCCGGTTTGATGTATCCCGAGGTGTACAGCAAAATTCTGGTATTTTCACCTTCTTTGTGGGTAGATCCACAATTGCACGATCACGCACCTGCTTTTTTGCACCCCGACAATGACATCAGCATGTACCTGTATGGCGGCGGGAGAGAAAGCGCAGATCTCGTCCAGGAAATGTGGGCATTTAAAGAAAATATTGAGTCACAGGGAATTCACAAGAACATTACCTTTCAAATATCCATTGATCCCAAAGGCAAACACAACGAGTACCGATGGGGGGAGGAGTTTCCAAAGGCAGTAGAGTGGTTATTTTTTCGCTAAAACAGTTCCCCAAAGCCAGTTTATATGCATATAAACGTATCTACAAACCCAAGCCCCGGTTCCTGCCATAGCCTGGTTTTCCCGGTTGCCGGTACCAAACACTTGCAAGCCCTCACCACGGGCTTTCCACAACTTTTTTCGGATGTTGCCGCATATCTGACCGAGGACTTCAAGGGAGACTTCCATGAAATTCATCAATTCTATGGTGCCGAAATCCGCATTTTTTTGGTAGGTGTGGGTGAGCGTCCCAAATTCGGGGATTTGTTAAAGGCTTTCCGGGGGTTTGGGATCAAGTGCAAGCACAAAATGGGACAAAGTTTGGCAGTACAGCTACAACTATTACCCGATACCCAGACCGATTTGTCCGCCTGGGTCGAAGCAGCAGTGAATGGCTTGTTGCTCTCTACCTACCAATTAGGTAAGTTCAAGTCAGATGCTCCCGATATACACCCCTTGAGGGACAGTCACGGGCGATTGGAGCTCATTATTGCGCCTGGTTCCGAGGATAGGGCTCAGCACGCTATCCAAAAAGCAAGTGCTTTTGCCGATACCCAGCTGGAAATTTTTGACCTGGTCAATGCTCCTGCCAATCATATCACGCCCCAAAGCTTAGCCCTGTGGGCACAAAAATCCGGATCGGCTCATGGCTACAAAGTAGCGGTCTTGGATCAAGCAACCCTCACCCGGGAGGGACTCCACGCACTACTCGCTGTAAGCCAGGGAAGCGCCGTCCCACCCGCACTCATCGTCATGGAGTACAAAGGCAACAACACTCAGGGCCCTGTCCACGCACTCGTTGGCAAAGGAGTCACCTTCGATACCGGAGGACTATCTATCAAGCCTTCTGCCAATATGCACCTCATGAAAAGCGATATGGGAGGAGCAGCAGCCGTGCTGGGAACCCTCGAAGTGGCAGCCAAACTCCAATTGCCCATACACTTGATTGGCATCATTCCCACTACAGAAAACTGTGTGGACGCCCACGCATTCAAACCGGGAGATGTGATCGGTTCGTACAGCGGAAAAAGCATAGAAGTCATTGATACCGATGCAGAGGGAAGACTTATTCTCGCAGACGGCATTGCCTATGCCCTCAAAAATTTTAACCCCGATGTCCTGATTGACCTTGCCACCCTCACCGGCAGTGCCGTGAGAACCTTCGGATACCACGCTGCCGCCCTGTTTTCCAACAACGAAGACCTGGCCGCACAGCTTAACGCCAGCGGCGAACAGACAGGAGAACGGGTATGGCAACTCCCCCTTTGGGATGTTTACAAAGAAGACATCAAATCCGATATCGCAGATGTAAAGAACTTCAGCGGAAAGCCCGTTGCAGGAGCTATTTCTGCCGCAAAATTCCTGGAGTTCTTCACAGATAACCATCCTGCCTGGGCACACCTCGATATCGCAGGCGTGGCTTTTTCCGAAACAGACTATTCTCCGCAAAAAAGCGCCAGCGGCTTCGGCATCAGGTTGCTCGTTACTTACCTGCAAGAAATGTCCGGACAACAAAAAACCACATAAAGTAACTACTGAAAGTAAATTCCCATACTTTTCTAAAGATTTAAAAGGGTAAAGCGTATCTTGTTTGGGGATTTTAAACTAATGTAAAATATGAGTAAGCCACATACTTTTTTGTGTATCGCCCTGTATTTCAAAGGAGTTGAATTTATGAAGGCCTGTAAAGCTGCCGGCAATACCGTGTTTCTGTTGACCAAAAGCAGTCTGGCCCATGAAGCGTGGCCCAAAGAAGCCATAGACGATTTTTTTTACCTCGAAAGTGAAGCAAATTCTCCCGAAAACATCCAGAATATTGTCAAAGGCCTGGCTTATGTCTGGCGAAACCAGCCGATTGACCGGGTTGTGGCACTGGATGACTTCGATGTTGAAAAAGCAGCTGCCATCAGAGAGGATTTTCGGATTCCCGGCATGGGTCAAACTACTGCCCGAAACTTCCGCGATAAACTCGCTATGCGCGCAAAAGCAGCAGAACACCATATCCCCATTCCTCCTTTCTCTTCGTTATTCAATGATCAGGAAATCAACAGCTACCTCCATACCGTGACCGGCCCCTGGGTAGTCAAACCCCGGGCAGAAGCCAGCGCCATCGGCATAAAAAAAGTACATGCCATTGAAGAGGTGTGGGCTACTATCGAAGCGCTTGGAGACAAGAGACACGAATACCTGATAGAACAATACAAACCAGGGGATGTCTATCACGCCGATGCCCTGATCTATGAGGGAAAAGTGATCTTTTGCCTTTTTTCAAGGTACCTGCAACCTCCCTTTGATGTAGCCCACGGCGGAGGAGTCTTTCAAACAGTTTCCCTCAGCCCCGATCACGAAGATCAGGAAGCGCTCCAAACACTACATTCCCAATTGTTACAATCTTTCGGACTAAAATACAGCGCCAGTCATACGGAATTTATTAAGTCTAAAGAAGACGGCAAATTTTACTTCCTGGAAACTGCCTCAAGGGTTGGCGGTGCACATATCTCCGATATGGTAGAGCAAGCTACCGGTATCAACCTATGGACGGAATGGGCAAACATCGAAAATGCAGTAGCCAAGGGCATACCCTACGAACTGCCGCAGAATGACTACACGCCAACAGGATTACTGGTCTCCCTGACCAAACAACAATACCCCGATTTCAATCATTTCAATGATCCCGAAATCAGCTGGCGCCTCCATAAAGATTACCATATCGGACTCATCGTCAAGTCTCCCGATGAGCAGCGCGTAAGACAACTCCTGCATCAGTACAGCCTCACCATACACCAACATTATCTCGCTACCTTACCTCCTAAAGACAAACCTGCTCACTGATAACAGGCCTTTTTTGATGTCCCCTACCAAGTTTATATATGTTTTTTGCTCATATACCCCTACATAAAAAGAAATACCCTATTTTTGTAACGTCAAATGAAAGTTGCAGCCTCAAAGGGTAAGATCACCCTGACTTTCAAAACATAGTTTGACAGCTTATCCTACCACACAACATAAAACCGGGCCCAATTTCGTTAACCCAGGGTGACCTGCTTTGCATCAAATACATATAATGTATGAAAATATTGAGATGGTATTTTTTGGTAGTCATTGTCCTGCTTTCTGCCGAGTTTGTTGTCCTCCAAGCTCAAGGCGACTTACTGCGGGATTTTTTGGGGAAAGAAGAGCCTGCTTTTCAAACAGAAATTGCTCCGGGTAAAGAACGAGGGCAGGTTATCCTGACGGTCTATTTCACCCATAGCAAAACAAACAGGCTGGAAGCGTCTTTCTGGATCGAAGAACAGCAAACGGGAGGGGTTTCCGACAATCAGAAAAAGCTGATCTCTAGTTTGCAAGTGTTGCAAAACAGGCAAGTGCAGAGTATTGCCATCAATGATCTGCATCCGGATAAATCCTACAACATTGGGGTGGACTACAGAAATCCCGATGCCCTGAATAAAAAGTTTACTGCGGTATTTCTGATCAACAATTTCCAATACCAGGATCCTGGCAGTACCCTGGCAGGTAGCGACAAGCTGAGCGACAAGAACGTCCCACAGCCTGTACCAACCAATTGTGAAAACCCCAATATCAAAATAGAGCTGGCACCTACCGGATATTGCAATTTGTCCGACAAACCTGCCATCCTGATTCAGTGCGACAATTGTGAGGGAAGAAATTGGTCGTTTAAGGTGGAGGTAAAGAGAGCCAACAGCTACTGGGTTCCCCTGCGATCAGATGGAATGGCACAGGCCGCTGTAGGGAATAACCTGCGCATAGAGCCACTTTGTGACCTGGGAGAGGGGCGATATTATGCCAGAGTAAGTGCCTGGGGGGAAAACTGTACGACTCCCTTTATCCAGGAACTCGATAAAATGATCCAGGTTGGTGCCATCCAATACCCGATGACCGCAACCGCTGGTACAATGGTCGCCAAATCAGCTACCGATCTTCCACCTGCTTACCGCGAAATTCCACAGGAATGCGAGGTTCAGGGAAAAGCTTTCATCCAGCAAAATAAAATAACGGGCAATCTGGTGCTCGAGCCCAACACCCCCTGCGCCAGTTTCAATCCGTATGCAGAAGTCCGGTATATTCATCCGGGATACCGGGACATCATACTCGATCCCCTGCCACTATATGCCGGCAAAACCAGTCCTTTCGAAATTAATCTGGATGAAAGGGACTTGAACCGGGGCATTCACACACTTCAGGTGATTGTTTTTGGCAGATCCTCCACCATGTCCGAAGGCGTACCCATAGCCGCTTTTTGGCTCAAGGCCGAAACCATGCCGGAAGGGCAGCCCTTGCCGGCTCCAACTACTTACGATGCTCCTGTTAACCCCGGACTTCCTCCGATTTCCGATCCTGCGATCAACCCCGATCTGTGGCAGACCATAGATACTATCAGCGTAAGGGCTACAGATCCCAACTGCAACCAAATCCAAAACCTACAGCTCGTATATGACTCCAATAAATCTCGCATCCCGCTTTTCATATCCTGGCTAAGTCCACGGTGCTGCCAGGAAAAAGGCTGCACTTATACCGTCTGGGCAGGATCGAGTCCCATGGAGACAAGGCTGATTGTAAAAGGCAACAAATCGGGTGCGATTATCCGCGAACTGCTGCCGGGAATCAGTCCGGACGACAATTATTTTGAAGTAGTGGTAGAAACCAGCAATGGCAACCGAAAAGCAGCATTTCTGGTAGGTAAGGGGCCTATTTACGGTGTAGAGGCAGTACTCGACTACCAAGACGCTTTTTCACCACAGAAAAGTGATCCGCTTATTTTCGAAAAAGCACCAACTTTTACTTATAAAACCCCGGAACTGCCTTTTTCCAATTTTGCACCTTGTAAGTACAAACGGCAGACCTGGGTTACTGCCGAACGCCCGGTACGCGAAGGCGATCCTATTCGCATACAATACGATTTTAAGGATACGGGGCATCAGTACTCGCTGTACTTCCAGCCGGCAAACAGCAACGATTGGGTACTGGCTCCAGATACACGCGAACGACAGGACACCCCGATTTTTGAGTTCGCAGCTTCTCCTTTCCATTCCGGAAGGTACTTGGTTCTGGTATATAAACCCTCCAGCAACTGGGGCTGCCTTTCCGAGAGTGCCGATAAAGCAGTCGTGCTACTGGTTAACCCGGAATAGAACACACCTTGCTACAGTCAGGGTGCAGCTCGTGAAAAAGCACCCTGACTGTGCACCACAATCAGAGCCGAAACTTAAATCCGCCATTGACGACAAAACCATCTACGGGAGCGTAAATATCCCGAAAAACAGGGTTTGAAAGGGATCCTGTGTAAATGGAGTCAAATCGCGTCTGACGCGTATCCAGGAAGTTTTCAAAATTGAGAAAGACAGAAAATCCTTCCCAAATTTTTTCCATCATCAAGCCCGCAATCCAGTACTGTCTTCCTGTCGTCCCGTCATTCAGCTTTTGAGGACTAAAATAATAGGCCTCCAGCCCTATCTTCAACCGTTCTTCCAACTCATACATCAATACATTGTTCAGTCGGTGCCTGGCTACCAGCGGAAAGTCCGTTCTTGTGGTGTAGTGTTGTTGTACATCCGCCAGGGTATAGCCAATGAACAGTTTGAAGTCTCCGTAGGTGAGTTTGATATTGCTCTCGATGCCTTTGGAATCAACAAAACCGGCCGGTTGTTGAAATTCAAAAAAATCATCGGAAACAGGCACCAAGGTAAGCGGATCCTGCACCCGGGTGTAAAAAATAAGCGCATTCAACGTAAAAAATAAATGGTCACTTAAAGGAGTCCGATAGTTGATGTCAAAATTTCCGCCAAGCGACTTTTCAGCTCGGGAGTTTTCCTGGTCAATGGGCAATACATCTCTAAACTGAAGCCGCTCTGCATCTTCGATGAAAACAGTAGGCGCTTTGTAGCCCATGCCCCCACCCAAACGCAAAGAAAGCTTATGGTTGACACGTAGCAACCCCGACACCCTTGGCAACACAAAAAAGCCATACTTGTCGTGGTAATCTCCCCGCAAACCGGTTTCTACTGACAATTTTGCTGAAGCGTTTAAAGTATGTTGCACAAAAGCACCGACAGTGGTAAACTGATAGTCCAAATCCCCCGGTCTGTCCACAGCCTCCTGAGAAAACCGGTCTGTCCACAAATTTACCCCCCCAACCCATTCGCTCAACTCACGCTGAACACTAAGGTTAATTTCACTAAACGAAGCCAATTGAACACCGGAAAATTGATAATCCGGCACCTCAATACTTCGATCATAACGACTTACACTGTTTTTGGCTGAAAGCCTAACCTGCTCCCCCAACACCCGGTCAAATCCGAACTGCGTACTGAAACGATTCGTTTTGTTTCTTTCAAAATAGGTATGCTGTGGTCCACCTGTACCCTTAATATACTTGATATCACCCCCCATACGGTCTTCAACAGTACTGTTAAAGCCAATATTGATGGTGGTCTTGTCATCCACATAAAAGAACAGCCTTGGATTAAGCGTATAGCGATTGAACCGAGGAATGGCAGTCAGCCCTATCCCTGCAGGGTCATAGGGCGAACCCAAGTTGTAAGCCGCAAAGACCGTGGTTCCCACTTTATTAAATTTCTGTGCATAAAAAGCACTGGCATCCAGACCCAATGCAGAAGTCCCATTGAGCATAAAGCTGAGTTCCCTTGACGCCTCCGGGGTTTTAGAAACCAAGTTTACCAAACCTGCAATAGCTCCGCCGCCATAAAGCGTAGAGGTAGCCCCTTTAATAACCTCCACCTGTTTTAGGTCAAGTGGGGCGATCTGCAGCAAACTCAATCCTCCGGAAAAACCTCCATACAAAGGCAGCCCATCTCTAAGCACCTGCGTGTATTTCCCATCCAAGCCCTGTATGCGAATAGACGAATTATAACTTGTGGCAGAAGTCTGTTGGGTCTGAATCCCCGTACTTTCGTTTAACATCATCCGAATATCCCCGGGTTTCATATTTCCTTTTTCCTCCAGTTCCTCTCCCGCGATAAACTCAACCCGGGTAGGAATATTTTCAATCGTCCTGGTGCTTCTCGTCGAGGTAATGATGACCTCTTCCAATTCTTCCTCTTCCATGGTCAACCAAACTTCGACCGGCAGGGGCATGTCCAAGGGAAATAAAAAAACCTGCTGCCGGCTCTCATATCCCAAATAATTAAACACAAGCGTCTGTTTTCCATCAGGTATATCCACAATTTCCAACAACCCCTCCCCATTCGTAACCGCGCCCAAATTAGTGCCATCCACCACAGCTGTAGCACCCACGAGCGGCGCTTTGCTTTCCAGGTCTCTGATAATAACCTGGAGGGTATTTTGGCCAAACAACAATCCGGTGTAACAAACCAGGCAAAAAAGTAAAGCGATATTTTTCATTCCTTCAATTATTGAATTTACCCTGGCAAACAAGAAAGTGGAAGCTATCCTTTTTTCCCGAAGGGGAGCGCATCAACCAGCCTCTAAAATACAAATCCGATATTGACGTAGGGTTCAATTTTATTAAATTTCCCGCTATACATCACGCTAAAAGAAATAGGCCCCATCAGCGAATCATAAGCAATGGAAAGCGACTGCCCCAGGATATAGGCACGCTCTGCCTGCTCTCCATTTTCGGGCAACAAATAATCGGTAGCCATCCCGTTTGCACTGATGGTCAGGTAAAGGTTGTTGTAAAACTCCTTTCGAAGATTCAATTGAAGGGCTGCCACGTTATTGGCACGGGTTCCAAAGTGCGGAACTCCCGGAAAAACAATCTGGTTCCGGTATAGCCTGTTGATTCCTCCGATGTTAAACGCGTTAAAGATGTCGGCCAGGCTATTGGTACTAAAACCCGCCTGTAGCAGCCCGGAGAAAGTATGCTGCTTGCTCAATTGCTTGTACCATTCCAGCTGCAGGTATCCCTGAAAATAATCTGCTTCCTGTAGTAAAAGGGGAGTAGCCGGCTCAATCTGTCTGTCCGACTCATCATAATACCGGATGCGTTGTTGCTGATTGTGTATCAGGCGCATTTCCGAATACAGGCGCACCCCCTTGCGGGGAAAAATGGATCTGTCCAGGGTATTTAAGTGTCCGAAGGCATAGGTAGCAAAAAAATTGTTCATTCCGTCAAATTCGATAACCGGCTGGGTAAAAGGAGTAAAGCGTATCCGCTCAAAACGGTTACCGACACCTGCGGTAAACTGTCGGCGACTCCCCAGTTGCAACCTGTTGTCCCATTTGGAATTAAACAACCGATACAGCTCGTCCGGTTGAAAATTGTCATACCGCACAATTTCGAAAGACTCGGTCTGTAGTTCCGACACCAGAGCCACCCTGCTCGCACGATCCAGGTACTGCAAGTGCTCAACCCTGAACCGCGAGTTTTCGCCGAAATTCAAAGACAAACTGGTTTTGGAATTGGGAAAAATATTGCGTTGCGTAAAACTCCCGATAGCACTCAATCCCGCAAAAGTGTTAAAATGAATACTCGCCCGTGCCAAAGCCAATGGCCGTTCTTTTACCTCAAACACAATAATTGCCTTACCCGGTTCTGCAGGAACCAGGCGGTACCGGATCCACTCATACTCAAGATTGCCAAAAGTCCTTCGGATCAGTCCGGAAATACGCGCAGGGGTATAGTATTGCGCATCCTCAAATTTTAAACCCTTCAAAAAAGAAATAGCCGACTCCTTTTCCAGCCCCTCTACCTGAGCAGACACAATAAAAACAGAATCAGCAAGTGCCTCGCTCCCTGAAGCACCCCGTAACCTGTCCTCAATGCCTAAAGAATCCGCAAGATTTTTGAGCTGGGGAACCAGCGAGTTGCCATAAACGATGCCACTATCAATAATTGCCAGCGATTTATCAAAACTTCCGGTAGAAAAGGGACTCAGCTCCTGGTTGGCATAAAAATCACTTCGGGCAATTTGCCGCTTGTGGTCCTCCGCCTCTTTCAAGAAAGCAATTTGGGTCAAAATTTGAATCGGATTGGTCAACTGCTCCTTTGAATACATCCCCTCACTAACATTGCTGGCAATGACAAAATCCGCTCCCATTTGCTTGGCCTCGCTCACAGGCAAGTTCCGCACTATTCCGCCATCCACCAAACGCCTACCCTCAATCTCTATAGCAGTAAAAACAGCCGGAATCGCCATACTCGCCCGCAATGCTGTAATAAGCTCCCCCTTGGCGAGAATATAAGGCTCACCGGTAGCAATATCAGTAGCTACCGCCCGAAAAGGCCGCTTGAACTGGTCAAAGTTTTTTTCCCGGTAAACCGGAAAAAATAATTCCGATAGCTTTAGCCACAGCTCCTGAGACTCCAGTGCTCCCGTTCGTCCCCTAAAACTGCCATCTTCAAAAGGAACTTCGATCGCATATAATCCATACCGATCCTTTTCTTCCATGGCAATAGACCGAAGATTAATTTGGTTGGACAACAACATATCCCAATCAATCGCCCTGGCCATCTGTTCAATCTCTTTTCCACTAAAACCAATAGCATACAAGCCACCAATAATGCTCCCCGTGCTCGTCCCTGTGACATAGTCAATTTTTATGCCCGCCGAGTCAATGGCCTTCAAAACGCCTATATGCGCTAAACCTTTGGCACCTCCACCACTAAGCGTCAAACCAGTCCGGGCTACCGCCGAGCCGTCCTGAGCACCCAGGCTACAAGTCAAAAAAGCCAGAAAGCTAATCAAAGCCAATACTTTGTGCATAAGCAAGAATTTTTCTTTTTTGTAACAAAAGTTAATCACCTAAATGTTTCTTATAGCTAAAACTTAATATGGCTTTTTATGAAAAGGATCAACAGGTCTTGTGTCGCAAAGCAAACAAGCTACATAATCCTCTCCAAGAAAAGCCTGAGGGTAAACACTTCCCGCTTCATTTTTCAAGCTCCTTTAACCATATCCCAACACCATCTTCTCAAATCGGTATTTTCCCCTTAACTTTATAACCCTAACTCAATCTGTCAAATATGATGCTCGAGCACCAGTTACCGCTCTCCGACAACAAAAAAATCGTACATGTTCTCAATGGCGATGCCTTACTCGAAAGGTTTCCCACCACCATACCCGGTCTGCGAATCGTTGCCCGAGAAGCCCTGGCAGAGGGACCTCTCGGCGGGAATACCCTTAAAGCTTTTTTTGATGGTCGTGCGACGTACCTGAATGATAAATACGGTGCTCCTTCAAGTTTCTATTACCAACAGACCGTCACCGAGTTCCAGCGCCTACAAGGTATTGATAAAGATGCCCAGGTGTTCCTTTGGTTCGAAGACGATGTTTTTTGTCAATTGAATTGCTGGTTCGTGACCTATTTGCTGGTGCATTCAGGCCATTCCGGGTCTTGTTTTGTCGTCAGACCCCCCAATCATACCCCCTACAGCTTTGGCAGTCTGGACGAAAGCGCATTGTTAAATTGCTTTCACAATAAACCCTTGCTCCTGCTGGATACGATTCAAGTGGCTCAACTATGGCAAAAACTGTCAATAGGGGATTTCGATGCCGCTACACAATGCGCAGCAATACTGCCAAAGGAATATCACTTCCTCCAAAGTGCCTTGAAGGCCTATCTGGAGGCTTTCCCTGGAAAAGGTCAGCCAGGAAGACCCAAATCTGCTCTGATCAGGATTGTTGCCGATCTGAAAACGAGTGATTTTTCGTCCGTTTTCCGTGAGTTCTCCAACAGAGAACCCATTTACGGGTACAGCGATTTGCAAGTAATGCGCCTTCTCGACGAGCTGAAAGCAGATGCCCTGATCTGATCAATAAAAAGAATGTATTCATCATTACTTTGTATCAAAGGCCATTCCTGCGATGGGATATTTTACTTATCATACATCAATATCCAGTTTAACAGATCCCACTTTTATGATGATGAAGCGCATCTTTTTCAAAATGGCCTGTCTCGCCCTGTTTTGGTTCCCATATCCGCTCGCCGCACAAATGCTGCCTATGCGCTTTACTGCGTCTGAAGGTACTTGGATCGCACTGGATGTTGATGCTCAAGGCGAAACTATCGCCTTCGAACTCCTGGGCGATCTTTATGCCCTCCCGATTAATGGCGGAACCGCTCAATGTATTGCCAGCGGCCGAGCTTTCCAGTCACAACCCCGATTTTCTCCGGATGGACAACAGATCGCCTTCGTGAGCGATGCCAATGGGTCAGATAATCTCTGGATCATGGATAGCAATGGACAACATGCCCGACAGCTGACCCACAGGTCGTCCGATATTATCCTATCGCCCGAATGGAACCCCAGCGGAAAGTCTATCTATTATACGGTTATGACCGACGGCTGGAGCCGAAAAACAACTATTTACGAGCTTAACCTGGATTCCGGAGAGGAACAACTGGTTTTCGATAATGCCAATGGCCCCAGTTCTATGCTGGTTTCGGCACCACCTCCGGGACCCTATACAGGGTCTGTGCACCCCAACGGGACCTCAATTTTGTTTAGTTCTATCACTCCTCGTAGCCACAACCAACGCTCAGGGCCTAAAAGCGAGATCCTGCAGTTTTCGTTTGCGGAAAAATCAGTGGTCAAACTCCCCCTGGAAGGCAGAAATGCGATGAAACCCCTGTGGTCAAGGAATGGAAAGTGGCTGGCTTATGCCGCCGAAAAGTCAGGAGTAACCGGATTGAAGCTCCGCGATATGCAGACAGGTTCCGAGAAATGGCTGGTTTTTCCGCTTCAGCGCAATGAACTGGAAGCACGGGCAACCCGCGATGTGCTGCCCAATTTTTGCTTTACGCCCGATCATGAAGCCCTCATCATCGCGTTCAATGGAAAAATCCATCAAATACAATTAGACGATGCCAGCGCTAAAGAGATACCCTTTACCGCTACTGTCAACCTGGATATTGTTCCTACCTTACACTTTCAACACCAAATTCCCGAAGATTCTCTTATCGCAAGGTTTGTCCAACAACCGGCAGTTTCTAAGTCAGGAAAATTGGCCTTCTCCACCCTGGGAAGGATTTATATCCGCAACACGCCAGCCGATAAGCCAATACCCGTATCACCACCAAATACTTACGCGTTTTTCCCCGCATGGGCTCCCGATGATGCCTTTTTGGTTTTCTGTACCTGGGATGCATCCGGAGGGGCAATCTGGCAATATGTTCCCGGGGAATTACCCCGAAAAATTACCCGCGAAAATGGTTTTTTTGCAGAGCCCGCAGTTAGTGCCGATGGCAAAAAAATAGTAGCTATCCGGGCTCCTGAGGGCTTGAAGAGGTCAACGCGCTTTCGGGCTATTCCCGATGCCTCGGAGTTTGTGATGATAGACATCCAGACCGGCCAGGTGCTGGATCAAATGCCGTCCAACGGATACCTGCACCCCCGATTTACTGACCACCCGGAAGCTATTACTGCTGTTTCTCCCGCAAAAGGGTGGATCCTCAAGGAAAAAGGGAAACCGGATCGCCTGATCCTCAAATCTACCATCCCCGCTAAGGATTTGAAAGTGAGTGACAATGGCACCAAAATGCTGCTCCTGACTCCCGACGGAAAGCTGTTTTCTACAGATTTGCCGGAAAAGATCCTGCTGGACAGCTACCATGAACCCGTGGAAGTGAATCCACTTGCCAATGGACAACTGCTTTCCGAAGCACTACCCGAGGCCTTTGCTTTTGCCGAAGGCGCCTCCACCGCAATATGGACAGCAGGAAATAAACTCTCGTGGCACTCCGATACTTCCATCCATACAGATATCCTGCAAATTAAGTTTCCCCGCGAACGTACCGGCGACCGCCTCCTCCTCCGCGGAGGAACATGCCTGACCATGAATGGGAAAGAAGTTCTGGAAAACGCCGACTTGCTGATCGTCCATAACCGCATCGCCAAAATCGGCCCCAAAGGGAGTTTTACCCTGCCCGAAGGCACTACGATCCTGGATGTTTCAGGAAAGTTCCTCCTGCCCGGATTCATAGACCTTCACGCCCATCTCTACCTGAATCCAGAGGTACTCGAACCAGAGAACCCCGCCATGCTCGCAAACCTGGCCTTCGGGACGACTACCGTTCGGGATCCACAAGCTACACCCGATGTGTTTGCTTATGCCGACCTCATCGCCTCAGGCCGCGCTATCGGTCCCAGGATTTTTTCTACCGGCCCCGGATTGTTTAGCTGGGACGGGCTAAATTCCTTCGAAAAACTAAAAGCTCGATTGGAAGTCTATAAATACCGATACCAAACCGATTATATCAAGTCCTACTTGATCGGTACCCGCCAACAACGGGAGTGGATGGTAAGAGCCTGCCGGGAACTGGAACTGATGCCCACAGCCGAAGGGGGAGCAGATACCAAACAAAATATTACCCACGCCATGGATGGGTTCAGCGGTAACGAACATTCCCTGCCACTCGCAAATTTATACGACGATGTCGTGCAGCTCTTCGCAGGTTCCCAAATTGTTTATACTCCCACTCTCTTGGTGACTTTCGGAGGGCCACTGCCTATTTACCGGTTCCTCGCAGAGGAAAAGCCCCTCGATAATCCCCGCTTGCGCAGGTTTTTTCCGGAGGAAGAATTATACGAAAAAAGTGCTACCCGACTTCTTTTTTTCCGCCCGGATGATTACCACGTGACCGAAGTGGCTCAAAGTACGCAAAAGATTGCTGCAGCCGGCGGCAAAATAGGACTGGGCGGACACGGAGAAATGCAGGGCTTGCAAAACCATTGGGAAATGTGGCTGCTGGCCTCCGGGGGCATGGATGCCTACGAGGTGCTCCGAACCGCTACCCTCAACGGTGCACAAGCACTAGGACTGGAGAAAGACTTGGGCAGCCTGGCTGCCGGCAAACTCGCCGATGTGCTGATTCTAGACCAAAATCCTTTAGAAAATATCAGACACTCCACCAGTATCCGCTACGTGATTAAAAATGGGATCCTCTACGATGCCGAAACGCTCAACGAACAATATCCAATACCCCAAGTTGCACCCAAAACCTGGTGGCAACTCCCTCAAAATACCCGATTCTGATTAACCCGCTAAGCATGCTTCACTATGAAAAAGTTCCTGACCCTTCTGCTAATTACCTCCCATGCACTCCTCTTCGCTCAAACCGAAGCCGATATTGATGCCCTTTTTCAACTGGAGCCGGGAAGTCCCGGTGCAGTTGTGGGCATTTTTGAGACAGGTGGTATCCGCTTCGCTAAAGGCTACGGATTGGCTAATCTGGACTACGATATTCCCATCACCACGAAGACCGTCTTCGATATCGGCTCTGTTTCTAAACAGTTTACTGCCGCCTGCATTTTTTTGCTGGAACAGCAGCAACGCCTCTCTATAGATGATCCCATACAAATGTACCTGCCGGAAATCCCCGTTTATCACGGCGAGACTGTCCGCATAAGGCATCTCATTAACCATACCAGCGGATTGCGGGATTATGTAGAACTCATGGCCTATGAAGGCACGCCCTACGAAAACCTGTTTACCGAAGACCAGGGACTCGAGATGATGGCTCGGCAAAAAGATCGCAATTTCCCCCCAGGTACCCAGTTTATGTACAACAACGGCGGATACTTACTGCTGGCTATTATCGTACGAAGAGTAAGCGGTATGTCTATCGGGGCTGTCGCCCAAAAAAATATCTTCGATCCCCTTGGCATGAAACATACGTTTATATTGGAAAACCCCGCAAGGGTAGTCAAAAATAGCGCCACAGGCTACGCCAAAAATGAAGCAGGTGTTTATGAAAAACAACATTACTACAATTTTGCCCTGGGCGGAGATGGTCAGGTTTATACGACCCTGGAAGATTTGCTGCTATGGGACAATAATTTTTATGGCCAAAAAGTAGGCGGCCAAGCCCTCCACGATCGCATGCACGAACAGGCTGTACTCAACAACGGACAAAAGATAGATTATGCAGGCGGTTTGTTCATTCAAACCCACAAGGGAGAAAAAATGGTTCAGCACTCCGGCTCCTGGGGCGGGTTCCGCAGTTTGTTTTTTCGCTTTCCCGACAGGAAGGTTTCACTCGTGATCTTAACCAATGCTCCCGATGTGCTCGCCTTCGGAAACGTCTATCCCCTCCTCGATAAAGTCCTGTCCAAAGATGATACCCATAACCTCTCCCCGCTGGAACTATCCACCGTTAATGTACCTACCAAAAAATTAATCCCCTTTACCGGAACCTACGAAGCTATAAAACAACCCCAATTGCGCTGGAGTGTCACCCTCGAAAACGATACCCTCCGCGTTACACAAGCTTGGAACGAGCTGAGCTTCCAAATCCTCCCCATAAGTTCCAGTGAGTTTTTCAGAAAAGATGTGCCCGATATCCGCTTCTCTTTTTTGGCAGATGCCTCCGGGCCACTTATCCGCGATAGACTCGAAGATGTACAAACCCGTAAAACAGATCCCTATCTGGATGACCCCTCAACAGCGCTTACAAAGTTTACCGGAACTTTTTTTAGCACAGAAACAAATACCCAATACACGCTTTCCGTTCAAGACAAACTGCTTGTCCTCCAACGAGGAAAGGATTTTACAACTACCCTCCAACGCGTCAGCCAACTGGTGTTCCGAAATAAGATGCAGGGCTTTCAGTTTGTGGAAAATGAAAACGGCATCCAGGGATTTTTTATCCAGGATAGACGAATCCGAAACCTCTGGTTCGAACGGGTGAAATCCTAAATCCAAATTTTTTTCAATATCCCCCCTCTACATGAGGTTACTTTTTCGAACCTCAACGTATTAACAAGGGTAAATCAGGTGCAAGGCACCTTAAGGTGCCTTGCACCTGATTTACAACAATATAACAATCAATATATTAAACTCAAAAAACACCTATTTTACCCTCACCCTTCAACCAACTGCTTCCGCGGGTCAATAATCCGCAATACATCGTCAATTCCAGGCTGATTGAACCCCTTGAAGCCGTCGTTGCGCTCGAGGTTTTCAAAGTGAGAGCCGATAGCTCCGTGCATTTTAAAGTTTTCTCCCATCTCCGCTGTGATGTGACCTTCTTCGACAAGGTGGTCAATTCTATTCGGGTCAACAGGCCACCATTCCCCTACGGTTAAGGCCTGGTACAGGTGTGGAAAATCAGAAAAAGGTGCCATCATGGGAATATTGAGTTCCTCAAACTGGCTATTGAAGCGCTTCGAGTCATACATGCATTCCAGGTGATTAAGCCCCGCTTCAAGCATACTTTCGCCGTGCAGATAACACCAAAGTCCTGCCCTGCGATAAGGATGCAAAGGCGCTATGTTGGTCTGATGAGCAAAATCCAAACCCAATTCCTCCGGAGCAAGGTCAATATCTGCAAAAATTACCGACTGCAAGACGGGCTGCTCCAGGATCTGAGAACCCCAGCCAGCGCCAGCTCCGGCATAAAACAGTTCCCGACATTCAAATCCCAAAGTTTCCAAAACCCGAATGGTTCGGTAAAACCAAGTCCGGGAACTGTCATACGTGTGGTGATCCTGGTTGGCCCAGCCTATGCCCAAAGCATCCTGTCTTTCTTTTTGAACCCTCCCGGCTCGGTTTCTCGTCATCCAGTATTCCCGCTCTGCTCTCAAAAACAAGGCACAAGACCAATCTTTGCCAAGATCCCGAACAGCTGCTTCTACCAGCTGATCCGTATAGTCAAAACCCTGCTCGGGGTGATCAAATTGCCTACGCCGAGCCCGAAATGCCTGCTGGTGTGTCTTCGCAACCCGAATAAGCGATTCGGATACAGGCTCCGGATTCACCCCCGCATACCCGTGCCGCTCGACTACACCAAAGTCATGCGTAGTCCCCTCAAATATCCTGGCTTGCCTGAAACGACCGCCCTGCTGGCCTTCAATCGCAGCAGTGATACCATTGGCGCTGAGAAAGTCTTCTACAAATTCTACCCGAAAGTAAATCGTCTGCTTACCCACACGATGGACAAAATCCGGAAACCATCCCAATGGATTGCCATAATGCCCCACTCCTTTTTCGCGCCAGCCGGCAGCTTTCAACGCGGGAATCAATCGTTCATCGTCAAAACAAATATAGTCCAACAAGTCCCTCAACCGAATAGCGACCCGATCCAACAACAAGTCGGCAAAACCAGCAGCTCCCGGACAAGCCCTCAATGCTTCTTCCAAATACGTTCGAATAAATTGCTCCGCTACCGGTTCCGGCTTCCAGTCTCCGGTAGATCGTAAAGTGTTGTTCATAATCGTGATTTTTATGATTTGCCTACCCACCGCTCAGCAGCGTCAAGTGTGTCAATTTCCAATTCCCCCGCAAGCCGGAAAATGCCATCCAAGGCTGTTCCAATCGCAGTTTGTACCCGCAACATGGCTGCTTCATATTCCATGCCTTCAGCTTCCATCAGGGTAATCCCCATAGCGCCACCCAGATTGGCAACAAAGTCAGGGGCATACAAAATGTTGCACTCCCTCAGCAGATCAGCATCACGCTCCGGATGCAACAACTGGTTGTTGGCAGCTCCGGCTATTCCCTTGCACCGGAGACCCGATATCGTGCTATGGTCAAGGATGCCCCCCTGCGCACAAGGAGAAAAAATGTCACAAGGAGTATCAAACAGGTGTTCCGGGGCAACCCACCGGTAGTCCGTAGTTTCGGAAAGTTCTGCAACCAGCGCAGGGTTCGTCTCAGAAAAAAGGATACTGGCTCCCGCCTCATGCAATAGCTGCGCTAAAAAACGACCGACATTGCCCATGCCCTGAATCAAAATGCTTTTTCCCGATACATCGGCTTCACCGAAAATTTGCCGACAGGTAGCTTGTATGGCCGCAAAAACGCCATAAGCAGTAGGGATAGACGAAGAACCAGAGCCACCCGTGGCCGGGGTTCGGGAAAAAATATACGGCGCAGCAACCTCATGCAATACGTCCATGTCTTCACTGGATGTGCCAATGTCCGGACCGGCATAGTACTGCCCACCAAGGTTTTTTATGTGCAAACCCAAACGCAACAACAGAGCCTCCCTGGATGCAACATCCAAAGGCCTGGTCAAATACACTACCGTCTTGCCCCCACCCCATGACATACGCACCGTGGCAAATTTCATGGTCATGGCAGCAGAAAGTTTCATGGCATCCTGTATGGCTTCCTGCAATCCAAGATAGTGCTTCATGCGAATTCCACCCGCAGAAGGACCTCTGCGCGTAGAATGAACCGCAATAATGATCCAGGCATCCGCAATTTCGTCACGGTAAATATGCAGGGCCTCTCCTCCCCAATCAAGAATGCTTTGCTCGTCCGTCATCATGGCTTTTCAGGTATGTCCAAAATCCTCCCCGGGTTCAAAAGCCCGTAAGGGTCAATTAATTGTTTAATTTGTTGCATCAACTCGATTTCTTCAGCCGAACGACTTAGAGAAAGCCATCTTTTTTTGTCCAAACCAATTCCATGCTCGGCAGATACCGAACCTTGATAACCGGCCAGCGGCCCATATACAAGTTCGTCAATGGCCGCCTTCAACTCAGCCGATCCGGAATGCTTACAAACGAGGAAGTGTATGTTCCCGTCACCCAAGTGACCAAAGGCAAATGCTTTTACAACCCCATCCAAGGCCTCAACAGCTGCTTTGACACTCGATACGTACTCACCTATGTCCCGGATGGGCAAACTGATGTCAAAACTTTGCACATACCCGGCTATTCCCGCCATGATGCTGACGTCCTCCCGTATGTTCCAAAACCATTGCAGATCAGCCGCCGACTGCGCCAATACCGCATCTTCAAATTGGCCCGATGTAATCCCTTCTTCCAATAAAGATGCTAATTCCATATAATCCTTGTCCGAATCCCTGCCCTGGGTTTCCATCAGGACGTATAAAGGATAGCCATGCGCAAGCGGGGCTTTGTAGGGCCCCGAAGTTGCCGTTTGTGCTTCGTACGTATCACCCCACAACAATTCAAATGCGCTAAGCTTGCCCCCTAATGCTGTTTCCGATTGCCGCAACCAGGCTAACGCTCCTTCAAAATCGCGAAAACCAAGCCAGGCAGCCTGCCTGCTGGAAGGTAATGCCGATAATCGCAGTACCGCACGGGTAATGATCCCAAGTGTTCCCTCCGAACCAATAAACAATTGCGATAACGCATAGCCCGTATTGTCTTTTACCAATTTCTTCAACCCGTTGATAATCCTACCGTCCGGCAATACCACCTCCAATCCCAGTACCAAATTTCGAGTCATCCCATACTTAATGACGTTAACCCCCCCTGCATTGGTCGCTATACATCCCCCAATACGGGCACTTCCCCTGGCTCCAAAACCCAAAGGGAAAAATAATCCCCGTTCTCGCGCAGCTTCCTGCACCTGCTCCAAAATGGCTCCACCCTGTACCAGCATGACCCTGCTGTAAAGGTCAATCTCTTCTATCCCGTCCATCCGCTCCAGACTAATAACAACGTCGCCAGCCTCAGCTATCGTGGCCCCCGTAAGACCCGTCAACCCCCCATGAACCACCATCCGCTGCCGATGGGCATGACAAATCTCACAAATCCGCGCAACCTCCTCCGTCGAAACCGGCAATACGATACAAAGCGCAACCAATGGTTCTTCCATTTTCCAAATGTGCGCATGCCTTCCCTCCATCGCTGCTCCCTCCAATACCCGATCCGCACCCAACGCGTCTATAAGCTGCCTGATAATGACTTGTGTTTTCATATTAACAAGATAAGGATTTTATATAATTGAAAAAAATGATTATTTTTAATACATTTATCAAAAAAAAGAATGAATGAACCTGGATCAGCTTAGGAACCTGCTGACCTTAGCCAAGACCCTGCACTTTACAGAAACCGCTAAAAAGGTGAATATCGTGCAGCCTGCACTGAGCAAGCAATTGCAGCAACTGGAAGACCGGCTGGGAGCCAGCTTGTTTCTCAGAAGTAAACGTACCGTTAGCCTGACACCGGCCGGAAAGTATTTCTTTGAACAGGTAGAGCGACTGCTGCACCAATGGGATAGGGTAGTGGAGAAAACCCAACACCTGCAAAAGGGTACTCAAAGTGCCCTGCGGATAGGTTTTACCCATTCCGTCATGCAATCTCTGTTGCCCGATATCTTGGAAGGACTAAAAAAATTGAGGCCAGAGGTTCCGACATTCCTCAAGGAAATTAACAACAACGACCAATACCAGGCACTCTTGCGCCAGGAACTCGATATCGGATTTGCTACTAACCCCGTAGTGCCCCGGGGATTGAGCTGGAAAAAGTTATATACCGATAATTTTGTGGTGCTGCTGCCCCTTGCTCATCCGGTTACGACAACTAATTACAGCGATTTCTCGGTCTTTGCCCAAGATGCTTTTATCTTTCCTCCCCTGTCAGATGGATCAGATTATATCCACGTGCTGGAATCTATCTGCATGGACGCAGGCTTCCGCCCAAAAATCAGCCACGAAACCGGTTCTGCCAGCACCAGCTTCAAATTGGTGGAAAAAGGCCTCGGAATTTGTATAGAGCCCAAAATTTCTGTCAAAGGCCTACAACTGCCCCTTCGCATCATAGAACTGCACAATATTCCTCAAAGAGCAGAGCTGATCATGATCTGGAATGACCGCTTTGCCGAAGATTTTCCAGACCTGTTGGATTATTTGTGTTCCAAAGCGACTACCCCCCAACCATAACTTACCACAAGCGTTCAGGATACACGCCCTTTTCAATCATTCCCCGAAAGGCATCCACTACAAATGCCTTGTCCTCCTGATAGGTTACCCCGTGCCAATGTGCATCACAGGTCAATACCTTCACTTGTACCTCCCCTCGCTTAATCAACTCATTCATGACCGTAGGAATATATAGCTCCGACTTGGGCAGGTGACCCTCCGTGTGAATAAACGCCACAAAGGCTTTTTCCAAATGATCGAAAACCGCCGGATGAAACCCCCAATAGTTCATGGAAACCAAGGTGCTGCTGTCCAACAAATGCCGAACCCCATGATCGTCAAAATACTGAATACCAGTTCCTTCTCGATGAATTTTCGTGCGCTCTACCACATCCGTCAATAACGCATTCTCGTCCATTTCACATATCCCCCTGTTTACGGTGCCATGATCGGACAAAGTATTGTCCAGTACATATCCTACCATACTGTACAAGTCCGGACGACAGTCTCGCTGCAAAAATTCAGCCATGACGGCAAAACTCGATACTCCGTAATAGTCATCCGCATTGATCACCGCAAATGGCTCCTGAATGTATTCCCTGGCAACCAATACCGCATGCGCAGTACCCCAAGGCTTTTCCCTCCCTTCGGGAAAAGTTGCAATGCCCGGAACCGGATGATCCAGTTCCTGAAAAGCATACACGACCTCTATGCGATCCTTAAATTTATCTCCAAATTTTTCCGCGAAAGCGGCAGCTATGTCCCTGCGAATTACACAAACAACCTTACCAAATCCAGCCTTGATGGCATCGTATATCGAATATTCAATTATCGCTTCCTGATTAGGACCCACTCCGTCCACCTGCTTCAAGCCTCCATACCTGCTTCCCATTCCCGCAGCAAGGATCAATAAACTTGGTTTCATTTGCTTTTGCTTTTATCTGGTTACAATTTTTTCAACACCCCTTCTCCGATTTTACACAAGCCACAAAATGACTTACATGGTAATCGGCCTGCAAACGATGGTACAAAAATCCCAGACCCAATACCAGTAAACCGGATACAAAGCCCAGGTTGCGCAACAACTCGATATCCGTAGTGTACCGATCGAAAAATGGCCGCACAGCCATGACCTCTATAAAAATGATGACAGCTGTCGCTAAAAATAACAAAATCGCCAATGCCCGTGACAGACGCAACAAAAAAGTGGATTGCCGGCGCAAACATACCGTCAGCAATTGTACAGCGTACTTGTCTTCCGGATCAATCCGGATCAATTGCCGCAATATATACACACATTTGTCAAAGTCGTACAGGTTGTAAAGCGATGCCGCCTTCCGAAACAACATGTCCCGATAGATGTCCTGGCCATTGTACACCTGTATGTTATGCGAAATAACCATTTCAATGACCGCATCTACAAACAACAAATGCTTCTTATAAGCCCCTATCTCAAATAAGGCATTTACGTAGGCTACGCGAAAGTCAAAGTATTCCTCAAATTCCAAATACCGGATCTTATGCTCGTTGTCCTCGCAAAAACGAATGATCTGACGAAAGTTGTCTGCCGCTATTTCCTTGAAATGGCGGTAAAGCAAAGAATGATATGTCGTATTGGCAGCTGGCAAAACTGTTATTTTTTACATAACGAATAAATTACCGGTTTGCTGGGACTTGCATCCATGTCCACATTGGATAACTGGATGTTTAACAAATATAAGCCATCCCGGACAGTATTTTCTACATAAATCAATTCCGTAATCGTGGCATGCTTCCTCGGATAGGCGCCATCAAGCTGCCAAAAACACCGATGAGCAACCAACGCACCGCCGTCTTCCTCCCGGTCAACCGAGGGCAGGTCAATCAACAAATGCGCTATGCCCGCTTCGACAATATATTCCATGACCTCAAGATCCAAATACGGCGGATTCCCCCCGGAATAATTGTGCCTGCGCTTGTATTCCCCGTTGGGCAAAGTGCGAATAATCAGCGCACGAATGCCAGGAAAGAGGTCAATGCCCTCCAACTGCCTAAGCGTGATGACCCGGTCGCCATTCGTTAATTGCTCCGGATATACACTGATCAACTGTGCAGGAAAGTGAAATTCCTGAAGGGCTTCCTGAACAGAGTAACGGTCTGCCGTTAAATGCCCCAGACTCTCCGTATGCGTTCCATTGCCATGTGGATAAAATCGTACCCAGTAATAATTCACTACCCCCCCTTCTGCTACCGATCCCGTGAAAAAATCAGACCGGTATGGCTCCATTTCTACCGGCGGTGCATAAAAACAACTCGCCGTGTCCATGCCCTCGCGAACAGGCAGAGAAAGATCAATGGGCTTACTCAAGTCAACAAAAAAAGTCTGGTCTCCTAAAGTGCAAGCAATTTCCATGGTTGGAGAATAACAATTTAACAGGATTTGTTCACTACCCAAAAAACTAATGGTTGCGCGAGTCCGTTCCCCACGCAAGCTTGTTCCGGATCGTATCCATGAAACCTATGTCCTGTAAGGTAACCAGGCGGGTACTGAAATCGTTTTTTCGCACAGCTAACTGATGCGCAGAGGTAATTGGCTCAAACCTAGAGTCTAAAGTACATAAAAAATTCTCCGCGCGACCCTCAATCTCAAAGGAAATGACAGAGTCATCCGCTATGACCACAGGCCTGACATTCAGGTTGTGCGGCGCAACCGGAGTCAGTACAAAGTTGCCCGAGTTCGGAAAAACAATCGGCCCCCCACAGCTCAAAGAATACCCCGTGGAACCCGTAGGGGTGGCTACAATAATGCCATCAGCCCAATAAGAATTCAGATAGGCACCGTTGATAAAGGTATGAAGCGTAATCATGGATGAAGTGTCCCGCTTGAGCAGCGTGCAGTCGTTGAGCGCAAAGCGAAGGTTGCCAAATAAAGGCAGATTGGATTCCAAATAGATCATGTTGCGCTCCTCAATCGTAAACATCCCCCTGCGCAACATCCGAATGGCAGCAGGAATGCGCCCCTTTTCCACACTCGCCAAAAAACCCAGCCTGCCAAGGTTAATGCCCAAGATAGGAACCCCGCTATCCCTGATGTGAGTGGTCGCATCCAATATTGTCCCGTCACCTCCAAGCGTCAAAAAATAATCCAGCTGCTTGACCTTGAAGTCGAGGTACCCCTCAAAAACACCTACGCTTCCCTTAAATCGAATGCTCTTTTTAATGTCATCCAAATAAGGACCATATACATACGTGTTGATCCCCTCCTCACAAAGGGCATCAAACAGCCGCTGCACATGAGGTACGTCAGAGGGTTTTAAGGCTTTACTGTAAACGACAACTTGCATATTTTCAAGGCTACTAGATTCCGGAACTGAATCTTAAAAATAATCCTTTTTCCATCAAATGATTAAAACTGTATTCCAACCTGAATACATTATGGAAGAAAAAAACCATATCCACTCCAATTCCACCCCCCCAAAGCAACCTTCCGCTAAAGTCGTTGTACGATCGCGCAAAAGGATCGTTGACAAAGCCCAAATCCTGGTTCAGACTAAAATAGGCCCGCACAGGCATGGTCCGCATCGTTTCTAAAGGCATCCATTTGCCAAGATGGGCGTTTCGACGGAAAATTTCCCTGCGAAGACTGGTTTTCCACAACACCATGTCCAACCCATCTATCAAATAGTATTCATAGCCCCGCATAACGTCTTCCCGAAAACCGATCGCCCGATTGTCATTGTAAGGCTGTGGCTCCCGAATAAAGGAATATTTGCCGCTCAACAAACTCGCTACGCTCCATTTGGGATGCAAGGTGGCATACTGCTCGTAACGAGGCCTCAAGGTAAGCGCATTCCGGTCGCCAAAAATCCCCAAACCATCCTTTTTTACCTGAGCCATGAACAAAAAGCCTTTCATAGGGTAAGGTCTGATGTCTCTGTAGTCCAGCCTAAAAGTGTATCCCAAACTGAAATAACGGTACAAGGGGTTACCCGTTGGGAAAAAATCGGGATTCAACTGGCGAAGGACTGCATCGTCCACCTTGTCACGGTTGTACAACAACGAAAAATCGTGAAAACTACGCCACTTGCCCCTATAAGTAACGATCAAATCTATACGCAGCCGCTCATACAAGAAGTTGTTGTCCTCCTCCCGGAAAAAAGCTTGCTTATTTTGGAAGGTCTTGTAGTTGAGCTCCCTATTGCGCAAAGCCTGAAAACGCGCTTCAAGGCCCACCGTCTGTGCAGCATTCAGATAAGGCAGCCCGTAAGAAAGTTCCAGCTTTTGGGCATAGCCCGTTTCAAAACCTACCTTGAGCTCATCGTTCTGCCCGCTAAAATTGCGATGGGTAAAGTCCAATCCATAGGTGATCCGATCCAGCGAACGCTTTTGTTCTACCCACCAAATGTTGAAGTTGCGATCCGCCAAATCAATGACCGGCACCGGGAAAATATACCACATCTCCTTGACTTCCACCAATAAACGTATAGCCCCCGGAGTAGTCTGCTCCCATCCTACCGACACCTGATTAAATAACCCTGTGTTCAGCAACAACTCTCGACTTTCTTCAACGATTTCAGGCAAAATTCCCCCTGAAACACTATTTCCAGGCACTAAAGGAATTTCCCGAAGTATGATAGCATCCCTCGTTTTGGTGTTTCCCCTGATTGTTATTTCTTCCACAGTCACGGCATCGAAAGCCTGTGCCGGCAACCTGCAGACAAACAGTAAGGACAACAGAACCAACAGGATTAATGGTTTCATGAACTAAAGTCTCGACCGTTTACCTATCCCATAATTGTTTTTATGGAATAGCGCTTAAACGTTCAAATACGACATCAAAGCGTCATAACGCTCCTTTAAGGAGTCCAAATAGGTAGCCTCATTAAAGGAGGCTTTGATCCGGTAATTGAAGCGCACAAAAGTAGCAATCACCGACTGCAAATTCTGTCGGTTGATTTTCAAGGTTACCTCAACCAGACCAGACTCAGGCACGGAACTCACAAAAGAACTCAAGATCAACGCACTCTCGGATTCCACAATACGGGCAATCTCAGACATACTATAGTCCCTGCTCGCTACTTCAAGTACCAAAATACTTCCCGGTGAAGCAAAAGAAGCCATTCCGGCAAAATACTGAAGAAGCGCCTCCAAGGTAATCACCCCAAGGTAGTTTTTGTCGTCGTCCACAACAGGGATAATCGTAAGCCCGCTTTCAGCCAACAACCGCATCACCACATAAATGTGATCTTTCGCCGTGACATAACTGTGCTGATAGCTAAGCCGATAAGAACCTATAGGCTCAGAAACATCATGATCAAGAATCTCATCCTCGGAAAGGATACCCAAAAGTTGGGAGTTGTTGACAATAGGAAGGTACCTCAGGAAATAGTCGGACATAACGTTCAATGCCTCCTCACCCGTATCCGAAGTTTTGAGGGGAACAATTTCATTGGAAATCAGTATCTCAGCGACCATTCCTGTTGTGTTTATATAAGAACGTTTAGCATAGCCAAAACGTTGGCAAATAGCTTAGGTGTTCAATAATTTCTTTTTTTCCTTGATAAACTCTTCATCCGACAATAGCCCCCTTTCCCGCAACTCGCCCAAGCGCTTAAGTTGTTCCAACAAATCCCCGGTCTCATTCAAATCCAATACCTCCTCTTTCACCGCTTTCAAATTGGGGCTGAGCCGGTAGTTATTTTTTTCAAAGGCCTCAAAATCGGGCTGAATCCTCAGAAAGGCCAGCGCATCATGGGTTTTTATGCGGTTATAGTCATTAAAACCCAAAGTTACCGCCCTGTCAAGATGGTAAAACGATTTTTCCGTCTGCTCAGTAAGGGAGTAAGAACAAGCGAGGTTAAAGTGTAGCGTAACGTCATCAGGGGAAAGCTCCAAGCCCTTCTGAAAATCCTCGATGGCTCCCTGGTAGTCGTAATCCTTGAATTTTTCAATGCCGCTGCTTTTCAAGGCACTTGCTCGGGGCGGACGCTCCCTTTTTTTCGACGAAGGAGCACTTTCCTGATAAGTGCTTTCCCGACTGGCAGCCCTGTATTTTCTGCGATCACTCCGAATCACTTTTACAAAATCCTTATTGTACTTGATGTCAAACTCATCCTTGTCCATCGTAAAAAAAACAAGCGCATCTATAAACCCAATCAGCGCAGGAATACCCGTCCAGAAAAATACGATTGACAAGACACCAAGGGCTGTTTGCCGAAGGTAAAACCGGTGTAAGCCTATCCATCCAAAAAAGAGTGCCAGCACACCCGCAATATTTTTGTCTCTCATGAAAATGAACTGAATTATGTTGTTGATGACAAACCCAAGGTAGCAAATTAGCCATTTACCAACAAATTTGTTGTCAAATGTAACTTAAACCAGAGCAGAGGGACGGTTGTAAATTTTACAGGTAAGGATGGTAATGTCGTCCGGATAGGCCTGTTGACCCTTAAATTGCTGAATTTCCTGCATTAACCTGTCCCTGAAAGTACTGGCAGATAATTGATACCCTTGTCGAGCCAGTTCAAATAAGTACTGCTCGTCAAAGTTTTCTCCCGAATCGTTGATCAAATCCGTCAGACCATCGGTGTACGATAAAATGATCGCCTCTTCTCCAATAACAGCTGTCCCCAACTCCAAAAACGGAAGTTTTTCGAAAGGCCCCAGCAAAGTGCAACCCTTTGTCAATAAAGACATGTTGCCGTTACTCACCAACACCGGGGGATTATGCCCCGCATTGATATACCGAATATACCCCGAACCTACCTCGTATTCCGCTACAAAAAAGGTAATAAACCGATCGCCTTTCGTAATCTGATGTACAGAATGGTTGAGGTCCCGCACAAAGTCTTCCAAACTACTGCGCTTGTTGATCAGCGTCTGAAAGTTGGCCTGAAAATTGGCCATCAGCAAGGCTGCACCAATCCCTTTACCCGATACATCCCCAATCGCAAACACAATCTTCCCGTTCTCAAATTCCACAAAGTCAAAATAATCCCCACCTATCCCCAACTGAGGCTTGTAAATACTCGACAATTCATAGGCCTCAGTGCTCGGCAACTTTTTTGGGATCAACATGCGCTGAATCTCACTCGCCAACTCCATCTCCCGCTTAAAACCTTCCTGCTCCAGCTGCTTTTTAAATAGCCGCTTGTTCTCAATCGCTACGGCAATCACATTCGTAATCGCTGTAATAAATTGCACCTTGCTGTACATGTCATCGTCAGCATCAAAACCTCCAATAAACACATAAGCTATGGGGTCTTCCTTGTGCCTTACAGGAATGACGACCTCAAATTGCCTAAGCAGCGGGTGCTCCGTGGCTTCCAGATTGTTCAGTCGGGTGTAACGGGGAAGGGTATCCCGAATATCCATCTTAAGTAATTGGTCATCAATTCCAATAGATGCCGCACATGGCCACTCTTCATCCTCTTTGAAGTAGAGCGCCATCCTTTTTATGCCAATTTCCCAACTAAGGAAAGACTTGTACATGTTGAAAAGACCATCTGCCGATACGTTGTTGTTGATCGCCTGGGTAATGTTCAACAACCTGTTGATCTGGAGTTGCTTCAGATTGAGCTCCCGCTCAAGGGATTCCAACGTGGTCAGGTTTTGCTTTAGTTCGGAGTAGTCTGGCATGGGATTAGATTTGAGGCTTTCATTTGTGTTCAAAAATACAAATCAGGTGCACACTATTTCGATTTTGTATGTAAAATAAATATCAGAATATGGTGGCAGGCGATATCAACACAGATGCACTTTTGAACGACTGGCAGCAGGTAAATTATTATCTTACAGCCCTTAATTATTGCCCAGAACCATTTTTAAAATCATGATAAAATACAGCTCCTTTTCAGGTCAATCCATTGCCTATACCGTATCCGGACAGGGCACCCCTCTGGTTTTCCTCCACGGCTTCTGTGAAGATTCCAGCATTTGGAGTGATTTTACCAACCATTTTGTAAACTTATCCTGCCAGGTTATCCTCATTGATCTGCCCGGATTCGGCAACTCAGCTACCATTCCCAATATTTCCATCAGCCAAATGGCAATGGCCGTACAAACCGTACTCGATGAACTTCAAGTGCAATCCTGTCTTATGTTCGGACATTCGATGGGGGGATATACCGCCCTGGCTTACGCCGAACTGTTTCCCGAGCGACTGACAGGCCTGGGAATGATCCACTCCCATCCCTATGCAGATACCGAAGAACGAAAACATAATCGGTTAAAAAGTATTGACTTTATCCGCAATCAGGGGCATACCATCTTTGTAAAACAACTTGTTCCACTTTTCTTTACACCTGCTTTTGCCAAAGACAATCGCTTTCTCGTAGAAACACTTACCCTGAAAGCTGCTAATTTTGATAAGGAGGGAATTATCGCGGCCCAACAGGCCATGGCAATGCGCCCAGACAGATCGGACATTCTCAAAAATATTGCTTGCCCGGTTTTTTTCCTCATCGGATCAGAAGACCAGATCATTCCGCTTGATACCAGCCTCCAACAAACCCTATTGCCCAATCAGGCAGCCGTCCATGTCCTCGACAAAGTAGGACATCTTGGCATGCTGGAAAGCCCCCGGGTGATCCAAAAAATATTTTGGTCTTTTGTAGAGTGGTGCCAAACTACCAACACTTAATCCTTGAGCTTGGGATTGTTGCGATGCCGGTCAGCATCCCGTATGCTCTTTTTCTGCAGGTTCTTTTCCAACGCCTCCGTCAGGTTGATGCCAGTCTGGTTACACAAACAAACCAATACAAAAAAGACATCCGCCAGCTCATCCGCCAACCGATCCTTGGCGTGCAAAGCATCCGAAGGATCTTTGAACGATTGTTCGCCGTATAACCGCGACATCAGTCGAGCCACTTCTCCAACCTCCTCCATCAATACCGCCATGTTGGTCAGCTCACTATAATAGCGCACCCCAACTTCCCTGATCCAGCGGTCAACGATCTCCTGGGTTTCATCTAGCGTCATCACTCTTTGTTTTGGGTGTCTATAATAATCGTTACCGGGCCATCATTGATCAGCCCAACCTCCATGTGGGCGCCAAACCGACCCGTTCCTACTGATGTTTCCACCAGACTACGCAAGTTTTCCACAAAAGCTTCATATAAAGGCTGCGCTACCTCCGGCCGAGCCGCTCGAATGTACGAAGGCCTGTTGCCCTTTTTGGTGCTTGCATGCAAGGTAAACTGACTCACTACAAGGTACTCCGCCCCGGCATCCAACCCCGAAACATTCATGACCCCCTCTTCATCATCAAAGATGCGCAATTGCGTAATTTTTTTTACCAGCCAGTCTATATCCTCCGACGTATCCTCCGCAGTAATTCCCAACAAAATCAACAACCCCTTGTTAATAACGGCGATTGTTTCTCCGGAAACCACCACCGAGGCTTGCTTTACCCGCTGTACAACCACTCTCATAGTTTGAATATCTTATATTGCTTAGTCAAAAAGTCCGGGTAAGTCTTGAACAGACTGGTGCAACTCGGGAGAGTTGTTGGCAATCGAATTGACCTTGTCTGATACCCTTTCTATCTTGAACAGACCATCATCAGGGGTCTGCAACAGATCCACCACTTGGCTCATATCCTCTTCCTCCAACCACTGCTTTTGCCTGGCCCTGTCGGTAAAAATAACAGGCATCCGGTTGTGTACCCCCGAAACCTCCAGGTTGGGCGGAGTCGTAATGATCGAAAAGCTCTTTATCGCATAGTCACCTTTGTACCAAACATCCCATATCCCAGCCATTAAAATTATTTCCTCCGACTTCAACGCAATTCGATAGGGGATTTTTTGGGTGCCCACCTTTCGCCACTCGTAAAAACTGTCGGCCAAAACCAAACAACGACGATTTCGAATGGGCAACCGAAAAGAGGGCTTGGTCAAAATACCTTCCTTCCTGGCATTAATCAGCTTACCACTATTGCTCCCGTCTCTGGACCAATGTGGGATGAGCCCCCAAACCAAATACTGCAATCGCTTTGGGCTGTCATCAGTCACCACATAAGCATGCTGAGTTGGAGCAATATTGAAACTCGTCCGGAGGTTGTTCTCAACCTCGATACCCCCAAGCTGTTTTTCAATCTTTTCTTTGGATGCTACGAATGAAAAACGACCACACATGTTCGATTAATTTCTGCAATTAAGTGGATTGGAAAAAAACAGACAAGTACCTTGCCCGAGTTGAAGGTACACAAAAAATTTCACTCCATTCGCCCCACTCGGGTTTTTAAGATAAGCTGTTAGTCAAAGGTGGAAATCATACCTGTTTTTCCACAAAAAGCTTTTTTTCCCAACGCCCCTAACCTCATTGATGCCAGCTTTCTCAAATACACCGGCGATATCAAGAAATTATCCACGTGCTGCTTATCTTTTTCCACGCTCCACATAGACGAAAGTTTTCCTGTTGACAACCTACCAACAGGTTGTGAGTTATTCAACAAACAACTAATTATGAATGAACTGATATGTGTATAAGGTGTTAATACCAGGTGTGATTATCTTAACAATGAATTAACCTTGAGTTTGCACAAAAAAATTTCCACAGAATTCACAGCACTGATGATGACGATTTTTTTTTAAAAAATTTAAAGAATAGTCATTACAGGATAGTGGATAACCCAAAATTGTGGATTTTTTTTGTGGTACATTTGCCTTTCAATAAAACGAGGTTGTCTAATGAACACTTTCAGCTCAGTTGATACAGTCGGTAAGCCAAAATATCTCCGCTTCATCAAAATGTGGTTGCTGGCCGGTGTAGTGATGATTTTTTTTCAGGTGGTTATAGGTGGAATAACGAGACTAACCGGGTCAGGTCTTTCGATTACGAAGTGGGAGATCGTTACAGGGACTTTTCCCCCTATGAGCAAAGCAGGCTGGGAAGAAGCGTTTGATCTTTACAAAGCAACACCCCAATATGAAAAGATCAACCAGGGCATGACGATGTCCGAGTTTAAGTTTATTTATTTCTGGGAGTATTTTCACCGTTTGTGGGCACGCATGATGGGCATTGTGTTTATCGTTCCTTTTGTATTTTTTCTGACCCGAAAGGCTTTTGGCCAACTTTTACTTCGCAGGCTGATCGTTGTGTTTCTACTCGCCGCGCTGGTAGCGTCTTTCGGATGGATTATGGTCGCAAGTGGACTTACAGAGCGACCCTGGGTGAATGCCTATAAGCTAACCATGCACTTGTCATTGGCGTTCATTTGCTATAGCTACCTACTCTGGACTTTTTTCAAGGTATATCGCCCCAACGGAGCAGCCATGGCTTCAACCAAACTCAATCAGGCTATCCTCCTGATTGTTGCGTTGTTGAGCCTGCAAATTATTCTTGGAGGTACCGTTTCCGGCATGCGCGCAGCATTGTTGTATCCCACATGGCCAGCTATGCACGGACAGTTTGTCCCCGAAATACTTTTACAGGCGGAAGCCTGGAATGCGAAAAATTTTGTCAACTACGACTCAAATGCCTTTATGGCCGCCTTCGTGCAGTTTTTCCACAGGAATGTGGGCTATCTGGTTACCATACTTATCGTGTGGTTTGTGATGCGACTGATCAAAACGAATCCACCACAATCGCTGCGAAACGCAAGCTTCGCAATGGTTGCTATGCTCGGTGTACAAGTCTTGTTAGGTATCCTGACCCTACTCAACAGCATAGGAACCGTTCCCGTAGGTCTGGGGGTTTTTCACCAGGCAGGTGCACTCGTACTCCTGTCGCTTACCCTTTGGACGAAATACCTGATCCAAAAACAACAAAGTTCATAACTGCTCGTCTATGGCATCTATGTCCTGCTGATTATACGCAGGAAACCAAAGTCCTAGTTTTTGCTTCGCCTGTGCTTTTACGTCCCCATTGATATAAGCCGCAATGGTAACCAGACCAAAACTCATTACCCCTATATCGTCCGTATATCCAATCATCGGAGTGAGATCAGGCACCGCATCTATCGGAGATAAAAAATACCCCAAAACTCCCAAAATGATATTTTTTGCCCAACTCGGGGTTTCTGCTCGCTGATAGGCATAGAATAAAAGCAAGACCGTGTAAACCGCCTTTATGCCAATTTTCCTGGCATACACACGAAGCTTTTTCCACAGGTTGGAAGCAGAGAAAAAGCGGATGTAGTCACCAAACTTAATTTTCATTGTATTAACGTTGCCGTGAAGTCTTCCTTATAACCCAACTAAGTTACATTTTTTCAGGGAATTTTTAAAAAAAGCCACTGGCTAAACACCAGCGGCTTTACATGCATATATGACTAAACATTGCAGTTTCAGGCAATTTTCAACAGCGGTTGTCCAACAACCTGGTCTTTTGCTACCAAAGCCTCAAATTGGTAGCCCTTTTCTGAAAAATGAGCCAACACCTTCGGTAAAACGTATTCCAGTTTGTCGAAAGACTTGATGTTATCATGAAAAACAACAACAGATCCTGGCTCTGCATGGTTCTTTACATTAGACAAACATTGATCCTTGCTTATCTTCGGATCAAAGTCTCCGCTCAGCACATCCCACATGACAATGCGGTAGTGCCGCTGCAAAAACTGAACCTGCTTGTTGGTCAACTTCCCATACGGTGGCCGAAAAAGGTCTGTTTCAACCAGGCGCGCACAATGACGCACATTGTGAAAATAAGCTACGTTTTCCGTCTGCCACCCGTTCAAATGATTGAAGGTGTGATTCCCTACAGTATGGCCATTGTCCTTCAGCATATTGAATATTTCAGGGTACTTCCTGACGTTGTCCCCAACGCAAAAGAATGTAGCTTTGGCATTGTATTGCTCTAACTGATCTACAACCCAAGGAGTGACCTCCGGAATAGGGCCGTCATCGAAAGTCAGGTAGATTACCTTTTCAGAAGTGGGAATTTTCCAGGTGAAATTCGGAAAAAAATTTTGTACGAATTGTGGGGTCTTTGTTAAATACATGAGTATGGTGTTATGTTCATGGATGACTTGTGAAAAAAAATAAACATGGGCAAACAAATGGCCGTCTCGTGAAGGCAGCTGCCTTACTTAGCCTGAACCAAATGATTCGAACTTGTTTATCGGGTTTTTTCGCAAGAAAGTTTCTATTGGGTAAACGCATTTGCGTTAATTTTGCTGCCAGTAATGGCAATTTTTTTTAATATTTTTTAAATTTTTTTGGATGAATCAGCCAAGAGTCCGATTTGCGCCCAGTCCAACAGGAGCGTTGCACATCGGAGGTGTTCGCACAGCTTTGTATAACTATTTGTTAGCCAAAAAATTAAAAGGTACATTTGTTCTTAGAATAGAGGATACCGACCAAACGAGATATGTTCCGGGTGCAGAGGCATATATCCAGGCATCGTTGGAGTGGTGCGGATTGATTCCGGATGAAGGACCTTCGTATGGCGGCGCTTTTGGTCCCTACCGACAATCAGAGCGGAAAGATATTTATGCCGGGTATGTTCAACAACTGCTGGATAAGGGCTGGGCGTATTATGCTTTTGACACTGCCGAGGAACTTGAAGCCATACGTGAGGCAGAGCATGCTAAAGGCAATCAGGGTTTTAAGTACGATGCCACGGTACGCCTGCAGCTAAAAAATAGTCTTACGATGAGCAAGGAAGCGGCTGAGGCATTGATCGCGTCCGGTCACCCCTGGACAGTTCGACTAAAGGTTCCCGCAGATGAGGTGGTCGTGGTGGAGGATTTAATCCGGGGAGCAGTGGCTTTTCAGACGAATGAGTTGGATGATAAAGTACTGTTAAAATCAGATGGCATGCCTACTTATCACTTGGCTAATATCGTGGATGACCACCTGATGAAAATTACACACGTCATCCGTGGTGAGGAGTGGTTGTCCAGTACAGGTCATCACGTATTGCTGTACCGCGCTTTTGGTTGGGAGGAGACCATGCCGGCGTTTGCCCATTTGCCGCTGATCTTGAAACCCGATGGAAAGGGTAAGTTAAGCAAACGCGATGGAAAACGATTAGGGATACCGGTATTTCCACTTTCCTGGGAGTCCGATAATCCCGAAGATGCTTTTGTGGGTTTTAAAGAAACAGGATTTGATCCAGCCGCTGTCATCAATTTTCTGGCTTTGCTGGGGTGGAACTCAGGTACCGAGCAAGAAATTTTTTCGCTGGATGAGTTAATTGATGCTTTTTCGCTGGAAAAAATAGGTAAGTCAGGAGCCAGGTTTGATTTTGATAAGGCCAAATGGTTCAATGAGCAATATATAAAAGGTAAAGATAATGCAGTTTTGGCTGCACAACTTATGCCGCTGGCAAAAGAGCGGTCATACCGGGCAGATCTCCCGTTTCTAGAGCAGTTTTGTGGGCTTATGAAAGAACGAGTCACTTTTTACCAGGATTTTTTTGAGGAGGGGTATTATTTTTTCGAGGATGTACATACCTACGACTTGGCTACAGTTCAGAAGAAATGGAAACCCGAACGCCGGGCTGCGATGGATGTTTTGCGCGACAGCCTCACACAATTGCCTGATTTTACACACGAAGCCATCAAAAAAGCCGTTGAATCATTCATGGAATCCGCACAGCTAAAGTTTGGTGATGTGTTGCCGATACTCAGAATCGCGGTTTCAGGTACCATGAAAGGCCCTGCAATTTTTGAGATGATGGAGCTACTTGGAAAGGAAGAAATAGTGAAACGCCTATCTGCAGCTTTTGATGTTTTTGACCAGAATGTTTAATGACTTAAACCTTGGATGATGCCAAAGAAAAAACCTCAAAAGGGAGAGCCGGAGGTACACAGTGACCTGAAAGGCTTCGATATTAAAATTAATGAGTTTGGTGAACTGGTTACCAATTTCGAGATCGAACGACTCAACACTTTTTTGAATGAGAATCTGACCGATAAGAAATTGACAGACCTCCATACACCGGAAGAGGAGGAAGAGTAGTTTGTTCATGAATAATCCCATGAACAAAGGCTTACTATTACAGCCAGATTGGATCTAAGGAAAGCAATAACCGGGGATTATGCTTATCTTGATATCGTTACCCAAAAATCATTTTCTATGCAAAGAAATTTGAGCTGCAAAAGGCAGTTGATATTTCTGTTTATCGTTGTCCATTCTTTGTCAAGTTTTTTTCTTTTAGCTTCGGATAGCGGATATGGGAAAAAAAATCCCTGGTTGGTACCCGTGATCGTGAATGTTCCGGCAGCTGTTACCGTACCCTGCGTTCGCGACATACCAGAAGCGCCTGTGTTGTTTGCTCTGGATGGTACCGATACGATACGCAATGTGACAGCCATAGATTTCCCAAGTGCCCTCAATGCTTGTTCCGGAGGGGTCATCCAAAGGGTATGGTCGGTAACAGGATCTGATGGGAGTATATCAAGAGATACGCAATTGATTACCGTGCTTGCCGATAATACGGCGCCAGCTATGAGTCTTCCCGATGTGAGTGAGACGATTGCCTGCGATGGCTTGTCCACTTTATATCCGGATTGGCTGAATGTACAACGCACCCGCGCTTCAAGTTTATCCTCCGATTGTTCTCCCATTTCGGTTACCGATGATGCCCCGGCAAGTTTTACGGCAGGCTGTGCTACATTGGTGGTGACGTTTACCCTGACAGATACCTGCGGAAATGCGAGCTTGTGGCGCGCTACGCTCAATACCCTGGATACGGTTCCACCCGTAGTCGCTTTTGTGCCCCGGGATACGGTGTTGAGCTGCCTGGAGCAAATCCCGCCACCAGCTACGATCATTGCTACAGATAATTGTTCCGGCTCGGTGAGCCAAAGTTTCCAGGAAATCACCGATCAGCAAACCGATGGTTCCTGTGCCGCATACGAATACAATATCGAACGCTTGTGGACTTTTTCCGATAATTGTGGCAATACTACGGCTGTCAGACAGAAGATTACCATCGTAGATAATAACGCACCCGTTTTTAGGGCCCCGGGAAATATTACCGTTACTTGTGATTCCGATTGGGAAGATCTTGCCATTACGGGAAGACCTTCCAATATTTTGGATTGCGATCCCGATGTGAATGTGACTTATATAGATATCGTGGAACCAGGGTCTTGTGCGGGTAATTTCCGGGTGCGCCGTATATGGACCTTGAGCGATGTTTGCGGTAATTTATCTTCCGCTTCCCAGACTATTGCTGTGGTGGACAATCAACAACCTGTTTTTACAGCTCCCTCAGATCTGGTGGTGAGCTGCGGCGATGAGGATAATCTGGATATTACCGGGCGACCGACACAGTTGAGCGACAATTGTACACCATCGGGGGATCTGCAGGCCGTTATTGCTTCCGAATTGGTCGTGGCCGGCAATTGTGTGAGTAATTACACGGTGCAACGAACCTGGCAGGTGACAGATGCATGCGGCAATGTTGCTACAAAGGTGCAAATGATTACCGTAAAGGATACTACGTCACCAATCATTACTCAGACTGCAGCAGATCTGGTGCTGGATTGCCTGGAAGGTGTGAATCTGATGACCGCATTTGAAAACTGGCTCAATCAAAGGGGAGGTGCTGTAGCTTCAGATGCGTGTTCGCCGAGCCTTATCTGGTCAGCTGTTGATGTTGCTAATGGAGCCCCTGCTACTTTTCCCGGGTTCGCTTGTCCGGCTGGAAGTGATACGGTGCTGCTGAGCCAGGTCGCTTTTATCGTAAAAGATGCCTGTAACAATACAGATACTACTTTTGCACGGTTTGTGGTGCTGGATCAGGAAGCTCCTTCCCTGGATGCCTGCCCAGAATCTGTTTTGATTTTTACCGATCCAAATTCCTGCGAGGGGACTTTTCTTGTTGTTCCGCCCTTGATCAGGGATGCTTGTACTGAAGCTGTTACTACCCATAATTTCGCAATCGAACAACCACTCACCAGCAATGCTGCTCCGGGTACAGCCGCTGAAACGCCGGTGAATCCGATTGATTTTTCCTTTGTGCCGAATCTTCCTCTTCCACTGACTACAGCCGGAGCAGTAAGCCTGAGTATCGGTTTGCGCAATGTGGACGGGGAGTTGCCAAGCGAAGCTTTCTTGGTGTATGGGGAGGATAATACCTTGATTGGCAGGAGTGCAAGCACAGATGTACAATGCGGAGCCAGCGATACTACGCTGATGATACCGGCTGCTTTGTTTGAGCAGTGGGCACTTGATAATGCGGTCAATGTTCGCCTGGTGCCAGTGCTTACAGCCGGGGCGTCCGGCAATAGTGCGATCAATCCGGTTTGTGCAGGGGCTTTTGTTCGGGCGGTACTGTCTTTTGATGCGAGAGAGCTGCCCGGTATTTCGTTTGCCTACCAAATTGGTACACAGCTTCCCGTGTTTGTTGATCCGATAGCTCCGACCCCAATCCAGCTGGATCCGGGTACATATAGTTTTACTTACCTGGCGATAGATTGTGCAGGCAATACTTCCAGTTGTAGTTTTGAGGTGGTGGTGGAGGATAAAACCGCTCCGGTTTTCACTTGCCCGGAAGATGTTGCTGTGTCTCTCTTGCTCGATAGCTGCCAATATTTGTATTCCCTTCCTTTTCCCGAAGGGATAACCGACAATTGCAGCGGTTTTGCTACAACGAGCCTGGTTTATCCATCAGATACGGCCGAAGCACTTTTAAGCTACGCTTTTGATGCAAATCTGAATAGCTATTTGGCAAGGACAAAGTCGTACGCTATAACCGGATTAACTCCAAATGCAGTGGGTACAGTCGAGTTGTCTTTGGACATGAAGGGCGATTTTAGTACTCGAGATGCAGTATTTGAGGTGATAGGGGAGAATAATACGCTTTTGGGTACGACTACCCAGGGCGTTGCCAATTGTAGCCAAAGTGGAACGGTTGTGTTTACTTTGACCGCTTCCCGATTTAATGAATGGGCAACCGATGGAACCTTAAACCTGCAGTTGGTGCCTAAAAGAATTGTTGTGCCACCAGGTAGCTCCGGCGATGGCATCAACCCCTGTGACCCAACAGCTTTGGATGCTGCAGGTAGAGATGGCCAGAGTTGGGTGTTTGTTCGCCTTAGTTATGGCAATGCTGATCCTGGTTTTTTTACCAGAGGAGCAACGCTGCAAGCTTTCCAACAGTTTTCTGAATTTGATTTCAAACCTGAGGTTAGACTTGAAGTGGGAGCAACCGAAATTTTTTATGTACTGGAGGATTTGTCGGGCAATAAGGATACCTGCTCTTTTATGGTCACGGTTAGTGACAGGCAGTTACCGAGAGCCAGGTGTAAACCTGCTACCATTTTTATCAGCCCTTCCGGATTAGATGTGAAAGTGTTGGATGTTTCGGCGATTGATGCAGGTAGTCGCGATAATTGTGGTATTGATTCGATGTTTGTTTCGCCAGGTACGTTCAATTGTAGCCAAATT
Organism: Saprospiraceae bacterium; assembly: GCA_030729925.1. Lineage (GTDB taxonomy): Bacteria > Bacteroidota > Bacteroidia > Chitinophagales > Saprospiraceae > JALQTV01. The sequence continues at coordinate 97,157 of JANQWK010000019.1, forward strand.
GGGGGAATCGTGTTTACCGCCCTAAGGGTGGTTGATATTCACGGCAATACAGATGCTTGTTTTAGCCCGGTCAGAATTGAGGCCGAAAGCCCAAAACCTACGGCTAACAATGGAGTTTGTGGTGGCGATACGCTCTATCTGTTTGCCAATCCCCCCGCCGATGGAGCAGAGGGAATTTTTACCTACAAATGGTATAACCCCGCTGATCAACTGATTTCCACGCAAAGAAATCCAGTTATCCCCAATATCTCAGCAGCAAATGCTGGACCTTATCGCGTTGAAATAGAAGGCCTTACGGGGTGCAGGTCTTCTGGTATAGTTCAGGTGAGTGTAGAGCCTGTGCCTTTGGCTCCGGATATAGCGACCAATGGGTTCGTTTGTGTTTCCGAGGATATTGTTTTGAGTGCTTCTACGGTTCCCCCCGGCAATGGGGTTAAGTATTACTGGTACAAGAAAGCAGGTACGGACAGGGTTCTGTTGGGTACGACTACAGATCCTCGTATTGTGGTGCCCGGGCCACATCCCGAAGGCAAACAGGAATTTTACCTTCAGGTGGAAGCGAATGGCTGTATTTCATCCCTTTCTGGTGGAACAGAAGTGCTCGCTACTAGGGTTCCTGTTGCAGTTATTGATGATCCGGTGGTCAATGTGTGCTCGGGAGAGACTTTTTCTTTTTCGACCAGTGTGAGCGGTGCGAATATTGCTTACCAGTGGACAGGCCCGAATGGCTTTAGTTCTACCTTACAGTTTCCTCCCGCAGTTGTGGCTGGTTTAGAAGACGCCGGCACCTATACGTTAGTGGTGACCAATAATGGCTGTGCCTCAGATCCGGTGACTGCTTCTGTGGTAGTGCGGCCAACGCCGGCAAAACCGCTCATCAGCAGCAATGGACCGGTTTGTGAGGGTACTCCCTTGACTTTAACTACAAATGTTTCCAATGCGACGGTGTACAGTTGGGTGGCTCCAGATTTACAAATGTATGGTACTACTGCACCTACGCTGAATCTTAGTGCAGCAACCCCCTCTTTTGAAGGCGAATGGCGTTTGTTTGTAACCAGCAGCGGATGTCAATCACCCCTGTCAGATCCATTAGTGGTTACCGTAAACCAGCTTCCGGAGGCCAGAGCCGGTGCAAGAGATACCCGGATTTGTGAAGGGCAAACGATAGAACTGGAAGGAAATCCGCTATTGGATGGGGCTACTTACCGCTGGACAGGCCCGGCGCGTTTCGAGTCGAATAGCAGAAATGCACTGGTTTCGAATGTTAGCCTGCGCAATGAGGGAAATTACACACTGGAGGTGACAAACCAAGCCGGCTGTACCAGTACCTCAACTGTTGGCATACGCATTCTTCCGGGTGTGCGTATTACAGCCATCAGCAACGATGGTTCTCCTTGCCTGGAAGGCCCCACGGATATTCGGATGCTTGCAACGACTTTTCCTATAAATGACGGTACTTATCGTTTCCAATGGACAGGGCCCGGTGGTTTTGTTTCCGCCGATAGTGTGGCGGTGCTGCCCAACGCGACTTCAACCAATAATGGCAACTACCAGTTGGTCGTTACCAATAGCAATGGTTGTTCTTCTTTTCCTGTTTCTACCCTGGTGGATGTGAACGACCCATTGGCTATTCCTGCTGCACCGCGATTGCATACCGCAACGGTGCCTCCGTTCTGCGAAGGAGACGAACTGATCCTGGAGACGACCGCCTATCAAGGATTGGATGTATTTTACAATTGGCTGACTCCCAACGGCATGGTCGTTACAGAGAATCCCGAATTAAAATTAGACTATCTCACTACCGATGATGCCGGGAGCTATACCGTGTATGTTGCTGTGGATGGTTGTATTTCAAGAAATTCAGGTACGACTACTATTCGGGTAGGGGGTATCCCGGAACTCACTGTTACCGCACCAAGCCCTGTGTGTAGCGGAGCACAAATCAGACTGGATGCTAATTTTATTAATGGAGCGACTTATTCCTGGTCAGGCCCTAATGATTTTAACTCGACCCGCTATAACCCGGTGATCAATCAGGCGGATACGGTGATGTCAGGGGATTATATTGTTACGGCTACGCTTAACGGTTGTAGTTCGGTTCCGGTTACCACTAAAGTTGTGGTGGCTCCTACTCCTCTGGTTCCTGCAATTTTCACAGATCCCGCAATTTGTCTCGACAAACCGGGGAGTATGCTCGACTTTTCCATAGATATTGCCACTGCGACAAATGGCGCTTTTTATAGCTGGTTTGGCCCGGACGGGCAAATAGGTGCCGAACTTGCCAGCCGGGATTTTGAACTGGCTAACCTGGAGTTTTTTTCCGAAGGGATTTATACTTTTAGGGCAAGAGCCCGCTTGGGCAACTGCTATTCCGCGTTTTCCGACCCGGTGCAGGTGATCATGAACGAAATTCCCAGCGAAAAGGCTTTTGCAGGCGACGATGTGCAAGCTTGTTCCAATTTGCCTTTTTTGCTGAAAGCGAAAACACCGGGCATAGGTACCGGTAGATGGAGTATTGTTTCGGGAAATGATTCGGGTGTTCAGTTTCAAAATGTGAATAGTCCCAATTCCAGCGTGAATGGTCTGCAAGGGGATAGCACCTATACTTTCAAGTGGACGCTGAGCAATGGTGCCTGTGTGAATTACGATGCTGATGAGGTACGGGTGTCTGTGATCAGTCCCGAACTTTCCAATGCAGGACCAGACCAGATTGCCTGTATTTTTGACGAAATACGGCTTGGTGCAGCGCCTGTGGAACTGAGTGCGGGCACCTGGATACAATCGGAGGCCCAACGCGGATTGGGAATCCGGATCGCGGATCCCCAAGATCCCGGGTCTGTAGTTACCGGGATGGAACCCGGCAATTTGTATGCGTTCAAATGGCAGGTAGAAGGTGGTTGTGGGGTCTTTGACGATGAAGTGCTGATCTTGATTTCGGATCCCAACCCTTATGCAGGGCCAGACCAGATTGCCTGTAACGATGACCAGGTAAGTATTCTAATGGCCAGAGAACCGGCTTCTGGAAGTAAAGGAGCTTGGATGAGTACAGATCCGGAGGTGTTGGTGCTCGATCCCAACCAAACTGAAACGATGGTGATGGGGTTGGTGCCCGGACTAAATAGCTTCGTGTGGACCATTGATGGTGGAATATGCGGAGAGCTTTCTCGTGATACGGTGGTTGTTGATTTTTATTTTTTGCCAAAAGCAGTGGAGGATACCTACGCAGTGCCTTTTGGGGAAACCCAAATCCTGCGTGTACTGCAAAATGATTTTATCCCCAAACAAGTGTCCCTCCGCATCGTAGATGCACCGACCAATGGTACCGCTGCATTACTGAACGACAGTACCCTTACGTTTACTCCGGACATTAATTTTATTGGTTCTGATCAATTTACCTACGAAATTTGCAGCGATGCCTGCGAATGTTCGGAGGCTTTGGTTGTGATTAAAGTGGGAGAGGATGCACCTTGTACGCCGCCTTCTATCATTACGCCCAATGATGATCAGATCAATGATGTTTTTGTTGTGCCTTGTTTGTTGGATACCAATAATTATCCCAATAATTCCCTGGTAATTGTCAATCGTTGGGGTGATGAGGTGTTTCGATCTTCAGGAGCTTATCAGAACAACTGGAATGGCACTTTCGATGGGGATCAGCTTCCGGATGGGGCGTACTTTTATATTTTGGATTTTGGCGACGGATCTACCCCCGTTACGGGTTTTGTGGTAATCCAACGCTAAAGCATGTCCGGGATAATTCAAATAGAGGAATGATGAAGAAAATACTCCTGATCATACACTGCCTGATGGCTTCCTGTGTCGTTTTAATGGCTCAGCAGGAAGAGCATTTTACGCAGTTTATGCACTTCAAATTGGGCTACAATCCCGCATACGCAGGCAGCAATGATGCGCCTGCTTTGACCCTGCTGAGCCGCAATCAGTGGATAGGAATAGAAGGAGCTCCCCAGACACAGGCCCTGTCGTTTAATATGCCTTTCGCCAATAAAAAAGTTGGTCTGGGTGTAAACTTACTACGGCAAACTATCGGTATAGCCAATAACTTTAGCAGCGATGTGGTATATGCTTATCGCATGCGGGTGGCCAGAGGCTATCTGGCTATCGGCACCCAGGCCTCGGTTCGGTTGATCCGGATGGATTTCAGCAAAGTACAGGGCACCCAGCCCATAGATACAGATGCTGCTGTTCCGGTAGGGATGCAGAGCAAGTGGGTTCCTAACTTTGGAGCCGGATTGTATTATCAGACCAATAATTTCTTTTTCGGATTGTCTGTTCCCCGTCTGCTCCAAAACAATATTGACTTGGCCGATGACGAGGGGGTGATTAGCCGCGAAGTCCGACATTTCTACCTGATGGCAGGTGCCGTTATTCCTTTGGGTGAAGAAGTTAATTTACAACCCCAGATGGTTTTCAAGTACGTTAACGGTGCTCCTTTTGATGCAGATATCAATGTGAATGTTGTATTTAGTAACCGCCTCACGACCGGCGTTTCTTACCGTCTCGGGGGATCTGGTGAAAATAGCCCCGGTGAATCAGCATCACTAATTCTTGCTACGCAAATTTCAGATGTGGCACAGTTCGGCTTATCCTACGATCTTGGTTTGTCCGCGCTTAGAAATTACAATACCGGTACGATAGAAGCTTTTTTGCGTTTTTATTTTGGCGGAAAATCGTCAGGTGGCGAATTCGAAAGTCCCAGGTTTTTTTGAGATACGCGAATTAGTAAAATAGGATATTATGTGGTATCGAAGGGCTTTGTTGTTCATTTTTGTGTTGCTGGCTACCCATGCATTTGGCCAGCGCAACAAAAAAGTCAATGACCAGGTCTTCTTGCGCAACCTCTCCGGTATCAACACAAAAGACAGTGAGTTCTCGCCCGCTTTTTACGGCAACGGCCTGGTTTTTGTTTCCCGCCTGCGACAAGGACCGGTAGATGCCGCAAGCAATGAAAGGTATTTCGATTTGTTTTTTGCCGAGCTTATGCCTACCGGACAAAGTCTTAAGCCCGAGCTGTTTTCGCTCGAATTGAATTCACCGCTCCATGAAGGTCCTGCTACTTTTGATCGCGATCTCAACAAAGTGTTTTTTACCAGAAGCAATCAAAGAAATGGTATCTCCAATGAAGATGCATCAGGGGTGGTTCGCTTAGCCATCTATGAGGCAGAAAGGGGTATTTTCGATTGGGAAAATGTACGTGAACTGCCTTTCAACAGCAACGATTATTCTTGTATGCATCCTACTTTATCGCCTGACGGCAAAAAAATATTTTTTGCTTCCAACAAACCTGGAGGCTACGGGGGCACAGATTTGTACTTTGCAGAAAAATTACCCAATGGGTGGTCTCCGGCCATTAATCTGGGACCAGAGATCAATACCCAGGGAAACGAGGCTTATCCTTTTTATCACCCTTCCGGGACTTTGTTTTTTGCTTCCAACAAACACAATAGCCGCGGGGGGCTGGATATCTTTGCGATTGACATCAGTTCGAATACCTGGGGCAAGGTTATTAACCTCGAGGCTCCTTTCAATTCTCCTGCCGATGATTTTGGTCTGATTCTGGATGATATGGGGCAAAAGGGATATTTCAGTTCCAATAGAACGGGCGGTTTTGGATCCGATGATATTTATTCGTTTGAGTCCGCTGAACCCATTATTGGTATGGATAAGCCTATATTTTTGGAGACCCGTCTGCTGGTTCAAACACAAGATACCCGACAGCCTGTTGCAGATGCCAATATCTGGATTTTTGAGACCGATCCCAGCGGCAAAATTAAAGATAGAAGTAATTATGATTATCAGTTGGTTAGTGATAATTCAGATACTTTGAAGCTAAAGTTGGGCCTGGTGAGAAAAAGCCTCAAAGATATAGGTGCGCCGGATATGGTTTCAGATGCTTTTGGGGGTAGTATGCATGACTTTTCAGATGCAGCAGATTATTTGGTGGTGGTGGAAAAGGAAGGTTTTGAAACGCTGGAGTTCGTTTTATCCCCGCAAAAGGGCTTGTATGCCAATCCCCTGATCCTGGAGTTGAAGGGACAGCAGTGTATTCCGCTCCGTGCTTCAGTGGTGGCACAAGATACCCGCCAGGCAATACCGGAGGCGCGGGTAGTATTGGTGCACAAAGGGAAAGATGAACAGCGGGTGTTACAGACAGATACCCTGGGTTTTTTCAATGATTGTTTGGAAAAAAATGCCAATTATCAGATCCGCGTCAGTCGTGAAGGTTTTCAAGAGAAAATCCTACAGCTTCAAACCGCTTCAGCGGCTGAAATAGAACCCCTGGCACTTGAGTTTGTCCTGGAACCGCTCAAAAATGGCGAAACTGCCGATCAGTCTTTGCAAACAGGTACCGTTATCGTGCTGGAAGATATTTACTACGATTTTAACCAGTCTTCGATTCGCTCCGGACAGGTGGAAGAATTAGACGCACTGGCAAGGTTGATGCTCCAGTATCCCGGGATGCAAATCGAACTGGCCGCTCATACCGATACCCGCGGGACAGCCGCTTACAACCTCCAACTTTCAGAAAAAAGAGCTGAAGCCACCAAGCGCTATCTGGTGAATAAAGGAATTGCAGCTCACCGAATACAAACAGTGGGCTACGGAGAGGCTTTTCCACGAAACCATTGCCTGGATGGAATACAATGTAGTGAGGAGGATCATGCCTACAACAGGCGTACAGAGATTAAAGTCTTGGATATGGGCAACGGGTTACCCAACAACCGGAAAAACTAAACCTTATCCCCCCCCCAATTTTTCAGTGCCCCTAATCTTGAGGTTACTTTTTTGGATGTCGGGGTATTAATGAGGGTAATCAGGTGGAAGCCACCTTAAGGTGCCTTCCACCTGAGGTTTAATAATATGATAATCATTATTTTATATTATTTTTTCTCCTGAAATTTCCCTCTATACGAGCTTCTGCAGGCGCTGGATGCTTGCTCCAAGGGTAGTTTCTCCTATTTGCATGGCTTATTCCCTGGTTTGAGGGGGGGAAATAATAAATTTGAGCAGTAAACGGTTGGTTGAAAATAACTTTTGGCTAGTTTTAAGGGACTGGCAGAGTCTATCTCCCGATTTCTTTACCTTGCGAATGATAGGATCAGAATACAGAACAGCATGAACACGGCAGATCACAGACGGTTGTTGACAAAACTTACACCCAAAAAGCTGGTGAATGCTGCAAAGCTATATGGTTCTTATCAGCTTAGCAGACGCCTGGGGAAAGCATTGCACAGCGGACTGCCCCTCACCCTTTCTATAGAACCCACTACCGCCTGCAATCTTCGCTGCCCCGAATGCCCCAGCGGTTTACGCAGCTTTTCGAGAGCAACAGGAACCATGAAAGTCGGTTTTTTGGACGATATCGTCGGTGAATTGTCCGATACCCTGCTCTTCCTCATATTGTACTTTCAGGGCGAACCCTTTATCCATCCCCGATTTCTGGATATGGTACACCTCGCTCACCAAAAAAATATATACACCATTACCTCCACAAACGGTCATTTTTTGGATGAGCATAATGCCCACCTCACCGTGGAGTCAGGACTGGATCGCCTGATTATCTCTCTCGATGGGAGTACCCAGGAGGTGTATGAAACTTACCGTAAGGCAGGTGACCTGTCCCAGGTGCTCGATGGTACCGCTAATCTCGTGGCAGCAAAAAAAAAGCTGCGGGCCAATAACCCCCATATCATTTTCCAAACCCTCGTATTGGAAACAAACCGACACCAAATACCCGATATCTATCGCCTTGCCAAAAAATTAGGGGTGAATGAGGTAAAGCTGAAAACCGCTCAATTCTACGATTATACCTACGGACACCCCCTGATGCCCAAAGATGACCAATATAGCCGGTACCGGCAAAACCCCGATGGAACCTACCGCCTTAAATACAAACTCCAAAACCAATGCTGGAAAATGTGGCACAGCGCCGTGGTTACCTGGGATGGAAAAGTAGTACCCTGCTGCTTCGATAAAGATGCGAAACATTTGATGGGAGACTTGACCCAAATGCCTTTTTCCAGCATCTGGGCCAGCAATACTTACCACAATTTTCGGACATCCATCCTGAAAGGGCGCTCCCATATTGATATTTGTACGAACTGCTCAGAAGGCTGTAAGGTGTGGTTAACCAATGATTTTTGAAAAAAAATTGGAAAATATTTTTTTTTGGTTAAAGTATGGTTACTTTTAAATCCCCGTTTTACTAAAATTTCGGAGGTTCCCTTGAACTTAAACTGGCAAAAAGTTTGTCGTTCCCTTTTCGGTTCAGACAATACCGTGCCTGCTGCGCAAACAGACGTTTAGAATGCGCTCAAGTTCTCGTTTTTTAAGTTCGGTTTTACAGATCAGTACTATATCACGCGTACTGCGGATGGATAGCTTGGTTGGCGTTTGAATACAATAAAGTCATACTACATACTACTACATACCAAACACACAATTTTTTTCTAATCATTTTCGGACATCATGGAAACTTTCAAAACAATTTTTTCCGGAAGGCTGGAATTTGGTAATCAAAAGAGCTTTGAGAAAGTGTATAAACTTTTTCAACAGAGATTTGAAAATTACTATAAGTCAGAGGTACTTCTAAAAGGGGAAGAGATTTTCAAAGAGGAATCTCATGCGGTGGATATCCCGCGATTTATTACACAGACCAATTCAGATAAGGCTTGGCAAAACACGGTTAATTTGCTGGACTATATCGCCCAATATGCTATTGCAGGGGAAATGAGTGTCTGGAAAACAGACAACGGTAAGGTGCTGCAACACAAAATTATTGAGCCCGATACAGATAAGGTTGCCGTGCAGGCTTATCGAATGGGTAGAGATCTTGCCAATGAAGCAGGTAGGGAAGTGGAGGCAATGGATGCCCTAAGCAAGGCTATCGAAAAATACGAGCGCCACGCTAAAGCCTATGAGCGTAGGGGATTTGTCAACTACTTGCTCAAGAATTTTTCAGATGCGATCCGTGATTACTCCAAGAGCATAGATTTGTACCCCGCTACTTCCGAGCCTTATTTTGGTCGGGCACTGGTTTATTTGAGCCAGCACGACTGGACAAAGAGTATAATAGATCTGAACGAGGCTATCAGCTGCGCGATTCCCCTTCAACCCATATACTGGCAATCACGCAGACTTAAGGCAGAAGCCCTGATGGAGTTGCACGAATTTGAACAGGCAGAAAAGGAGTTGAAGTTGTTCAATGCAAGAGTGTTTACAAAGGACAACCCCAATTACAAGTATCAAAAGAGGACTCATTTTCTGCAGGGACAGGCACTTATGGCACTGAAACAACATGAAGCCGCTAAAAATGCTTTTGTGAAAGCACTACAAATGCCTGGAAACTATCAGGTTTCTGATGATGATATCCAGGCTGCACTTCAAGGATTAACAGATACTGTTGTTGCGTGCTGAACTTAGGAAAGTAGCGCTTGAAGTTTCATGGCAATGCTCATGTCGCCCTTGACTTTGATCTTGCCACTCATGACAGCCATCATGGCGTTTACGCTTCCGTCCTTGAGACCTTGTAGGGTAGCGGTTGTAGTGGTTACCGTACAGTCCGCTTCTTTGTCTTCTTTGGATATCGCGGTGGCTTCACCAGACATATCAATATAAATGGGTCCTTCCTCGAGAACGAGCTTGAGTGTTTTTCCTATGACGGGTATCTTGTGGCCCTGAGCCTGAAATACGTCGTATAACTGATCAAAATTCATGTTTGGTTTTTTTGTCTGAGAATAATAGTTTCAAATATACAAGGAAATTAACCTATTGCTGGATTTGGATGCTAATTACAGATCCTTTTTTAAGGCCGGCATATTTGTTTGCAGGTAACTGTAATCGAACAGGGCGTTCTCCCGGGGAAGTGATCGTTGTATCGTAGTACCCCTCAGCCGTGATTTCTAGGTCAGCTACTATACCTGATAGCTGTTTTACAGACTGACTACCAAATTCCTGATCCACTTGTCCATTGCGGATATGAATAATGCGATCCGACATCCGGGCGATTTCATCCCGGTTGTGGCTGACTAATAGGGTACTTAGGCCAAATTTTCGGTGTACTTCCAATATAAAGTCCTGTAACTGGCTGCGCAACTCACTGTCTATAGCGGATAACGGCTCATCCAGAAGCAAAATTTCAGGTTTTCTGACCAGCGCCCTGGCCAAGGCTACCCGCTGTTTTTGCCCTCCGGATAGGGTTTCGGGAAATTGATCAAGGATGTTTTCCAGTTCCATGACTGCGATGACCTGATCGAGATAACTCGTTTCGCCCTTCTTTTCCAAGGCAAATCGAAGGTTTTGCTTGACCGTCATATTGGGAAATACGACATAGTCCTGGAATACCAAGCCTACCCGCCTCTGTTGAGGAGTCAGAAAAATGCGTTGCTCGCTGTGAAGCCACCACTGACCGTTGGAAGCAATAGAACCCCTGACTTTTTTCTCAAGCCCCGCAATAATCCGGAGTAAAGTGGTTTTACCACTGCCGGAAGGCCCACTAATACCCAGCAATTCTCCCGGCTTGACCTCGAGTGCGATGTCCAGATCAAAACTATGACGCCCTATTCCCAGCTGTTTTTGTACTTGTATTTGAATCATCTTCCTTTGATGTGAAAGTACTTTTTGTTGAGCGCATAGACCATGAAAAGGATCAGAAAGCTGAAAATAACCAATACCAACGCATATTGGTTGGCCGTGTCATAGTTCATAGCCTCCACCTCGTCATAAATTGCAATGGATGCCACCCGCGTTTCCCCCGGAATGTTTCCACCAATCATCAGAATAACACCAAATTCCCCAATCGTGTGCGCAAAGGTAAGTACTATGGCCGTAATGATCGAAGGCTTGATGTTGGGCAGTAATACTCGAAATAAGGTTACCCACCGACTTTTACCCAATACATAGGCTGCCTCAGCCAAATTTTTTGGGAGGTTCTCAAAACCCGATTGTATGGGTTGTACCATAAATGGCAGGCTGTATATGACCGAACCTACAATGAGTCCTTCAAAACTAAAGATGAGCTGGATGCCAAACCGCGTAGCCAAAAAGTTTCCCAGGGCACTGTTCGGACTAAGCGCCAGCAGCAGATAAAATCCAAGTACCGTAGGAGGAAGTACCAGCGGCAAACTAATTACCGCTTCAAAAAATGGCTTCCACGCAGATTGGGTACGCGATAACCAATAGGCCATAGGAATACCTATCATCAATAGAATACAGGTAGCCGTGAAGGCCAAATGAAGGGTGAGGCTCAGGGTTTCATAAAACATATCCATCAGTAGGGCAACACAGGTTGGGAATCAGGTACTTCATATCCGTATTTTTTGAATACCTCCTGTGCAGGTGTCGAAAAAATAAATTCAAGAAACCGTTTTGCTGCTTCTGCCTGCTCTTGTTTGCCATGTGCTGTAATTACAACGCCTTGCGCAATAGGCTGGTAAAGTTCGGGATCGACAGACACCCAGGTTCCTTTTCCCGCCATTTCAGGAGACAATACGATGGACTTGGCAGTAAATCCAATATCTACAGCACTAGAGTTAATATACTGATTGGTCTGCGCTATGCTTTCCCCGTAAATTAGCTTGGCAGAAACCGCTTCCAAGATATTCAGGCTATTGAAAAAATGGATCGTTTGTACTCCATACGGGGCATTTTTGGGATTCGCTATGGCAATCTTTTTGACGCTTGATTCGTCCAGCAACAATTCCTTAAGCTGGTTGAGGGCTATATTGTCCTTAAAAGTCCAGGCTACCAAAGATCCATACGCATAAACAAGCGGAGCATGTACCGCCATCTTTTTACTAAACAGCGAATCGGCATACTTCATGTCGGCAGAGAGAAAAAGATCAAAGGGGGCTCCTTCCATGATCTGTGCCGTAAGCTTTCCAGAAGAACCAGCAATGCTTTCTACCCCAATACCCGATTCTTTTTCAAAAAGCTGTTCGATTTCTTCCATGGCAAACTGCACATTCGCAGCTACCGCAATGCGCAAAGGAATAGCCCGGTCTTTTTGCGAAGCGCTACAAGCAGCCAGATTGAGTAGGAGCGCAAGTAGAACGACCTGTACAGTTAATGGTTTCATTTGATTTAAGATATTGAAAATCATATATTTATTAATCAGGTGGAAGGCACCTTAAGGTGTCTTCCACCTGATTACCCTTATTAATACATTTTCCCCTCCCAAAAGTAACTTCCGACTTGCTGTTTTTGAAATTTTTTTCCCGAAGGGGGTAACCTCCTTGTAAAAGCGATTTTTATGCAGGTTCTTTTTACTCAGAGGACACTTTTGAGATCGCCCCTCGTCTCAACAGCTGGATTGGGAGCAGCTGTTAGTATTTGATGCACACATTTTTGGGCTCGGTAAAGAAACGGAGGACTTCAAAGCCGCCTTCTCTTCCAAGGCCAGAGTTTTTGACGCCGCCAAATGGAGTCCGCAGGTCTCTTTCCATCCAACAGTTGATCCAGACGATCCCTGCTTCGAGTTGTTCGGCCATGCGATTGGCTCGGCTAAGGTTTTGCGTCCATAGGGTGGTTGAAAGCCCGTACTGCGTCCCATTGGCATACGTAAGGACTTCCTCTTCCGTATCAAAAGGAGTGATGGTAACCACAGGTCCAAAAATTTCTTCCTGGTTGGTTCTACAGGAGATGTCCAGCCCCTCTAATATCGTCGGTCGGATGTAATATCCACCAGATAATTCACCGCTAAGTTGCACCGCCTGCCCACCTGTGAGTATAGTTGCACCTTCTTCCTGGGCTAGCTTGATGTAAGAAAGGACTTTTTCGTATTGCTGTTGTGATACAATTGCTCCCATATCGGTAATGGTTGATTTAGGGTCGCCTACCTTTAAAAATTGGGTGCGCTTGACAAATTCGTCCCGAAATTGCTCATAAATAGGGCGCTCTACGTATATGCGGGATCCGCAAAGGCAAATCTGACCATTATTGGAAAAAGAAGATCGTAGTGTAGTGGCCATCATACTTGCAAAGTCACAGTCTGCAAAAATGATATTGGGATTTTTGCCACCCATCTCCAGAGATATTTTCTTGAACTGATAGGCCGCCGTAAGCGCAATTTTTCTTCCTGTTTCTGTTCCACCCGTAAATGAAATGGCCTTTAAGGAAGGGTGTTCAACCAGCGCTTGCCCCGCTTTCGAACCGTATCCATGCACAATGTTGAGCACTCCGTCAGGTAAACCGGCTTTGATACACGCCTGCGCCAGTAAATAGGCAGTCATCGGGGTTAGTTCCGATGGCTTGGCTACAACACAGTTGCCGGCAGCTAATGCTGGAGCTATCTTCCAGGTGAGTAGGTAAAGCGGCAGGTTCCAGGGGGATATACAACCCACCACTCCCAGCGGCTGCCGTAGGGTGTAATTGATGGATTCACCCGGATTGTAGTGCGATTCCGAAGGAAAATGGATGATAGAGGTGGCAAAAAAACGGAAGTTGCTCTGCGCCCTGGGGATGTCCACTTCTGTGGCTAACTTTAGCGTTTTCCCGCTATCTTTACTTTCCGCTTGGGCGAATATTTCCAGATACTGCTCCAGAATGTCGGCAATGCGCATCAATAGCCTAAACCGTGTCCGGGTGTCCGCTTTTGACCAGGTAGGGAAGGCCGATTTTGCAGCTTGTATGGCAAGCTCTACGTCCCGATCATCACTATCCGGAATAAAGGAATACACTTTCCCAGTGGCAGGTGCGATGTTTTCAAGGTACTTCCCGGATAAGGGAGGGACTAATTTTCCACCGATATAATTCTGAATGTATTTATCCGCCTTCATTTTATTTGCTCTTTGTTGAAGGAAGATAAAAAAACTACTCGAATTTTTTCTTGCTCTTGCTTAAAATGTTCCGTTGGCTTCGCCATATAAGACTGCCAACAGTACCTGCCCTACGGCTCTGAGTGTTCTGGCGTCAATTATTTCCAAATTGTCTTGATGTGTATGCCAGTGATCGCCAAAAGACTGACTCTGCGAATCAGCAGGCAGGTTGATGATGTCAATCATAGGTATGCGGGCAATGGTGTTGACAAAGTAGTGGTCGTCCGTGATTCCACCTACCCTGCTGTCGTGAAAATAGTTGCTGTAACCCATGCGCCCCGCAAGCGCCCAAATGTCATTGACAAGGCGTGGCGCGAATTGCATAGAGTAATATTCCTTGGGGAATCGGGCATTTTTTGATCCTACCATGTCCAACAAGATCCCATACTCCGCCTGATACCCTTTTTTGTGCAGGTTGTTCGACCAGTACTGGGAACCCAAACACCAGGAGCTCTGATCCCCAGATCCGCTTTCTTCTCCGGCCGCTCTGCTAATACCCTGATCTTCCGCGTCAAAAAGTACGATGTCCACCCCGAAAGGAAGCGGATATTGCTGCAGCAAGCGGGCAATTTCCAACAGTACCGCTACACCGCTCCCCCCATCATCAGCTCCCAGGATAGGCTCTTCCCGCCGTTCCTTACTCAGCGGTGAATCCGCTATGTAACGCGTGTCCCAATGGGCAGCCAAAAGAATCCTTCGACTGGCTTCAGGGTTGTGCTGGGCTATGATGTTGGTGCTTTTGAACAGGGTGCCGGTATGCGCCGTGGCCTCGAAGTCCTGCGCAATGACGTCCATGCCGTATTGGTCCAATCGGTCAATCAACCAGTTTTTGCAGTTTTCGTGCCCGGTAGCGTTAGGTACCCGCGGACCAAACGATAATTGCTGAACCACGAATTGATAGGCCGAGTCCCGGTCAAATTTTGGTACCTGATAGTTACCTTCATTGCCGGTGCTACTTTCTTGAACCGGCTTGTCTTCCGAACATCGGGATACCAAAACCAGTATTAACACCCAAAGTATGGTGCTATAAGTACTGAAGTACAATCTTCGTTTCATGTTGCAAAGCTTTAAAAGTGGGTCCAACCCTGAGCAGTAATGGCGTGGCGATTACCCCCCTTCGTGTGAAGCATAATGCCATCCTCTTTGGGAACAATTTCTCCAGCAATATAGATGTCCGGTAAAAACCGAACCTTCTCAATATCCTTGGGATCTACCGTGAATAATAATTCATAATCCTCTCCACCACTCAGCGCACAGGTGATCGGATCCAACTTGAAGTTGATAGCCGTCATCTGCGCATCCGGATGAATCGGAACCCCACCTTCCTCAAGGTATGCTCCAACCCCCGACTGCTTGCAAATGTGCAGGAGATCCGAGGCCAAGCCGTCCGAAATATCAATCATGGAAGTGGGAACAAGCCCATGCTTCTCAAACAATTCAATCATGTCTTTACGTGCCTCAGGCTTGAGCTGCCGCTTCAAAAGGTAGTCATGCTCATTGAGTTCCGGCTGGATGGTAGGGTTGTCCAAGAACAATTGCTTCTCTCGCTCCAATAATTGTAAACCCAAATACGCTGCCCCCAAATCACCCGTGATACAAATTAAATCCCCAACTTTAGCCGTACTCCTTCTGGTAACCTTATCAGGCTCAACGGTTCCAATCGCGGTAATGCTGATCACCAAGCCCTGCCGGGAACTGCAAGTGTCCCCACCTACTAAGTCAACCCCGTAAAAACTACAGGCCGAATAGATACCCGCATAAATTTCTTCCAGCGCTTCTACCGAAAACCGACTGGATATGCCCAGCGATACCGTTATCTGACGAGGCCGCGCATTCATGGCATAAACATCAGAGAGATTGACGACAACCGCCTTGTAACCCAAATGCTTCAAAGGCGTGTACATCAAGTCAAAATGGATACCCTCCAACAACATGTCCGTCGTAACTACCGTCTGATATCCCCCATGGTCCACAATGGCCGCGTCGTCCCCAATTCCCAATACCGTAGTTGCATCGGATGCTTTACCTGCCCCTCCCGTCAAATGCGAAATGAGCCCAAATTCACCCAAAGAAGCTATTTCCGTCCTTTTTTCCTGTTCCATCTCTTTTCCCGGTTTCTTTCCCAAAGATAATACTATCTGCATGGACTTGCCCCAAAACAAAAAACCCACCCAGATTTTTATCTGGATGGGTTTGCGCCTCAGGTAGGGCTCGAACCTACGACCTACGGATTAACAGTCCGCCGCTCTAACCTGCTGAGCTACTGAGGCATCATGACTTATCTTGACTTGGTTAAAGTTATTTGCCCTTACTTTTAAAAGGCGGTTGCAAAGTTATAACTTTTAAGATAATTGTACAATATTTGTACCACAAAATTTTTTCGACATGAGTTTATTGACGATAGGCACTGTTGCTTTTGATGATATTCAGACGCCTTTTGGGCACGCCGAACGCGTAATTGGCGGGGCAGCGACCTACATTGCCGTTTCCGCTTCGTATTTTTTGCAGGATATCCGACTGGTTTCTGTGGTTGGGGGCGATTTTCCCGAAACCGAACTGGATTACCTTCGCTCCAGAGGGGTAAACCTGGACGGACTTCAGATCAAACCCGATGAGAAGTCTTTTTTCTGGGCAGGTAAGTATCATCAGGATTTGAATACCCGGGATACCCTGGCGACCGAACTGAATGTGCTGGCTGATTTTAACCCCGTTGTTCCCCAACATTTTCTGGATGCAGATTTTGTGATGCTGGGCAATCTTACGCCCGCCGTTCAACGACAGGTGATCGAACAGTTTCCAACCCGACCCAAGTTAATTGCGCTCGATACCATGAATTTCTGGATCAGCTCGGCCCTGGATGACTTGAAAACAGTCCTGACCATGGTGGATGTGCTGATTATTAATGATGAGGAAGCCCGGCAATTGACAGCAGAGCATTCCCTGGTGAAGGCCGCCCGCGCTATCCACGCTATGGGGCCACGCTACCTGGTGATCAAAAAAGGAGAACACGGCGCTTTGCTGTTCTACAATACAGATGAGGATCCTACCAGCGACCAGATATTTTTTGCGCCAGCATTACCCCTGGCAGAGGTCTTCGACCCAACCGGCGCAGGCGATACTTTCGCCGGCGGATTTATTGGCTACCTGGCTAAAACAGGAGACATTTCTTTCAATAATATGAAACGAGCGGTTATCTACGGCTCCGCCATGGCTTCTTATTGCGTGGAGGCTTTTAGTCTCGACCGCCTGAAGGAACTGGATGAGGAACTCGTACAACAACGCGTTGATCGCTTCGTGAAACTGGTGAATTTCGATATCAACCGCGCACCCTCAGCACTCTAATCAACTTATCCCTTGTTGGCCAACTGACCACAGGCAGCGTCTATGTCTTTGCCCCTACTCCTCCTCACCGTTACCATGACTCCCGCTTTGGTGAGCTGACGGGCAAAGGCATCTATGCGGTCAACAGGCGATTTTTCGAGCGTAACGCCTTCCACCGGATTGTATTCGATGATGTTGACCTTGACCGGAAATCGCTTGCACAAACGGGCAAGCAAGGCAGCGTCCTCCAAAGAGTCATTGAAGTCCCTGAAGGCAATGTACTCGTAACTGATGGCATTGCGCGTCTTCTGGTAAAAGTAATGCAAGGCATCCATCAAGGCCTCAATGCTGTTTTGCTCGTTGATAGGCATGATCTCGTTCCGCTTGATGTCGTCCGCCGCGTGCAACGATAGGGCAAGTTTAAATTTGACATCATCGTCGGCAAGCTGCCGAATCATCTTTGCAATACCTGCCGTGCTCACCGTTATCCTGCGAGGCGACATGTTCAGACCATCCGGCGAACAGATCCGCTCTATACTCGCCATTACGTTCCGGTAGGCCAGCAAAGGCTCACCCATTCCCATGTACACAATATTGGTCAAGGGATGGCCAAAGGTGTCCAGCGATTGCTGGTTGACTAATTTTACCTGATCGTAGATTTCCCCCGGCTCAAGGTTCCGGACGCGCTTCATTTTGCCAGTGGCGCAAAAAGAACACGTAAGACTGCAACCAACCTGGGAAGACACACAAACCGTGTAGCGATTGTCCACCGGAACAGGAATCAAGACAGATTCAATGAGATGTCCGTCGTGAAGCCTAAACCTGCTTTTTATGGTGCCATCCGAACTGTACTGAACCTTGTCTTCCTGAATGACAGGTATGGTGAAATGATCCGACAAGTAGGTGCGCAATTCCTTGGAAAGGTTGCTCATATCGTCAAAACTCGTCGCTCCTTTTTTCCAAAGCCATTCGAAAACTTGTTTACCCCGAAATGCGGGGTGACCAGCCTGTTGGAAAAATTCCTGCAGCGCTGCCTGCGAATATTGCCGGATGTCCGTTTTGATGTGTGCGTCAGTCATAATGATTTAATGGATGAACCGGCATTTTTCTTCCAACCACTGCCGTTCGTGCTTGTCTAATAAGGGCCCCAACATGCTTCCTACTTTTTCATGGTACTGGTTTAACCAGTTTTTTTCTTTCGCGTCTAACCTGTTTTCGACTATCAGGTTCCTATCTATCGGAAACAGCGATAAAGTCTCAAAATACAGAAATCCTTCCATGTTCTCCACCTGCTGGCAAAGTATCAGGTTTTCTGTTCGGATGCCATATTCCCCCGCTATATACAAACCCGGTTCGTTACTGGTCAACATTCCTGCTTCAAAAATAGTTTTGGATCGGTGCAGGTGCGGGGAAATTCCCTGGGGTCCTTCGTGTACGTTTAAACAAAATCCGACCCCATGCCCGGTTCCGTGCTGAAAGTCAAGTCCCACTTCCCACAAGTGCATGCGGGCAAGGATGTCGAGCTGCAATCCTGTTGTACCCTTCGGGAAAACAACCGATGCGAGGGCAATATGTCCTTTCAATACCCGCGTAAAGTGCTCCCGCTGCTGTTCTGTAGGTGTTCCAATGGCTATGGTTCGGGTAATGTCAGTGGTTCCCCCCAGGTATTGTCCACCCGAGTCCACGAGTAGCAAACCCTCACCGGACAGTTTTTTTGCACCGGCAGGATCAGGACGGTAGTGCACGATGGCTCCGTTTTCGCGAAAGCCAACAATAGGGAAAAAGCTTTCACTGAGGTAGCCGGGTAATTGCCGCCTATGTGCCATTAGCCTTTCGGCAAAATCATATTCCGTAACCTGAGAACGGTCAGGATGGGTTTCAAGCCAAAAAAAGGCTTTGGCAAGTGCTGCTCCGTCCGCTGCCAGGGTTGCTCCCAAGGACCGTACCTCCCAGGCTGTTTTTTGGCACTTGAGTTGCTCTACAATACTGTGCTCCAATTGCACCCGATCTGCCCCACAAGCACTGTACAGTTGTTGATTCAGCGAGCGGGAATCCGCAAGAAGGGTTTCCCCTTCGGGAAAATGAACCAACCAGTCGGCCAGGGTATCGTAGGGCCGGATGCTGATGTTGTCCCGTTCAAGCAATTCGGCTAAGGTTGGATCTATACGGCCGGGCGACAAAAACAATATAACCCGGTTGACGCCTATGTATAAAAAAGCATAAAATACCGGGTTAAAAGGGATATCCCCACCCCTCAGGTTGAGCACCCAAGCGACATCGTCAAGTGCCGTGATGAGGTAGTGATACTGGCCTTTTTGCGCCATTTCCTGCCTGATCCGAAACAATTTTTCCCGCCGGGGAAAGTCCTGCTCGGCTCCGGTAAGTTCAAAAACAGGATCATCAGGAAGTGGAGGCCGGTCGCGGTAAAGATCCTCCGCACTGGTGTCGTGCTGAAGTACGATACCCTTATCCGAAAGTTGTTCCGACAAAAACCGATGGTGCACGACACTCAACAAATTGAAATTACACCCCACTTTGCTACCCTGTGGCAAATGCGCGCACAACCACAGCGCAAATCCGTTGATGATAGCCCCCTTTGGCTTATGCAGCACAATCCCACTTTCCGCTAACTCGATTTCTGCCTGCAAAAAATAACGAGCATCCGTCCATATTGCTGCTTCCGTTGCGGTGACCACCAATACTCCCGCAGACCCTGTAAATCCTGAATACCAGTGCCTGCTTTTCCAGTGATCCGGCAAATACTCGCTTTGATGAGGATCCATGTTGGGCAGCAACAAAGCCGTAAACCCTTTCTCCATCACCAATTGTCGTAAGGCAGCAATTTTTTCTCTCGTTGAAAGCAATTTTTCTCGTTTTTTTGTTAAAGATGCAGCAGATCCCTCGTTCTTCAAAATTTTTTTGCCGACAGGCGCTATCCATAGGGATGATTATTATCTTCATATAAGATATTAATTTTATATATTTATTAGCGATCTTTGTAAGGAATTAGAAAAAAGATAAAGCAAGTAAGTAGCCATGTTGAAGCAAACGATCAGCCAAAAAATGCTCCAGAAGCTGTCACCCCAGCAGATTCAGCTCATGAAGCTGCTTCAGGTGCCTACGGCTGTGCTGGAACAACGCATCAAGGAAGAATTGGAAGCCAATCCTGCTTTGGATGAAGGCGAGGATATGGACGATCCTTTTGAGGCACTCAATGGCGAGGCGGAGGCAGATACAGCGGGTGAGGATGGCCAGGATGGAGAGGAGACTTTCGAGCTGGATGATTATATCAATGAGTATATAGAAGATGATCCTGGTTCCTACGCGCTGAAAGGGGACAATTATGCGGCTGAGGAGGAAAAAACGATCCCCCTGGCAGTGGAAAACAGCTTCCACGATTACCTGGAACAGCAGCTGGGGATGCTGAATTTAAGCGATGAGACCGAACAACTGATTGCACTACAGATTATTGGAAGCATAGATGAGGACGGTTACCTGCGAAGAGAGCCGGATGCGATTATTGATGATCTCATTTTTTCCCAAAATATCTTTACGACAACCGATGAGGTACTGAGGGTACTGGCAGAGGTTCAGAAGTTTGATCCTGCAGGGGTAGGTGCCCGGGATTTGCAGGAGTGTCTGCTCATTCAGATGCAGCAAAAACTGGCTGCAGCTGTGGAAAGTGGTTCCCCTGATGTGGAAATCTTCCAGTATGCCGTGAATATTATCGCCCATCATTTTGATAGTTTTTCGAAAAAGCATTTCGACAAACTCCAAAAGCATTTCGGAATGTCCGAGGAGGATCTGAAAGATGCTGTTCATGAGATCCTTAAGTTGAATCCGAAACCGGCAAGTGGTTATACGTCGAGCGGCAACAGTGCAGTGCAGTACGTGGTTCCAGATTTTCTGATCTTCAACCGGGATGGCGAGCTTGAACTGACCCTGAATTCGAAAAATGCTCCCGACCTGCGCATTAGCGATCAGTACGTGGATATGCTGAAGAGCTTCAAAAGTCATTCCGGCAATGCAGGGAGAAAGGAAAAAGAAGCGGTGATGTTTATCAAGCAAAAGATAGATTCCGCCAAATGGTTTATTGATGCTATCCGCCAGCGCCAGGATACGATGTACCGGACGATGTACACCATCATGCAGTACCAGCAGGATTTTTTTACGACCGGCGATCCAAAGAAATTGAAACCCATGATCCTGAAAGATATTGCGGATATTACGGGGCTGGATATTTCGACAGTGTCTCGGGTGGTGAGCAGCAAATTTGTTCAGACAGAGTTTGGGACGAAACGCTTGAAAGAGTTTTTTTCAGAGTCTATGCAAACTCAAAGCGGTGAGGAGGTTTCTACCCTGGAGGTGAAAAAGATTTTGAAGGATGTGATTGAGGCAGAGGATAAACGCAAGCCTTATTCCGATGAACAACTGAAAGATATGCTTCAGGAGAAAGGCTATAATATTGCTCGTCGTACCGTTGCCAAGTATCGGGAACAGCTCAATTTTTCGGTGGCTCGGCTTAGAAAAGAGTTGTAGGGCTAATTTCGGGTTTCGTCCAGGGCATACAGGATGATCTTACAAGCTACCTCGATTTCAGCTTTTTCGATGATGAGCGGCGGTGCTATTCTGAGCGATCTGTCGTTAAATAAAAACCAGTCTGAAATTAATCCCTCCCGGATACATACACTGAGCACAGCTAATACCCGTTCAAAGCTCTCCAGTTCTACCGCCATCAAAAGCCCGGCAGACCTTACATCGAGGATGTGAGGATGCTGCAATAGCTTGCGGAAAAGGGCTTCTTTTTCGGACACCTGCTCGATATACGGGCTTTGAAGCAGCGTTTCAAGAGTGGCTAGTCCCGCGGCGCAGTTGACGGGATGCCCACCAAAAGTGGTGATATGACCCAGTACAGGGTCGTGGGTCAGGGTTTGCATGATTTCTTGGGAGGCAATAAAGGCTCCAATGGGCATCCCCCCGCCCATACCCTTTGCAAGGAGCAGGATATCCGGGGTTACACCGTAGGTGTTGAGGGCAAATAAACTACCCGTTCTGCCATAGCCGGTTTGGATTTCATCGAAAATTAATAGTGTTCCGGTGTCTGTGCACCGCTTACGCAAAGCCTGGAGGTATCCTTCTACGGGTTTTCTTACCCCCCATTCGGCTTGAACCGGTTCGACAATCACAGCGGCAGTGTGCTTGTCAATGGTATCCAGACAGGCAAAACAATTGAAGTCAATGTGTCGGATTCCAGGTAGCAATGGGTAGAAAGCGCGGGTAAAATCGGTAGGCGACATGAGACTGGCCGCTCCCTGAGTGCTGCCGTGATAGGCGCGCTTACAGGCCACAATGTCTGTCCTTCCCGTAAATCGCTTGGCCAACTTCATGGCGCCTTCGGTAGCTTCACTGCCCGAGTTGACAAAATACACCGTGTCCAGCCCAACCGGTAGTTGCTGACTCAGCAGTTGCGCAAGGCTTACTTGCGGACTCAGTACAAATTCACCATACACCAACGTGTGCAGGTATTTGTCTGCTTGCGCTTTTATAGCCTGAACGATGTTTGGATGTCTGTGTCCCAGACCGCTGACACTGATGCCGGCAATGAGATCCATATAGGACTTTCCGGAGGTGTCGTACAGGTACATCCCCTCTGCATGGTTAATTTCTAAGGCGATTGGCGATGGACTGGTTTGTGCTATATGTCTGAAAAACAATTCTCTCTGATTCATACAGGCTTTTTTGGCTGCCAAAATTAGTTACCCGCAAGTTAAACTGCCCAGAATAATGTATTGGTATTAATTTTTTTTGCGAAATTGTTCAGCTCAAATGTAGCCCATGTTGCCTATTCTTTCAAAAATAAGCCTCGCGATTGCTTTAATTACCCTTTTGGGATGCAGGGAAGAAACCTCCCGGCTCAGGCAGTTTGCTGTTCACGGCATTGATGTGTCACATTACCAACGCCGGATATCATGGGAAAAGGTGGTGGATCAGGGTGTTGATTTTGTTTTCATTAAGGCTACCGAGGGGGGCAGCTACAACGATTCCATCTTTTTGGACAATTGGGCTGGAGCCAAAAATGTGGGGCTGAAGCGGGGTGCGTATCACTTTTTCCGGCCAAGGGTATCCGCAAGACAACAGGCGGCTAACTTTTTGAAACACGTCCCTATAGAAGCGGGGGATCTTCCGCCTGTACTGGATGTGGAAGTTATGGACGGCGTAGCGGCGGATCGGCTGAAGGATAGTGTCCGGCTTTGGTTGGAGCTGGTCAGACAAACAACAGGCGCACAGCCTATTTTATATACCAATCTCAATTTTTATCAACAACACTTGTCTCAATACTTTCACGATATTCCGCTTTGGCTGGCCCGGTACAACCACAAAGAACCGTATATTGCCGGAAAAGAGTGGCATTTTTGGCAGTATGGCAACCGTGGGCGCCTGGAAGGTATAGATGGGTTTGTGGATTTTAATGTATTCAAAGGGAGTATGGATGATCTGGAAAGGTTTACCCTGCGCCATACCAACCCTGAGCCTGCCCGGGATATAGCCGATCCGGAAGAAATGATTACCGCTCCTTGATACCGGGGTAAAAACATAATTGAGATATGTATAAAGTATTTGTATCCTTCTTTTTACTGCTTTCCGGATGGATGCAGGCACAAGGTATTGCTTTTAGATCCGGCACCTGGCAGGAAGCACTTGATGAAGCAGATCGCCAGGGTAAATTGGTTTTCGTGGACGCGTACGCCGTTTGGTGCGGCCCCTGCAAACGGATGGACGAAAATGTTTTTACAGATGCTAAGGTCGGAGCATTTTTCAACGACAACTTTGTGAATGTAAAAATGGATATGGAAAAGGGGGAAGGGCTTAAATTGCGGGCAAAATACAGCGTCAGGGCTTATCCTACCCTGCTGTTTGTGGCCGGAGATGGTACCCTGGTGGAAAGCGTAGTGGGTTATCGCGGTCCGGAAGATCTGATCGTTGCTGCAGAAGCAGCTATAAAAAAGAGTATTCCCATAGAAAAGTACGAGTCGGCTTATCTTGAAGGCAACAGAACCCCCGAACTGGTCTATAATTACGTCCATGCTTTGAATAAGACAGGTAAGTCCAGCTTGAAAGTAGCTAACGAGTACCTGCGCACCCAGACAGACCTCAGCACGCCCGAAAATCTTCGCTTTATCCTGATGGCAGCCGTGGAAGCAGATTCCAGAATTTTTTCTTTGCTCGAGCAATACCAGAATCAGATCACGGCACTGGAGGGGACAGCTATGTTTCAGGCCAAAGTCTTGGAAGCTTCCACCAATACAGCTAAAAAAGCGATTACCTACACCCAGGAAGACCTGCTCAAAACGGCAGTAGAGAAAATGAAGTCCTACTACCCGGAAAAGGCTGCAGATTTCGAGGTAAGCGCTTCTATGGGGTTTTTCCTGAAGGCAAAAGATGAAAAAAATTACCTGAAATATTGCAACAGCTACGTCCGGGACGTTATTTCGGACAACCCATTGGGTCTAATCAAGCAAGCGAGGATTCTGTTGGATAACTTCCCCGGCTCCAGGAAAAGCATGGATGCAGCAGAAGATATTTTTGCGCTCGCCGCCACCGCCGCACAAGATTCAGAGTACTATATGCTGTACGCAGACCTGCTCTTCAGACACGGGAAGGCGGAAAAAGCAATGGAAGCCCTGGAGCAGGCAGAAAAAATAGCAATAGAGGAAGGAGAAGCGAGTAAAAATCGCGTGGAAAGCTACAAAAAGAAAATGGGTAAGTCCTGATGGACTTACCCGTTTTTCTTTTTATTGCTGCAAGTCACTTACGCCCTGCACCAATAAAGAAATCTCGTTGTTGTTCACTTCAATGAACCCCTTTTCAATCGAAAAAGTAATTTGTTTGCCGCCCTCCAGACCCAGGGTGACCTTTCCCTTAACTAAGGAAGAAACAATAGGAATGTGCCTTTTCAACACCGTAAATGCACCAGCAGCGCCGGGAACTTTCACCGATTGAACCTGACCAGTATAGATTGAATTATCTGGTGTTAATACAGCAATATTCATACGATATAGGGATAAGGGATAATGATATATTAAGCTTCTGCCAACATTTTCTTGCCCTCGGCAATCACCTCGTCAATACTGCCCTTAAGGTTGAAAGCACCTTCAGGATATTGATCCACTTCGCCGTTAAGAATCATCTTGAAGCCTCTGATCGTTTCGTCAATCGGAACTAATGCTCCCGGAATTCCGGTAAACTGCTCGGCTACGTGGAAAGGCTGAGACAAGAAACGTTGAACCCTTCTTGCACGGTGTACAATCTGCTTGTCCTCATCCGATAGCTCTTCCATACCCAAGATGGCAATGATATCCTGCAACTCTTTGTAGCGCTGAAGAATGTTCATCACGTCCTGCGCCATATTGTAGTGCTCATCCCCAATAATCGCAGGATCCAGGATACGTGAAGTGGAATCCAACGGGTCAATAGCAGGATAGATCCCTTGTGCAGCCAGCTTACGGCTAAGTACCGTAGTAGCATCCAAGTGCGCAAAAGTAGTCGCTGGAGCAGGGTCGGTAAGGTCATCCGCAGGTACATATACCGCCTGAACAGAAGTAATAGAACCTCTCTTGGTGGAGGTAATGCGCTCCTGCATCAAACCCATTTCAGTCGCAAGGGTAGGCTGATAACCCACCGCTGAAGGCATCCTTCCCAAAAGGGCAGATACCTCAGAACCCGCCTGCGTGAAACGGAAAATATTGTCAATAAAGAAAAGAATATCACGACCTCCGTTCGGGTCACTCAAATCCCCGTCGCGGTAGTATTCTGCAATCGTCAAACCGGAAAGCGCTACACGTGCACGAGCTCCGGGAGGCTCATTCATCTGACCAAAAACAAGCGTGGCCTGAGAAGACGACAGTTCTTTCATGTCAACCTTTGAAAGATCCCATCCACCAGCTTCCATGCTGTGCTTGAAAGCCTCGCCGTACTTAATTACATTCGCCTCAATCATCTCGCGCAAAAGGTCGTTTCCTTCCCGGGTACGCTCACCTACACCCGCAAATACCGAAATCCCCTCGTAACCCTTCGCAATATTGTTGATCAACTCCATGATCAATACCGTCTTTCCTACACCTGCACCACCAAACAAACCAATCTTTCCTCCCTTCATGTAAGGCTCGATCAGGTCAATTACCTTGATACCCGTGAAAAGTACCTCTCGCTCAGTAGAAAGCTCCTCGTAGGTTGGAGGTTTTCTGTGAATAGGGTAGGCATTGTCCGTTTTCTCAACCGCACCAATACCGTCAATAGATTGTCCAACAACGTTAAACAACCTTCCCTTAATCTGATCACCCACAGGCATAGCAATTGGCTTCCCAGTGTCAACAGCATTTGTACCCCTGGTAAGACCCTCGGTAGAGTCCATAGCAACCGTACGAACACTGTCTTCTCCCAAGTGCTGCTGCACTTCAAGGATCAGAAGTTCACCATTTTCACGCTTGATTTCAAGGGCGTTGAATATTTCAGGGAGCGTTGCACCCTCACCAGTAAAACTTACGTCCACTACTGGTCCGATGATTTGCTTGATTTGACCGATATTAGCCATGTTGACATTTTTTTTGTGTGCCGGAAATAACCATCTCCTAAAAAACGGTGCAAAGTTAATCCTTAATGCGCATATAAAAAAGAAATAGTTGTATGAATTATAACAGTTTAGCTTTGTCAGGCTTTGTCTGAGAGCGCTTCTGCTTGTTCGGCGCATCAATTTGTGTGATATAAACTGTTTTTGCTGTTTTTTGTAGAATTTTATTGGGTTTATGCCGCCTGGAATCCGTGCTTTATATTTTTCGGGAAATTTCACCTCATAGGGCGACTTGACAGTGAAATTAGGGAAAGGGCGGGCTGGTTTTAGCAGTTGAGAATATTTTTTTTGCAATTTTTTGCAAAAAGATTTGCGGAAAAGAAAACCTCGACTATATTTGCATTCCCTTTTGCAGGGATTGACAAGAGGGCGATTAGCTCAGCTGGTTCAGAGCACCTGCCTTACAAGCAGGGGGTCGTTGGTTCGAATCCATCATCGCCCACCATCCAAAGGCATTGACAGTAATAGTCAGTGCCTTTTTTGTTTTTTAAAATTCATGCATCCCTCCTTACTTTTCCTCCTTTGCGCTTACCTTTGTGTGGTCTTGATTGAATAAAACCAAAGCCACAAAACCATGACAGCATTCGATCTCAAGCAGTACGATATCCATACCAAAGAAATATGGAGAAACGCCAGCGTACCGCAGTTATATGAATTGGCGCTGAAATACGAAAAAGGTTCTGCGATTTCAAGTACCGGGGCACTGCTGGTGTATTCCGGAGAAAAGACAGGGCGTAGTCCCCAGGACAAACGCGTTGTTCGCAACCCGGAGTCCGAGCAAAATATTGATTGGGGGCCTATCAATATTGACTTGGACGAGAGAACTTTTATGATCAACCGGGAACGGGCAAGGGATTACCTCAATATTTGTGAACGAATTTTTGTGGTGGATGCTTTTGCCGGATGGGATCCCAAGTACAGGCTCAAAGTTCGAGTCATCTGCACCCGTGCCTACCATGCCCTTTTCATGCAAAATATGCTGATTATGCCAACTGCCGAGGAGTTGGCAGATTTTGGTCAGCCCGACTACGTCATCTACAATGGTGGAAGTTTTCCGGCCAACCGGTTTACTTCAAAAATGACTTCCAAAACTAGTATTGATATCAATCTGGAAAAAGGAGAAGTGGTTATCCTGGGCACCGAATATGCCGGGGAAATGAAGAAAGGGGTGTTTTCTATTATGAATTATCTGATGCCCCTCCAAGATGTACTGCCCATGCATTGTTCTGCCAACTTGAGCCATGAAGGTGATGTTTCGGTGTTTTTCGGCTTGTCCGGTACCGGAAAAACGACCCTTAGTGCAGATCCCAAGCGAAAACTGATTGGTGATGATGAGCATTGCTGGACGCATGAGGGTATTTTCAATATCGAAGGGGGGTGCTATGCCAAGGCTATTAACTTGGATGCACAGAGTGAACCCGATATTTTCAATGCAATCAAGTTTGGTACAGTTTTGGAAAACCTGGTGTTTGATCCCCATACTCGTGAAGTGGACTACACCAATAGCTCCATAACCGAGAATACGAGGGCTTCTTATCCCATCCACTATATCAATAATACCCAGATTCCTTGCGTAGCAGGTATCCCCAAAAATATCATCTTCCTGACAGCAGATGCTTTCGGTGTGCTTCCGCCCGTTAGCAGACTTACTCCCGAACAGGCAAGCTATCACTTTATTTCCGGCTATACGGCTAAAGTCGCAGGTACCGAAATGGGCGTTACAGAGCCACAGGCTACTTTTTCAGCTTGCTTTGGAGCGGCGTTTATGATGTGGCATCCAAATGCTTATGCCGCTTTGCTGGCAAAAAAGATGCACGAAAACCATACGAATGCATGGTTGGTAAATACCGGCTGGACAGGTGGTTCTTATGGTACCGGATCCCGGATCAAACTGAAATACACGCGGGCAATCATTGATGCGATCCACAGCCATAGCCTGGATCAGGTGGACTACGCCGAAGATCCTCATTTTGGTTTCCAAATTCCGCTGTCCTGCCCAGGGGTACCGTCTGAGCTGCTGATCCCCAAAAATACCTGGGCGAATGTGGTGGCTTTCGATGCTACCATGCAGAAGTTGGTGCGGCTGTTTGTGGAAAATTTCAAGAAATATGAAAAGGGTGTTGATCCCGCTATCGTTGCTGCAGGACCACGCTTGGGATAATGGCTTCCAGAACCTGTTGTCCAAAATAATATCTTGAAATCGACCTCCGAAAACGGTTACTTCGGAGCTGGAAAAGGTATTAATAAGGGTAATCAGGTGCAAGGCACCTTAAGGTG
>JANQWK010000020.1 GCA_030729925.1 Saprospiraceae bacterium
CCCATCTGGACCAGTTCGACCATGCGATCCCGCTCATTGACCGTCCAGGGGATCACACGCATGCCCTGCCGGTGGAGGTCTTCTACCCCGGATGCCTGTAGGAGTTCGTGATAAGGCGAATAGATCTCGGGGATAAAGCCCAGCAGCGCAAGTTTTTCCGACAGGGCACCGGCATCCCCTACCAGATAGGCCAGCCGGATCTCAGGAGCCAGTTGTCGGGCAGCCTGTAAAGCTCGCACATCAAAAGACTGAATCGTCGTGGAGCCGGCGATGCCCAGTTTGCCGATTTCCCGGATCAGCAGGTCGGCAAAAACGGTCGGATCCGGGGTAAACTGACCATCCCAGTCGGGACGACTTTTGATTTCTATGTTAAAACCGGGCATGTTGCGGCCGCTGGCAGTACAGTGGGCACGCACCGCCTCCACCACTTCCGAAAGCAGGGGTTTGTGCACCGGCCTTTTTTCCTGTCGGGAAAAATCCGGATTCCCTTTTGAACCGCAATCGCAAGTGCGGATAGCCGCGTAAGACATCTTGAAAATATTGCCCAGTGTGCGCTCATTCTCCTCGGTGAGCGATACGCTATCTGTCGGCAAACTGCAAATTCGGTGCGACAGCCAGGGTTCGTGCGAAACCAGCACCTGGCTGTCTGCGCTCACCACCACGTCCAATTCGAGCGTCTGCACGGAAAACTCCAAGGCCTTCAAAAAAGCCGGTACCGTATTTTCGGGCAGCAAGCCACGCGCCCCCCGGTGGCCCTGCCAATCAAACCCCTCGGGATACTCAGGAAGACCAGGTTCCATACAATTTGATAAAGTAAAGAAAAGTAAGCCGACAATAAATTTGTTTGACCAGCGTATATTCACGTTCTTAGTTGTTTATTTCGTTAAAATCCTCACCTTGAAAGCCATGAAAAGCCTCCGGCAACGCGTAGAAAGATACCAGGAGATCCTGCAAAATACAACAAGCTACCGGGATACCTGGAAGCGGGAACTTAAAGTTTACGTTAAACAAACGCTGGAACAGATCATCCGGGAAACGGGTCTGCAGGCCTGGGTGATTGAAAAAAATGAATTTGAAAATCTGGAAGGGCTGATGCTTTCGCTCGGGCAGCAGGACAGTGGCATTTACGAGAACCTCGAAAATGGGGTGCAGCGACATTTTATCAAGGAAATGGGCTCACTGGTCTTTCAGCAACTGTACAACGGCAAAATTATCGTGATGGTCAATTACCCGGCCATTGACACCTATGGAGATCCCAATCCGCAAAAGACCCTGGGCATTTACCGCCCGGAAGAACTGGATGAAGCCATGATTATCAGGAGTACAGAAGATTTTATCGCAGAATTGATCACCTGGGAAGATGTGGATGACACGGATACGGGCACCAGGATCGGATTTACCTGGAACAAACCTATCCAGGACGCCGGTTGACCGAGCCATGCCATCCACTCCCCTTGTTGTTGTTAATGGGTCATCAAGTAATTGATCGCCAGGTTGCTGATGGTTTTTACGCCTAACTTCAGACCGGACTCATCTATATAAAAATCCGGCGTGTGGTGGGGGGCAAAACTGGCACTGCCGGGAGTTTTTCCGCCCAGGAAATAGAAAAAGCCGGGTACCTCATTGGCGAAAAAGGAAAAATCCTCGGCTCCGGTGGTTGCCCTTCCCAAAATCACATTATCCTCTCCGGCTGTTTGATAAAGCGTAGGCACCGCTTTTGCCGTCAGCTCCAGGTCGTTGTAGGTAATCAAGGTACCAGGACTAATTTCAACGGTAGCCGTAGCACCCGATGCCTCGGCGATATTGGTAGCCATGCGTTCTATAGCGGCAAAAATCTGGGTTTGCATATCCTTATCCAGGGTACGGATGGTTCCGACCATCTCCACGGACTCCGGTATAATATTGTTTCGCACACCCCCTGTAATCTTGCCCACGCTGATCACGGCAGCCTCTTTGGTCAGTTCCATCTGGCGACTCACGATAGTTTGCAGTCCCAGGATAATCTGTGCCGAAACCGTAACCGGATCCACGCCCGACCAGGGTTGGGAGCCGTGGGTTTGTTTGCCCTTCACCTCGATGGTAAAGCGGTTAGCTGCGGCCATCGTACCGGCTGGTTTGTACATAATCTTCCCCGCATCCAGGTACGCACCAATGTGCTGGCCAAAAATCACATCCACCCCGTAGCGTTTCAACACCCCTTCATCCACCATCAATTTGGCACCCCCTTGTTCGCCCGGAGGCGCTCCTTCCTCTGCCGGCTGGAAAATAAACACAATGCGTCCTCGCAACTGGTCTTTCATGTCTGTCAGTAGCTTCGCAGCCCCCATCAGCATAGCCGTATGGGTATCGTGTCCGCAGGCGTGCATCACCCCTGTCTCCTGTCCAAGAAACGTAGTCGTCACTTTAGACGCAAAAGGCACATCCACCCGCTCGGTCACGGGAAGCGCGTCAATATCGGCACGCAGTGCCACGGTGGGTCCGGGTTTGCCCGTTTCCAAGAGACCGATCACCCCTGTTTTGGCCACGCCTGTTTCCACTTTAAGCCCCAGGGTATTCAGGTAAGCAGCAATCTTTTTACCGGTCTCAAACTCCCGGTTGCTCAATTCGGGATGCTCATGAAAATCTCTTCTCCACTCGATCACTTTATCGTTGATGGCATCGGCTCCTGCGCTGACCATCTGCTGAAGCGCATCCTGCGCAAAACCCGCCAGGGGCAGAGCAAGGAACGCACATAGGTGTAAAAATTTCATAATTGGAATAGGTTTCAGGTGAAAAAAATCAGCGTTTCAAAGCTGCATAGTATTCGAAAAAGTAAGGGATGGTCGCAATGCCCTTATAAAAATTAAACAAGCCATAATGCTCATTGGGAGAGTGGATGGCATCGGAATCGAGGCCAAAGCCCATCAAAACCGACTTCACCCCCAGCACCTCTTCAAACAAGGCCACGATCGGAATACTTCCCCCTTCCCGCTTGGGAATGGGTGCCTTCCCGAAAGTTTTTTCCATGGCTTTGTGTGCCGCGAGGTATTCCGGAGTATCTGTCGGGGTCACTGCCGGTTCGCCCCCATGGTGGGCCCGCACCTCCACCTTCACACTGGCGGGAGCAATAGCCTTGATGTGTTCGGTAAACAATGCCGTGATCTTGTCCGATTGTTGGTTGGGTACCAAGCGCATGCTGATTTTGGCACTCGCCTTAGACGGCAGCACTGTTTTGGCACCCTCACCGGTATAACCGCCCCAAATGCCATTGACATCCAGGGTTGGGCGGATGGACACCCGCTCCAACGTCGTATAGCCCGTCTCTCCATGAACCGCAGCAATATCCAGGGCATTCCTATACTCCGCTGCATCAAAAGGCGCCTGGTTCATGGCCTCCCGCTCGGCGTCGCTCAAAACAGCCACATCCTCGTAAAAACCCGGAATTGTAATGCGGTTGTGTTCATCTTGCAAGGAAGCAATCATTTTGCACAAAATATTGATCGGATTGGCCACTGCCCCGCCGTACACCCCGGAATGCAGGTCGCGGTTTGGCCCGGTAACCGTCACTTCCATATAACTCAACCCGCGCAAGCCGACCGTCAGCGAGGGCACATCGTTGGCAATGATAGAAGTATCCGAAATCAAAATCACATCGCAGGCCAGTTTGTCGCGCTCAGCCGCGCAAAAATCACCCAAATGATCAGAACCTACCTCTTCCTCCCCCTCAATCATAAATTTGATGTTGCAAGGCAGTGCTCCATTGGCCTGCATCGCTTCAAAGGCCTTGATGTGCATAAACATCTGCCCCTTGTCGTCGCTCGAGCCCCTGGCAAAAATCGCCCCATCGGGATGCAGCGGTGTGGGTTTGATCACGGGATCAAAAGGACCGGACTCCCACAAATCCAGCGGATCGGGTGGTTGAACATCATAATGCCCATACACCAGTACCGTAGGCAGCTCGGGGCTAATCAGTTTTTCTCCATACACAATAGGATGTCCCGGAGTAGCAATCACCTCCACCGCATCTGCACCTGCTTCCCGCAGGAAATCCGCCACCCGATGCGCCGTTGCGGTCACGGATGCCTGATGTGCCGGATCTGCACTAATCGAAGGCAGCCGCAGCAATTCCAGCAATTCCTCCAAAAAACGCGCTTTATGGTCGTTGATATACGACTGAACTTTTTCCATAGCGAACAAACTTTTATTTCGCATCAAAATAAACAAAAGAATCAAATTTTGAAGCCAAAGCGCGCTTTCAAGTGGGAAAATGGTTGAAAACTATGTTGGGTTAACCATCCAATCATTCGTTATAAAACTTATCGCCTTGCCATTTCGCAGGATTATTCAAAATGTATTCGGAAATGGTTTCGTATGATTGTTCATTCCGAACGATGTGTTCGTAATAATTGCGTTGCCATAATTTACCATCAAACGGTTTCCAATTCAAATTTTTCACGCCACGGATGTATTCCACCGTTGTCATGGATTTGAATGCCGCCATCATATCACCAACGGTTTTGTCCGCCGCCGCCGCCGCCGTAGGGGCAATCCCTTGTGGTTGCCCCGGGTCTTTACCATTTTCGGTATCATTATTTTGGGCGACCCCGTCATTTTGGGCACCCACATCTTTTTGGGCACCCACATC
Organism: Saprospiraceae bacterium; assembly: GCA_030729925.1. Lineage (GTDB taxonomy): Bacteria > Bacteroidota > Bacteroidia > Chitinophagales > Saprospiraceae > JALQTV01. The sequence goes on from JANQWK010000020.1 coordinate 4,625, forward strand.
TTTTTGGGCACCCACATCTT
>JANQWK010000021.1 GCA_030729925.1 Saprospiraceae bacterium
AACATTTTTGCGCGCCAGCGCTATAGGTATCGGTAAAGGTCAAACCACCATCTGTCGTAAACACAGAATCCACCCGCACCAGATCGCCGTTGTGGGTCATCGAGTTGCCCCCAGCAAACAACTGCGTCGGGCCATTTTCGTAAATCTCCAGGTCGTAATTTTCCGAGTTCGGGATGCCCATTGGTGCGGTCAGGCATACATAGACCGTCTGGCTGTCAGCCAATACATCATTGAAAACACTATACAAAGTATCTATCTCACCCAGTAGCGGATCCAGCAAAATCACATTGTCCGCTACCACACTTGTGCTCGAGCCTGAATACCGACCGGAGGAGGAGGTACTACAGGAAATAGAATCTATCGCGCCAAAACTGGATTTTGCATATATCAGGTAACGTGTATTCGGCATTTGCCCGCCGGGGCTTCCTGTCGAAAAAGGTGCTGTCGTTACCGGTAGGTAGCCATAAGCACCAATACTATTGGCACCGGACGGAAAACCATCCATACAAATCTGATAAGCATAAAAAGCAACCGCCTCGCCCAACCAGGTTTTAGTATCTGCAATGCCCGCTGAAGAAGCATTTATACTAAAATCCTCTATACTTACCGTCCTAACCAAAGAATTGCCCGTACGAATAAAAGAATCTAATGGCATAACAGCCGTCAGCTTCTTGATGCCACTAGCAGTCTCATAACCCAATTGCCATTGATTATTTTCAATATCTGATAGATCACCATTGGTTCCTCCTGCCAGAAACTCGAAGGTAACCGATGTAGGATTGCCACAAACATCCTTTTGTAAATTTGCCGTTACCATCCTTGCCCCACCACAATCTGTGTAGTTAAACAGGCGCACATGGCCAGCATCAGAACCAGCGCCATCGTTATAAAATGCACCAATCGCAACAACGCCTCCATCCGATGATAGTGAAACAGACCGACCATTATAATCAAACGCAGCCTCTCCGTCTATATCCATTCCTCGCTTTACCCATGAACTACCATCCCAGGCATATACTCTAACATGGCCGGCATTAGAACCAATACCATTATTATTATAAGCACCAATCGCAACAACGCCTCCATCCGATGATATAGAAACAGAGTTACCACTCAAATCACCCGCGGCCTCTCCGTCTATATCCATTCCTCGCTTTACCCATGAACTACCATCCCAGGCATATACTCTAACATGACCAGCATTAGAACCAACGCCATCGTTTGCATCAGCACCAATCGCAACAACGCCTCCATCCGAGGATAGGGAAACAGACAAACCACTTTGATCAAACGCAGCCTCTCCGTCTATATCCATTCCTCGCTGTACCCATGAACTACCATTCCAGGCATATACTCTAACATGGCCGGCATAAGCAGCGCCAACGTTAAAAACGGCACCAATCGCAACAATGCCTCCATCCGAAGATAGAGAAACCGAATATCCACTGAAGTCACCCGCAGCCTCTCCGTCTATATCAGCCCCTCGCTGTACCCATGAACTACCATCCCAGGTATATACCCGAACATGACCTGCATCAGAACCATTGGCGTCATTTTTAGGAGCACCAATCGCAACAACGCCTCCATCCGATGATAGTGAAACAGAAAAACCACTTTGATCAAACGCAGCCTCTCCGTCTATATCAACCCCTCGCTGTACCCATGAACTACCATTCCAGGCATATACTCTAACATGGCCGGCACTAGGACCAGCGCCATCGTTAAGAAAAGCACCAATCGCAACAACGCCTCCATCCGATGATAGTGAAACAGAAAAACCACTTTGATCAAACGCAGCCTCTCCGTCTATATCAGTCCCTCGCTGTACCCATGAACTGCCATTCCAGGCATATACTCTAACATGGCCAACGTTGGTGCCAGCGTCATCGTTATCATAAGCACCAATCGCAACAACTGTTCCATCCGATGATAGTGAAACAGAAAAACCACTTTGGTCAAACGCAGCCTCCCCGTCTATATCAAAGCCAACTTGCGAAAATACGGACTGGGCATAACTATGAAAAAAACTACTGATCCATGTAAACCAAACCAAACTTAACAGGTGTAAAATTCTTTTCATGACAATTAGGTGAAATAGTTTAGTAAACATTAGCAGTTACTTTATCGGAATCAGCCGGCAACAGCTAGAAATTTCGATCAGAAATGTGTTAGGAAACAGAAATGGGGAAAGTTTTATATTGTTTTACAGTAGGATAAGACGAAGGTATATTAATTATTTTTTGTGGAAACGGCCAACTATAATTTTTTTTTAAAAAACAGTTCCATTCCCCAAACCGTGTAAACACCCTGTTAAGCCCCAGCTTCCTCAACCAAAGATCAATGACACCACGAACCCACACAACCATCTTGCAATCCAATTCAAAAGGAGTACCTTTGCAGGAAAAAATATTCCTTAACCGTTTGTCCGCTGTATGCACGACATTGAACCATTTCCCAACTGGCGCGACCACTATATCGCAGCCGAAGATGAGCGCTCCCCTTTTTTTGGCGTGGAGCACGACGAGTTCGGCTATACCCACCAGGTGTATAACTATTACATTCATCCCCAATGGGATGAATTTGGTTCGAACACCCTGTACCTGAAGGTTTTATTTACCGATTACGAGGAGGGCTTCGCCATCCTGGAGTTGATCGGGGAATGGAACGATTGTATTGACAACGACATCATGTACCTGAAAAGGGAAGTGATGGAGCCCATGATGGATGAGGGGATTTTTAAGTTTATCCTGATCTGCGAAAATGTGCTCAATTTTCATGGCTCGGATGATGAGTATTACCTGGAGTGGCAGGAGGAGGTCTGCGAAAATGAGGGCTGGATCAGCCTGATCAATGCGCACCCTCATGTGCACGAGGAAATGTTCGATACCCGCTTGCATTATTGCGTCAACGTGGGGGAGGAATACAACGATATCAACTGGCGCCCCATGAAACCACTCACCCTGTTTCAGGTGGTGCAAGGTTTGATCCAGCGGTATTCAGGAAGATTGATCAGCGACTAAATTTATACCATGCACAAATCAGGTTTTGTAAATATCATCGGCAAACCCAATGTGGGCAAATCCACCCTCATGAATGCCCTGGTGGGCGAACGGATGTCTATCATCACTGCCAAACCCCAGACTACCCGACACCGCATTATCGGTATCCTCAGCGGCGATGATTTTCAGATTGTTTTTTCAGATACCCCCGGCTTGGTGAAGGATCCCAGCTATCGCATGCACCTGATGATGAACCGCTTCGTGCACAGTACCTTCGAAGATGCCGATGTGCTTTGCCTCGTGACAGAACCGACCGAAGTTCCCGAACCCGATAATCCCCTGCTGGAAAAGATCCGCAATGTGACGACCCCCCGGTTCTTGGTGATGAATAAAATGGATCAGCACGACGAACATACCGTGCGCCAACAAATGGATGCCTGGTCAGCTCTTGCTCCTTTCGAGGAGCGCTTTGCGATTTCCGCCCTACAACAGACCCATACCCAGGATCTCTTGAACAAAATCCTGGAATACCTGCCAGAAGGACCGGCTTATTATCCTAAAGACCAACTTACCGACCGCCCCGAACGGTTTTTTGTGAGCGAGATCATCCGCGAACATGTCCTCAACCTCTACGAACAGGAAATCCCCTATTCTACCGAGGTTACCATAGAGTCGTTCAAGGAAACGACTACCGTCAAAGGCGAACCCCTAATCAAAATAGCCGCTACCCTCTACGTGGCCCGCAAGTCCCAGAAAAATATCCTGATCGGAAAGGAAGGTCGCGCCATTAAAACATTGGGGACCCACGCCCGACAGGCCCTGGAAACTTTCCTGGAGAGCAAAATTTTCCTGGAATTGCACGTGAAAGTGAAGGAAAACTGGCGCGATGATGATCGCTCGCTGCAGTCCTTTGGCTACCAAAACTAACTCCGGGCAATCAGGATTTTGTATCTTTGCTTTTTTTTGAACTCTAAAGTCTTGTTGACAGGACATCCGCTCGATGAAGAATAATATTGTAGCTATTGTAGGCCGACCCAATGTCGGAAAATCAACCCTCTTCAACCGCCTCATCGGAGAACGACAGGCCATCGTAGATGATATCAGCGGCGTTACCCGCGATCGCCACTACGGCTCTTGCTTCTGGAATGGCAAAACGTTTACCGTGGTGGATACCGGCGGATTCGTTAAACATTCAGAGGATGTTTTCGAAGCTGCCATACGATCACAGGTCACCATCGCGATCGAAGAGGCAGCCGTACTCGTGTTTATGGTGGACACCACTACCGGTATTACCGACCTGGACGAACAGGTGGCCGATATGCTCCGCCGTACCAAAAAACCCGTCATCCTGGTGGTCAATAAAGCCGATAATTACCAGCGCATGGTGGAAGCAAATGAGTTTTGGGGACTGGGATTCGAGGAGACGTTCTTTTTGTCGTCCCTGACCGGCAGCGGTACCGGCGAGATGCTGGATGCCATCGTAGAGTATATAGATGACCGCGAGGAGGAACCCAACCAGTTGCCCAAACTGGCCATCATCGGCCAACCCAATGTGGGCAAGTCGTCCCTGACCAACGCCCTGCTCGGTGAAGACCGCAATATCGTCACCGATATCGCAGGTACCACCCGCGATTCTATCCACACCCGATACAGTAAGTTCGGTATGGAGTTCCTGCTGATTGATACCGCAGGTATCCGCAAAAAAGCCAGGGTGAGCGAAGACCTCGAATTCTATTCCGTGATGCGGGCCATCAAAGCCATCGAAGAAGCCGATATTTGTCTGCTGATGATTGATGCCCAAACCGGTATCGAGTCCCAGGATCTGAATATTTTTAAGCTGGCGCAAAAACGCAATAAAGGCATCGTTATCCTGGTCAACAAATGGGATTTGGTCGAAAAGACAACCCAGACGGCCAAGGAGTTCGAGGATCAGGTGAAATCAAAAATCGCCCCCTTCAAAGATGTTCCCATTCTTTTTATTTCCGCCCTCGACAAACAACGCATTTTCAGAGCCGTAGAGGTCGCACTGGATGTGTTTCAACGCCGACAGCAAAAAATCAAGACTTCTAAGCTCAATGAGCTCATGCTGGCCGCTATCGAACGCTATCCACCGCCCGCGCACAAAGGCAAGTACGTGAAAATCAAGTATATCACTCAGCTGCCGACCTACTACCCGGCTTTTGCCTTCTTTTGCAATAATCCGAAGTACGTCAAGGATAATTACCGCAATTACCTGGAAAATCAACTTCGCGAACATTTCGATTTTTCCGGGATCCCGATCAGCTTGTTTTTCCGGGAAAAATAAATATCTGCGCCGCTTATGCAAGTCGAACTTACCCCCATCCCCGGACTGCTGGTCCTCAAACCCAAAGTCTGGGAGGACGACAGGGGATATTTCTACGAGAGCTACAATTACCGGATGCTGGCAGCCGCCGGCATCACGGCAGATTTCGTGCAAGACAATCAGTCTAAGTCCACCAAAGGGGTACTGCGCGGACTTCACTACCAGACCGGTGCCTTCCAACAGGCCAAGTTGGTACGGGTGGTTCAGGGGGAAGTGTTCGATGTGGCGCTGGATCTACGAGAAGATGCTCCGACCTACGGACAGTGGTACGGTCTGCACCTGAGTGCCGCCAACAAACACCAATTATTTATTCCCCGCGGCTTTGCACACGGGTTTGTGGTGCTCAGCGATACGGCCGAGTTTCTCTACAAAACCGACAATTACTATGCTCGCGATCACGAGGCCGGAATCCGCTTCGATGATCCTCAACTGGGCATAGACTGGCAGCTACCCGCCGACCAAATTGTCTTGTCCGACAAAGATCAACTTTTGCCCGATTTCGGGCAGCACACGCCCATCGCATGATACGCATCCTTGTCACCGGCGCCAAAGGCCAACTCGGCCAGTCTTTCCAACAACTCAGCACGGCGTACCCGCAGTGGCACTTCCGCTTTTTGGACAGAGCAACCCTCGATATCTGCGATCCCAAGGCCGTTCAACACGTTTTTTCCGAAGGAAATTACAATTACTGCATCAATTGCGCAGCTTACACGGCAGTGGACAAGGCCGAAAGCGAACCCACAGCAGCCTTCAGCATCAACCGCGATGCGACAGCACTGCTCGCCGCCGCCTGCCGGAAATTCAATTGCTTTTTCATCCATTTTTCTACCGACTACGTCTATGCCCCCCAGGCCAATGTTCCCCTTCGGGAAAATGGAGCCGTTTTGCCGACAGGCGTATATGGCAACTCCAAAAGGGCCGGCGAAATCCACGCCCTGTGGCATTGCCCCGATACCCTGATCCTGCGCACTTCCTGGGTGTATAGCGAGTTTGGCAACAACTTCCTGAAAACCATGCTCCGACTGGCCGATCAACGCGAATCGGTACAAGTGGTATATGATCAAGTCGGCACCCCCACCTATGCTCCCGATCTGGCAGCCGCCGTGCTGCATATCCTCGAAGGAGCGGAAAAGGGCGCCTTCGGCAAAAAAGAGCTGCGCGGCATCTACAATTACAGCAACGAAGGGGTGTGCAGTTGGTTCGATTTTGCCCACGCCATCTTCGACCAAAGCGGGAAATCTTGCCGGACAGTCCCTATACGCAGCGCAGCCTTCCCCACAGCAGCCATCAGACCCCCCTACAGCGTGCTCGACAAAGCAAAAATCAGACAAACTTTCGGGCTGGAAATTCCCTACTGGCGCGAAAGTCTTGAAAACTGCCTGAAAAAACTGTAATTTCCTTAGCGAAAGGCAGATCTTAAAAACAAAACAATAGGTACCCTTTGTTTATATTAGGTTATCAACTACAACAAGCATGAAAAGCATGATGCAATATTCTGCAATACTCCGGGGCGTTTCTTTGATGGTGCTGCTGCAACTGCTGCTGCTGACCCAAAGTTATGCTACGCACAACCGGGCAGGCGAGATCAGCGTGGAACAGGCGGGTGATTGTACCCAAAGTCTGACCGTCAAAGCCGTGGTCACGACTTATACCAAGGCCAGCAGCCGACCCGCAGACCGGGATACCCTCACCATCTGCTGGGGCGATGGCTTCTGCGAACGGGTCGCCCGATCCAACGGGCCGGGAAGCCCCCCAAAAGGTGTAATTCTGGAGAACGATACCAAGAAAAACACCTACACCGCTTTCCATACCTACCCCTCCAGAGGGACTTATGTCATTTCGATGACCGATCCCAACCGCAACGGGGGCATCCTCAATGTCAATTTTCCCAACTCCGAACAGGTCAAGTTTCATATCCAAACGACCTATACCTTCCCCAACCCGCAGTTTCAGGGCTGTAACAATACCCCCGTGCTGCTGCAACCTCCGATAGACATCGGTTGTGTCGGAAAAGTGTTTACCCACAATCCCAATGCTTACGATGGGGACGGAGACAGCCTATCGTACCACTTTGTGACCCCCCTGATGGACGTAGGACAGGAGGTACCCAACTATTTGTTTCCCGACATGATCTCCCCCGGCCCCAACAACAAACTCACCATCAATGAGATTACCGGAGATATCGTGTGGAATGCCCCCCAAAAGGCAGGCGAATACAACCTGGCTTTCATCATCGTCGAATACCGGGAAGGGTTTCCGATTGACACCGTCATGCGCGATTTGCAGATCCTGATCCAAAACTGCGCCAACGACCCCCCGAATATCAATACTTCTATCGAAGAAATCTGCGTCGTGGCCGGAGATATTGTCGAAATTCGCGTTACAGCCGATGCGCCCTTGTACGAAACCCGCCAAAAAGTCCGACTGACCGCGCTGGGAGGGCCTTTCGAAGTGGCTTACAGTCCGGCTCAGTTTTTGCCCGACAACAATACCTTCCGGGACGATCCCAACATCAAAACTTTCCGCTGGGTGACCAGTTGCGAGCATATTTCAGATCAGTACTGGTCGGTCGTGTTTAAAGCTACCGACAATTTCTACGCCGATACTTCCGGGCTTGCTACACTCAAAACCGTGCGGATCAAAGTGACCGGACCGCCGCCGGAAGACCTGATCGCCGACCCGAGCTCTCGCCAGGTGGACCTGAGTTGGGAGCTGCCCTATACCTGTGATGCCGCAGCCGATAACTACTTCCGGGGATTCACCGTATGGCGACGGGAAGGCAGCAATCAGTTTAATCCCAACATTTGCGAACCGGGACTCCAAAACAGGGGGTACGAAAAAATAACTCCCGTGGCCTTCAAAGATCAACTCGATGGGCGGTACTTCTTTTCCGATACGGAAGTCGAACGGGGAAGAACCTACTGTTACCGCGTGTTGGCGGAATTTGCCAAAACCACTCCCGGAGGGTTGTACACCTACAACCGGGTAGAAAGTCTGCCATCGGCAGAAATCTGCGTGCAGCTCAATCGGGATGTGCCCCTGATCACCCGTGCCGACGTGCAGGAAACGGCTGCCACGGAAGGCAATATTGAAGTTTGCTGGATCAAACCCAATATCGCCGACCTCGATACTTTGCAAAATCCGGGACCGTACGTTTATGAAGTCCTTCGGGCAACGGGAATCCGCAGTAATCCGGAAGACTTCCAGCCCATTGGCAGGCGCTTCGAGTCGCCGTTTTTTGCGACAGCCAACGACACCTGTTTTATTGATACCGGTCTGAATACCCTCGACAACCCCTATTCCTACAAAGTCAACTTCTATGTCGCCGGGGAAAACATCCCGCTTGGCGCCACCAATCCGGCCTCGAGCGTGTATCTCAGCATTGCCCCCACCGACAAAAAAAATGTATTGAGCTGGGAGGAATCGGTACCCTGGGACAATTTTGAATACGAGATCTGGCGGGAAAATCCGCAGGGCGTGTTCGAACGCATAGGTACCAGCACCAGTACCACCTATACCGATGAAGGGCTGGACAACGATCAGGAATACTGCTACCGCATTCTCGCGCGCGGATCCTATGGCATCCAGGGCATTCAGACCCTGCTGCTCAACCATTCGCAGGTTGCCTGTGCCTTTCCCATTGACAATGTACCGCCTTGTGTACCGGAGCTGGAAGTCAGCAACGACTGTGACAATATGCTCGTCTGCGACGAAAACAATCCGCCGTTCAACACCCTGAGCTGGAGCAATCCGCGGGAAGTCTGTACAGATGCGGAAGACCTGGCCGGTTTCCGCGTGTATTATTCTCCGGTCAGCGATGGAGCTTTTGAATGGATTGCCGATATCAACAACCCCAACACAACGAGCTTCACGCACGCACCGGAATTGGGTCTGGCCGGGTGTTATGCCGTCACCGCGATAGACCAAAACGGCAACGAAAGTGGATACAGCAATATCGTATGTTTGGACAACTGTCCCTCGTACCGTTTGCCCAACACCTTCACGCCCAACGGAGACGGTCAAAACGACCGCTTCAAGCCCTATCCGTATTGTTTTATCGAGCGGATTGACTTCAAGGTATTCAGTCGTTGGGGGCAGCTCGTCTTTGAGACCAGCGACCCGGACATCAACTGGGACGGAAGAGATTTGGGCGGAACCGCTTTACCGGAGGGTACTTACTACTACACCTGCACCGTATTCGGCAGTTATTTGGAAGGAGCGCAAGAGCTGGGCAGTCCGCTCAGTGGATGGATAGAAATCATTATTGGCAACTAACACAAGAAGCTTATGTTTACCGGAATCATAGAAACCACCGGTGAGGTCATGAACCTCACCACCAGCGGAACGAATGTGGACTTGTATATTCGCTCGTCTATTTCAGCTGCGCTAAAAATTGACCAAAGCGTAGCGCACAATGGGGTATGTCTGACCGTTGTGGAGCTAGGCTCGGACTGGCACCGCATTACAGCCATTGAAGAGACCATGCAGCGCAGCAACCTGGGTATGCTCAAAATTGGGGATCGGATCAACCTCGAGCGCGCCATGCTGGCGGGATCCAGACTGGACGGGCACATTGTACAGGGGCATGTGGACCAGACTGCCTTTTGCACCGGGGTAGAAGAAAAGGACGGCAGTTGGTACTATCACTTTTCCCTACCGGGAGAACGGGCGCATCTCATGGTGGACAAGGGCTCTATTTGCATCAACGGGGTAAGTCTGACCGTCGTCAACCCCACCCTCGACGCCTTCTCTGTCGCCATCATTCCCTACACCTGGGAGCACACCACCTTTAAGGCCCTTCAGGAAGGGGATAAAGTCAACCTCGAGTACGACATCCTCGGCAAATACATTGCCAGGTACATGGAAGTCTTCAAGTAATTCGCTAGCCTATCGGCAAAAAAACAAAACGGGAGCCTGGATAATACCAAGCTCCCGTTGTTGTTATGTAGGGAAAGATTAATCTTCGTACTGTTCGTACTCCAACTTTCTGGCCTCGAAAGCATCCTGTGCCTCCTTGGTCGTCACAAACAAATTGTCGTACTGTCGAAGACCTGTACCTGCGGGTATGCGTTTGCCCACGATCACGTTCTCCTTCAATCCGCTCAAATCATCAATTTTTGCTCCGATAGCAGCGGTACTCAACACCTTCGTCGTTTCCTGGAACGAAGCTGCGGAGATCCAGCTATGGGTACCCAGGGACGACCTGGTGATTCCCTGCAGCAAAGAACTGGAAGTAGCGGCAATCGCATCGCGGTACTGCACCAATTTGCGGTCGTTGCGCTTCAGGAAGGAGTTTTCCTCGCGCACTTGGCGCAAAGTAACCACCTGACCCTCTTTCAATCGGTTAGATTCTCCCGCATCTGTGATAATCTTCTTATCGAAGATCCAATCATTTTGCTCGAGGAAATCGTATTTTTCTATTGCTTCACCTTCCAAGAACGACGTATCTCCCGGATCCTCGATCTGCACCCTACGCATCATCTGGCGCACAATCACCTCGATGTGTTTGTTGTTGATCGTAATCCCTTGAGAGCGATACACCTCCTGAACCCCATTGACCAGGTAAGACTGAACCGCGAAAGGACCCTTAATTTTAAGAATATCCCGTGGCGCGATCGTACCATCTGACAATGGCGTACCGGCTCGAACAAAGTCTCCATCCTGAATCAGGATGTGCTTGGACAAACCGATCAAGTATTTGTGCTGTTGACCATCTTTAGCCGTAACCACCACCTCTCTGTTACCGCGTTTGATTTTTCCGAAGGTAACCACCCCATCAATCTCAGAAACGGTAGCAGGGTTAGACGGATTTCTCGCCTCGAAAAGCTCGGTTACCCGTGGCAGACCACCCGTAATATCCTGGATCTTACCCAGTTTACGTGGAATCTTAACAATTTTTTGTCCGGCCTTCACCTCCTCATGATCATCAATCGAGATATAAGAACCCACGGGCAGGTTGTAGCTCTTCAGCTCCTCCCCTGACTTATCCACGATCTTGATCATTGGGATTTTGCGCTTATTCTTGGACTCGATAATCACCTTCTCGCTAAATCCGGTTTGATCATCGCGTTCCTCGCGGAAAGTAACCCCTTCCTCCACCGAATCGAAGCGAGCGATACCGGAAAACTCGGAGATAATCACCGCATTGAACGGATCCCATTCGCACATCAGCGTTCCCCTGTCAATAATCTCTCCCTCTTTCACATACAGATTTGACCCGTAAGGAATATGCTGAGACACATACAATTTGTTGGTTTCAGGATCTACCAAACGCAGCTCCCCTGTACGGGAAAGCACAATCTTTCTCACATGCCCCTCCTCATCGGTCTGTTCGGTAAAGCGAATACTATCGAACTCCACCCGTGCCTGGAACTTGGAAACCAGCTCGGACTCTGTCTTTGACACCGATGCAATACCACCCACGTGGAAAGTACGCAGGGTAAGCTGAGTACCGGGTTCACCGATAGACTGCGCTGCAATAATACCCACTGCATCGCCCATTTCGGCGATCCGGCCGGTAGCCAGGTTCTTGCCATAACATTTTGCGCAAACCCCTTTCTTGGTCTCGCAAGTTAAGACAGACCTGATCGTCACCATCTCGATACCTTCCTCCTCGATATAGCGAGCTGTACGCGGATCAATAAAACCTCCTGCTTTCAGGATAAGTGCATCGGTAACCGGGTGGACAATATCGTGAAGCGTGTAGCGACCCTCAATCCTGGACACCAAAGTCTCGATGACTTTATCATTGTCCTTGAAGGCTGAGGTCTCGATACCCCTTAGCGTATTGCAATCCTCCTCCATGATCACCACATCCTGAGCCACATCCACCAAACGTCGAGTCAGGTAACCTGCATCCGCCGTCTTCAACGCCGTATCCGCAAGACCCTTACGCGCACCGTGGGTAGAGATAAAGTACTCCAGTACCGAAAGTCCATCCATGAAATTCGCAAGAATGGGGTTTTCAATAACTGCCCCTCCCGTATCTCCGGACTTTCTGGGCTTTGCCATCAACCCCCGCAGACCGCACAACTGTTTGATCTGTTGTTTAGAACCACGCGCACCTGAATGCAGCATCATATACACCGAGTTGAAGCCCTGTTTGTGCTCTGACAACTCCCGCATCAAAGAATCGGTGATCCTGTTATCTGCAAAGGTCCACTTATCAATAATTTGGTTATAGCGTTCGTTATTCGTAATCAAACCCATATTGTAGTTATCCCACACCTCATCCACTTCCATTTGAGCCATATTTAGGGTACGCTCTTTTACCGAAGGTGTAATCAAATCACCCAGGTTAAAAGACAATCCCCCTTTAAATGCCCATAGGAAGCCCAATTCTTTGATCGCATCCAGGAAATCGGCGGTAACGCTGAAATCTGTCCGTTCGATCACATCACCAATAACCGTTTTCAGGTTTTTCTTGGTAAGCAGGGTATTCATGAAGGGTACCTGTTCGGGCACCACTTGGTTGAAAATAACCCGGCCTACGGTAGTATCAATCAGTTTGTAGGCCATTTTGTCATCCTGACCATCCACCTTTGCGCGCACCTTAATCATGGCGTGGAGATCCAGCACACCTTCATTATAAGCGATGATCACCTCTTCGGGCGAATAGAACTTCATGCCCTCTCCCTTCACTTTCACATCGGCTGTGCTCTTTTTCTCCTTGGTGATGTAGTACAATCCGAGTACCATATCCTGAGAAGGCAGAGAAATAGGCGAGCCATTTTGGGGGTTGAGCATATTGTGAGAAGACAGCATCAGCACCTGCGCCTCCAGGATAGCTGCCTGGCTAAGTGGCACGTGAACAGCCATCTGGTCACCATCGAAATCCGCGTTAAAAGCACCGCAGACCAGGGGGTGCAGCTGAATAGCCTTACCTTCGATCAATTTGGGCTGGAACGCTTGGATAGACAAGCGGTGCAGCGTTGGAGCACGGTTGAGCAATACAGGATGTCCTTTCAGGATATTCTCCAGGATTTCCCAGATAATAGGATCTTTGCGATCCACCAGTTTTTTCGCGGACTTCACCGTTTTCACGATACCCCGTTCGATCAGTTTGCGGATCACGAAAGGTTTGAACAGCTCCGCTGCCATTCCTTTGGGGATACCGCACTCGTGCAATTTCAAGGTAGGCCCTACCACAATCACCGAACGACCGGAATAATCCACCCGTTTACCCAGCAAGTTTTGGCGGAAACGTCCTTGTTTACCCTTCAGGATATCGCTCAAAGACTTCAGTGCCCGACCGCCCTCTGCCTTAACTGCATTGGACTTTCTGGAATTGTCGAACAAAGAATCCACCGCCTCCTGGAGCATACGTTTTTCGTTGCGGAGGATCACCTCTGGAGCTTTGATCTCCAGCAATCGCTTCAGACGGTTATTTCGGATAATCACCCGGCGGTACAAATCATTCAAATCCGAGCTGGCGAAGCGACCTCCATCCAGGGGTACCAGGGGTCGAAGTTCCGGGGGAACAACGGGAAGGTACTGGATCACAGTCCACTCGGGTCGGTTTTCCATACGGGTATTTCCCTCGCGGAAAGCCTCCACCACGCGCAAGCGCTTCAGGGCTTCGGACTTTCGCTGTTGGGAAGTCTCATTAGCGGCCTGGTGGCGAAGATCAAACGACAACTGATCCATATCCATGCGCATCAGCATATCGCGAACCGCCTCGGCGCCCATTTTAGCCACAAACTTATTTGGATCGGCCTCATCCAGCATCAAATTGTCCTGTGGAAGCGTCTCCAAGATATCCAGGTATTCCTCCTCGGTCAACAAATCGTGTGCACTCACACCATCCTGTTCCTTAATACCCGGTTGAATCACGATATAGCGCTCGTAATACACGATGGACTCCAACTTCTTGGAAGAAAGACCCAGCAAATAGCCGATCTTATTAGGCAGGGACTTAAAAAACCAGATATGCACAACGGGCACTACCAGTTTGATATGTCCCATGCGCTCGCGGCGCACCTTTTTCTCTGTAACCTCAACTCCGCAGCGATCGCACACGATCCCTTTGTAGCGAATACGCTTGTACTTTCCACAATAGCACTCATAATCCTTCACAGGACCAAAAATGCGCTCGCAGAACAAGCCATCGCGCTCTGGTTTATAAGAACGGTAATTAATCGTTTCGGGCTTGAGAACCTCCCCGTAGGATCTTTCCAAGATCTCATCGGGTGAGGCCAGGCTCAGCGTTATCGTATCAAAATCAGCATGTGTAATTTGATTTCTTTTTTTAAAAGACATACGCTTTGCTATGTTGTTTGGTTAATATTCAAAACTCTGTTTCTACGACACTTCGCACCTATCAGTCGAACTTAATATCCAGTGCAAGACCGCGCAACTCGTGAATCAATACGTTGAAAGACTCTGGGATACCGGGTTCAGGAAGATTATCTCCCTTCACGATAGCCTCATAAGCCTTGGCTCGTCCGTTGATATCATCCGACTTAATCGTCAGGAGCTCCTGCAAAATATTGGATGCGCCGAAAGCCTCCAGCGCCCATACCTCCATCTCACCGAAGCGCTGTCCACCAAACTGAGCCTTACCACCCAGCGGTTGTTGCGTAATGAGAGAGTACGGTCCGATTGACCTTGCGTGCATTTTATCATCCACCATGTGCGACAATTTCAGCATGTAGATCACACCCACAGTAGCCTGCTGGTGGAACCGGTTGCCCGTTTCGCCATCGTGCAGCCAGGTCTGTCCAAATTCCGGCAATCCTGCATCTTCAATATGCTTGTTGATCTCTTCCAAGCTGGCGCCATCGAAAATCGGTGTACCGAACTTCACGCCCATCTTCTCGCCGGCCCAACCCAAAACTGTCTCAAAAATCTGTCCCAGGTTCATCCGCGAAGGCACCCCGAGTGGATTCAGTACAATATCAACAGGCGTACCATCAGCGAGGAACGGCATATCCTCTGAGCGCACAATACGGGACACGATCCCCTTATTACCATGACGTCCGGCCAATTTGTCCCCTACTCGAAGCTTTCGCTTTTTCGCCAGATACACTTTAGCCAATTTCAATACACCTGCAGGAAGCTCATCTCCGATGCTGATATTGAACTTTTCCCGCTTGTAGCGACCCACCTCTTCATTGACCTTGATGCTGTAATTGTGCAGCAATCGAGCGATCAATTCGTTGGTTCGAGCCTCTTCTGTCCAGTTGGAATAATCCACGGTCGAGTAATCAATCTCGCGCAGCACTTCCTGATTGAAAGGTTCTCCTTTCGGGATCAGGTGCTCATTGTAGATCGTTCGGATGCCGCTGGATTTTTTCCCTTTAAGCAGGATCAGGAGTTTGTCAATCAGGATGGTCTTCAACTCGTTCAACGCGATCAAGTGTTGATCATCGAGTTTGGACAACAAATCCTTCTCCTGGTTCTTTTGGTTTTTATCTTTTTTCGCCCTGGCGAACAACTGTTTATCAATAATCACCCCTGTAGTAGAAGGCGGAACCTTCAAAGAAGCATCTTTGACATCCCCTGCCTTATCGCCGAAGATAGCCCGGAGCAATTTTTCCTCCGGTGTAGGATCGGACTCCCCTTTGGGCGTAATCTTACCAATCAGGATATCGCCTTCCTTAATCCAGGCACCTACCCTGATGATTCCATTCTCGTCCAGATCTTTCGTAGCCTCTTCGCTCACGTTCGGGATATCGTTGGTCAGCTCCTCTTCACCCAATTTGGTATCGCGCACATCCAGTTCGAAGTGTTCGATATGGATCGAAGTAAACACATCCTCTCTAACTACACGTTCGGAAAGCACGATAGCATCCTCGAAGTTATACCCTTTCCAGGGCATGAACGCCACTTTCAGGTTTTGGCCCAATGCCAATTCCCCTTTTTCGGTAGCATAGCCATCGCAAAGGATAGAACCTGCATTCACGCGATCGCCTCGGCGCACAATGGGGCGGAGGTTGATACAAGTCCCTTGGTTGGTCCGCTGGAACTTGGTCAGTCTGTAAGTTTTGCGGTTATCCTCAAAAGAAACCAGCTGCTCTTCCTCTGAGCGGTCGTAGCGGATAATAATCTCATTCGCATCCACGTACTCTACCACACCCTCACCCTCGGCGTTGATCAACATGCGGGAATCGCGTGCCACCTTACCTTCCAAGCCTGTACCCACGATGGGGGAGCTTGGACGCACCAGTGGAACAGCCTGACGCTGCATGTTAGAACCCATCAAAGCCCGGTTCGCATCATCATTCTCCAAGAAGGGGATCAAGGAAGCGGAAACCCCTACAATCTGGTTGGGAGCCACATCCATGAACTCTATCTCATCAGGTCCGAGAACTGGAAATTCACCGTGATCTCTCGACTTGATCCTGTCTGAATTGAACGTACCATCGGGGCGAAGCGGGGCGTTGGCCTGTGCAATCCGCTTATTGTCCTCCCCTTCGGCAGAAAGATAAATCGGCTCGCCTTCCACTTGCACCTTACCTGACGCTACAGGTCGGTAAGGCGTCTCCAGGAAGCCCATTTTATTGATCTTTGCGTGTACGCAAAGCGTAGAAATCAAACCGATATTAGGCCCTTCGGGCGTTTCGATCGTACAAAGTCGGCCGTAGTGGGAATAATGCACGTCCCTTACCTCGAAGCCGGCTCGTTCCCTTGACAAACCACCGGGTCCCAGTGCGGAAATACGGCGTTTGTGGGTAATCTCTGACAAAGGATTCGTTTGATCCAGGAACTGCGACAACTGGCTCGTCCCGAAAAAAGAATTGATCACGGACGACAAGGTCCTCGCATTGATCAAATCCACTGGCGTAAACACCTCATTATCCCGCACATTCATCCGCTCGCGGATCGTTCGCGCCATACGCGCCAATCCCACGCCGAACTGAGCATACAGCTGTTCGCCCACGGAGCGCACCCTACGGTTGCTCAAGTGGTCAATATCATCAATCTCCGCATTCTGATTCATTAAGCTCACCAGGTACGACACGATCTCGATGATATCCTCCTTCGTAAGCACCAGGGTTTCCATATCGGTATCCAAATCCAGTTTGCGGTTGATCTTATAGCGACCCACCTCACCCAGATTATAGCGCTTATCGGAGAAAAACAATTTATCAATAATCCCTCTTGCCGTCTCCTCATCTGGGGGATCAGTACCCCTTAGTTGGCGGTAAATATGTTGTACCGCTTCCAGTTCGGAGCTGGAAGGATCCTTCTGAAGCGTATTATAAATGATAGAATAATCCTGATCCACCTCATCCTTTTGCAGGATCACAGTCTCCACACCTGCCTCCAGGATCAATTCGATATTGTCCTCATCCAGCACCACATCGCGCTCGAGAATAATCTCGTTCCGCTCGATAGTCACCACCTCGCCGGTATCCTCATCCACAAAATCCTCTGTCCAACTGCGCAAAACCCTTGCTGCCAATTTTTTGCCAATAGACGCCTCCAGAGTAGCCCGGTTAACAGGAACCTCCACCGCAAGATCGAAAATATCCAGGATCGCCTTATCGGTATCGAAACCGATAGCTCGAAGCAGGGTAGTCACCGGGAACTTCTTCTTGCGATCAATATATGCGTACATGACATTGTTGATGTCTGTCGCAAACTCCATCCAAGCTCCTTTAAAAGGAATCACCCGGGCAGAATAAATTTTAGTACCATTAGGGTGGAAAGTCTGTCCAAAAAACACCCCGGGAGAACGGTGCAGCTGCGACACAATCACCCGTTCCGCCCCATTAATCACAAAAGTCCCCTTGGGGGTCATATATGGAATATTTCCAAGGAACACATCCTGAACGATGGTCTGGAAATCAACATGTTCTTCGTCATTACAGGACAAGCGAAGCTTGGCCTTGAGGGGGACGCTGTACGTCAAGCCCCTTTGCATACACTCCTCTATGCTATAGCGGGGAGGATCAATAAAATAATCCAAAAACTCCAGCACGAAGATGTTTCGTGCATCGCTGATCGGAAAATTCTCCTGAAAAACACGGTACAAGCCCTCGTTCATCCGGTTTTCGGGCGTCGTTTCCAACTGGAAAAACTCCTGAAAAGACTTCAACTGGATTTCGAGGAAATCCGGATAACTGGGGGAGAGCTTGATTTTTCCGAAACTTACCCGCTGGCTTTCCGCCGAAGCGGTATTTACATGTGATGTCATGTGTAGATACCTAATTTAGGGTTAAGAACAGGGAAAACTATCGTTCCTGTTTGTCCTTTAGCTAGGTCGCTAAAACGATCCAGGCTTCAGGATATTCCATGGTACCAGACGCCGATAGGCTTAGCGAATCAGAGTGATCCGCTAAGCCTTTCAGACGTCGAAGTGCCGGTAAACAAGTAGTCGGATGATATCAAATCAACCTGATTTACTTGATGTCCACCTGAGCACCTACGTCAGTAAGAACTTTCTTGATTTGCTCGGCTTCTTCCTTGCTTACAGCTTGCTTCAATGGGCTTGGTGCACCATCCACAAGATCTTTAGCCTCTTTCAATCCCAAGCCAAGTAGTGTTTTTACCTCTTTCACCACTTTAAGCTTATCTGCACCAGCTGAAGTAAGGGTTACATCGAATTCTGTCTGCTCTGCAGCAGCAGGAGCATCTCCACCACCTGCAGCAGGACCAGCGATCGCCACTGCAGCAGCAGCTGGCTCAATGCCGTACTCATCTTTCAATATCTGAGCCAACTCGTTCACTTCTTTAACAGTAAGATTAACCAGTTGCTCTGCGAATGCTTTTAAATCTGCCATTTTAAAATTCTTTTGAATGTACGATAAAAAAATATATCGTGCGTTTTAAACACTTGGAAGCCAAACCAATAAATAACTAATACTACGCTGAACGCTCTTGAAGCGTTTTGACAAGACCCGCAATGGTAGTACCACCGGATTTCAATGCGCTGACCACATTCTTCGCCGGAGACTGCAACAATCCGATAACCTCCCCAATCAAATCTTCTTTTGATTTCAGGGTAGTCAGTGCATCCAATTGATCATCACCTACAAAAACATCTGTGTCAATGTAAGCACCTTTCAACAGGGGGCGTTCATTTGTCTTTCTAAACTCCTTCAACACCTTTGCAGGTGAATTCGCATTAGTCGTAAACAACAACGCAGTATGCCCTTTCAGCAAATCATACACAGCAGCGTATCCCTTTTCCTCGGGAAAAGATTCCATTGCTTTGATGGCCAGCGTGTTTTTTACAACCTTCATCTCGATACCCTTATCGAAGCACATTCTGCGAAACTGGTTCACTTTTTCTACAGAAAGGGTAGATGCATCAGTTATATAAAAAAAAGAAGTAGTATCCAGTTTTTCCTTCAGGGATTCAACTACTGCCGCTTTATCCGCTTTATTCATAACAGGAAGTGGTTTTCAGATTACTTAATAGATTTCGTATCCAGCTTGATCCCAGGGCTCATTGTACTCGCAACCGTAACGGTTCTCATGTATGTACCCTTAGCAGAAGAAGGCTTCATTTTTGCCAGCGTGGACAATAGTTCGTTTGCATTGTCTGACAATTGAGCCGGTGAAAAAGAAACCCGACCAATAGAAGCATGCACAATACCGAACTTATCCACCCGGAAAGAAATTTTACCTGCCTTCACCTCTCCTACAGCAGCACCGATTTCCTGTGTAACGGTACCCGTTTTAGGGTTGGGCATCAAACCGCGGGGACCCAAAATACGACCGATTTTACCCACCTGTGCCATCACCTGAGGCATCGCAATCACCACATCCACATCGGTCCAGCCACCCTGAACTTTTTGAATCAAGTCATCGAGACCTACATAATCTGCACCGGCAGCCTTTGCCTCTGCCTCCTTGTCCGGAGTACAAAAAACAGCAACGCGCTTTGTCTTTCCGGTACCATGCGGAAGACTCACCGTTCCTCGAAGTGCTTGATCCGCTTTACGGGGATCCACACCAAGGCGAACGTGTACATCCACAGAAGCATCGAACTTAGTGGTGTTAACCTCTTTCACCAAAGCCATAGCCTCTTCCATCGTGTAAAGCTTTGAAGCATCCACTTTAGAAGCTACTGCAGCACGCTTTTTACTTAATTTTTTTGCCATTGTTCAACTGTTTGAAGGTAATATCGTCAGGAGTGAACCCTGACTCCCTTATGTAACTAAATGATTTTACGGATACATTACGCCTCTTCCCAGGGAGGAGTGCCCGAAACAGTAATACCCATGCTCCGCGCAGTACCTGCAACCATTCGCATTGCAGAATCTACCGTGAAACAATTCAAATCGGGCATCTTGTTTTCGGCAATCGCCTTCACCTGATCCCAGGTAACAGAACCTACCTTGTTCCGGTTAGGCTCTTTCGAACCCATCTTGATCTTAGCCGCTTCCATCAACTGAGCCGCAGCAGGTGGCGTTTTGATGATAAAGTCGAAAGACTTATCCTTGTAAACCGTAATGAGAACGGGCAACAAGCGACCTGGAGTATCCTGCGTCTGCGCATTGAAACGCTTGCAGAATTCCATAATATTGACCCCCTTAGAACCCAAAGCAGGGCCAATAGGAGGCGCAGGGTTCGCCTGACTACCCTTCACCTGAAGCTTTATGAACGTTTGAATTTCCTTTGCCATGATTCAGCTTTTTGAAAAATTATTGACCGCAACAGCACACCCGGGAAGCTTTCAATACGAAACAAGTATGTAATTGCAATCAGGAGGTTTTCTCAACTTGCATAAAATTGAGCTCCACCTCTGTACCTCTACCAAATATTTTAACAATAACCTTCAATTTCTTCTTATCCTCATTCACCTCCTGAATGTCACCGACAAACTCACTGAAAGGCCCGTCAATTATCTTGACCGTCTCGCCAACAATGAATGGCTCTATCAAAGCCTCACCCGCATCCTGCGACTCATCCACCTTACCCAGCATCCTATTTGCTTCCGCCTGACGCATCGGTATAGGCGTATTCTTGCCCAAGAAATGAATTACATTCGGAACATTCGCTATCAACTGTACCACCTCACCACCAAATTTTGAAGGAAGCGCCTCGATCAAAATGTATCCGGGTAAAATATTGCGCTCCGAAATGACCTTCTTCCCATTTCGAATCTTGTACACCTTCTCGGTCGGAACCAAAACTTGGGTTATGAACTCATCCAAACCCGCACGCTTGATCTCCGTCTCAATCCGCTCTTTAATCTTGCGCTCTTTACCGCTGATTACCCTCAACGAAAACCACTTCTTTTCTTCAGTCATCAATCCGTGTGATTATCAGATGCCATAAATCTGGGTCAAAGCACCCTTAGAAAGGACATCCATCAAGACAATGAGTAAGGCAAAAATAAGGGAAGCCACAATAACGACAATGGTGTTGCCATAAAGATTGGGCCATGTAGGCCAAGTCACTTTATTGATCAACTCATTATAACTCTCCAATACATAAAACTTGATTCGATCCATTTCAAGCCAGGTTACGGTTTACTTGAAAACCGGCAGGTGTTCACCTGCCGGCTATACTTAATTCATTTGCACGGGCAGAAGGACTTGAACCCTCAGCCTTCGGTTTTGGAGACCGACGCTCTACCAGTTGAGCTATACCCGTGTATCAATCTTAAAATCAGATCAAGCAGTCGAAACATCTCTACGAAAAGCTGTTTCGCTGCCTGATCTGAGTGAGCACAAATAGTGGATTTCAGCCACTATCGTGCTATAGCAAGAAAATACTAGTCAAGAATTTCAGTTACCTGACCCGCACCAACGGTACGTCCACCCTCGCGAATCGCGAAACGAAGACCTTTTTCCATCGCTACAGAGTTAAGTAGTTTCACCTCAAGAGAAACGTTGTCACCAGGCATTACCATCTCTACGTTTGCAGGTAGAGAAACATCACCAGTAACGTCAGTTGTACGGAAGTAGAACTGTGGACGGTATCCAGCGAAGAATGGGGTGTGACGACCACCTTCGTCTTTGCTCAATACGTACACCTCACACTTGAAGTGCTTGTGTGGCTTAACAGAACCAGGCGCGCAAATTACCATACCACGCTTGATCATCTCCTTGTCCACACCACGAAGAAGGATACCAGCATTGTCACCAGCTTCTCCTCTCTCCAAAATCTTACGGAACATCTCAACACCAGTCACAGTAGAATCAATTGGCTTCTCGCCTTCTTTCATCATACCAATGATCTGAACAGATTCGCCCGTTTTCACTACACCACGCTCAATACGACCAGTAGCAACCGTACCACGACCCGTGATAGAGAAAACATCTTCAACCGGCATCAAAAACGGCTGGTCAACCAAACGCATGGGCTCAGGAATCTCGCGATCCACTGCATCCATCAATTCTTTGATCTGAGCAACTGCCTCAGGATCTCCTTCCAACGCCTTAAGCGCTGAACCCTTGATCACTGCAGCATCATCGCCTCCGAACTGGTACTGCTCTAGCAACTCACGAACCTCCATTTCAACCAACTCCAACATCTCCTCGTCTTCAACGAGATCCACTTTATTCATGAAAACAACGATCTTCGGCACACCAACCTGACGAGCCAAAAGAATGTGCTCTCGCGTCTGAGGCATAGGACCATCCGTTGCGGCTACCACCAAAATGGCACCGTCCATCTGCGCAGCACCCGTTACCATGTTCTTTACATAGTCGGCGTGACCTGGACAGTCAACGTGCGCATAGTGACGTTTGTGTGTTTCGTATTCAACGTGCGCCGTGTTGATGGTAATACCTCTTTCCTTTTCCTCAGGAGCGGCATCAATTGAATCGTAACTTTTTTGTTGCGCCAGACCTTCTTTTGCAAGAACAGATGTGATTGCAGCTGTAAGGGTAGTTTTGCCGTGATCTACGTGCCCGATTGTCCCTACGTTGAGGTGAGGTTTTACCCTCTGGAAAGTATCCTTAGCCATCGGTATTCTATTTTAGATTGTAATAAAAAAACTGGTTTATTTAATGATGAAAAAAACTGAATACTAAATTAATCCGCCACCACGACTTTCTTTCAACATATTGAGCCAATGATGGGAATTGAACCCATGACCCCTTCCTTACCATGGAAGTGCTCTGCCCCTGAGCTACATTGGCTTGATATAGATGTCGTTCACTAAGGAATCCAATACAGATCTGAATTTACGAAGCAAATAAAGAAAGACATCTATTTCAAGGCATCCTTAGAAGTGGAGCGGGCGACGAGACTCGAACCCGCGACCCTCAGCTTGGAAGGCTGATGCTCTACCAACTGAGCTACGCCCGCATTTGTGTTTTCAATTTCTTACGCTTTTGAGCTAAAATGTAGTGGGGGTGATAGGATTCGAACCTATTCAGACAAAGTCACCAGATTTACAGTCTGGCCCGGCTCTCCACCTCCGGCGCACCCCCTTAATGCCTGCAAAAATATGCACAGTAACATAGAGCCAGTGGAGGGATTCGAACCCCCGACCCGCTGATTACAAATCAGCTGCTCTGGCCAACTGAGCTACACTGGCAGTTATACTTCAAAAACAATCGTTACCGATTCGCAAAGTCCTGCATGGCATTCTTACTTTCTCAAACTCAATTTGGAATTGCATCTTTTTACAATTCGCCGCTCATCCAGTAATTTGTCATTTCCGAAAAGCGATTGCAAAGATAGGATAAAAAACAGAAAAGCAAAATGGCAGTGCTAAAAAAATCAAATATTTTTTCAAAAAGGAGGCTGGCCGATTTCCGGATCGCTGGGGCTGTCTGCTTCGCTTGCTTGCGGATGTGCCATCCGATAGACGGATTGCAGCCGCTCTATAGAGTTATGGGTGTATATTTGAGTGGCAGCCAGGCTACTATGCCCCAATAGGCCTTTGATGGCGTTGAGCTCCGCACCGTTCTCGGACAAATGCGTGGCAAAGGCATGGCGCAGTACGTGCGGACTTTTGCGCTCAGCGCTGGAAAAGGCGTCCAGGTATTTTTTGACACAAGTGTGAACCCATTTGGGATATAAGGGTTTTCCCGCATCGGTGAGCAGGAGCGATTTTTGTTGCTGCTCGGGGAAGTTTTTGTCGCGAAAGCGAAGGTAGTCGCGCAATACGGGGGTCAATCCTTGTCCTAAAGGCAGCACGCGCTGGCGGGAGCCTTTCCCCTGTACCAGAAGCTGATTTCGACCTATATCCAGGTCCGTGGTTTGTATGGCGATGAGTTCTCCACGGCGCAGCCCCAAACCGTATAACAACTGTATGACCAAAGCATCGCGACTGGCCGAAAAGTTTTCCGGATGGGATAAGGCTTCCAACAAGACCTGCATTTCTTTTGGGGCTATTACCACAGGTAGCTTTTTTCCCGATTTGGGGGCAATGATCTTGCGCATGGGGTTTTGCTCCAACCACCCACGCCTGATCAGGAATCCAAATAAGGATTTCAAACTGGAAAGCTTGCGGTTGATGCTGACCGTGCGCAATCCTTTTTCCAACAGGACAACCATCCAGGCGCGTACCATAAAGTGGCGGATGGCCAAAGGATCGTCCGTGGCATACATGTCAAGGGTAAATGCAAAAAATTGCTTCAGATCCGTTTCATAGGCCTCAAGCGTGAGTGCCGCATAACGCTTTTCATGCGAGAGGTAGTCCATGAACCCATACCAGCGCTGCTGTGCTTCCATCAATTATTCTATTTTTTTTAACGCGATGGGGAGATCCCGACTCTTATAGACCTTCATCCTACTCCCCGAACGCTTGCGAACGCGCAATGCAGATCCCAAAATGGCCGTGGTGGCACTTCCTTCGAGGATATAAACGTCTTTTAAGCCAAGCGATTGCACCAGCTGGTTAAATCCCATGGCAGCATGGTAAGGCAACAAGTTGTTGGGCAGGGTTTCCGGAAACCACCCCCGAGGACCAGGGCGAAAGTTGACGGAACAGGGCACCCGTACCGCTGATTCCCCAAGTATCAGCTCCGGTGCAAAGGGATCATACGATAGCAGGTTGTCAACAGCCACACTGGTGTCGTTGGCAGCAAAGTACAAATACAGTTCGTCTATGCGCAAGGTACTGCCCTCCGGAATACTGCCCTCAAATTGGAGTTCAACCACTATGCCTTCACCGACTTCTTCTAAAACCAATGCGGATTTTTCGCAGGAATAGAAGACAACCACATACAAAAATAGAAAAATTACCCTTGTTTGCATCCTTAAGTTTTTGCTGAAAAAATCAGGGTGTTGTAAAGTTACTTACAACACCCTGGAAAGGGAATGTTTCAGCCCTAAAAAACGCAGTTTATCCGCCAAAAGTGTAGGGCTCCTGGCCAAGGACACTCAACTCCAGCGCCGGAACGGGAAACTGCCGCGGGGTACCCGGCTGCAATCCTGTGTAAGGCCCAAATGTTCCATTGTCATCCGGCAAACGTCTTCTGTCAAAAAACGGAACACCCGCACCTGTCATGAGTAATTCTACAAATCTTTCGTGCATGATGGCTTCCAGCAATACGGCATTGGACTCGCTGCCCGTTAAGGCCGCCATGCCTCCCCTGCCAACTCGGGTGATGTTGATCAATTCCGCTGCTCTGGCTTTGTTGCCGCCCGTGCGCACCAACGCCTCCGCAATGAGCAGGTCGTTTTCCGCCTTCAGGATAAAGGGCATGGCCCCTATACCACCGGGGTAATGGTAATCGTAGCGGGTATAGTCGTAGTGAGAAAAATGATACAAGCCCCTATCTGCACGGTGCGGAATAGCTGTAAGGTAACGCATGTCCGTCACCAAACGCTGATCTATCGGCTCGGGTATCGGCAAAGGGTGGGAGTTGTCAGTAGGAAACCGGGAAGGAGTGTTTTTGGCCATGGCCGAAATGATGCGATAGTCCACCCGGCACCAACCATCTTGCCCACCATAATATTTGTATGCATCCCACCAACTGCCATCTCCAATCGGGGAAAAGTCCGCCTGAATGCCCTGATCTGCTAAGGAAAGCACCTTTGCCCAATCGGTACTCTGGTTTTCGGCATCCGTGCGTGCATTATAGACCAAAAACCGCGCCTGGAAAGTGCGCATCAGCCGGATAAATTCCGCTTTGGTGAGGTTCAGACCGTTCCAGTAGCCAAGGGTGAAATCCGGAGCGGCTCCGGCAACACTGATCGCTTCGTCGAGCTTGGTGATCACCTTGTCCATGAGGGTTTTGTAATCGTCAAAAGGCAAGGCCGTGGGATCCGACAAATCGGTGGCTTCATCCACGTATTGCGCCTTGTCGTAAGTCAATGCGAGGTATCCGTAGGCATACGCCTGCATAAACTTACTGGCAGCGATCAACTTCTGACTGATTTCCTTTCCATTCGCATCGGTGATTTTTACCCCGGGAGTTTCATTGATCAGCCGCATGACGTCGTTGACGCCACCCGCAACCGAGAAGAACCGATAGTAAGGGTACTCTAAATAAACCTTGTAGCGGTAGGTCTGGGTGTTGTTAATGGCAATCCGCGGCTCGCTGGAAATGTCCTGCATGCCAAAGTTCCCCCAGGAAGAGGTGATCGCATCGCCAGCTGTCCCCATGGCCATGGAAATACCGGAATTGTAAAATTGTGTGCCGTGCCAGATTTGAAAAAACTGACTGGCAATAACCCCCTCCCAATCCTGGGGGTTACCCAATACGGCCTCAGTGGCCGGACTATTGAGGTTTTCTGTCTCCAAGTCGGCACAGCCAACAGCGGAAAACAGGAATGCAACTGCTATGATGTAGTTAAAACGTTTCATCAGTTTGACATTTTTTAATGTGGTAACAAGTTAATGTCTAAAATTTCAATTCAATCCGACCTGTGATGGTACTGAAGTTGGGGTACCCAAAACCGTCGAACATATAGTTGGTGGCATCACCCGAAGAGGCTACCTCCGGGTCGTAACCAGAGTAGTTGGTGAGCGTAAACAGGTTGCGCCCTACCACAGAAATCGTAGCTCCCTTTAAGAATTTGTAGGCGTTGCCCAGTTGTTTTTGCCCGAGGGCATAGCTTACGGAAAGCTCCCGCAACTTTAGGAAAGAACCGTCCTCTACAAAGTGGTTGGTCACCGCATTGACGTTGTACAGCGTGGCATAATACCCCACCGGAAGGCGCTCGTCTGCAGGTTTGGCCGACTGATCCACCTGCCCGCCCCGCAATTCGCGAAGGATCCACTGACTGGTGTTGTTGTACACGTCTCCTCCCTGCTTCAAATTAAAGAGCGCATAGGCCCGGAATCCCTTGTAACGGAAGTTGAAGTTGATCCCCATGTTGAAGTCCGGGTTGATGTCGCCAATGACAAACAGCGTGTTGCCATTTTCATCCCGCACCTTGACCGGCGCCTCGTTGACAGTCCCAACGGTGCTTTGTCTGACTACATAGCCGTCGCTGTTGACGACATAAGTATCCGCATCGCGCTGCGCCTGCGACAATTCATCTACACTCCGGGCAAATTTTTCGCCGTACATGGTTCCAAAACGCTCACCCGACCGCAATACAAAGGCCGCTCCCGGACCAATCCGGAAATCGGGAAAGTCGAATTTGTTGAGGTTCTGTACGATTCGGTCAAAAACCAGGTTCGCAGTGAACTCCAGATCATCTTTGACGATGAAGTCATACCCAAGCGTGGCTTCAAAGACATCCGCCTCCAGCTCCGAGTCTATGTTCTGCCACTGGGAAGAAAAACCACCCGCCGCGGCAGGAAGCGTGACGTTCCAGAATTGATCTACCGACTTCGAGTTGGCATAGGATAAGTTGAAGTTGAATTTGTTGAACAAGCGCCCGTCTATCCCGAATTCCAATTCTTTGGTAAGGGAAGATTTCAGGTTTTCATTGCCCAGACCCGCCTTGGCACCGGAGTTGGTAAAGGTTTCAAACCGATAAGAGAATCCCGGACGGTTACCCGCTGTACCATAAGATACCCGCACTTTTAGTTCTTGTACATTCGGCAGGCGCAGGTCTTCAGAGATCCGATAGGCCAGCGATCCCCGGTAGAAAGTGTTCCAGCGGTTGTTGGCTCCAAACAGAGAAGATCCGTCGCGGCGAATCAAACCGTCGGCAATAATCTTGTCGTCGTAGTCAATCGCTCCCGTCAGATAGATGTTTTCCGAACGGATCTGATAGGTAGAGGATCCTCCTGCTGTTCTGTTCTCAGGCACCTCATCCGGAGAAGACGGGGTTGTTTTGAAGGAGTTATTGATGGTTTTCAAACCCGCAAATCGAAAATCATAACCCGCTACACTGAAACCAGAATAGTCTTCGTCTTCGAAAAGATAGAATGTTTGCGCGACGACATTGGTTTTGCCAAATTTCTTGTTGAACGTGAGTTTGGCAGAAGCCGTCTGGTAGGTGTTTTTGCCACTGCTGTAATACAAATAACCGTCCGCCACACCGCTGACATCATCGCTGAGATAGCCTTTATCTATATAATACTCCCGGCTGGTTTGCCTTCTGTCCATAGAATACGAGCCTTCCGCCTTCAGGAAAGGGGTAATGTCATAGGAAAGCGCGTAATTGCCCGTAAAACGCTCGGTGTCGTCAAATACATTCTGGTTGGCGAGCATATACAAGGGGTTTCGCTCCAACGAGGCTGGTTCCCCTATGTTCCAATTGTACAGCGAACCATCTTCTTCGTTAGGCGCAAAGATGTCCACATCCGGCGGCATGAACAGCAGCGAATAAAAGGGGTTGCCCGCCGGAATGTCGTTCTGGGTGGACTGCATGTAATAGTTGCTCACGCTCAACTTGATCTTGTTGGAGATCTTATGGTCTATGTTGGCCCGCACACTCTGTCGCTGGTACCCCCTGGCCAATGCCACAATACCGTCCTGATCGGTGTTGTTCAGCGAAAAGAAAAAGTTGGTGGAAGCAGACCGGGAAGCGATGTTGAGGGTATTCGTAACAAAACTACCCGGGTCAAAAGCTCGTTGCTGCTGATCGAAAATCCTGGAGTACTCATTGTCCGCAATCTGGTCGGCAGCAAGTTTGCTATAGTTGACCGAACCGTCCGGATTCATTTCGTACGCATGGTGCGTGGCAAGCGGTATTTGCCGCTGCTGAAAAGAATTGCCGTATTCCGTGCGGAAGGTGATCTCAGTCTTGCCCTGGTCACTGGCACCCCGCTTGGTGATGATGTTGATGACCCCATTGGCCGCACGCGAACCGTACAGCGAAGAGGCTGCCGCTCCTTTGACGACTTCTATGGTCTGTATGTCCTCTGAGTTGATGTCGGCCAAACTGCCCGACCCAGCCAGCTGAACGCCGTCAATGATGATCAAAGGCTGCTGCGCTCCCGAGCTGTTTACCAAACTCGTGGAACCCCGCAAACGAATCGAGGGCGAACTCCCCGGCAAACCGGAAGCCGCTACTACCTGCGCCCCGGCCACCTTGCCCTGCAATGCCGTCGCAGCGTTTACCCCGGGCGTCTCGGATATTTGTCGCTCACTGACCTTACCCACCGTAAAGCCGAGTTTGCGGGTACTGGTACCTACCGATACCCCCGTTACGACAATCTCGTCCAGCATCGCCGCATCCGATTCCAACGCGATCGTCAGATTGCTCCGGCCACCTACTGCCACTTCCTGGGTGGCATACCCCGTGTAACTGACGACCAACACATCAGCGTCGGAACCCACCTCAATGTCAAAGGTTCCGTCAAGATCAGTCACCGCACCCGTAGAGGTTCCCTTAACCAGGATACTGGCCCCGATAAGAGGCTCTCCCCCCTTATCTGTTACCGTTCCGGTAACCGTACTTTGAGCCGCTACAATACCTGCAAACAGCATTGCAAAGCTCAGCATGAGTAAGCTTCTTTTCATACAAACTTGTTTTAATTAGTATTAAAATGCGCAATTTCCAATTTTCAGCCACCAGGCTGGTAACATTTGGCTGACAGGTTTGGGGCAATAGTTTGATGATTAAATATATAACTTACCCATGCAAATTCCTAAATTCCTTAAGAAAATGTTAAAAAAATAAATAGACTACTGGCTTATGCTAATCGTTGCAAATAGAGTTGAATGGTGTTTTTTAATCCATAATATAGGGCATCGCATACCAGTGCATGACCAATGGATACTTCCAGCAGTCCGGGAACTTCCTGTTTGTAAAAAGCGAGGTTGTCCAGGTTGAGATCATGCCCGGCATTGATTCCCAACCCCATTTCCTGCGCCAAACGCGCTGCACGGACATGTGGAGCCACTGCGGCGTATTTGTCGGTCGCATATTGCTGGGCATAAGGGCCGGTGTAAAACTCCACCCGGTCTGCCCCTACCCGCTTAGCCCCCTCGACCATGCGCTCGTCCGGATCCAGAAAAATCGAAACCCGAATCCCGGCCGATTGCAGCCGCGCTATCGTGTCCCTCAAGAAGACCTCATGCCGCAGGGTATCCCAGCCATGATCCGAAGTTAACGCCTGTGGATCGTCGGGCACCAGGGTGCACTGTGCAGGCGGATGCTGTTCTACCAACTGCAAAAAAGATTCCGTGGGGTTGCCTTCTATGTTGAACTCCGTGCGCACAGCCTGTCGCAGCATCGGAATATCTGCATAGCGAATGTGCCGTTCGTCCGGACGGGGGTGCACGGTAATACCCTGTCCCCCAAAATCTTCAATATCGAGGGCTGTCTTTCGCAGGTCAGGCAAATTCCCGCCACGAGCATTGCGCAGCAAGGCAATTTTATTGATGTTTACACTTAATCTTGTCATAAGCTGCTTATCTTTGGTTATTTTTGAATCCAATCCGCTGCAAAGGTAAGCAAATTTGAAAATCGCAATACCAGGCCGGAAAGTTTCGCTTTTTCGATTGTTCAAACCACATAAATGACTGAATATAAATACAATAATCCTATTAAAAACGATGGGAGCTTTTTGTTTTTCCTACTGCTAATGGTGTTTGCGGGGGCGCTGACGGGGAGTTTGCTGGTGTCTATAATTGGGGGAAGTGAGCTGCAGGGGATGTTGATGCAGGACAACTACCAAGCCACGCTGGCGGAGCGCAATACCCTTCGTGCGATGCAGTTGGCGGGGCATCTGTTTACTTTTACCGGCGCTTCGTTGATCTTTGCATTGTTTTTCTTCGGAAAAGGCTGGCTTCAGGCGCTGGGGTTCCGCAAGGTGTCTGATCTTGTTCTCGTTGGCGCAGGTATGGGTTTTTTGCTGTTCAGCTTTCCGCTTGCCCAGGCTTTGTTGTACTGGAATGCGCAGCTGCCCCTGCCGGAGTGGGCGATGCAGGCCGAAAATAACACGGCTGCATTGTTGCAGCAGTTACTGCGCATGGAGCATCCGTCGGAGCTGGTGTTCAATTTTTTGTTGATTGCCGTTGCCCCGGCTCTTGGGGAGGAACTCCTTTTCCGGGGGCTATTGCAGTCGTATTTTCAAAGGCTATTGGGCAAACCCTGGTTAGCGATCTGGATTACGGCGATCATTTTTAGTTTTTTTCACTTTCAATTGGCGGGCTTCCTGCCGCGTATGCTGCTGGGGGCTTGTCTGGGCTACCTGTTTTTCTGGACATCCAACCTATGGATTCCCATTGCTGCACATCTCGCTATCAATGGCATACAGGTGGTGATCCCCTGGTTTTATCCGGAAATGATCGAACTCGCGGCAAGTGAAAACACGGAGGTACCAAACTGGGGTCTCACCACAACAAGTACTATCTTTATGCTGGTAATCGGTCGGTGGATCTATCAACGGTCAAACACAGTTCCTGCCAATGAAATTCAAGAATCCTGATTATGCGTGACTTGAAGGCAAGATTCTTTACAGCCCTGGTTTTCGTTTCGGTGATGATCGGCGGCATTCTCACCGGCGAAGTGCCTGCGATTATATTGTTTGGTGCGGTGCTTCTTCGTTGTTTGTGGGAATTTTATCAGCTTACCCTGTCGGGAAAACTACTTTTACGGGTACTGGCCATACTACCCGGTTTGCTGCCTTATGGACTGGCCGCTGTGGGACATTTGACCGACCTCGATTACAGTCCCCAGGTGATCCCCCTCGCACTGGTCGCTACTTTTTTCGTGGTCACTGCAGTGCTGCTGATCGCCAAATCGCCGGAAGCGCTCCAAAAACTGGCCTTTATTGCCTTGGGGACGATGTACCTGGGCATTCCGTTTGCCGGTATTTTGTGGATCGCCTTTCCGGATGGCATTTACCACCCCAACCTTTTGCTGGGTTTGCTATTTTTGACCTGGATCAATGATACCGGAGCCTATGTGGTGGGTTCCCTGGTCGGAAAAAAACCATTGATGCCCAGTATTTCTCCCAAAAAGACCTTGGAAGGGACGCTCGGAGGACTGTTTTTCAACCTGCTCTTTTCCTGGCCGATGCATGCGCTTTTTCCGGAACTCAGCGTCGTGGAATGGGCGGGAATGGGTCTGATCGCTACCGTTTTTGGCACCCTCGGAGACCTTACCGAGTCCTTGTTCAAAAGAAGCCTGCAGGTCAAAGATTCCGGTAATATCCTGCCCGGACACGGCGGATTCCTAGACCGCTTCGATGCCTTTATTTTTATCCTGCCTTTTGCTGCTATTTATTTAACCTTAATCCATCAATAGTTAATGGCTATGCGTTTCCACAGAGAAGGAATTCCCGTACTGAGAAATTTTTTCCTTATTGCATTACCCCTGCTCATAGGAGCAGCCTTACTCCACCCCGTTTTGTTTTATGTATTGCTGATCGTTGCCGTCGGACTACTCTTGTTCTTCTTGCAATTTTTCCGCAATCCCCTGCGCGAGGTCGCTGCATCCGACGCGATCATCTATGCTCCTGCCGACGGAAAAGTGGTGGCGATCGAACAGGTTTTTGAGCCGGAGTTCCTGCAGCAGGACTGCATACAGGTGTCGGTGTTTATGTCGGTGTTTAATGTCCATGCCAACCGCGCACCGGTGTCCGGACAAGTCAGTTACCTCAAATACCACCCCGGCAAGTACCTGGTAGCCTGGCATCCCAAATCTTCTACCGAAAATGAACGGAGCAGCATCGCCATCCGCACCGCCCATGGCGATATTCTACTCCGACAAATTGCCGGAGCCTTGGCACGTCGGATAAAATACTATATTACAGACAACCAGCAAGTAACACAGGGACAGGAAATCGGATTTATCCGGTTCGGATCGCGAGTGGATTTGTTTTTGCCGCTAACGGCACAAGTCAAGGTTCAAATCGGAGATAAGGTGTTAGGGAATATAAGTGCTATCGCTAGTTTTTCTTGAAAAAAATTCGATTAAGTACTTGTTTTCCAATGATTTATAAATCAGGTGCAAGGCACCTTAAAGTGCCTTGCACCTGATTACCCTTATTAATACCTCGACCTGCAAAAAAGTAACCGATACGCAAGCCTAGCAGCAAAGAAAACAAAAAACTATGCCGAGTCCTTCGGCACGGTCAACATGCCAGGAATGTGTTAAAGCGGGTTCCAGGTTATCCCTGTTTTTCAGGCCGCATCTGCGGGAAAAACAACACCTCCTGGATCGAATGCTGATCGGTCATCAGCATGGTCAGGCGGTCAATCCCGATGCCCAGTCCCGAAGTAGGCGGCATGCCAAACTCCAGGGCGCGCAGGAAGTCTTCATCCAGGGCCATTGCTTCCTCATCCCCTCGTGCTGCCAGTTGGAGTTGTTCCTCAAACCGCGCACGCTGATCTATCGGGTCGTTCAACTCGGTATAGGCATTGGCGATTTCCTTGCCATTCACAAACAACTCAAACCGCTCCACCAAACCATCTTTGCTGCGGTGTTTTTTTGCCAGCGGCGTCATCTCAATTGGATAATCGGTAATGTAAGTAGGCTGAATCAGGTGATCTTCCACCTTTTCACCGAAAATCTCATCTATCAGTTTGCCCTTGCCCATAGAAGCTTCCACAGGGATGTGCAGTTGTTTGCACACCTCCCGAAGCTGCGCCTCGTCCATCTCTGAAATATCAATACCGGTATATTCCTCAATGGCCTCATACATACTGATCCTGCGGTATGGCCCGGCAAAATTGATGGCTTTGTCCCCTACCTGCACCACGGTATTTCCATTAACCGCCACAGCTACCTGTTCCAGGCAGGTCTCCACCATTTCCATCATCCAATGGTAGTCTTTGTACGCCACATAAATTTCCATGGACGTAAATTCCGGGTTATGCGTGCGATCCATTCCCTCGTTGCGAAACATCTTCCCAAACTCATACACCCCGTCGTATCCCCCCACAATCAATCGCTTCAGGTACAACTCGTTGGCAATGCGCAAGTACAAGGGCATGTCCAGGGTATTGTGGTGGGTCTTGAAAGGGCGGGCAGCCGCTCCCCCATGCACAGGTTGCAAAATAGGGGTTTCCACCTCCAGCCATCCCTGGGCATCGAAAAAAGCCCGCATGGTAGTGATAATGCGCGAGCGTTTCAGGAAAATCTGCCGCACCTGGGGATTTACGATCAGATCCACATAACGCTGCCGATAGCGTTGCTCGGGATCCGTAAAAGCATCATATACCTCGTCTTCGCCCGTCGCCTCGTTCTTTCTAGTCTTGACAACCGGTAAGGGGCGGAGCGATTTGCTGAGCAATCGGAGTTCTTTCACGTGGACGGTAAGTTCTCCCGTTTTTGTCAGAAAAACAAAACCGCGCACCCCGATATAATCCCCAATATCGAGCAGCTTTTTATATACATCGTTGTAGA
Source organism: Saprospiraceae bacterium (assembly GCA_030729925.1). Classification (GTDB taxonomy): domain Bacteria; phylum Bacteroidota; class Bacteroidia; order Chitinophagales; family Saprospiraceae; genus JALQTV01. The sequence continues at coordinate 34,906 of JANQWK010000021.1, forward strand.
GGGTTTTATCCTCGCCGGGACAAATTTCATCGCGGGAAACATAAATCTGTATCCTGCCCGTAGTATCCTGCAACTCCCCAAAAGAAGCCTTGCCCATCACGCGGTTCATCATCAGACGCCCGGCCAACACCACGTCTTGCATGACTGGATCACCTTCGGTAAAATTTTCCTTAATGGTGCGGGCATGTGTCGTCACCTCAAATAATTCAGCCGGATAAGGGTCAATCCCCAAATCCCTGATCTTGTCCAGGTTGTCCCTCCTGATAATTTCCTGTTCGCTCAAATGCATTTTATGGTATATCTGTTGTTCTGAATAAACTGTTTTTGCGAAATTGGGTTCAAAGAACCAACATAGATCCCGCATGCGCCTGCAAAAATAAGAAAAACTCTACACCCGTTATGCTCAAAATTGCCTACGCACCTGTGTACAAATACGAATTGCCGCCCGGACACCGCTTTCCGATGGAAAAATACGACCTCCTCCCGGAACAGCTGCTCTACGAAGGAACGGTGCAAACCGCTAATTTTTTCGAACCCGACCCACTCGACGAAGCGACCCTGCTCCTGACCCATACCCCGGAATTCTGGCACAAACTGCAAAACCAATCCCTCAACGCCAAAGAAATTCGCGCCATCGGCTTCCCCATGTCACCCCAACTCGTGCAAAGAGGCCTGCACATCGCCAAAGGCACCCTGATGTGTACCCACTACGCCCGACAATACGGCATCGCCATGAATATCGCCGGCGGAACCCACCATTCCTTTGCCAACCGCGGAGAGGGATTCTGCATTTTCAATGATATCGCTATCGCTGCTAATTACCTGCTGCACCAAGGCTTCGCCCAAAAAATACTCGTCGTTGACCTCGATGTACACCAAGGCAACGGCACCGCCAGCATTTTTCAACATCAGGAAAAGGTATTTACTTTCAGCATGCACGGGGAAAAGAATTATCCCCTCAGAAAGGAACAGTCCGACCTCGATATCGGACTCCCCGACAAAACATCCGATCGGGAATACCTGCAACTCCTGCAACAAGAACTCCCCCGACTCCTCGACCAGGTACAACCCGATTTTGTGTTCTACCTCTCAGGCGTAGATGTGCTCGGCACGGATAAACTCGGAAGACTTAACCTCAGCAGGGAAGGTTGCAAAGCCAGAGACAAAATCGTACTCCAACTGTGTAAACAAAATAACCTACCCGTGGCCGTGAGCATGGGCGGAGGTTACTCCGAAAAATTATCCCATATCATCGAAGCTCATGCCAATACTTTTCGGGTAGCCCAAGAACTGTATTTTTAGGCAAAAAAAAAGTCGCACCTTGGTGCGACCCCTTCAATTATAATCCCATGAACATATCCAAAACTATTGGGGACAAGAAACCCAAGCAAAAACTTGGTTTATCCCTGAAATTGACATACCTTTATGTCCGAGTTATACAGCTGAAAGCTGATGCAGTCCCAGACTGAAATTATAACCCCCTGAACAACACACTAAAATTGGCGGACATTAGTTCGCCTTTTTTGTTAAAAGTGTCCTTCGTCCCGATATGAAATCGGGACGAAATACCACCATCAAGTTATAATCCCATGAACATATTTCTTTGTCAATTTTGAATCAACTTCTTTCAGCCGATCTTCTCTCTTTCCCTTTTCACTAATCACAATACAAATATGAGACTTTCTTTAAGCCCAAGGAAGTACAAAAAAACCGCTTTGTGAATTTTTTAATTTTGCATCTTTTTATCAAAAAACTGATAATCAAATTTTTAGATCAAATTTAAAATTCGATTTGTGAAAATTATCAATCTTTTTGTGCAAAAAAAAAGCGCAGTATCCATCGAAAAAGATGAATACTGCGCCGGTTAACAAGGTTGGGAGGATTTATTTATCCCACCACATTCTTGTGTTCAGTTCGTCGGGGCCGCCCAACAGCTGCAATGCAGTGCTGTAATTGTCGGCATTCAAATCGCGTTCGGAAGTTGGATAACCCAAACGGCGAGGAATTTGTCCGTCGGCGCTTAGTGCATCTGGTGCAGGGCTAAGCGTGGGGTAACCGGTTCTTCTCCACTCCGACCAAGCCTCTATACCTTGCAAGTATAGGGCTACCCATTTTTGGTAACCAATCAATTCCAATGCTTTACCGGCATTCCAAGCCACGGTGGGGTTGGTAATGTAAGCATCGAAAGCTGCCTGATCGAATACGCCCCACTGTCTCCAGGAAGCGGCAATACCGGCTTCATAGTGTGCCTGAGCGCTGCCGGAGATCCAGCCCCTGTGCGCACCTTCTGCCAGAAGGAAGTGCATCTGAGCATTTGTGACCACGCCAATGGGTGCATTCTGACCTCTTACGGCAGGATTGCCGGGGAAAGAAACATCGTCATTGGGGATATCACCCGCTGCATCAATGCCGTAAGGCATTCCTCTGACATCTCCGAAATTGGGAGCAGGATCTGCGTATGCGGATAATCTTGGATCGTTCAGGGGCTTCATATAATCCACCAGGGTAGAAGAAATCGCGTAGTCGGTACGGGTAATGAAGCGCGCAAACCAGGGATTCTGGTTGTTGGCATCTGCCACGTACGGGTAATAGACAGACTCACTGTCTTCCAAAATAACACCGCTGGCTACTGCTGCTGCAAATTCTGCCTGTGCTGTTGCCGGAGCAACTTTAGACATACGCATCGCTGCGATCGCCCGCACAGAATTGGCAAATTTTGCCCAATGGGCCATCTTTCCGCCCAATAGGTAATCGCCTTTCACGCCTGCGCCACCGTCCATTTGCGCAACCGCCTCTTTCAATTCCTTGATCAGGTCGGTATAGATGGCTTCCTGGCTATCGTAGCCCGGCTCCAGATTACCTCTTCCCTGCAAAGCCTGAGAATAGGGCAGCGGTCCCCATCTGTCGGTCATAACATGAAAATAGTATGCCCGCAAAATACGCGCAACGGCAATTTGGTTGGCATTAGAACCGGACTGAAGCGCATCTGTACGGGTTGCCTCGTCTGTGTTCAAATCAATAATGTGCTTCAGGTTGGCCAGTGGACCTGTGTACCAGCCATTGAAGTCGAAATTTACCGTTACATACCTGGATGCGTCTGTGTATTGAGTTTCAGACATCATCTGGGTATAAAGCACCTCCGTTGCAGAACCTACCACGGAAGAAATAGAACCCAGTGAATTGGTCAACAGGGTTGCCGGAGCCACCGAAGTCGTATTGTTCGGATCGAGGTTGATATCGCCAAAATCATCACAGCTGACAGCAAACACCATCAGGGCTGTGAAGAGGCTGATTTGAAATATTTTTTTCATTGTTAGAAGTTTTATCCAAAAACTGCCTGCCTTTGTGTTAAGCTCCTGTTGTAGAAGCTTGGTTTGAGACAAACAGTCAAAAATTGTTGGTTGATAAGCTGTCTGCGCGAGGTCAAAAGTCAGGACTAGAACCCTAATTTCAGGTTAAATCCGATAGACCTTACGCCAGGCAGAATACCATTTTCCTGGAATACGTAGTTGCTTGAACCGGGAGAAATCTCAGAAGGATCAATACCGTCCACATTGGCATGGATCAACCATAGGTTTCTCGCAATCAAAGAAAGATTCACGCTCTGGAAAGGAGAATTGCTCAACATCTTTCTTGGCAGTGAATACCCTACGCTCAACTCTCTGAATTTCAGGTAGCTGGCATCGTAAATCCAGTTTTCGTTCATGGCAAACAAATAGCTGCTGTAGTAAGTCTGTGCATCCACGTATGCGGTATGTGGTGTTCCGTCAGCCAAAACGCCATCCACGCGAATACCACCACCTGCAGCTACTTCATCCCGAATAGGGTTGCCCTTGTCGTTCTCACCAACTGTCTCGGCACTCAAACCAGAGTAAGCGGTAAACATCCGCGTTACAGAGTGGAACTGACCACCTACCTGGAATTCCAGGAACGCACCAATGTTCACACCTTTGATGTTCAACATAGAGCGGAAACCGCCAGTCAAGTCGGGAAGTACTCCTCCCAGTTCCTTGTTGTTGACCCAAGTATAACGACCAGCCTCAGTGATGATTTTCTCACCTTGCTGTGCACAGCCTCCACACTCGTAAGTAGCAAAACCGCGACCGCGGAAAGTTCCCCACTCGCCGCCAACAGGTGCGTTGATAGACAAACCACCCCAGCCCCAGTTGTCGAGCAACTGGTTGTCCAAACCGTCAGCCAATTCAATCACTTGTGAGTTGTTGCGCGCGGCATTGAACGTAAGATCCCAGGTAACGTTGTTGGTCTCGATCGGAGTAGCTGTGATAGACAACTCCAAGCCTTCGCTTCTGATATTACCCGCGTTGATGATCGCATTGCTGAATCCGCTGGAACCAGGAACAGCAACAGTAAGGATCTGGTCAACCGCATCTGTGCGGTAAACGGTAAAGTCTAACCCTAGTCTGTTTTTCAAAAACTTCAACTCGATACCCGCTTCGTAAGAAGAAGACAATGCAGGTTTCAAGTCCTCATTGATCAAAGTATTGGGCAGTGCGAAAGAAGCATTGCTGCCATAAGGCGTACCTGCACCATAAGTAAAGTTAACCTGGTAAGGAGAAATATCTGAACCCACCTGCGCGTAACTTGCACGGATTTTTCCGAAGGAAAGGAAACCTGTGTTCATCAACTCAGAGAACACCAAGCTACCTGTCACCGAAGGATACAGGTAAGAGTTGTTGCTCACCGGAAGCGCAGAAGACCAGTCGTTACGAACCGTAAACCCTAGGTACGCAAACGATTTGTAACCGAAAGTTGCTCCCCCGTACAAACTTCTCACCACCTTCTCTTCCAAGAAGCTGCTTACGCTCGGACGGTCAATAGAAGCCTTGATGTTGAACAGGTTAGAAGCATTCAAACCTCCCACAGTACCCATCCCGTTTGATCGGTAGTTGTTAACCCGGATATTGGCGCCAAAGTTGGCATCCACAGAAAAATTACCCACGTTTTTGTTGTATTGGGCGATAAACTCGTAGTTGTCTTCAGACTCATTGCGCACAGACTCGCCGTAGTAGTCCTGATCCAAACCTCCGGTAGCCACTCTTTCCTCAATCCGCTGGGTATAGGAATCCCTGCGAAGGAAACCCGCCAGGGTCAAGCCATCCATAACTTTGTAGCTCAAAGACACACTACCAAAATAGCGATCCCGGCTATCCGTAGGATAATTCTCGTACACAGAGAAGAAAGGACTATCCCAGTACAAAGGACGAAGATTCGTTGGGCTTCGGATGTTCCAAGAGCGGAAAGTTCCGTCCGGATTTTTGTAATCGCGCAGCCTGTCTATATCCAACTGACGCTGGAACCACTGGTTTAGCGAGTTGACCGGGTTGTTGCCCAGGTAACCAAAAGTAGGACGACCCAAAGCCTCTACTGTCGCAAAGTTAACATTCGCAGCCAGCGTCAGCTTGTCTGTCAATTGCGTGGAAGTATTCACAGACAGGTTATTGCGGTTCAACTTAGAGTTGGGAACCACACCCGTTTGATTGATATTGGAATAAGACAAACGGAAAGTAGTGGACTCATTGCCGCCAGACATGGCGATACTGTTGTTGTAAGTTACCCCTGTGTCAAAGAAATTTCTCACGTTATCGGGGTTGGCCTGCATCGGAATCTCGGTGCCGTAGTCTTCGCCGGGATACCAGCTCCACCATGGGCGGTAAAGCGTGCCATCCATTTTTGGACCCCAGCTTTCATCCGCTGCATAATTCAACACATTGTACGTTCTTCCGTCAACCGGGTCAACCGCCCTGAGGAAGTCTTGCGTGTAACCACCACCGTACTCGTTCTGGTAATCCGGAAGGATGTACACATTCTCGGCAGTAACACTGGAATTGATCGTCACACCGATACCGCTTCTTTTTGTACCTTTTTTGGTCGTGATCAACACAACCCCGTTGGCACCACGGTTACCATAGATCGCCGTTGCAGCAGGTCCCTTCAACACAGAGATCGTCTCAATGTCGTCGGGGTTGATGTCAGAAGCCAGGTTACCGTAATCCACCCCGCGATAAGCACTGGAGAAGTTACCGTTGGAGATAGGCGTTCCGTCCACCACAAATAGCGGAGATCCGCCGTAAAGGCTGTTGGCACCACGGATTCTGATCTTGGCAGATCCACCCAGCGAAGCACCTGAAGCACTGATGACCTGTACCCCGGCTACCTTACCCGTTAGCGAGGAAGCCACGTTCTGGTCGCGCACCATCGTAAGCGCGTCGCCATCCACTTCCTGTACGGCATAGCCCAGGGACTTTTTCTCCCGCTCGATACCCAGGGCCGTAACCACCGCTTCCGCAAGCGTTACCCCTTCTTCCAGCGAAATGTTGATCACATCCGAAGTAGCCTCTACCTCGGCAGTGGTAAATCCGGTAAAACTGAAGACCAGTACCTGCGAACCGCCCGGTACGGACAACTCAAAATTACCATCCAAATCTGTAACCGTACCCGTACTTGTCCCTTTGATCAGCACACTTGCACCAATCAAAGGCTCTCCGGAAGTGTCGGTCACTTTTCCTGTGAGCGTTCTTTGCGCAAGGATAGACCCCGCTGCAAACAGCACGAACGCCAAAACTAGTGAGAGCTTTTTCATAAAAATAGATTGTTAAAAAAAATTCATAATCGTTAACAAGGTAAAATATTTTTACATGTCGAAAAAGCATTTGTAAATATTTTTACCTTTTTAGTTAACCAAAGGTTAAAAAGGCATTGAATTTTTCAAAAAAAAAATGGGCATCGCGCGGATAAGTCTTTCCGCGCGATGCCCATTTTATAAAGATTTTGGCAATTACTCCTCCTCGGAAGCCGGCTTGTTTAAGATGGCCTCTGCTGCCTTTTCCAGTTTTTCCTCTACTTCAGCCCTTGCATTGGCCTTTTCCTTGATCTCTTCGGCAATTTTTTGCTGGGCTTCCTTCTTAGCTTCTTCTATCGCTTCCTGCTCTTCTCGCTGCTTTTCCTTTACCAACTGCGCATCCAAACGCCGATCCAGGTCTGCTTTAGTCTGGAACATCTCGCTGAGTTTTTCCTCTTTCGAATGGATGCGTTCTTCAATCATCTTTATTTTAGCCTGGCGAATCTGCGACTCCAGCTGCCCATCGCTGGAAGCAGCTTTCTTTTCCTGGAAACTCAACTCCTCTTTGTCGCGATCTATGGACTTTTGCATTTTGTCAATCGCAGCGAGCAAACCGGCATTGCGGCGTTCGATGCGCTCCAGCGCAGAGCGGTTGTCGCCGGTGGCGCCAAAACGCTTTTCTTTCACCTCTTTGAACAGGGCGTCGAGCTTGTCCCAAACCTTAGTTCTGTGATCGCGGGTAAACTTCGTGTTGCGGAAATTTTTCTGTAGCTCTTTTAGTTCGTCAAAAATAGACTGCAAGCGCATGCCATCTTTGAACTTCTGTTCTACCTCAGCCAAGCTGGCAAAGAACTTGTCCTGGTTGTCTTTCGACAAACGCTTGAACTCATCGTCCAACTTGGACCGCAATTCTTTCAGGGCTCCAAATAGCTCATTCGTCTTCTCTCGCAACATATCGGCATGCTCTCTGAACAAATTGCGCTCGTTGACCTGCCCCTGTACCTTATCCCAGAAATGCTTCAACCCATCCCAAAGCTGGTTTTCAAATTTGGAAGCCTCGTTTATTTTTTCTGCCAGCTGGTTGAGTTCTGACACATACGATTCATACAACCTGGACGACAGCACAATAAAGTGCCATTCGGTCTGGGCACGCTGAATCAGGTCGTCCCGCTCTACCTTAAAACCATTCGGCAACAATCCCTCACTCATCACCAACTCCTTCTCCGTAGCTTCGTGCTGTTCCGGAAATTCAACCTCAGCACCATCTCGCCAATCCTTCATCATCTGCTGGTTGAACTCCTCCGTCACCACCGTTTCCGGAAAAGTAAATACCATCACCTTGTTGTCCTCAGGCCTCAATTCCATCCCGATCAATACTTTTTCATCGCTGCTGTTTGTTCCCCAAAAAACGAGTTTCTTCTTCATAACTTACGTTGTAAAATTTTCATTAACAAATGATTCGATCAACGAATCCAGGTACAAAAAATCGTATATATCATGAGAAACGGAATTGACAAGATCGTATGTTCAATGGGATTTGCCAACCTCTCTTCACGAATAAACGCAAATATATTGACCAATCTTTCCTGATTGGCCATTTTTCAGCTAGTTTTTTCCAAAAAAAACGAATAATTCGGCAAAAGGCGTTTTTTTAATTTTGATTTTACTGTTTTGGGCAAAATAAAATTTCAAACACCGCTTCGTTTTTAAATCATCTGGTTTGCCAACAGGTATTCTGCAATTTGTACAGCGTTGGTGGCTGCTCCTTTGCGGAGGTTGTCTGCGACAATCCAGAGGTTGAGTCCATGATCTATGGAAGCATCGCGACGGATACGTCCTACGAAAACCTCGTCTTTGTCTTTGGCAAAGCGCGGCATGGGATACTGGTAAGTGGCCGGATCGTCGAGCACCACTAGCCCGGGTGTTTTTTTAAGCAATGCTTTGACATCATCCAGCTCAAAGTCCTGCTGCAGTTCTACATTGACAGATTCCGAATGCCCCCCATTGACGGGTACCCGAACAGCTGTGGCTGTGATGCGCATCTGGTCGTCCGCCAAAATTTTTCGGGTCTCATGGACCAGTTTCATTTCTTCTTTGGTGTAATCGTTATCCAGGAAGATATCACATTGCGGCAGACAGTTTTCGAAGATCGGATAGTGATAGGCCATTTCTTCGGGCTGCGGCACAAAGCCCTTGCTTTCCAACTCGTACTGCTTGACCGCCTTCATGCCCGTTCCGGTAAAGGATTGATAAGTCGAAATAACCAGGCGACGAATGCCATACTGCCGCTGCAAAGGCGCCAGGGCTACGACCATCTGTATGGTGGAACAGTTGGGATTGGCAATGATGCGGTCCTCGGATACCAGTTGGCTGGCATTGACCTCCGGAACAACCAGCTTGATGTCCGGATCCATGCGCCAGGCAGAGCTGTTGTCAATCACCCGCGTACCCGCTGCCGCAAAACGCGGTGCCCATTCTTTCGAGACAGACGCACCCGCAGAAAACAAGGCTATCGCAGGAGCCTGTGCTACCGCTTCTTCCATACTGACAACAGTCCAGGACTGTCCCTTAAAGGTTACCGTGCTGCCTACCGACCGCTCCGATGCCACCGGAATGAGCTTGCTCACCGGAAAATTGCGCTCCTCGAGCACCCTTAACATTACCTGACCTACGAGCCCGGTAACCCCTACAACTGCTACTTCCATATTACCTTTTCTTTGCTTGTGGTATTAATCAGGGGTCAAAGATTAGCCATTTCCAAAAATTATACAATATATGATTCGTTTTATTTTGTGTCTCTGCGCGCTTTATGTGTTTCCATGCGCTTTGTCAGCCCAACAGGTCTGGGAAGAACATTTTTCGACAACCCATTTTTTGACCTACCCCAATTGGTGGGGCATGCGCGAAAAATTTGTGGTGACCGATCAGGGCCGACTGCTCCTGGCAGATCCAAGTCCTGCTGCCAGCAATACGGCAATGGTTTTTAGCAAACAAACCGTCAACTGGAGCGGCCCCGTTACCTGGGAACTCGACCTGGTTTTTCCTTTCGATCCTTCCAGCGCCAATCATGTGATCCTTGGACTTTCTACCGATTTGCCCGCGATCAGTGGTTTTCCCGAAGGGATATACCTGCAAGTGGGCGGACAGACCGGAGCAGATTTTTTGGAACTTTTTGAATGGCAGCATGATGCCAAACGGATAATCTGCCAGATGCCCATCCCCTGGACAGCGCCCAGTGAACTGCCGTTTCAGCTGCGGGTGGACTACCAGGCGGGATACTGGGTGCTGAAAGCTTGCAGCGCTACCGGGGTTTGCGATGAGGTTGCCGCGGCCGATTACCCGGTGACGATGGGACAAAAGGACTATTTTTTGCTGCATTGCCGCTATTCGCCGAGCAGAAACCGCGCCATTTCATTCGATCATATCCGAATCGAAGGTTTGATCCCCGACGTGGAAGCACCCCGATTGCGCGAGGTGCTTTTGGCCGATAGCCTGCGCCTGGATTTAATTTTTTCCGAACCCGTCCTGCCGGCACAGGCCTGGTTGTATCCCGATTCTACTACCGCATTCCCCCTTTCCTGCCCGGATCTTCAGCCGCACCGCTGTCAACTTCTCCCCTCTGAGCCGCTCCGCTTTGATACCGCTTACCGACTGGTGCTGCCCCAAATAGCCGATGGAACGGGCAATGCGCTGCGTATGGATACCCTGCTGTACTTTGCCCGCCCCTACATTGCCACCCCCGGCGACTTGGTTTTTACGGAGATCATGGCCGACCCCGATCCTTCAAGGGGGCTGCCGCAAGCGGAATACCTGGAAGTGTTCAACCGCCGGTCATACCCCCTGCGCCTGAAAGGCTGGCAACTGCAGGTCAACCAACGGCAACTCGATCTGCCCGACGAACTTATCCCGCCACAGTCCTACCGACTGCTGTATCCCGACCACGCTACCGGTAAATTTGAAGCGGCACCCTATCCCGGCATACCCAATTTTCCGGCCATTCCCAATAATGGGGCCTACCTCGCGCTGCGGTACCAGTCTGTTGTGATAGACGCCCTCGAATACGCCCCGGAATGGCATCGCGGAGTCCCCGCAAAAGGCGTTAGTTTGGAAAAAAAAGACCTTGACAAACCCGGAAATTGTCCGGAAAACTGGGCGGCTTCGACCGGAATCACAGGAGGGTCGCCCGCTCGTGCCAACCCTCAGACGGGATACACCCCCGCAGACAGTTTGTTTTATATTGAAATGGTCTATCCGACAGACGCTTGCTGTCTGGAAGTCCGGTTCAGCCAGCAACCCGGAGAGCCGGTTTCGGACTTTTTTCAAATTGACCCACCGCTGGATGTTTATGCCATGGAGGTTTCCGCTGCGCAAAAAAGCGCCCGCCTGTACCTATCCGCCGATCTTTCGCCCCAAACCCCTTACCTGCTCCAAGTACCCCATTCCTGGGTCAACTGCATCGGTGCCCCACTGCGGCAGGAAGAGACCTATCCCTTCGGGAAAACCTATTCGCCCCAAACCGGAGAGCTTTTGTTCCATGAAATCCTGTTTGATCCCAAGCCCGGTTGTCCGACTTTTGTGGAGCTCTACAACCCAAGTAACCGGTTTCTTGATCTATCCGGCCTGTTGCTCCGAAGCTACGATCCAAGCTCCGCAACCTATCGTTACAGCACCCTTCCGCCTCATCTCATGCTGGCTCCGGATTCTGTGTTGGTCATCAGTGCCCACACCCCCCTGCTGCAATCCTGTACACCTGCAACCCTACCCTACAACAGCATTTCCGGCACACTTCCCGGTCTCTCCGGCACAAAGGGAAGCCTTAGCCTCTGGTCTGGTGAACAGTTCATTGACAGCATCGCCTACGATGCAGACTGGCACCATCCTTTTTTAACGGATACCCGGGGCGTGAGTCTGGAAAAAATCCGCCCGGAGTTGCCGGGAGTTGCCCCTCAGCACTGGCAATCTGCCCCCTCACAATGGGGCTATGCCACGCCCGGCTTTCGGCCGCTCGTCCGACCACTTACCCTTCCGCCCAGCTCCACCCGCGGCTCCGGCATCCTGCGCATCAGTCCCGATGGAGACGGGGTAGATGACTTCCTCTACCTCCCGATCGAAGCCCGAGCGCCCGGCAGTCTGTACGATGCTGCTATTTTCAGCTGGGACGGAACCCTGATCCGGGAGCTCGTTCAAAGCGCATCGGCCTCTGTAGCCACTTATCTCCGTTGGGACGGCGACGATCAGAATGGCCAATTACTGCCCCGTGGATTGTATTTGCTGCGGATTGCCTACTTTGATCCGGGAGGAAGTTATGAACTTGTCAAAAAAACCTGTCTGTTGTGGTAAAGCCTCACCCCCGATATTTACTATATTTAGCAGCACAAAAGCCTGGAATATGCTAAAAAAACGCCTCCAAAGTTTCGTGTATGCCTTAAGGGGCTGGCAATCGGTTATCCAAAGCGAACCCAACGCCCGGGTCCACCTCTTGTTCAGCATAGCCGTCATTGCGATGGGTCTGGGTTTTGGTGTCAGTCCATCGGAATGGCGCTGGCTTGTGCTCTGCATCGCATTGGTATTGGCCGCGGAGGCCATCAACACCGCCATAGAATCCATCGTGGACCTCGTCTCTCCCCAGCAGCATCCCCTTGCGGGAAAAGCCAAGGACACGGCAGCCGGAGCGGTGCTGCTGCTGGCACTGGGAGCCGTTTTTATTGGTCTGAGCATTTTTTTACCTTATGTCAACGTTTGGTTGCAATAAGCAGCTTGCGTATTCCCTTCGGGTTTCCGGTTTTTTTTTAACTTGGGACACAAACCATAGCACATGCAACACAACCACCGGTCATTGCTGTTTTTTTTCCTGCTTGTACCCTTTTTGGCGCAGGCGCAGCTGCAATTTGGCGTGCGAGCCGACAACCACGCGGGCATCCTGTCTGCCGGGCTAAACCCCGCGCTCACCGCTTTTCATCCCTATCGCTGGGAGGTCAACCTAAACGGAATAGCTCATTTTTCCCAAAATAACTATGCCTACCTTGCGCAGACCGGCGTGCTGGATTTGTTGGGCAGCGGCAACAGTCTCGACCTCGATTTTGGCCCCGATATCCGACAAGACAACCTCATCCCGGAGGGCATTGTCCTCGATTTTTTCGACGACAACCAGGAGCGTTATTTTGCTTCCACAACGACCATCGCATTGCCTTCTATCCTGTACAAAATCAACGACCAGCACACCGTAGGACTGATCGCACAAACCCGAGTGGTGCTGGGCGGAGATAACATCAGCGACAATTTTAGTTATTACAACTTCAATACCCGAGCCTCCTACGACACCTTTCCCGTTCCGCCCGTCTATGGAGGGCTATTGGCCTGGACAGAACTCGGACTGCACTATTCCTTTCGGAAAAACCTCCCCTCGGGAATGCTAAGTCTGGGCATCACGGCAAAATACCTGATGGGGCAGGAAGGCGGATACTTTTATACAGATCGGCGGCACCGGATGTCGCGGCTGCCATTCAAAGGGCTGGGCGGTACGCCTGTCGGTATCCGCTTTGCCTACACCAACACCCTTTTCACCGAAGACAGTTACCAACCTACCCTTAACGGCACCGGTCTGGGACTTGACCTGGGGCTGAGTTACATCATCACCAACGGAGCGGAGGCTTACTCCTGGAAACTGGGAGTCGCACTGCTCGACCTGGGCGCCATACAATTTGACCAATCGGCTTTTAACCACACCATAGACCTGCAAGAACCGGGAACGCTCGACGGAAGGAGCTTTGACTTTTTCCAGGACCTATCTGATACAGAAGCTATTATAGACACTTTCAGCAGTCAATTGCTGGGATTTGCGGGAGCCTCTCTGACAGGCAACAGCTTCACACAGAACTTACCTGCCAAATTAAGTTTTCAGCTTGACCACCGGATCAACGACCATTTTTATGTCGGAGCACTTTTTGTCCAGCCTTTGCGCCTGTCCGACAATGCTGTACCGGAAGGAAGTCTGTTCGTTGCAGCGCCCAGGTACGAAAGTCGGTGGATAGGCGTATCTATGCCCGTTCAGTTATACCGTGGAGAAAACCTGCAGCTCGGACTTGCCCTACGACTGGGGCCGCTGTATATCGGCTCTGAAAACTTAGGAAGTTTTGGCGTGCAGGATCAATTTTCGGGCACCGACTTTTATGCAGGTTTGCGATTGGGGCCCTGGTTGTTTCGCAAAGCCACCAGCGGGGCTGGAAAAAACCCGGCCTGTCCCAGTTTTTGAAACAGGCCGGAATAGCATATCTTGAAGGAATAATCCTTACAACGCAAAAGTAGCACCTACCGCATCCAGGATACGACGTACTTCAGCGTGGTCGGGAGCTTGCGCATAGACCCGCAACACAGGTTCTGTGCCGGAAGGTCGAATCAAGATCCAGCGGTTATCGTCCAGCACAAACTTAAATCCATCCACGGTCTCCAGGCGCTGTACCGTGTAAGTACCGAAGTGCTGATAGGGATTTTCGCGACAAATGCGGATAATTTCCTGTTTCTGTGCCTCTTGCATGTGTAGATCATCTCGATCAAACGCAAAAGGCCCTACGAGATCATACACCTCTTGGATCAGCTCCTGGAGCGACTTGCCGGTTTTGGCCATAAACTCCATGATCATCAATCCGATCCAGATCCCGTCGCGCTCGGGAATATGTCCTTTCACGGCCAATCCGCCCGACTCCTCTCCGCCGACCACGACATCCTCTTTGCCCATGATTTCTGCGATGTACTTGAAACCGATTTTAGTGATTTCCACCGGCAGCCCAAAAGAAGCTGCCATATTAGCCATTTTTTCCGTCACGGAAAAAGTCACCACTACCTTACCTGTTTCGCCCTTGTAGCGGTGCATGTACAATAACAGCAGCAATAAAATATGGTGAGAATCCACGAAGTTGCCATCTGCATCATACAGTCCTATTCGGTCTGCATCCCCATCGTTGGCGATACCCAGTTGGATATGGTCATGCTCCCGGATAAAAGCCGACAACTCCTGCAGATTTTTGTGGATAGGCTCGGGTGCCTGGCCGTGAAAACCTGGATTTTCATCACAATGCAGCAGGGCAGCCCCGGGAAACAATTTGCGCATTGCGCGCTGACCGGCACCGTACATCGCATCATAAGCCAGGGAAATTCCCGCTGCATGGATCGCGGGCAAATCAAAACTAGCTGCCACATGATCCAAATAAAGCTGTTCCAAATCCACAAACACAATCTGTCCGGCAGCCACCCAAAACTCCAGCGACTGGGGATTTACCGAACAACGCTCCGGAATCTCGCGCTCCACCTCATCCACTTCCTGCTGGATCATGGGTCCTCCGAGTGAAGACTTCAGTTTAAACCCGTTGTAACTCGGCGGATTATGACTGGCCGTAATCACCACCCCGATATCGGAACCGGTTTTTACCACCCCCAGGGACACCATTGGTGTGGAGACGAACTCCTCTGCCATCAGCACTTTGATGCCATGTGCAGCCAGCACACAAGCGCTGGCCTCCGTAAACATCCGGCCTCCGAAACGACAATCGAAGCCAATCACCGCCTGGGTCATATTTCTTTGTTTCATCCAGCGAGCCGTACCTTCCGCCACCCGCATCACATTATCAACGGTGTACTCCCTGGCAATAATTGCGCGCCAACCGTCCGTACCGAATTTGATTGTTTGCATCTTTTAATATTTAGGAATAATTGTAGAATCCAAATTACTGCCTAAATTTAAACAATTGGGGCAAAAAATGTATAAGAACAGGCCATCTAATTCACCCGTCTGCCCCCGGCGGTGCGCGACTGCACCTTTGTCTGTGATATTCTTTTCAGGTCAACCATCAAGGTAGCCATAGCATCTGCAGAAGCCACCCGATATTTTTTGTCGCCATAGGTGACGATACCGCTGTTCCGCTCCCATTCGGAAGCCAGCAAGACGAAGCGGCCGCTGAGTTTGGGATTGGGGCCGAACATCAAATACCGGTTATCGCTATCCGCCTCAAACGCCACGCCCAGTCTGCCTTCCTCCGGCACAAACACCGCCACACCCGGCGTACCTGCCCTGATCACTACCTCTTCCACCGCACTTCCGTTGATCATCTTAATCTCACCGGCCACGATTTCGGATTTACTGCCTGTAAGGACCCGGCGCAGCACAATATCATCCGAAACATAAAACTGAATCTGCCGAAGCTCGGTCTCTGTCCAGCGGTTCTGGTCATACAAACGCTGCGTGAAGGGACTCAGTACCGGACTGCAGGAAGTCCCCAATACAAGCACCAATATTGCTGCCACAAGGATACGTGTCATAGCCCTGTTGTCGGAAGATTTTGCACCCTGAAAAGAGGTGCCATTGCTGCGTACGTTCATAATTGTTTGTTTTGCTTAAAGCAATATAAAGACAGGCGCTAATCAAAAAAACACCCACCCCGCGGTTTAACGTTATCTTAATCCCCGATTTCAAGTCGTTAAGATTGTGTTTTTTTGATATAAATTAATGATTTTCAATATTTTAAAACACAGGTGGAAGCCACCTTAAGGTGCCTTCCACCTGATTAC
>JANQWK010000022.1 GCA_030729925.1 Saprospiraceae bacterium
CCTTCTCCCCGCATGATCTTCTCCCGGCATTTTTCGATGCGGCTCAGGCGGGTAGCGCTTTGTTTGGGTTGGGAAAAATAGAGGATATACCCTCTTTGCCGACCGGGTGTGAGGGCGTAAAAAGCTTTGGACAATTCAGGGGAAGCTGCAAAAACTTCTTGGAGTTCTTCGGGAACAGGTTCGGGCTGTTTGTTGAATACCACCTTTTGCCCGGATCTTTCCAGGGCGATGGCGGCTTCCAGAAAGGCTTGTATGGTCTGCATATTATTGGTGACCTCCTCGGGATCCCGGAACTTGAGGTACCGGGTAGCCTGTGAATGATCGCCGGGCTTGTGGAGGAGCTGTTGGGGGTCTTCCAGCAGAGAACCCTTAAAAAACCCCAGGGTACAACTGTCCCGGAGTGCACTGAGTACAACCACATTTTTGTCCTTCCAGGTATAGCAGGGCACTCCCCACTTCAGGGTTTCGGTCAGTTCGCTTTCCTGCAGCACCTGTCGAAGCAACACCAGCACCTCGCGCCAATCGTTGACTTTACACTGCGGGGTAGCGCCAAACTTACAGCGCATGCAGCCATCTATCAGGTATTGATCTACTCTGGGATCTGTCATGATTCGTTTATTTTGCTTTATTGCCTACCGGCCACAACCAGCGCTCCCGCACCAACACTTTTTGGCGCTGCGACCCGCCGGGCGTTTCCAGGACAATGTTGTAGGTACCGGGTGCATGATCCCGGGTATTCCATACCACCTGGTGGGTACCTGCGGAGCCGGGACCTTCGAGGGCAGCCACTGTGTTGCCGTCACTGTCTCGGATAAAGATAGTAACCGGTTGATCAGTATTTACCCCCACCCAATAAAAAATTTTGATTCCATTAGGTTCGTTTGGGGTGCGATAATATTGGTTGCCGAAGGGACCAAAATTGCCCCAGTCGGATTGTTGGGAATAGTTCATTTGCGGCTGGGGTTCGGGTTGGAACAAATGAAAATCCCGATTGAAAATACTATCGCTAAATTCCTGGAGGGGATACAAATCGGCCACAAAGATACCTCGGCCGTAGGTACCAGCAACGAGATCCCTGGTTTCGCTTTGCATGACGAGGTCTTTTACCGGTACAGGGGGCATACCTTGATTGAAGGGCAGCCAGGATTGGCCTCCATTCAGGCTGATATAGACTCCGTGGTCGTTTCCGACATACAGGATATCGGGATGATGGGGGTCTTCCAGAAAAGCGGAAATGGGTTGATCGGGTAGATTAGCTGCGATAGGAGTCCATGTTTGTCCATGATCACGGGTCACGAAGATCCAGGGTTTGAAATCGTCGTTGCGGAAGCCAGACTGGATCACCCAGGCCTTGGACAAATCGTGTCGGGAAGCAGCAATTCGCGCTACGTACCGCTCTCCCGGACCTCCGGCTGCCTCGAGTTGGGCAGATCTTTCGAGCCATGACTTGCCGTGGTCGGGGCTGTACCAGACCTTGCCATCATCGGTTCCCACCCATAGCACTCCTGCTTTGAGCGGAGACTCGGAAATCGAAGAAATGGTACAATACATAATATGTCCCTGACCGGCAATCTTTTCGGGGTCATTGCGGGTCAGATCGGGGCTGATGACCTCCCAGTGGTTGCCGCGATCCAGTGAGCGGAGCAGGTATTGTCCGCCGGTAAACAAGATACTCCCGTTGTGTGGAGATACCAGGAGTGGCGTGTTCCAGGTATAGCGCAGGGGATGTTGAGGGTCGGAAGGAGGCTGAATATCGTATCGCTCGCCCTGGAGCTGATCTACCCGTTGGTGGTTGCCAAACTGGGTGGTCGTATAAACCCAGCGGTTGTCAAAGGGATCTACTTGCAGATACATGCCATCCCAGCGCCCAACCATCGTCCAGTCTTCGTCGCCTACCGATCCCCGCCATCCGTTGGAGGCAACCTTCCACCCCTCGTGATCTTGCAGTCCTGCATAAATTTGATAGGGGCTTTGTTGGTCAACCGCCACATTATAAATTTCTCCCAGAGGAAGCTGGGTATGTCCCCTTACCGTTTTTCCTCCATCCCAAGTCACATATACCCCGCCATCTGAACCGATCATCATGTGTCGGGAATCCTTGGGGTTGATCCAAAAGCAGCGCACGTCTCCAAACATATCGGCAAACAACTCGGTCGCAGGCCATCGAAGATCCTGCCAACTCTTTCCTCCATTAGTTGAAGACTGTAGGGTCTCGCTATTGATGAAAATCCGGTTTTCGTCATTGGGATCCACCAGGATTTGGTTGAACGAATAGGCCGCCTTACTCCCTAAGTTAACCGAATCCGGGTTCATTTTCCTCCAGACTTTACCACCATCGCTGGTCTTGTACACCTCTCCTCCCGGTATGGCACCCTTTCCCCCCGGAACGGGGTTGAGGTTTTCCACGATAGCATAAAGGATATTGGGGTTTTTCGGAAACAAACTCAGTCCTATGCGGCCAATTTTGCCTTCGGGCAGACCGCCGGAAAGGCGCACCCAGGATTTTCCACCATTGGTGGTTTTGTAAATTCCGCTGTTTGACCCACCAGCTTCGAGGTGCCAGGGGTAGCGATATTTTTCATACGTGGCAGCATAGAGTACCGACGGACGCAGGGGATCCATGACCAGGTCAATGATCCCGGTATTTTCGTTGATAAACAAGACCTGCTCCCAGGATTGTCCTCCATCCAGAGTTTTGTACACGCCCCGATTGGCGCAGGCACTGAAAAGATTGCCCATAGCAGCCACATAGACCGTATTTTCATCTTTGGGATGGATCAACACCCTTGCAATATGTCGGGAATCCTCCAGTCCCATTCGAGTAAACTGTTTTCCCCCGTCCACGGACTTATACACCCCATTGCCGCTATGGCTGGATCGCGCATTGGCTGCTTCCCCTGTCCCCACCCATACCGTTTCGGGATTGCCGGGCGCCACCTCAACAGCACCAATAGAAGTGGTGCCGTACCGATCAAAAACAGGCTGGAAGGTGACCCCGTTGTTGTTGGTCTTCCATACTCCTCCATGGCGAGCTGCTACATAAAAAGTATGGGCATTGTTGTAATCCGGGTTCTGCGGCACGGCAATGTCACTAATCCAGGCACTGATGCTCCCCACACTAAAATTGCGATAAGTAAAGACAGACAGGCGATTGTCTTGTTGCGCTAACAGATTACCACCAACCAACAAATACAAAAACAAAGAAAATGCAGATCTCATGGCGTTTGTTTTTGGTATCACTATCCCTTTAAGGTAATAACTATTCTTGTAACTATTTAGCATAAAACTCTCCCTTAAAATCCTTCCCCAAAAACAGACACAAAAAATATAAATTTGTACGGAGACGATGATTGGAGTGATCTTGGCTTATTAAGGCTTAAAAAAAGAAAATGAAAAGATTAGAATTATTTGAATTTGAAGATTTTAATTGGCTGCCTGACTATATCAGGACTGGCGTGACCAATTTGATTAAGGTGTTTCATGGTTTGATTGGAACAACCGATGTTCTGGTTGAGGTCATTACAAACTGCCGAAAAAAAATCAATTTTAATCAAATCCTTGATTTAGGATCTGGTTCGGGAGGACCCATGATTGAGGTGGTTGATCACATAAATAGGAATCATCAAGCCGGAGAGCCGATTATGCTGTTGCTCTCAGACAAATATCCAAATGCCAATACAGTCAAGAGGATAAATGATTTAGATTTACCCAGTGTGAGGTATTTAACGAATTCAGTAGATGCCTTGGAAATGGAAAATTCACCAATTGGCCTGAAAACGATGATTGCGAGTTTCCACCACATGCCACCAAATACAGCCAGGCAAATACTTTCCGCTGCCGAAAGCAACAAAGCGCCAATCCTAATTTATGAATTAGCTGAAAACAATATACCTGTTGTTGTTTGGGGGCTTTTTCTTCCTGTATCTCTAACGATTTTGGTGATCATGTCCCTAATCATGACCCCCTTTGTAAGACCCTTAACCCTATCACAAATCGTATTCACCTATCTCATTCCTGTTATTCCTATCGTATATGCTTGGGATGGGCAAGCTTCAATCATGAGGACTTATACCTTTGGGGATATCAAAGCACTCATCGGGGAGGGAAAAAATGAAAGCTATGTTTGGGAAATAGGGCAGGCTAGGAAAGGCAATGCTAAAAAAGCAGGTTACTATATTTTCGGATATCCTAAAAGCTGATACGACTCCCTGAAAATCCTCTCCAAAAACAGGTACAAAAAAAGTGCAACATCCAGTATTTGCGCTACCCATCGCATGCGGAGCCCGTGAGATGTCGTTTACAATAAATTAACAAACCGGATTTTTGGCTTTGAAAGCCGGATAAGGGGGTATATATTTACGCCTTGTGCCGGGCAAGTTTTTTTGCGCCGGCTTATTTTTTTACTCCAAAGATTGGCATGAAATCATTTTTTCAGGAGGCAGTAAAGACCTTAAAAACGAGTGGAACGATCAGACCGAGCTCAAAATATCTGATCAGGGCGAGTTTGAGTGGCATCAACTTTGAAAAGGCGCGTGTGATTGTGGAATTTGGCTCCGGTGATGGGTGTTTTACCGCGGCGATCGCCGAAAAAATGCACCCGGATGCCATGCTATTTTCCTTCGAAGTGAATCCTGCATTTTTCAATTTTTGTAAAACCCGCTTTGCAGATCAGCCCCAGGTGCGGATTGTCAACCATTCTGCCATAGATTTTGATGAGGTTATGCAGGAGGCGGGCATTCCGAGGATAGATTATGTCGTGTCCAGCCTTCCGCTGTCTTTGCTGAAAGATGACATGGTACGCACGATGCTGGAGAAGGTGACCCGTTACCTCAGTCCGGGCGGAAAATTTATTCAGTACCAGTATTCTCCGCAAAAGTACCTGCTGTTGAAGAGGTACTTTGAGAAGGTGCAATTGAAATTGAGCTTGAGAAATTTACCTCCCGCACTGGTTTATACCTGCAGCAATCCGGGTCGCACCAACAAACGGAAGTGATTGCCGGTGCGATCCGAATTACCTGCTTATAGTTTGCCGGCATTCACATCCTTAATAAAGGAAATGACCCCTTTAAAGTAGTTTTGCTGGTCGTCGTACTGCGAAAAATGGCTGCCATTGGGGCAATTGAGGTACCTGCCTTTGGGAAACTGCGAGGCCATCCATTCCATGTGCTTGGGATCCATCGTGTCGTATTGACTGCCAACCGTGAGGGTGGGAACAGCAACCGAGGGCAGATCGGCCTTCCTGTCCCAGTCTTTGAGGGTGGCATTGCCGGAGATTCCGAATTCACTGTAACCCTGCATATAGACATAAACCTCCGGGTTGAGGTGCTTGAATGTGCGGTTGATGGCTTCCGGCCATTCGGCCTGGGGCAGGCGGAGGACATGTTCCGTGTAGTGGTGTTCGAAAAGGAGTTCCTGGTACCGGGGATTCCCGAAATCTTCTTTGGCTTCCATCTCCATGACTTCTGCCAGCACGGCAGGATCCATTTGGGGCCCCAGCACGTCTTTTGCATATTGGTTGTATTCCGGAATGCTGCTCATCATGTTGGAAATGATCAGCCCCTTGAGGTTTTGCTGGTACTTCAGCGCGTATTCCAGCGCCAGGATGCCTCCCCAGGACTGACCGAGCAGGTAAAAATTGGAGTTGTCCAGCCCCAGCGCCTGTCTGACCTGTTCTACTTCTTCCACAAAACGTTCAATCGTCCAAAGACTGGTATCCGAAGGCTGGTCGCTGTAGTAGGAGCCCAATTGGTCATAGTAAATGTATTCGATGCCTTCCTGCGGAAAAAACCCGTCTGCACAGGCATACAGTTCGTGGGTCGCTCCCGGCCCCCCGTGGAGTAGCAGCACCTTCATGGTCGGGTTGTTGCCAACCCGCTTGGTCCACACCTTAAAGGTTCCTTTGGGGGTTTGAATCGGGATCATGTTGATGCCGCCGGTAAATTGGTCGTCCCTGGCAGAAAAATCCAGGTAATCGTCGGGGCAGACTTGCCCGGCATCGGGACTGTCCGGGGCGCAGCCGACCAAGGACAGGACCAGGCTGAACAGCAGCCCATTCAAAAGGTATTTCATCTCGGTTGATTTTAGTGAGCAAATACGGGATAAAGCGAATAAAAATATGGAAATTTTGTTCAAAAAAGATCTTCCTTTGTTTAATTTCGGAAATTGCAGCATTCATCACCAAACCATTTCAGCGCCATGACTTTTACTGATTTTTTCGATACCATCGGAATTCGTTTTGAGGCGGGAACCAAAACCAGGGGCTTTATTCCCGTTCCGGGTACCCCGGTGGAGATGCCCTGTACGATTATCTGCGGAACCCGGCCGGGTCGGCAAATTTTGATTACCGGGGGCGTACACGGGGGCGAATATCCCTGTATAGAAACAGCCATTCAGCTGGGGCTCCACCTCCAGCCTGCTGAGATATCCGGCACGGTGGTGGTTGTCCATCCGGTCAATCCCCCCGCTTTTTTTGCGAAGCTGCAATACTATGGCCCCCACGACGGCAAGAACCTGAACCGGGTGTTTCCGGGTAAGGCGCTGGGTACGGCGAGCGAACGCATCGCGTATGTGGTCAGCCAACTTCAGCAATGTTCGGATTTTTTCATTGACCTGCACGGCGGAGATATCCACGAGGCATTGCTGCCTTTTGTGATTTATTCCCGATTGGGGGGGGATGAAGTTGCTGCGCAGTCCCGCGAGGTGTCTTCGTTTTTGGGATTCCCCTATGTGGTGGGATCAGTATCGGACAACGGCTCTATTGGAGGCGCCGCCAATTCGGGCGTTCCGGGTTTATTGGCCGAATTGGGGATGTGCGGGCGTTGGTCTGCCGAAGAGGTGGAAGAATACATAGAGGCGGTGCGCAATACCCTCAGAGGACTTGGGGTCATCGAAGGAACGTTTGTCCGACATGAAGACGTCAAGTACCTCGACAGCATGCAGGTGCTTACCGCCCAGCATACCGGCTGTTGGTATCCTTCCAAAGAGTTGGGCGAAGAAGTGGCCTCGGGGGAAAAACTAGGGGAAATCCGCGACTTTTTTGGGGAGGTTCTCAGTACCTACTATGCCGAGCGGGGTGGAATATTGCTCTACGTGGTGACTTCTCTGGCAATTGTAACCGGAGACCCCCTGTGCGCCGTGGGCGTATCGTAGGGAGCCTCCGGTTTGGGGGCGCTATTAATCCCGCGAAAATTCCTCCACCAGCGCTGCAATAAAGTCAACTCCTTTGTCGAGTTGTTCGATGCTGATGAACTCATTGGCCCGGTGTGCCTGAGCAATGGAACCCGGGCCGCAGATGATGCTTTCAAAACCGCCTTCGGCAAATTGTCCGGCTTCAGC
The DNA here is from genome assembly GCA_030729925.1 of Saprospiraceae bacterium. Lineage (GTDB taxonomy): Bacteria > Bacteroidota > Bacteroidia > Chitinophagales > Saprospiraceae > JALQTV01. Next base: position 7,336 of record JANQWK010000022.1, read on the forward strand.
AGCATAAGATACCGCATCTACCTCATGGATACCCGAAAGTTTTTTCACCAGATCCACAATAGGCAGGTGTTCCGGGGTGTCCAAAGCAGGTACGAAGGGGTGATAGATTTCCGTATGGATGGCCATGTCCGGAAACAGGTGCCGGGTAGCAGCGACTCTTTCGGCGCAATAGGCTTCAAAATCTTTGAGGATGTCAAATACATCGTCGCGGGGGATCACCCGGACATCCCAGGCAAAACTACAGCTATCGCAAACGATGTTATGGGCCACTCCGCCGTGGATAATACCGGAGTGAATCGAAGAATGCGGGGGATCAAAGCGCTCGTCGAGATGCCCATCCGCGATCAGCTGATCCATTTTCTGCTCCAGCCAGAGGATCAGTCGGGCACTCTCCGTAATGGCGCTCACTTCTTCTTTGATCCGACTGCTGTGACCTGCAGAACCCTTGACGGTCGTTTTGAACACACAAATACCCTTTTGACCGATGGTCGGAATCATCAGCGAAGGTTCGCCGATAATGGCAAATTGGGGTTTCTCCGCATAAGTGGCATTGATGTGGCTCACCAGCTCGGGAGCCGCAATACAACCTACTTCTTCGTCGTAGGAAAAAGCAAAATAGATCGGTTTCTTGAGGTCTGCTGCCAGCATGGCGGGTACATTAGCCAGGACGCATGCAATAAAACCCTTCATGTCGCAGGATCCCCGCGCGTACAATTTGCCCTCTTTCTCCGTGAGGACAAAAGGATCGGTGTCCCAGGGCTGACCCTCTACCGGTACCACATCCGTGTGCCCGGAGAGGATGATGCCTCCGTCCACAGCAGGACCTATGCGGCAGTGCAGCGAAGCCTTTGTGCCCTCCGGGTTCGGCACAAAGTGGTAACTTACCCCGTAGCTGTCGAGATAAGCTGCGATGTGTTGTATGATGGAAAGATTACTTTCCCCGCCAAAAACCGGAAAGGATACCAGTTCTGAAAGCAGGGTTCGGGCTGATTTGCTCATAAAAATCTGGATTGGGTTTGGTTAACTAACAATTAAGCCGGGCCATAGCCGATATACACACTAAAGATCAAAAATAGCCACGCAATTAATAATATCATCCCCGTTACCGGAAAAATAAACCGCAGCCAGCGGTCAAAGGGGACCCTGCACAGACTCAACATGGCTACCAGTCCGCCGAGTGCAGGATTGAACAAATTGGTGACCCCGTCGCCAATCTGAAAAGCGAGTATGGTGGTCTGCCGGGTCAGCCCCAGCAGTTCTCCTAAAGGGATCATAATGGGCAGGGTAGCCAGGGCTTGTCCGCTGCCGGAGGGAATGACCAGGTTGATCGCACATTGTGAAATGGACATAAATACAGCCGAAGCATACGTGGGCAGCGTCATGAGTACCTGGGAGAGTTCGTGGGAAATGGTATCGCTGATGTTGCCCATCTCCATCACCTCTTTGATGGTCGTCGCATAGCCCACCATAAAAGCACCCGGGGCTACCTTGCCGATGTACTGGAAGGCAGTTTCGCTAAACTGTGTCCCGTTCATGCCGGCTGCCGCCGCACTGGCAATCGCAATCATAATAAACACGCCCGACAAGTCATTGATGTACCAGTGGAATTTGAAAATGCCATACAGGGTAATCGCCATACCTGTGAGAAAAACTCCCAGTACCAGTCGGTTGTTGGGGGAAATGGTGTAATCTTGCAGCGGTTTCGACAGGGTCATCCCTTCGGTATTCAGTCCTTTACCCAAACTTTGGGATTCGTCGGCCAGGATGCGCTTGAAGTACCGGACATTGTGCCAGGCCAGCAGGCTAAGCCCGATAAAACTAAGGATACTTCGCAGCCAGGCTCCCGAAAACAGGGGAAGTTCGGCTATGTTGTGGCCGGTACCTACAGTGTAGGGGTTGATGGGGGAGAGACCAAAGCCAACGGTAATCGCACCCACCGACACGCCTGCGGCCAGCACCAGATCGCCCCCCAGTGCAAGGATCATCACTGCAGCGATGGGTACCATGGCGATATTGTTTTCGAAGCCGATCATGATCCCAAGCAGGCCGTATATGTAGGTCATCAGCACCACCAACAAAAAGCGTTTGCGGTCGCCCATTTGGCGCACAATGGTTCCCACGGTGTTTTCGACCATGCCCGACTTTTCGAGCATGCCAAACATCACCCCGCTGGCAAAAACCAGAAAAATGATGTCCGAGGCCGTTTTGAAACCCATAGGCAGTGCCTTAAACATATCCATTAATCCGATGGGGGTAGCTTCAATGCGTTGGTAGGATCCGGGAACAACCCGCTGCCTGCCGTCCACCATCTCCCGCTCAAACACTCCTGCGGGCAGGATATAACTCAGGATGGTCGTAACGATAATAATGATGAAGAGCATGACAATGGGGTGGGGAATCCACTCATACCAATGTCGTCGGGTCAAGTTGGTTTTCATGTTTGTGTTCACAATTGTTGCTGCGAGCCAATATAGCAAATAAAAATGGCCGAAAGTGGTTACCTATGGTCCAAAAAAGGGATAAATAGATAAAAACCAGCTATGAATTGTAAAACAAGACAACAACTGGCAGAAGAGTATGCTATCAGCACCCGCACCCTGATGCGCTGGCTCAAGCGAAGTGAGATTAACTTACCTCCGGGACTGATCTGTCCCCGACAGGTGGACGACATTTACCGGACATTTGGATTGCCGGAGGCCTTCTACGAAAAGCGCCGTAAGGAACGTCGGCCGCCTACTTTCCGGCGAGGATTTGCCGGACGATAAGGTCGCCGTGGTGCCGGGTGTTTTCAATAAACAGCTTGCTGGTCTGAAGCCCGGCACACACGACACCGGCCAGGTAAACGCCGGGGAGCTGGGTTTCCAGGGTCTCCGGATCGTGGGCCGGCTTTTTATCGGCGTCGGTCTGACAGGGAATCCCCAGTCGCTGCAGCAACTCGTAGTTAGGCTCGTAGCCGGTCATCGCCAGCACAAAATCGTTGGGGATTTCGAACGCACCGTTTTCGTTTTCGAGCACGACGGTATGCTCGTGTATGGCCAGCACCCGGGTATTGAAATACGCCTGGATACTGCCTTCCTTGATCCTGTTTTCGATATTGGGTTTGATCCAGTATTTTACCTTCGGATAAATTTCCGGTCCCCGGATGGCCATGGTAACGGATGCCCCTTTGGTCCAGGTTTCGAGCGCTGCATCGCAGGCGGAATTGGCAGCACCAATGACCAGCAGGCGCTGGCCGATATAGGGGTGGGGATCTTTATAATAATGGCTCACCTTGGGCAGGTCTTCTCCTGGAACCCTGAGGTAGCGGGGGACATCATAATAGCCACTTGCCACCACCACGTGCCTTGCCGCGTAGGTTCCCCGGGAAGTGTGCACCAGATATCCTCCTTCCGGGTGGCGGTTCATCCGGGTCACTTCTGTATAAAACTGGATGCGTAGCTGGTAGTGCTGCGCCAGTCGGCGGTAGTATTCCAGTGCTTCGCCTCGCGTGGGCTTATCGCTGTGGGAAATAAAGGGGATATCTCCGATCTCCAGGAGTCGGGAAGTAGAAAAAAAAGTCATATTGGCCGGAAAATGATAGATCGAATTGGCCAAAACGCCCTTTTCGAGGATCAGGTAATCCAATCCGGCTTTTGCAGCAGCGATGGCACAGGTAATCCCGCTGGGGCCTCCGCCAATAATAATCAGATCCATCATACACTTACAGGTTCGGTCAAAAAGATTCGAAGGAAGTAAACTTTAGCTCTGTAATATCCTGAATACCTCCGATCAATAAAAATTGCTGTTCGAGTTCGTCGTAACAAACTTTCGCCTGCAAAGCTATCGTTTTTATCGTCTTTCCGGCAACCAGAATGCGGTGCTGTAGCCGATGGATATGTCCGTCGCGGGTAGCTGTTTCAAAGAAGGCCTCTACTTGGGATTTGTCGAGGGGGTGCACACTGTCCAGATAATTGGACAAAGAGGGGCTGATGCTGTTGGGGTGGAACCCAAAAATGCGGAATACCTCATCGGCCCATTTCATGGCGTTGGTTACGATGTCCATTTCCCAGGTACCGAACTTGGCCAGTTTTTGCACTTCCAGGAAGTAAAATTTCAGGCGGTTCAGTTCCTTTGCTTCTTCCTGCAGTTGCAGTTGTGCCTTATGGCGCAAGATAGCATAGCGAATGGCCTTGACCATTCTGCGCTCGTCCAGTTCTGTCCTGGCAATAAAATTTTGCGCACCTGCTTTGATGGCCTGCATGCCAAGCACATCGTTGTTTTGGCTGGCCAATGCGATCACCGGCAGCTGGGGGAAATCCTTGATGAGGGTTTTGAGGGTAGCAAACCCGGAACTATCACCCGGGTTGATATCCACCATCAGCATATCAACGGGGTGGTCGGCCAGGATTTCGGCGCATGCAGCTACCGAAGTGCTCTGGTAGATCACATGTCTGAAAGCACTGCCTTCCAGGTGTTTGGCCAATAGTGCTGACCAACGGGGTTGCGCTTCGAGAAGCAGGATATGGGTTATCATAGGGCTTGACCACAAAAAGTTTATACCTGATTGTTGATCAAAGCTAAATATTCTATTCGACAATCCGGTCAAAATCCGCCTAAAATAACGCCTCTGACAGTAATTACCCCCAAAAATTTGTTTGTTTTGATTGTCGTGGGTTTTGTTTACCTTTCGAGACGAAAACAATACACAACTTATGCTAACGATCAAGGATTGTCAGATGGCTTTTGCCGATTATCTGGCTGCGCATCGCTTTACACAGGAACCGAGGAACCTCTACGAGCCTGTTAATTATATCATGGATCTGGGGGGCAAACGCATCCGCCCGGCTTTAGTGCTGCTGGCGCATGGCCTGTTCTCGGATGTATCCGAACCCGCCCTTCCTGCTGCTATGGCGGTAGAGATTTTCCACAATTTTTCACTGGTGCACGACGACATCATGGACGAGGCCCCGGTGAGGAGGGGAAAGCCCACGTTACACGAAAAATATGGGCTACCTGCCGGCATCTTGTCCGGAGATGTCATGCTGATCCTTGCCGGACAGTTTTTGACGCGCTGCGAGCCAGCATCCCACACCGGAGCTTTGGTGCGGGTGTTTAATGAAATGGCTATTGAAGTCTGCGAAGGACAACAACTGGATATGGACTTCGAACAGGATCTCAATTGCACCCTGCCCCTGTATCTGAAAATGATCGAACTGAAAACGGGAGCCCTCATCGGAGCCAGTCTCGAACTGGGTGCCATGGTAGCCGGTGCCGAAGCATCCGATCTGTTTCACCTGCGTTCCTTCGGCCGAAAACTCGGCATCGCCTTCCAACTTCAGGACGATTATCTCGATACCTTCGGCGATCCCGAAAAATTTGGCAAAAAACCAGGTGGAGATATTGTGCGCAATAAAAAGACCTTCCTCGTCCTGAGAGCAGCTGAATTGGCCAATGCTGCGCAAAAAACAGCCTTAGATCAGTGGATGGGCAGCATACACCCCAACGAATCCGAAAAAGTGGCCGCCGTTATGGACATTTTCACCGCCCTGGATATCCAGGAAGAAACCCGACGCGCCATGACCCAATACCACGAGGAGGCACTGGGGCACCTGAAAGCCGTTCAAACCACGGATCACAAAAAAGAAGGACTGCTGGAGTTGAGCGAAATGCTCTTTAACAGGGACTTTTAACAAAAAAGGAGCGACTACCGAAGCAGTCACCCCTCACACTATGAAACACTATATCTTGATTCAGTACAAAAGTCGTACCAAAAACCTGAATACAGGACGTGACATTTCAATAAAATGAAATTGGAATGGGTTTGAGAGGGCTTCTTCGAGGTATATCTACTGGTAAATTCTGAGGGTAAAAATACCGCAATTTTCTGAAAATACAAATTATTTATTATCAAATATTAAGAATATTCGCCACTGGTTTTTTGTGCTTAAAAGTAGAGCTTACCATTGTACCATTCTTGTTCGATTGTAGCGTTATTTTTACGGTAGAAGTTGATGGCGGGTTCGTTCCAGTCGAGGACTTGCCATTTAGCGAGTACGCATCCTTGTTTTTTGGCTTCAGCCAAGAAAGCGTCGAAGAGGAGTTGTCCGGCACCGGATCTTCGGTATTTTTCGTACACCACAAAGTCTTCGAGGTACATCATGCGGCCTTTCCAGGTGGAGTAGGCCATATAGAAGAAGACCATTCCAATGGTTTGGCCTTCTTTTTCGGCCACGATGGCGTCGAAGGTACCGGCGAGGAAATCGCGGGTATAGTCTTCGAGGGTGGCCACGAATTCGTGTTCTGCTTTTTCGTAGATGGCGAGTTCCCGGACCAGGTTGTGAATAGCGGGGAGGTCCTCGGGGGTAGCTTTTCGGGTGGTAATGGACATGTTATAAGCGGCTTAGGTAATTGAAAAATCGGTGTAGTGGTTTGGGGTTACTTCCTGACTGGTGCATTCGCTGACTTTGGCGCGGATGGGACCCTGTTTGCACCAGTCCAGCATGGCTTCGAGTTGGGCGCTGTCGCCTTCGAAGCGGGCGCTGACGTCTCCGTTGGGTTCGTTTTTAACATATCCGAAGAGGCCGAGGGATTTTGCTTTTGCGAGCGTGGACACCCGGAAGCCAACGCCCTGGACTTTCCCGCGGATGCTTACCTGGATTGCTTTTTTCATGGAGATGGAAAGGTTAATTAAATTTTCGTAGCAGCACGTGATAATCGTCGTAAGGTGCATCATCGGTTTTCATTTCCAGCATATCGGAGGTGTAGTCATGGTCCTCTTCATCCAGCAGGTCCAAGGTATTTGCGCTGCGCATTTCAACCAGGCCCTGTTCCAATTGATGGATGCGCCAATTCCAGGTAGCGGCCATCTTTTGCATCAGTTCGGGATAGCGTTCTGATTCTTCTCCTGCGTTAGCGAGTGCCTGTATGCCTTTGAAGGCATTGGAACTGCGGGTGATGGGTGCAGCGGGTTCGATGATAAAGTAGCAGGTAGAGGGCCATTGTTGGTTGTTGCGGTAGAGCGAAGCATAGAGGCAGAGCTGCAGGTCTTCGTTGTTTTTCATGATTTCGCGGCGTCGGGTCGCTCCGGACCATTTAAAGTCTATGATCAGGCGTTCGTTGCCGCGTTCGAGTACCAGATCGGCTCTGGCTTTAAGGTCTAGATTTTCCCAGGTGCCCATTTCGTCCTTCTCGATGGCGAGGATTTGCCACCCGTTGTCGCGAATCAGGCTGCGCAGGGTATGGGCAGCGAATTGCACTTTTCGGATAAAATTGACCTTTTCGGGTTCGTTGCCATAGAGCAGGAGGGGAGTCCCTTCTCTTGCCATCAGCTGGAGGAGTTGATCTTCGACCCAGGTCTGCAGCGCCTCGCGGCTCCAGTTTTCAGCAACGAGGGGAAGAAGTTTTTCCAGCAACTTGTGGGCCAGGTTTCCTTTGAGGCGTTGCATATTCACGATTCCCAGCAGGGGAGACTTGTACCATTGGAGCACATATCTGAAAAACCACTGATAGGGATAATACACCATCGTTTCGATGCTGGTAGGGCTCTCGTGGGTACGGCGCCAGTCCTGGGGAATCTGACCGAGTTCCAAGTAGGGTTTTGGGGGTTCCAGGTGTTGTTGGGGCACCGCAACCGGTTCGGGAACCCTGAAATACTGTTGTACCCTTTGCAGCTGGACGGGATCATCGAGCTGAAAGGTAATATCGGCTGCATTGGTGAGCCGGGTGCTGATCAGGGGCCATACGGGGTGGCTGTGTGTCGCCTTGCCATCTATGCTTTCCGGGATGGCGAGTACGAGCTGGTCCCGGGTGTAGAGGAAGGGAAGCCTTTGGCTCCAGGACTGAAAACTGTTTTTCCGGGAGGGCAGGTCCAGTTCTATACCCTGTGTGCTTAGATAATGAATCACCTCTGCCGTCCAGTGGGTAAAAAAATACGGTTTTTCGGTAGTGGTAAAATTCCACCACAGCAACTGGCGGGGTGGGGACAGCAGGGCATTGGCGTGCCGCACAAAATCCAGGTGTCCGGCCTGAGGGGTATGGAGTTGGCTGTGGATGGGGTCAAATATGGTGCGAACGACCCGTTCGATATCCAGGGCGCTCACCCGTTGTTCCGGGATGGTCTCCAGGAGTTCTGCTGCTTTTCTGGCTTGTTCGGCCAGTTGGCCAAACACAGGAGCGGCGTCCTTGCGACTTTGCCGGAGCGCCCAAAACTGAATGTACCGAAACACGCCTATGGCTTCGGAGGTAGGCGCGTCCTGCTGAATATCGTAGCGTTTGCGCTCAAACCAGAACCGATACTGTTCCCTTGCTTCGTTGGCCAGATCGGCCGACTTTTGCGCAAGTTGGCCGATGGTGCCATTGATCATAGCATTCCAGCCCTCTCCAAAGAGACCGGGTTTGTCTGCAATATGGCGGGCAATGGCGTAAGCCAGGTCGCCTTGCAGGGGTTTGACCGGCAGTCCGGCAAATTCCAGAATTTTGGCCGGATCAACGGGTTGCCAGAGGAAACTTCCGGCGAGTTTGAGTACCTGCTGACCTGGTCTGGATAGGGAAGGCTGACTCAGCCCCAGGGCAGGTAATCCCTCCTCTGCCAGTGCCATGTCGAACTGCAGGGACTGATCCAGCAGCAGACAGGTAGGTCGGAATTCGGGATGCTGAGCTGCGATTTTGGCGACTTGCCGGGAAAGATCTGCCGCCCGCTTACTGGTTAGGATCAAAAACGAACCATCTCCGCGCAAAGTTACCTTTTGGGTGCTGTTGTCCCTGAGCAGTTGCTGTATCGCGCCAAGGTCGTGATGGGTGGAAGGTGCCTGGGGGATTTCGTGCAGCTGAACCGACACGCCTTTAGCGGCAAGTACCCCGAGCAGCCTTTGCCAGTGCACGGGAAGCAATGGGGCTGGTTCCAGGTGGAAAACCGTTTGGAAGGGGAGTTCGCAGTTGGGCAAACTTTGCAGCAGGCGGGAAAAGCGGTCGGCCAAACCTTTACCCACCACCTCCTGCAAGGGTTCATCCTCCTCCACCAACCTTTCCAGTGCCGCGAAAACCTTCAAATAGGCGGGCGTATCCGGTCTGGACACAAAATCCCAGCCCGCGAGCAGCAGTTCGTCGCGCTTCCGCAGCAGGTCTTTGCTGGTCGCAAACTGATCGGCCTGAAAAGAAGCCTCAAAAAACGCATCCGAGTTGGCATCCAGGTATTGTTGAATCACCTTGCGGAAGGCTGGAATGCGCAGGTAGTCCATATCCGGTATTCCGTGATCCATCCCGGCAGCTGTCTCCAGCAGGCGCATCAACCCGGAAGGACCGATATAGTGCGCCCAGGGATAGGCTTGCGACAGGGGCTGTTCAAAATGATCGTCCAGTGCCAGACCAAAAAATACCACCATATCAAATTATTTTTGCCGGAAAAATGGTTTTTCCGGTGGAAAAGCCCAAAATTGAGATACAAAAATAAATTATTTCATAGAAGCTTGCTCAAAAACAACCCCAGATGAAAACCCTCCTGCGCATTTCTTTCCTTGTATTCTTCCTTTCCAGTACTGGAAATCCCGCCCTTGCAGTAGAATCCGGCAAGATCAAACCCACTGATGCTAAAGAAACAGCTGCGCCTTCCAAAAAGGAAACCCGCCGGGAAAAACGCATAGCGCGTTGGCAGGATAAGTGGGAATCCGCCGGAGCCAACCTGCGCAGCCTCACAGACGACAACAATTTCATGCTGGGGCTTTTGCTGCTGGGCGGAGCTATTGTGCTGGCTATTCTGAGCGGGCTGGGGATCCTGCGCGGACTACTCGGACTGATCAGTGGCCTGGCGGCACTCGCAGGACTGGCTTTGGTCATTATCGCATTGTGGCACTATTACAGCTAGCCACCGGTAGCCTTTCGGAGCTGCTCCATTTGATTGATCCAAAGTCGCTTTTGATCCTCCTTTTCATTGGCATCACAAAAATCCGTCACAACTAAGATCGTTTCAGAAGTCACTGGCGATTGGCTGATCTGGAACTCGAGGAACTCGCCGTCATCTGCATCTTCCCACTGGAAGCGCAACAGCTCATCCTCAATGTCCATGATCAATTCTGCCACTTCCTCTGCACCATTCCAAAAGAAGGTATAGTAAGTACCACTAATGTCAATCTCGTCGCAAAACCATCGGGTAAGGCAACTGGGCGTCGTCAGGAAAGTGTAGAGAATATTTGGCGAAGCCCTGAAAATAAACTCCATGCTGATGGAAACTCTATCCATAAAAGTTAAATTAGGCACTACTTTTGATGGAATTGAGAGATATTGACCTGGTACTCATTCCATATAGACAAGCACAATTAAAAATAAAAAAATCATTTTTCCAAATATTGGGCACTTTTCATGTTGGTCTGACTAAAAAAGTTAACCAGCGCTTAATATAGCGCCAAAAATTAGTTTCGGGGTAATTTACATGAAAAGCTTGACATCAAATGCATTTTAGCCTATTTTTGGAGGCTGAAATCTTAAAGGATTGTTAAAGAAAACAGCCTAAAGCGTTTCATAAGTTATAAATCCCTCACATTGCGGTCAATACATGTATATCCCTGGCGCGATAGCCCCCCAGTCGAACATCAAATTTGATTAATGTATAATTTAATTTACATCTTAAATTAATTCAACGGCAATACATGAGACAGCTCAAGATCACCAAGTCTATTACCAATCGGGAGAGTCAGTCTTTGGAGAAGTATCTTCAGGAGATTGGTAAAGTTGACTTGCTTACTCCGGAAGAAGAAGTTGAACTGGCCAAACGGATCAAGCAGGGAGATGAGGCGGCACTGGAAAAACTGACGAAGGCCAACCTTCGTTTTGTGGTTTCGGTTGCTAAGCAGTACCAAAACCAGGGTCTTTCGCTAAGTGACCTCATCAATGAGGGCAACCTGGGTTTGATAAAAGCGGCTCAGCGTTTCGATGAGACTCGCGGTTTCAAATTTATTTCCTATGCTGTTTGGTGGATTCGTCAGTCTATCCTTCAGGCTTTGGCAGAGCAGTCGCGGATTGTGCGCCTGCCTTTGAACAAAGTAGGGTCGCTGAACAAGATCAACAAAGCTTTTTCTGAACTGGAGCAGGAGTTTGAGCGAGAGCCTTCTTCTGAGGAGTTGGCAGAAATCCTGGAGATCCCTACCGAGGAGGTTGAGACAACCCTTGGGGTGGCCGCACGTCACGTGTCTATGGATGCGCCTTTTGTAGAGGGAGAGGACAATTCGTTGCTGGATGTGTTGGAAAACAGCAATACGCCGGGAACGGATCAGGAGTTGGACTACAACCAGTCGCTGCGCCGGGAGATCGAGCGATCGCTCAGTACGCTCACCGAGCGCCAGTGCGATGTGATCAAGTTATACTTTGGTATCGGGGTAGAGCACCCGATGTCGCTGGAAGATATTGGAGAAAAATTCGGGCTTACCCGTGAGCGGGTTCGCCAGATTAAAGATAAGGCGATCAACAAGTTGCGTTCTGCGAATCGCAGTAAATTGTTGAAAAACTACTTGGGGTCTTAGCAGGGTTTGCCGTTGCAAGCAAAAAGGGTAATGTCAGCAAACATTACCCTTTTTTGTTGCTGGTATTATCTTTCCCGCTCATTGACGAGTTCAATAGGTCTGTTGATGCTTTCCTCCAGCGAAATGAAGGTTTCTGTGCGTTGGATGCCCGGAATGGACTGAATTTTGCTGAGGACTTCCCGAAGGTGAGTGGTGTCGCGGCAAATGACCTTGGTGAAAATATTGTACAGTCCGGTGGTATAATGGGCGGCAACGATCTCGGGAATCAGGGTAAGTTGGGCTGATGCTTCGTCGTACATCGAACTTTTTTCCAGGTAGATCCCCAGGAAGGCGCATACATCGAAACCGAGTTTTTCGTGATCTACTTCCAGTTGATATCCTTTGACGACTCCGGAATCTTCCAGTTTTTTCATCCGCACATGTATCGTTCCGCCGGAAACTGCCAATTCCTGGGCGATATCCGTATAGGGTCGCTTGGCATTCTTCATCAGGCGCGACAGGATCTGCCTGTCTAGCTTGTCAACTTCCTGGATTTTATTCATAGGGCATTTAAAATTTTAAGCAGCAATTTAGGGTTTTAGAATTATTTATTATAATTGGTTTGGTGCTTTACCCCATAATATCCTTTGCGCACTTTGTTGTGGATTGCAGGTATGCCCGTAAATACGGGAAAAAAGGGGATCCTGCCAATTTGCGGATAGGCGTTTAAACTTTATGCCTGCTTTTCTGTATAAACTGAGTATTTTATTTGTACTTTTTCCCGATAAGAAACCACATATTTAATCAGGTTGTTTATGCTTTTCAAAAACAATTACCAAACCTTGAAGCCTGTCCAGATCTGGCTGCCTTTATTGCTGTCTTGTTTTCTGGTTGCAGGAATCCTGATCGGGCTGAACCTGGGGTCTGGTGCGGCTGCGGATATCCCGGAGGGTTACCGACCGCCTCAGGCCGACAAACTGACCGAGTTGCTCCGCTATATCGAGGCGCGGTATGTGGATGAAGTGGACGAATCCAAGCTGTTGGAGGAGGCCATTGAGAGCGTGTTGCAGCAGCTCGATCCGCATTCAGATTATATTCCTGCCGATGCGGTGGAAGATGAAAACGAATCGCTTCAGGGGAGTTTTGAGGGGATTGGGGTGGAGTTTATGATTATCCGGGATACCGTTGTGGTGATGCAACCCATCCGAGGGGGCCCTTCTGCGATTGCGGGTTTACAGGCTGGCGACAGGATTGTCCGCATCGGGGATGAATCGGTAGCTGGCAATCCCTTGAACGCGGATGTGGTGACAAAGAAGTTGAAAGGGGTAAAAGGCACGGTGGTACATCTGGGGGTTTTGCGGGCAGGTGAGCGCGATTTGCGAGAATTTGAAATCGAACGGGGAGAAATTCCGCTGGAGAGCGTAGAGGCCGCTTATTTGATCCGTCCGGATATTGCCTATCTGAGAATCAACAGGTTTAGCCACACTACTTTCAAGGAGTTCATTGAGGCGATGAATAGCTTGTACGCAGACAATCAGTCCCGGGATTTGATTTTGGATCTGCGCCAGAACCATGGCGGATACCTCCAGCAGGCTACGCGTTTGTTGAGTCAGTTTTTCGCCCAGGCGGGCGTGCTGTTGACCTACACGGAGGGGCGACAGGTAGATCGCAACGAATACAGGAGTCAGGGTAGAATGTACTTCAATATTGGCGAGGTGGTGGTGTTGGTGGACGAAAGTACGGCTTCAGCGAGTGAGATTGTCGCCGGGGCGCTGCAAGACCACGACCGGGCGCTTGTGGTGGGCAGGAGAACGTTTGGCAAGGGATTGGTACAGGAGCAATACGGATTGAAGGATGGATCGGCGGTGCGACTGACGGTTTCCCGATATTACCTGCCCTCCGGAAGATCTATTCAAAAGCCTTTTTCCGACAGGAGCAGCTATCGCGACGATTGGAATGTACGCCTGCGCTCGGGGGAGTTTTTTGAGGCCTCGGCGATGGTTCCTCTGGACTCCACGCCTTACTATACCGCAGGAAAAAGGAGGGTATATGGGAGCAGCGGGGTTTGGCCCGATGTATTTGTTCCGATGGATCCGGCGGTTCAGGATCCATTTATGATGGCGGTTCAACAGCTCTTACCCGGATTTATCTACACGCATCCGGGGTTTTTCCCGCGGCTGCGGGAGCAATATGCCGCAATTGGCGATTTTATGGATAGTTATGAGCCGGACGGGGCTACCTTGGCTGATTTTTATGACTATGCCCATGCCGAAAGACCGGAGCTGGATCCGGAGCGTTTGCGCAAAGCAGCCGCGCAGATCAGGGTTTTGTTGCGGACGAATCTGGCGGGGTATTTGTTTGACACTAAAGAACTGATCGAGACCCTCAACGAAGACGATCCTTTTGTGCAGCAAGCACTGGAGGTATTGGCCGGGGAGGGATCCGTCATTCCCGCAGAAAAATGAGTTCGTCCCGCGGTGAAAGTTTGACCATAACGGACAGTTCACCGAGGTCCTGAGAGCGGTCTGACGCTTTGACGGTGTAGTCCACCGAGCGCAGCACCGCTTTGGAAACCTCGGAGAACGAAGCAGGAAAAGGATCGTTACCCTGGGCAGCTGCTGTGCTAAGCAAGGGTTTGCCAAAAGTGCGGATCAGGGCGTAGCAATAGGGATCCTTGACGACCCGAAAGGTCAGAAAAGAGGGATTGAGGGGGAAATATCCGGGGGAGAGGTCTTTTTTTTCAATGACCACCGAAAGCGGTCGGTTGTGGTACAAGAGCAGGGTCTCCAGGCGGGGATGCAGGTGCCGGATAGCCGATTTGAGCATCTGTACGGAATCGGTCAGGATTTCGAAGTGAAAGGGATCTTCGCTGGCTTTTAGTTCGCGAAGCCGCTTGACCGCTTCCACATCTATGGCATCGCAGGCCAAGCTCCACACGGTATCGGTGGGTAATAGTATTACGCCTTCATTTTTGAGTACGCGCAGTACGCCGTTGAGATCGAAGTCTTTTTCGTGCATTTGAGCTGCAAAATCGGGGTAGATCAGGTTCATGGAACAAGGATTTGACGGTAAAGCGGAATCTGGTTTTGCCGAAGGCTTCCACCATACATGCGCGCAAATATACAAATTACGGCTTATATTAGCGAAGTAAGACCTTAAGCTTAGCGCGGGGTATTGTTTTCTTGACCATCATCATAGGGTTGACTATGCAGCACAGAATAGTTTTGTGGATCTTTTTTGGGCTATTTTTTGCCTTTCCGGCTAAAAATCTGGCCAACCATATTATTGGGGGTGTGCTTACTTATGAAAATCTGAGTGAGGGCAGGTATCGGTTTTTGCTCAAGGTGTATCGCGACTGTAACTGTACAAACTGTGCGGATTTCGACGAACTGGCCGCGATTGGGGTGTACCGCTGTACGGCCGGAGGCACCTGTAACACTCAGGGACAGTCAGAGGCTTACCGCACCATCAACGTGCCGATCAAAAATATCGGCTCGGTGGGTATTCCGGACTATCCCTGTCTGGTTGCTCCGGATGTGTGTGTCCAAGAGGGTGTGTATGAATGGATCATGGATCTGCCGGTGTCTGACATCAGCTACCATATCTCTTACCAGCGTTGCTGCCGCAACCGCACGATCAACAACATTGTGGATCCCGATGATACGGGGGCTACTTATTCCGTGGAGATCACGCCGGAAGCGCAGCGACTCAAAAACAGCAGTCCCATTTTCAATAGTTTTCCCCCAACGGTCATTTGTGCGGATGCTTTGTTGGAATACGACCATTCGGCATTTGACAAAGACGGGGATCAGCTCGTCTATGAGCTGTGTAGCCCGCTGATAGGGGGTGGTCCTTTGCTCAATGCGCCTTTTTTTGCGACCTGTCAGGGAGCCAAACCCACACCTTCCTGTCCGCCGCCCTACAACGAAGTGCGGTTTCGACTGCCCAATTACTCGGCGCTCAATCCTTTGGGGAGTAGCGGAGCGGTGACGATTGATCCCGTCACCGGATTGCTCAGTGCCACACCGACCATGCTGGGTCAGTTTGTGGTGGGGGTCTGCATTGCCGAATACCGGGACGGGGTCTTGCTGAGCAAAGTTTATCGGGACTTTCAGTTTAATGTAGCCAATTGTGATCCTTTGGTGGTAGCGGATGTAAAAGAAGATGCCATCATCAACGGGCAGGAATTTCTGATCAATTCCTGTGGCATCAACGAGGTCACCTTCCAGAACGAGAGTTATCAGCGCTCGGTGATCAAGAACTTTGAGTGGCAGTTTGACGTCAATGGCGAGAAAAAGATCTACACGGATTGGAGTCCTACCGTGACCTTTCCCGGAGTGGGCAAATACACCGGCCAGTTGGTCCTCAACCCCGAGACCGATTGCGGCGATACGGCAAAAATTTCAGTTAACGTTTTCCCCCAAATCGAGGCGGATTTTTCGTATGCCTACGATACCTGTGTGTCAGGACCGGTAACCTTTAAAGATTTATCCACCACCGGCGCGGAACGCATCACGGACTGGAGCTGGGATTTTGGCGATGGCAATGCTTCGGCCGCTGAAAACCCGGATCACGTGTACCGACAACCCGGCGATATCCCCGTTACCTTGCGGGTGGTAGATGCGAACAGTTGTCCGGCGGCAGTGACCAAACCCATCGGGTACTATCCCGCACCTGCGATTATTGTGGTAGCTCCGAGTACGTTCAATGGCTGTGTGCCGGGTGATGTTTTTTTCGACAACCTGTCGTATCCCATTGACGAGACCTATGGCATATTCTGGGACTTTGGCGATGGCAAAAACAGTACGGAGATCAGCCCGAATAATGTATATGACAACCCCGGTACCTACACGGTAAAGGTCGAAATCACCTCTCCGATAGGCTGCACCATTGACACGACGTTCAACAGTCTCATTACCATACGCCCTTCACCGGAGGCAGGATTTGACTACCTGCCCGAAGAACCTACCAGTATTATCCCGGAAGTCCGGATTTTCGACCGCTCTGCCAACGGGGTTCGCTGGTTGTACGACTTTGGCAATGGCCGCAGCACTACCGAAAGAAACCCCGTACATGTGTATCGGGACACCGGCAGGTATGTCATCACCCAGATTGTGACCCACCCCAGTGGCTGTCAGGATACCCTGCAGCAAATCATAGACATTCAGCCCGAGGTGCGGTACTTTTTGCCCAACGCCTTTACCCCCAACGGCGATGGCGTCAATGACCTGTACATGGGGGTAGGAATTATGGAAGGTGCCATAGACTTCCAGTTGTCTGTCTGGAACAGATGGGGAGAACTGGTCTTCGAAAGCTTCGACCCCAAAGAAGGCTGGAACGGGCAGAAATTTAATTCCGGGGAAGCGATTCAGGAAGGCGTATATATCGTGACTGTCAGCTACAAAGATCCCCGGGGCGCCCCTGTCAAACTCCAGGGTTTTGCTACCCTTATCCGGTAGCACAGCACAGGGAATCGAGGGAAAATTTAATCATTTTACATAAAATCCTTGATTAAAATTTTGAATTTTGTATCTTTGCACTTCTTTAAAAAGGTGTCGTAAGTTTTAAAACCAGAATACAATGGATGCTTTACATTATGTCCACGAGCAGTTAAGTAAGAAGGCCGACTTTCCGGCATTCCGCTCAGGCGACAACGTCGTAGTCAGTTATAAGATCAAGGAGGGAGACAAGGAGCGTATCCAGGATTTCCGTGGAGACGTTATTCAGATTAAGGGTGAGGGTTCTACCAAGACTTTTACGGTTCGCAAGATATCGAATGGAGTAGGTGTGGAGCGTATTTTCCCATTCACCTCGCCAAGTATTGCAGAGGTAAAACTCTTGAAACGCGGTAAGGTAAGACGATCTCGTTTGTATTATCTGCGAGCATTGGTTGGTAAGAAAGCGCGGATTCAGGAGCGCAAGTACGTCAAGAAATAAAGTTAAAAAAAGCGAATCCAGTCGGATTCGCTTTTTTTTGTTTAGCGAGTTCCGGTCAACCTGACCACAGCTGCTGATCCTACGTGGTACTGGCCTTCTTCCAGGGTAGTGGTGATGGATTCGATATGGATATCCTGTAAAAGTTGAAAATCTTCCCGGAGCATGGCTTCGGAAAAGAGCATGGCGGGATCTTTGGGTCCCCCGGAGGGGTGTTGGAGTTGATCTTTGGAAAAGCCTTCCAGGATGAGGTGTCCACCGGGTTTGAGCCAGGAAACCACTTTTTGGTGAAAGTCGGATCTGAAATTGGGTGGCAGGTGGACGAAAATGAGGCCTATGGCATCGAAGCTTGCTTCGGGAAAACTGACTTCCCTGGCATCTTCGAGGAGGTAGTGCAGTGTTACTGCATTTTCTTGGGCGAGTTGATGGGCTTTCCGCTGCCCGGAGCTACTCGAATCGAAAGCGGTTACGGTCCATCCTTTTGTCGCGGCATACACGGCGTTTCTACCCTCACCTTCGGCGGGCATAAGGAGTGTCCCGGGGGTGAGTAGATCGAGTTGGGTTTTGAAAAAGAGGTTGGGTTGGGTTCCGTAGGCGAAGCCGGGTTCCTCGTAACGTTGGTTCCAGAATGCTTGCATGGTGACTTTTAGGCATAAACAGTTTCGTGTTGGTTTCGGTTGAAAGTGTTAAAATTTTACAGTAAAAAGCGGGCTGTTGTTTTAAAATGGTGGAGAATGTTTACTTTTGAAAATCATTTAAGTGTGTATCACCTTTTTTCATAGCGCACATGAAGATAAATTTATCAGGTACATTTAGTTTACTGGCCTTTCTGGTTCTTTTGGGGCTAAACCTGGTACAGCCTATTGTTGCGCGTGGATCCATTTCGATTGAGGTTGTTGACGTTGACCCGGAGCTTATTGGTTCGTCTGAGTTAGGAGCTGTTCCCGACAAGCTGCCCCACCCGTTGTTGGGTGAAATTGATCCGGCGGAGTGCGAGGAAACCCAGAAAGAAGAGCGTCATTCCAATACGGTGGATTTGATTTCCGCTGCTTTTTCATTTTCTGCGCATCTCTACCAACTGCGTACCGCTCCTGTTTGCGTGCGGGCGTATCCTGCTGCCCGGAAGCGGTATCTCGCTTTCCACTGCCTGCGAATAAACTGCTAAACCTGTATTTGCCCTGAGTGGGCGCGTATGGGTTTCCGAACAAAGTTTATTCAAATCAGGTATATATAATTATGCATACAGCTAAAAAAGTTGTTTCTGTTCCAAAGGACGGACTGGAAGGACTAAAGGAGAACTTTGCCCAGGATTTGAGTTCCGGGTTTGTGGTTTTTCTGCTGGCATTACCCTTGAGTTTGGGTATTGCCGCTGCCTCCGAATTCCCTCCGATGATGGGTGTGGTTACAGCGATCATTGGGGGCTTGGCGGCTACTTTTTTTACGGGATCAAAACTGGCCATTAAGGGGCCGGCGGCGGGACTGATTGTCATTGTTGCGGGTGCCGTAACGGAATTTGGGGGAGGTGCAGAAGGTTGGAAATATGCCCTGGGGGTATTGTTCGTATCGGGATTGGTACAAATCCTATTTGGGTTGATGAAGTGGGGCAAATTTGTGGATATTTTCCCTCTATCGGCGGTACATGGGATGCTTGCGGCCATTGGACTGATTATCATAGCCAAGCAAGTTCCGGTATTGCTCAACGTAGATGCGGGGCTGATTTCCGGTAAGGGACCGATAGCCTTATTGGTTTCGATTCCGGATTTTATCGTCCATGCAAACCCCACACCTGCCCTGATTGGGTTGGTCAGTTTGGGGATCATGTTTGGCTGGAAAGCCATCAAGCACCCTAGGTTGAAAATGATCCCCGCGCCTTTGCTGGTGTTGGTTTTTGCGATTCCTGCCGGGATGGTTATGGAGATTGGGAACAACAGCAGCACAGCTTTGCTGAAGGTAGGCAGTTTGGCCGATCAGATCGGACTAAATATTTCCTTTGGTGGGGTGTATTGGGCAGGCACGTTCATGAAATATGTGGTGCTGTTGGCGTTGGTGGGGAGTTTGGAGAGTTTACTCACGGTAAAAGCGATTGATCTGTTGGATCCCTGGAAGCGCAAGTCGGATCCCAACCGCGATCTCATTGCCATTGGCATTGCCAACGCTGGAGCGGCATTGCTTGGGGGCTTGCCCATGATATCGGAAGTAGCGCGTAGTTCGGCCAATGTTTTGCAGGGGGGACGCACCCGTTGGGCCAATTTTTTTCATGGATTATTTCTGTTATTGGCTGCATTGATAGCATATCCGCTTTTGGAAATGATTCCGAATGCGGCGCTGGCTGCGATACTCATTGCGGTGGGGTACAACCTGGCGCATCCCCGGGAATTTCGATACACTTACAAGATAGGTGCTGAGCAATTGGCTGTTTTTGTGACCACGATATTCTTCACTTTGTTTGAGGACTTGCTCATTGGGATTGCCAGTGGGATGTTACTGGAGGCGGTCATTCATATTTTCCGTGGCGCTGCGCTGCGGGATTTGTTTCGCGTAAGCATCGTCCAAGAGACCAATGGCAATGAATACCGAGTGGTATTGCGCTCGGCTGCTATGTTTACCAATTACCTCAAACTCAAGGAAGCCCTGCATGCTATTCCGGGTGGTGGACACCTTGTGCTGGATTGTTCGGATTCCTGCCTGGTGGACCATTCGGTGCTGGAAAACGTGCATCGTTTTACAGAGGAGTATGAGCATGGGGGTGGCCGGGTAAGCTTTGTGGGACTGGATGGGCTGCAACCGTCTTCCGCGCATCCCCTGGCAGCGCGGTACAGGTCCAGGAAGCAGGGTGCAGCGGTTGATGCGCCTATAAGTACGCGCACAACTGTTCCATCTTTTTCCGAGACCGCTGTCCTGCACGACTTGAAACACTACCTGCCTGCTCAGGCGGCCCTGAAAGACTTCGTGCACCACAACTCCCTGCATGCTTTTCAAGATCAGGCCTTCTTTGAGGCTATCTTTGCTGCCGCAAAAATTTTTGGCATTCAGACTACTTTCAACCTCAACGAATACCGGAAATTGTATCGGCAGGGGAGGATTGGCGAGGCTATTGTGGATCGGGTCATTGCCCGTCGCTTTGGCTCGGCTGAGGTACAGGTTTGGAAAGACAAGATGCTGACGGCAGTTTATACCCACGACTACACCCCCCGTGTGGGGAAGTTAAGGGCTGAATGGAAAAATCGCGCTCAATTTGACATGGACAACCGGGTGCAACCCTTGTTGTTCAGAATTATTAGCAGTTACCTGGATCAGGGCATTGCGCTGATCCACTTTCCTTTCGAGGACAAAGGGCTGTTGGAGGCCGTCCGAACATTGGAGCGCAACGCTTACACCAGTTTTTTCCGCTCGGCCCGGGTCAAGGCTTGGTTGCTATCCGGCGATACGCGCATGGAAGACCTGCTGGAGGTTTTGGTTGGAGACCAGGCTTACTACAGGCAGTACTTGCTGGATCAACAATTTGCGCACAAAGGTTGGAGTGGTATTATCCATGCGATCGAAGAAAATCCGGGTACGCTGCTGTACCGGAAAGAAATAAGTCTGAAAGACTTTATCCTGCTGGAACTGTTATTGGAGATTGACGTTTTGGATCGCGCCTTCGGCAAAAAATGGGATCCGCTGGCCAAAAACATTGGTTTTGCCCCGGAAGACTACTTTTCTCCGGTGCCTTTGGGCGAGCGGGAGCAGGTGATTCGCCTGTGGCAGGAGGCCTTTGAGTGGGATTATTACGACGAAGTACTTGGTGCACTGGCGCATGTGTCCCCGCAACGTGGCTCTGGCAAGGCAGCCAAGCCGGCTTTTCAGGGCATTTTTTGTATAGACGATCGGGAGGACTCCATCCGGCGCCATGTTGAGCACGTGGCTCCGGACAGTGAAACCTTCGGAGCGCCTGGTTTTTTTGGCGTAGCCATGTACTTTCAGCCTTTTGGCAGCAAATTTTATGAAAAAAATTGTCCGGTTCCGGTTACTCCCCGGCACCTGATTCGGGAGCTGAATAGGGAGCCACAGCGCAAAACGGGGATCCTTCATCCTCAGCACAAGCATTCGCACACCTCCCTCAGGGGGCTGATGTTTGCTTTTTCGTTGGGTCTGACCACCGGATTTCGCATGTTGTTCGACCTGTTTCGCCCTCGTGTCCGCCCGGATATGGCTGATTCTTTTTCCCACATGGACATCAATGGGGCGCTGCACATCGAATGTACAGATCCGCAAGACCAGGTAGATGGGCTGCAACTGGGCTACACCGTGGAAGAAATGGCGGATATGGTATTCAACCTGTTAAAAGGTATTGGGCTGACAGCCGAATTTGCCGATATCGTATATGTGGTAGCGCATGGCAGCAGCAGTGCCAACAATCCACACCACGGTGCCTATGATTGCGGGGCTTGCAGCGGCCGACCCGGATCGCCCAATGCCCGGGTTTTTGCCTTCATGGCCAACCACGCTAAAGTCCGACTCATCCTGGAGACCCGGGGACTGCTCATTCCCGATACGACAGCTTTTGTAGCGGCGATGCACGACACGGCCAGTGACGTGATCCGGTATTACGATGAAGACACCCTTTCGTCGGATCATCAAAACCAGCACAGGGAATATGCGCTGTTGATAGAACACGCCCTGGATCTCAATGCCCGCGAGCGAGCCAGGCGTTTTGCTTCGATCAATCTCCGCCAGGATATCAAAGCGGTCAGAAAAGCTATTCAGGCGCGCTCCCGATCTTATTTCGAGCCGCGTCCGGAGTTGGGGCATGGCACCAATGCGCTTTGTTACGTCGGTGCCCGGGAAACCATGAAAAATTTGTTCCTGGACCGCAGGGCGTTTTTGCAGTCTTATGATTACCAAGCCGATCCTGAAGGAGTTATTCTTGCTCAGGTGATGGCACCCCTGCCGGTAGTTTGCGGGGGGATCAACCTGGAGTATTACTTTTCCAGGATGGACAACGAAAAGATGGGGGCTGGCACCAAATTATCGCACAATGTGGCAGGTTTAATAGGGGTTATCAATAGTGCCGACGGTGACCTGCGTCCGGGTTTGCCGCTTCAAATGATTGAAAATCACGATCCGATGCGGCTATTGATGATTGTGGAGCATAGTCCGGAGGTCGTCCTAAGGGTAATCCGGGCATCTGAAGCGATGTACGAATGGTTTGATTTGGGTTGGATCCATCTGGTTGTCGTTTCACCGCTGGACGGGCACCTGTATCATTTCTGTAATGGAAATTTTGAGCACTACCAGCCGCTGAAAGCGGCTCAGGAGATCCACGATTTCCAGGATTTAATACCCAGGTTGCCCAGGATGCGCACCAACAACATCCTGGATGCCACAAAAGAAAACCTACCTGTTCACGTCTTCAACCCCAAACGATAATGGCCTGGATACTTTTTTCCCTTCTATTGATACCGCTTTTGTCACTCGTCATCGGTTTTACGTTTGACAACACCCGCGAGAAACCCATTTTTTTCACCTCGATTGCAGGTATTGCGATCAATTTTGCACTGCTCACCCTAATCGGCATCCGGTGGCTGGCTTCGGGCATGGATCCGATTTTTGTGGAGGGACCGGTTATCTTTCACTCGGCGGAGACGGACATAGCCCTGGATTTGTATTTGGATATATTCAGCCTGGTTTACTTGTTTACAGCGACTTTTATCATGGGCATTGTGCTGGTTTTCAGCCGCACGTATGTCCACCGTGAGAAGGGCTACAAGCGATTTTTCAACAACCTGAAGTTTTTTTACTTTGGTTTGGTGTTGGTGCTGATAGCGGGTAATCTCGAGACCCTGTTTATGGGTTGGGAAGTGTTGGGAGCGACCTCCTTTTTCCTGATAGCCTTTTACAGGGGGCGCTACCTGCCGGTAAAAAATGCGTTGAAAGTAGTGTCGCTGTACCGGGTGGCGGATATTGCCTTGCTGCTGGGGATATGGGTTTGTCACCACTACTTTGGTTTTAGCATCAACTTCAACGACTTGGAGGGCTGGCATCGCCCGCAGCCTCATATTTTGAGTGAGGGCTTTTACACCTTTTTTATTCCCTTTATCTTTTTGCTGGCTGCGATGGTAAAATCTGCTCAGGTACCTTTTTCTTCCTGGTTGCCCCGTGCCATGGAGGGGCCTACGACCTCCAGTGCCGTATTTTATGGTTCCTTATCGGTGCATATCGGGGTATTTCTCCTCATTCGGACAGCTCCATTTTGGGAGGACAATTTGCTCTTTCAGATACTAATAGGAGCGGTGGGGGTACTCACGGCTGTTGTGGCGACCATTACGGCGCGGGTACAGTCCACCATCAAGACCCAGATTGCGTATTCTTCTATCGCGCAGATCGGGATCATGTTTGTGGAGGTGGCTCTGGGTTGGTATATCTTCGCTTTGATCCACTTGGTAGGTAACGCCTTGCTGCGCAGTCACCAATTGATGATCTCTCCATCGGTATTGAGTTACCGGATCCACGACCAGTACTTTCACTTTCAGCGACCTGCCCAACCTAAGGTAGATGGATTTTGGAACAAACTCAAAATGAGTTTATTTGTATGGGGCATTCTGGAATTCAGGCTCGACAGTCTGATGTACCGCTACCTCTGGATGCCCTTGAAAAAAGCGGGCAATGCACTGCGTTTTATGGATGAGCGGAAGACGTACATTCTGGCCTTGCCGCCTTATCTGATGGGGTTGTACGGGGTTTACCACAAAGAATTGTTACCTCCCGGCTTCATGGGCATCCTGCCTGAGCTGTTTGGCGTATTCAGTCTTATTTTTATCCTGAAAGCCTTTGTAGAGCGAAAATCTGCCTTGAACGCCTGGGTACTGATCATCATCAACCAGTTGTACCTGTCGCTGGCTTTTGGTTTCAACGAAGCCTTTGACTTTGGCCAGGTGCACATTTTCCTCAGCGGGATATTTGTTGCTGCGGGCATGGGTATCTGGGTAATCAACCAACTCAGGAAGAAAGGCGAGGTCGTCACCCTGAACCAATTCAGTGGTCATGCCCACGAGCATCCGCGCCTGAGTTTCATTTTTGCAATTGCGGCCTTGGGCTTGGCCGGTTTTCCCATTACGCCCACCTTCATTGGGGAGGATCTCATGCTCGGTCACGTGCACGAAAACCAGTTTCCCTTGCTGATGCTGGTCGTGTTGAATTTGATCCTGGACGGATTGGTGATTTTCAGGACTTATTCGCGCTTGTTCATGGGGCCACATACCAAGGGCTACCACGAAGTAGCGCACCGTTCTTCCTAACCTTTTTAAAATTTGATGATGATGCATTCTGCCCATATTTATCCCCCTGCATCCAGACAATCGGGAGCCTTGTTTTTGGTCTGTCCGGATTGTCAGCTCGAACAAAAAATCAGGTCTGCCTACGGCGAAAACAGTTATTTTCTAACCGCCCTGGGAGCAGTTTTTGAGCGATGTGAGGTTACCCGAGCCGAGGAGTTAAACCAGTTTTTGCTTGCCGAAGACATACACGACATTTATGTGGTCAACGACACGGACTGCACCTTTATGAAAAATGCGATCTGCCGCGAACACAATTTTCATACCCGTGCCGAGGCAGTTTTAAAGCTACTGCTGCGCAAAAACAAAGCCTTACAGGAGGATCCTTGTTGTACGGTTGAGGAAAAAGCCAAGCGGCTGGCTCAGTTGAACATATTCAGACAATCTATAGACCTGATGGATACGGCCTATATTGGCCACAAAATCCAAGACCACGACCTCGAGCTGCACGGGCTGATCTACAACCGAACTACCCAGGTATTTGAAGAAGTTGCGATGAACCGTTTGGACGCGCTCCGAAAATAAGGCGAAAGATGCCCCCGTGTGCAGGTTACTTTTTGGTCTGCCGGGGTATTAATAAGGGTAATCAGGTGCAAGGCACTTTAAGGTGCCTTGCACCTGTACTTTAAGTACTTGGTGATCAATATTTTAAATCAATTTTTTTCATTTTTCACCTCGATTTAGAGCGATTCCGTAAGGATTCCGAGGGCGATTCGGATCCCTTCGATGTAATTTTGGATGCGAAAATTTTCATCGGGGCCGTGGATATTGTTGTCGGGATTGGGTATTCTGACAGATACGGCGGGGATGCCCAGGGTGCTGATAAAGGGTGAGATGGGTTGGGATCCGCCGGTGGTGCGCATGCGTACGGGGTAGTCGCCGTAGGTTTTGAGGTGAGCTTTAACGAGCCATTGTCCGATGGGGGAATCAAATTCGGTTCGGTAGGCGCTGTATCCTACTTTGTAGGTAAAGGAGGCCAGTTTGGGGTAGGTAGCGCGGTCCTGGTCGGTAGGTTCTCCGTCCGTGAGGTGATATCCCTGATCCACGACAAACTGTCGGAGCAAGCCCATTAGTCTTTCCCCGTCCGATTCCGGCACCAGTCGCATATCTATTTCTGCAATAGCCTCATCGGGGATGATGGTGCGCACCTCTTTGCCCACCCAGGCGGCTTTAAGTCCGCGGATATTGAGGGTGGGATACTGCAGGGCTTCCTGCAAGGTGGCTCCTACCTTTTCAGGTGCGGCGATTCCATAATCTGCCTGTATGGTGGGGAGATCTTCCGGCACTTCTGCGAGGATCTTTTTTTCTGTTTCACTCAAGTGTACGCCCTCGTAAAAACCGGGGATCAAGACCCTGCCATCGTCATCTTTCATGGCGGCGATGAGCTTGGACAGTTTGAATACCGGATTTGGGGCAAAATTGCCGTATTGTCCGCTATGCAGGGCATTATTAGCCCCATACACCTTTAGGGTGGCGGTTGCAATGCCGCGAGCGCCGAAGGCCAGGGTGGGGAGGTTGGAAATATGGCGGGCGCCGTCCATCACGACCAGCATGTCTGACTGGAAAGCTTTTTGGTTGTTTTGTACGGTGGGGGGGAGTTTGGGCGAACTAATCTCCTCCTGGAAGTCCATAATGACTTTGATGTTAAAATCGGGCTGAATATTTTCCTGTTCCAGAATTTTGAGGGCAGAGATGAAGGACATGGCCGGACCTTTGGAGTCGGAGGCAGACCTACCAAAGATACGCCATTCGGGATCAATTTTCTCTTGGATGGCCGACCAGGGGATGATCTCCCAGGTGTCGTCCTCGTTGCGCTGTTTCAGCACGGGTTTGAAGGGATCCTCCTGGTTCCACTCGGCCGGATCCACTGGTTGTCCG
This sequence comes from Saprospiraceae bacterium, assembly GCA_030729925.1. Taxonomy (GTDB): domain Bacteria; phylum Bacteroidota; class Bacteroidia; order Chitinophagales; family Saprospiraceae; genus JALQTV01. Next base: position 33,929 of record JANQWK010000022.1, read on the forward strand.
TCAATTTGCAGGTAGAAAAGCACCGTTTTTGTTTTTCCGAAGGACTTTTCTGCCAGGACGAAAGGAACATCGTCGGTGGTCAGGACGGTTGTGGAGAAGTTCAGCGCTTGAAAGGTTTCCAGGCACCAGTTCATATTTTGCCGGATATGTTCCATATTGCGGCTGAGGTTGGGCAGTTCCATAAACCCTTTCAGGTCCAACAATGCCTGTGGAAGCTGTTGTTCGGCTAAGGCAGCAAGTTGCGCTTGGTTCAGGTTTTGGGCATTTGATTTCAGGGTAAAGTGAAGCATAACGATAACAATAAGCTGGGGTAAAACTATTTTTGGCATAACCGGTAATTAAGTAAAGTGAAAAAAGCCTGTCTATGTTCGGAGGTCGGGTGAACACAGACAAGCTTTTTGCAAAAAAAATCGGACAGGTTATTGTTTTCCGGCAGGTACTGGCGGTGGCCCCGGAGGAAGCATGGGGGTATAAACTTTATCGCCTTTGCGTTCCTTAAATTCTTTTTTGACGGCTTCTACGAGCAGGGGCTGCTGAAACAGATCTACCATGGTCATCCCCAGGGATTTGGCTGCAAGGAGCATCCCTTTGTGCCCGATGGACATCCCGCCGCAGGCTACGACAGCCCAGGAATGCCAAGGGGTTTCTATCGGAGCGGTGGTGGCACTCAGGGTAATTTCGGGAACAATCCAACTGATGTCGCCTACGTCTGTAGAACCGCCCGGTGGGTCGGGACGGGTATCTTCCAGGGGATAGATGTTGCCGTCTATGCCCGTCTGGGGCTTGCCTGTGGCCGCTTGTATTTTTTTGGCAAAAACGAGTTCTTCTTCCGTATAGCTAATTGGCCCAAGGAGCTCGAGATTTTTCTGCAGGGCAGCTGCGCCGGTGCGGTTCACGATAATTTCGTGCATACCGGAGATCAGTTGCACCGAATATTCCACATTAGCCATTTTGGCGGCGCCTTCGGCAATTTGTTTGGCCCGCTCAAAGAGGACTTCTACTCCTTCCTTATGGGAATCCCTGACCCTTGTCCAGATACTGGCATGTTCGGGTACCACATTGACCACATCTCCGGCTTTTTCGATGAGGTAATGGATCCGAACGGTAGGTCGGACGTGTTCGCGCAGGTAATTGAGTCCATCGGTATAAAACTCGAGTCCGTCCACCGCACTGGTGCCATTCCAGGGGTCGAAAGCAGCATGTGCAGCTTTGCCGTAGAACTGTACCCGGAAGTCTATCAGTGCCTGTGAACTTTGGGTGCTGGCGGCATTTTTGGCTTGTGGGTGCCAGTCGAGACACACATCGAGGTCGTCAAACAGCCCGGCTCTGGCCATGTAGATTTTTCCGCCTATGGTTTCTTCGGCGGGCGTGCCGTAAAAGCGGATGGTGCCGCTGATTTTCCCGGCTTCCATGAGTTCTTTGACGGCAATGGCTGCTCCGAGGCTGCCTACGCCAAACATATTATGCCCGCATCCATGACCGGGTGCACCTGCCTCCAGGGGCTGTTTGTCGGGGGTAGCTTGTTGTGACAGACCGGGCAGCGCGTCAAATTCGCCCATGATACCGATAATAGGTCTGCCGGAACCGTAGGTGGCAATAAAAGCGGTGGGCACTTCTCCGACCCCCATTTCAACGGTAAACCCATTGGCGCGGGCATAGTCGGCCAAGACCTTGGCCGATTGGTGTTCGGTAAGAGCCGTCTCGGCAAAAGCCCAGATCTGATCGCTCATTTGAATGAGTTGATCCTGATGTTGTGCAACGGATTGCACAATGGCTTCTTTTTCAGCAGGCATGCTTTGTGCCGAACCGATGAGCGGAACGGTCAGACAAAGGGAGCACATAAAGTTGGTGATATAATTTTGCATGATGCGTTGGGTTGGAAATGATTGAATGTCGCAGTCCAAGGTAGTAAAATTTTTATTTTTCCGTACTTCTGCTGCGTTCGCGATCCAATAAAAGCGAAAATTTGTTCGGGGGTGCAATACGGATATCCAGTGTTTCGCCGCTAAAGGGGTGTTGGCAGCGAAGGCCGGTAGCGCAGAGAAAGAGACCTTTCCCTTTGTAGATATTTCCGGGATTGCCGTAATCTTTGTCGCCCATGATGGGATGTCCTGCTGTGGCCAGGTGGATGCGCAGCTGGTGGGTTCTGCCGGTATGGGGTTGCAGGATCATGTGGGAAAGATAGCCATTGCGGGGGGATGGAACGATTTCCTTGCGGAAAAAATCGGTGATGGCTTCGAGTTGTTGAACGGGGGTTGAGAGCCGACCGCTTTCGGGCATGGCACCCGTTACAATGGCTTCATAGGTTTTGTGGATGCCGCGCTGCTCGAAAAGGTGTCCGAGTCGGACCGCCGCAGCGGCCGTTTTGGCGATCATCAGCAGGCCGGAAGTCGGTGCATCGAGTCGGTGCACGGGACGGGGCAAATGGAGGGCATCCGGCATCGTGGAAGGCTGGATGTTATGGGGGAGGGCCTGTTGCAGGGTGCGGTATTGGTTGCCCGAAACGGGGATCCCTGAGGGTTTTTGAACTACTGCGAGGTATTCATCTTCAAAAAGCACAGGGATATCGAGGGGTAAGACCCGAAGGAGGGGTTGATCCGGCGCGCAGATGTCTATCCGGTATCCGGGCTGGATGCGTTTTCCGGTGCTGCCGATTTGGCCGTTCACCAGTATCCATCCCTGGTCAATGGCTTTTCTGACGCTTTTCCGGGAAGGGAGAAAATCGCTTTTTCCGACGAGGTAATCGCTCAGTCTTGCGCCCCCGGTATCTTGGTCTGCGGTAATGGTTTGTATGATTTTCAAAGAAGGGCTGGAGTTTTTTGCAAATTACTTAGGGGGAAAAACATTTAAGCTGTATTTTTTATCCCAATTTAATCAAAACTACAATCTTCGAGCATGAACCGCAGGCATTTGTTGTTTTTTCTGACCTTGTCGCTGTTTGTTTTTTCCGGCTGTGGCCGGGCTGACCAAAAGGGTGTATTGCCGCAGGTCAGTCAATCGGTCGAACAGTTTATTCTTCGCGAAATGGAGGACAAGGGTCTCCCTGCGGTTTCCATTGCAATTGTCCACGGACAGAATACCTGGACGGCCGGCTATGGTTTTGCAGATGCAGCCGGGAAAGTACCCGCGACCGCCGGCACAGTATATCGGGTAGGGTCGGTCTCGAAGTTGTTTACAGATATCGGGATCATGCAGCTCGTCGAAGCAGGTCAGCTGAACCTGGATGTCCCGATTGCCAACTATTTGCCGGACTTCAAGCCGGATAACCCCTACGGAAAGGCGATTACCTTGCGACAACTGATGTCGCATCGGGCGGGATTGGTGCGGGAGCCGCCCCTGGGGCATTATTTTGACCCGGAGGAGCCGGATCTGAGCGCCACAGTGGCCAGTCTCAACGGGACGCGCCTCGTGCACGCGCCGGAGTCTGCGACCAAGTATTCCAACGCCGGTATAGCGGTGGTGGGGTATGTCTTGGAACAGCTCAAGGGCAAACCCTTTGCAGATCACCTGAAGACTGCCGTGCTGGAGCCTTTCGGCATGACTTCGAGCAGTTTTAAGCCCGAACAGGGGTTGAAAGACCGACTGGCCGATGCCCTGATGTGGGGCTACGACGGCCGGACTTTTCCCGCCCCCACTTTCGAACTGGGGATGTCGCCTGCGGGGAGTATGTACTCCACGGTAGAGGACCTGGCTACTTTTATGCGAGCACTGATGGGAGAAAACCCGGTGATTGGTGCTGCCTCCCTTCGGGAAATGTGGACGCCTCAGTTTGCCGAACCGGGGAGTACATCGGGCTTCGGATTGGGTTTTGCCTTGTCGGAACGATCCGGAAAACAGGTCGTGGGACACGGTGGTGCGATCTATGGTTTTGCGACGGAACTGGCGATGATCCCAGAGGAAGGGATCGGCGTGGTGGTAGCCGTTTCGCGTGATTTGGCCAACTCCGTCGCCGGGCGCATTGCCGATGTTGCATTGGAGGCAGTGCTGGCCGCACAAAATGGAACCGATTGGGAGCTTCCCGAAGCCAGTGAACCGATTGACCCTGAATTGGCCCGTTCGCTAGATGGCTTTTATGAAGGAGATGCGGGCAAGCTGGAATTGCGGGAGCGAAATGGCCGACTGCAAATTTGGTTTGGCAGTGTGCGCGGTGAAATCCGACAATCGGGAGGACAGCTGATCACGGACGACCTACTGAGCTATGGCAAGGTACTGGATGCCTCCGATCCCCAACAGCTCGTTTTTGACGGCAAGTTGTACCGGCGCATGTCGGATGCGATTCCCGATGATGTCCCGAACCATTGGAAGGGGCTGATTGGCGAATATGGCTGGGACCATAATGTGCTGTTCGTGCTGGAAAAATACGGGCAACTGCATGCCCTGATCGAGTGGGGCTTTCTGTATCCGCTCCGGGAAGAAGCCCCCGGGGTATTTGCTTTTCCCGACTACGGGTTGTATCCCGGCGAAAAAATAGTCTTTGAAACCGATGAAACCGGTCATGCGCTCCGCGCTATCGCAGCCGGTATTGCTTTTGAACGGCGTCAGGTAGGCACGCCTTCGGGTGAAACCTTCAAAATTAAGCCCATGCAACCGGTGGCCTTGTTGCGAAAGTCAGCACTGGCCGCAGAAGTGCCCCCACAGCCGGATACGATGTTGCCGCCCGAACTGGTAGAACTGACGGATCTCGAGCCGGATCTCCGATTGGATATTCGCTATGCGAGTACCAACAACTTTATGGACGCGGTATTTTATGACGAAGCCCGGGCATTTTTGCAAAAACCGGCCGCTGAAGCTTTGGTTCGGGTACACCGCAACCTGGCTCCTTTGGGGTATGGACTGTTGATCCACGATGCTTACCGACCCTGGTATGTCACCAAAATGTTTTACGATGCCACTCCGGAAAACCAGAAGATCTTTGTTGCCAATCCTGCCACAGGATCTATCCACAACCGGGGTGGAGCGGTTGACCTCACCCTGTTTGAGCGCTCAGGAGGAGCACCCATCACAACCGTAGGCGGCTACGATGAGTTTTCCGAGCGTTCTTTTCCGGATTACCCCGGGGGAACCTCCCGGCAGCGATGGTACCGGGAGGTGTTGCGGGATGCCATGGAGGCAGAGGGATTTACCGTATATCCCTGGGAGTGGTGGCACTTTAACTATCGAGATGCCGGAAAATATCCGGTATTGAATCTCCGCTTCGACCAAATAGGACGTTAGTTGCGAAGACCCTGTAAATCGTCGTTGTAGGGCGCATTTTTTTCCAGGTGGGCAGCCATGCGGCGCAGCAGTTCGGCATTGTCGAAAGGTCGCCAGCTGTGGCCGCCCCTTGCCCCATAGGTAAACGATCCATCATAATAGGGCTGTGTGGTACTTTCCAAAAACGTTTCCATGTGATAGACCCCGACATTCAGGAAAAAATTGTCCATGTCGCCGCAAAAGACGTGCAGTTTTCCTTGAAGCTTGGGTCCCAGGGTCTCCCAATTTTGTTCCAGATAATGTCTGAGATCGTAATTTTCTAACCAGTATTGAGCGACCTCCTGATCTATCGCGCCGGTTTCTTTATCAAATAAGGGTTTGAAATAGCCATCTTCGCCTACCGGGCCAAACACGGCGCTCCAGATATCCAGTTGTTCGCCGGAACGCCCTTTGGTGCCATTCACCAACTCCATCAAGTTCCGTTGCTCGGAAGTCAGTTTGACCGCTCCGGTTTCCGGTTCCCGGGTATTGACGATTGGGGTAGTGTACTTGCCCTGTTCACGGTAAAAAGCATTGGTATCCTCGTAAATATTGAACCCTTCCACATTTCTGAAATCCAGGGGATCGGGAGCAAAAGACCAGGTTCCTCCATAGAAATCCGGATAAAACACCTGCAGGGCAAAAGACTCCCATCCGCCGGTAGAGCCGCCGGTCAACAGTCGGGCATAGCCTTTTTGGATCGTGCGGAAGCGCTTTTCGATTTCGGGGATCAGTTCCTGGTGGATGGCATCGCCGTAGGGGCCGTTGTTGGCCGAATTGACCGCATAGGAATCATCAAAGTAAGGAGTGGGGTGCTGGAGGGTAACGGCAATAAACCTGGGAAAATCGTCGGAGGTCCAAGCTTTGAAAAAATCATTTTCGGGATCCTCGGAGAACCCCAGGGGAGGTCTAAGCGAAAAATGACCCTGGTGGTACACCGTTGGGTAATTGAGGTTGGGATTTTCCTCATACCCTTTGGGTAGGAGCACCGTGGCTCCCAAGTAAATGGGTTGCCCCCAGAACTCGCTGAGGAGTTTGCTTTGGATTTTGAAGCGTTTGACCCAGCGGGTGTCTTCCGGAATTTCTGCCGGGGGGATCTCGTCGGTGATGTGCAGACGGACCACATTTTTTTCCGCAGGATCCACTTCCATTTCCAGCACCGGGCTAATGAGATTGCCGGGAGAGCGGCGCCAGTTTTGCCCTTCCCATTGGTCATTGTGCATCCAGAGGGTATGGCCGTCGGCGCGGTCAAATCGGGTGTATTTGTTAAACACAGCCTGTAACCAATACTTGCCCGCGGGGACTTCAGTAAGGTTTCGGGCAGGGTAGCCTAGGGTAGTTGCATCAATGACCACTTTTTCGCCCGGCTGTAGGTTTTCGACATCTATCCCGAAAAATTGCACGCCGTAGCGCCCGACCTGCAGGCGGGGTTCCCGTTCGTCGTTTTCGCCAAAGCAGAGGAATACCCTTCCGGTGAGCGGCGTGGCCGACAGGGAGGCATCGTAGGTAATCTCAAATTTCAGGGGCGACGCTTTGTCATCGTTGTTATCCTTACCGAGGAAGCGGGTCAGAAAGAAGATTGCGAAAAAAACAGCTGCAATGCGCAGGATGTAGGTTAAGCTTTTCATGGTCTAAAAGTTAGGGTTTGAATTTGTTCCTGGCGCTGTTGAGCATCTCTATCCCTTTGATTTTGAGCAACTCATTGATTGCAGGTAATTTTTCGGCGACAGCCTCATTGAGGGCATCAATTTCTTTCTGGAGTACCTCCTGGAGTTCCTCGCGGACTTCCGTAGCCTGATCTGTGGGCGGGAAATCACCTCTTTGCTGGTCGGCCATGAGGAAGGCCAGGTGGTTGTTGACGCGGATACCAAAGTTGAGCGGATCCTGGTAGCTCTCATTTTTGGTCATGTGGATGTTGTTTTCGATGGCACTCAGGGTTGTAGAGAGCTCATCTGCCATGCTGATGATGGTGGCGTACTCGGGCAGACTGCCCAGTTTGCTCTTCAGGTAATCAATGTCTTTTTTGACGGCTCTGATGTCCAGGATGGCCTGGTGGGCTTCACTGACCTTGTCTCTTACCGAGATCAGAAAATCAAACTGAGACTGGTAGTCCTCCGGGGTGTTGTCCAATCGCGGATCTTTGCGAATCTCAAAGGTCTTTTCTACACTTTCGCCATTGACGGTCAGTTTGGCGAGGTAGGTTCCTGGCACTGCCTTTGGTCCCCGGTTGGGTGAAGAATACAACACCATGCCGGGAAACTCCTTGAAGCCCGGGTAGCGCATGTCCCATACAAAATGGTTGCCACCGGATTGGAGGTTCAGCTTTTGTTTGCGATCCTTGCTGGTATTGGAGAAGGACTGGATCAGGTCGCCGTCCATTTCGAGGATATCGAGTTTGACTTGGTCTTCCGGCTTGAGGTTTTTGACGAAGTAATGCAACAGCACCCCATCCGGATGATTTTGGCCTTCGAGTCGAGCATCGTTATCGTCCCAGCTGCCTTCCTGGGCCATCCGAATGGTAGGTTTGGGCTGAAAAAGATGGTGGTTCGACCCTGCGATGGCATCGTTGAGCTGGTGCAGGGGACTCAGATCATCGAGCATCCAGAAGCTTCTGCCATGGGTAGCAGCAATCAGGGCATTGTCGCGGATGTGGAGGTCGCGGATAGACACGATGGGCAGGTTGAGCTGGAAAGGCTGCCAGTTTTTGCCATCGTTGAAGGACACGTACATGCCCCACTCGGTACCGGCATACAACAGACCCGTTCGTCCCGGATCGGCGCGAATAGCCCGGGTGTAATGGGTGGGATCAATACCTGTGGTAATGAGTTCCCAGGTTTTTCCATAATCAGTAGTCTTGTATAGGTAAGGGGTATAATCTCCAAATTTGTAACTGGTGGCCGCAACATAAGCCGCGCCCTTCAGGGTGGGGTGCACGTCAATGCAGTTCATCATATTCCACTTGGGCGAACCGGGAGGGGTGACGTTGGTCCAGGTTTGCCCCCCATCGCGGGTGATGTGCAGCAATCCATCATCAGAACCGGCCCAGATAACCCCTGCTTCGTTGGGCGACTCGGTGACGGCAAAAATGGTGGCGTAGTATTCCACTCCTGTATTATCCTGGGTGATGGGTCCACCGGAAGACCGGATGGTCTCCGGATCATTTCGGGTCAGATCCGGACTGATGGTCGTCCAACTTTGACCCTCGTCTTCACTTACATGCAGGTAATTAGACGCCGCGTAGAGTTTGTTGGCCTGATGGGGGCTAAAAAAGATGGGGTAGTTCCAGTTAAACCGGTATTTCATCACTTCTGCCCCGGAACCGGCAGGGTTGACGGGCCACACATTGGTCGAGCGTTCCTGCCCGGTGGTATGATCGAGTCTGCTCATATATCCTTTGTAAGTGCCTGCATAGACGATCTCCGGATTGTTTGGGTCGGGAGCCAGGTGCGCACTTTCCCCGCCTGCGGATATATCCCAGTCGCGCTCTGTGATGGCGCTGCCGGCAGCCCGATGCAGGATGCGCACGGTGGAATTGTCCTGCTGGGCACCCAAAATGCGATAGGGAAAATGGTTGTCGGTGGTCACCCGATAAAACTGTGCAGTAGGTTGGTTGTGGTAGGTCGTCCAGTTTTCGCCTGCATCAAAACTCACCTGAGCGCCGCCATCATCGGCTACGACCATGCGCTCGCTGTCTTCGGGTGCAATCCACAGGTCGTGGTGATCCCCATGGGGCGTACGGATGCGTTCAAAATTTTTCCCGCCGTCCTTGGAACGCCAAAAACTCACATTGCACACGTACACCACATCTTCGTTTTCGGTATCGGCATAGATTCGGGAATAATACCAGGCCCTTTGTCGGAGTTCCCGGTCGGCACTGGTTTTTTGCCAGGTATTCCCGCCGTCGTCCGAGCGGAAAACCCCACCGTCTTCGGCTTCGATGATGGCCCAGATGCGATCTGAGTTGAGCGGGGAAACGGTCACGCCCACAATGCCCCAGACGCCTTTCGGAAGTCCCGGTTTGCCGGTGAGCTGGGTCCAGGTATCGCCCCCGTCGGTACTTTTCCACAGGTGACTATCGGGTCCGCCGCTGTCCATACGGTAGCCGTTTCGCTTGATTTGCCAGGTGCTGGCATACATGATCCTGGGATTGCTTGGGTCGAGCACCAAATCCACCGCTCCAGCCTTATCGCTCACATACAATACTTTTTCCCAGCTTTCTCCGCCGTCTTTAGACCGAAAAACGCCTCGCTCTTCGTTCGGTTTCCAGAGATTGCCCATAGCGGCCACATACACCACATCCGGGTTTTTGGGGTGTACCCGGATTCGGCCGATGTGTTCGGAATCTTTTAATCCGATAAACTTCCAGGTTTTCCCGGCATCGGTAGAGCGCCAAAGTCCTTTTCCGGAGGACACATTACCCCGGACGGTTTGCTCGCCTTCGCCCACATACACGACATTAGGGTCGCTTTCGGCCACAGCCACAGCCCCGATGGAGCCGCCAAAATAGCCATCAGACACGCAAAACCAGGTGTTGCCCCCGTCTTTTGTCTTCCAGACGCCTCCACCTGCTGTTCCCATGTAATAAATATTGGGTTGACCGGGTACTCCGGTAACGGTACCTGCACGTCCTCCCCGGTAAGGTCCCACCTGTCGCCATTGCATGCCTCCGAACAGCGATTCGTCAAATGCAGGTGCAACAGCAGCCTTCTGGGCATGGAGGTCCTTGACGACCATAGCCGAAAAAAGAAATATCGTTACCAGGAATAGAAAGAGACGCTTCATAGGAAAAGTTGGTTTAGGCTCCGGAAATCCAATCCGGGTGAAAAAAAATAAAACTTCAGCAGGAAAATAGTGAAATTTTATTTTAAACCCGATATATCCTACCCTGCAAAATTTTAACTTTATCCAAAACAACCTTTATAATGCAACAAAACGAGTTTACCATGTATAAAACTTTTCTTATGCTGGCCTGTAGCATCCTGTTGTACAGCACGGATCTTGCGGCCCAAAGTGCTTCAAACCACGATATCGTCCCCGAGGAATTGCTCCATACTGTGAGTTACCGTTCGGTAGGCCCTACTCGCGGAGGTCGGGTAACGGCCGTCGAGGGCGTGGCGAGTCAGCCTTTTACCTTTTATATGGGACCTACAGGAGGGGGGATCTGGAAAACGACAGATGCAGGGCTCACCTGGAATCCCGTGTCGGATGGACAGATCAAAGCGGGTTCGATAGGCGCCATAGCGGTAGCCCCTTCGGCTTCCAACGTGGTGTATGTGGGTACGGGTTCTGCCTGTCCCCGGGGCAACGTGTCTGCAGGGATAGGGTTGTACAAGTCTGAAAATGCGGGGGGAGACTGGTCCTTCATCGGGCTGCCCAATGCCGGCCAGATCGGAAAGATTATCGTGCACCCTAATGACCCGGACAAGCTGTATGTAGCCGCACTGGGTCAGATTTTTGGCCCCAACAAGGAGAGAGGGATCTTTTATTCGGAGGACGGTGGACAAAACTGGCAGCACCAGCTGTACGTCAGCGATTCTACCGGTGCCATTGATATGGCTATGAATCCTCAAAACCCCAAGGAAATGTACGCGGCTTTCTGGCGGGCCGAACGCAAACCCTGGACCCTGGTGGACGGGGGTACAGAGGGCGGCATCTGGAAAACGACGGATGGGGGGAAAAATTGGAAAAAACTGGGCGGTAATGGTCTGCCTTCGGGCTTGCTGGGCCGCATTGGTCTGGCCGTTTCGCCAGTCAACCCCCAGCGGGTCTGGGCCATCATCATGGCCGCCGAGGAAGAGGACGCCGGCTTGTACCGATCTGATGATAGCGGGAAGACCTGGAAGCGGATCAACCGGGATCACAAACTCCGTCAGCGGGGCTGGTATTATTCGCATATTACCGCTCACCCTACCGATGAAAATACCGTATATGTCAACAACGTGAATTTTTATAAGTCTATTGACGGGGGAAAGACTTTCGACCATGAGATTGATGTGCCCCATGGCGACAATCACGGCCTCTGGATCAATCCCAACCAGCCTGATATTATGATCCATTGCAACGATGGCGGGGCAACGGTGAGTCTGAATGGCGGGGACACCTGGACTTCGGAGTACAATCAGCCCACGTCCGAGTTTTACCGGGTCACGGTGGACAATCAGTTTCCCTACCGCCTCTATGCCGGTCAGCAAGACAACAGCACCATCAGCGTACCGAGTCAGCCCGTGCGCGGGGTTACGCCCTTCGAAAATTGGTTTTCCGTAGGGGGCAGCGAAAGCGCCGATGTCGCCGTACACCCCGAAAATCCAAATATCATCTGGGCGGGAAGCTATAGCGGAGAGATTACCGTGATGAACCGGGCTACCGGCCAGGTCAGAGAAGTGACCGCTTACCCGCATTATACCGAGGGTACCGAGCAGCGGGCATTGAAATACCGCTGGCAGTGGAACTTCCCGATCTTGATTTCCAAATTCGATCCCAATGTGGTGTACATGGGATCGAATTACGTACACAAAACAACCAATGAGGGGCAGGATTGGAGCATCATCAGCCCGGATCTGACCCGCAAACTGGATCAGTACCACGGCATTCCGGGAGGTCCCATCCAGCACGATGCCACCGGAGTAGAGGTCTATTCTTCTATCTTCGCACTCGAAGAGTCGCCTCATCAACAGGGAGAACTTTGGGCGGGATCGGACGATGGCCTGCTCCACCTCAGCAAAGACGGCGGACAAACCTGGACCAATATCACTCCTCCCGGTATGCCCTTTGAAGGTACCATCAACAAAATCGAGTTGTCCACCCACGCTCCCGGCCGGGCTTTTGTGGCGGTGTACAATTACCGCTACAACGATTTTAAGCCTTATCTCTATTTGACCAACGATTATGGCAAAAACTGGAAACTGCTGACCGATGGCAAAAACGGGATTCCCGACAACCATTTTGTGCGGGCTATTGCCGAAGATCCCGACAGAAAGGGCTTATTGTACGCCGGAACCGAATTTGGGATGTACATCTCCTTCGATGAAGGCAAAGACTGGCAGTCTTTCCAATTGAACCTTCCCCACGTCCCCGTTACGGATATCGAAGTCCACGAACAAGACCTCGTGCTGAGTACCCAGGGACGCGCTTTCTGGGTGGTGGACGATCTTACCCCCCTCCATCAAATCAGCGATAACATTTCCCTGAACAAGCACCATTTTTTTCAGCCCAGACCCGTTTACAGGACCGATATCGGCAATGGTCGCGCTACCCTCAAGGCAGTGGTGGGGGATGCCTTTACGGCAAAAACGCCCGTTAGCCTGAAAGTGATTGACGAGAAAGGCAATATTATTCGATCCTATGCTTCCGATGCCAGCAACCGACTCAATAAAATCAGTCTCAAAAAAGGAGTGGCTACTTTCCATTGGGATCTTCGCCACCAAGGGCCTTTCCTGGTGGACAACCTGGTAACCATGGTGATCCGCAATCCTTCACCCGGCCCGAGAGCCGTTCCGGGCGTCTATACCCTGGAACTGCAAATCGGAGATTGGACAGACAAACAAAACCTGACCATCCTGCCCGATCCCCGATGGACGGATGTGACTCAGGATGATTACGAGGCACAGCTGACAAAGGGCTTGGAGATCAGAGATATCCTGACCGATGCCCACCAGCGCATCGAAAATATCCGGTCTATCCGGAAACAAATCGAAATGTTGGCCGAACTGTCCACTACTGCCGGCTATAGCGAACAACTTATGGTGCGCGCTGTGGAACTGGCCGCCCAGTTGACTGCCGTGGAAGATCAATTGATCCAGAATAAAGCAGAGGCAAGTCAGGACAATATCAACTACCCACGGGTGTTCAGCAACCGTATGGGGCGCTTGTACAGTGTGGTGATCGGCGACCACAACCGACCTACCGGAGGCATGGAAGAACGTTCTGCCGACCTCGATGTGGTGTACGAGGACATCGTAAAAGCATACGATGAAGTCATGGACAAACAGGTTCCCCGCTTCAACGAGTTGCTCCTGCAGGAAAATGTACCCCGGCTGATTATGCCCGGAAAGATGAAGCCTTAAACTTAATTTAATGTAAGACGAAAGAGGTTAATAATGAGTTAACCTCTTTCGCTATTTAGTAAATTATTAATTAACAAGACTTTTACTTTCAATTTATCTTTGATAGTGACCTTTGGGGCAACAAAAGTAATGCCACAGTGAGTCTGTCAAAAGTTACGCCATCTTACCCCACATTTCGCCATTTCATCGCTCAACTCACAGTAAGGCAGGTCAGGATGTCGGTGGTGTCAGCGGGATTACTTTCCTTTTTTATCCTGATCGCCTTCGCTTTACACACAGGGTTTACCGGTCTCTATGCATGCGCTACGCTTCAGTTGCTTTTTATCCTGATGCCACTCAATGGCTCGAACGATGTCATTCCCTCCGGGAAAAAACAGCACTCCCTCTTGCTGATTAGACTTGTTTTGGGCTGGGCAGCCTTTTTGGTTGGAAGCTACCTGCTGCTGGATGTTTGGCTTCAGACCACTCAAATCTCTACAGGCAACCTCTTTGCCGGAAATTTCGTGATGATCATCTGCCTAAACATAAACGTCCTGTTCCTGGAAAGCATGGGGCAAAAGCGCATCATCCGGCTGGACGCCAAAAAAGCCGGCTACTTGTGGACAATGGTGCAGGTGCTTTCGCTGCTTTGTCTGGGCAATATCCTGCTAGGGACAGTTTACCAAAATTTTACACTAGACCTGTTTATCCATATATTTTTTAGCGCTACGGCTACACTACTTGCTGTTTTTGTGGCTGTTGATGCCTATTGGAGAATCATGGATTGTGCGGCGCTTTGAGTGTAAATTATTGTTTTTCAGGACTAAATGACTTCAAGTTGACTGAATTAATTTTCAGTTAACAATGAGTTAATATTTCACTTGTAATCTTGCATTGTCATAATTCAAAAAAATCAATTATGTACGGAAAATTCTACTTTTCTTTTATGCTTGGCCTGCTGCTGACGGCAGCGGTTTATGGTCAGAACAAACCGACCCGCGTGGTCACAGATGCCGACCTGGGCACAGGTAGCTACTTGTGGTCACAGGATACGGTTTACCTGCTCGATGGGTATGTGTTCCTCGAGACAGGCGGTATTCTGAATATAGAGCGTGGTACGGTGGTCAAAGGGATCAATAAGCCTACCAATGCTTCTGATAATGCGTCAGCGCTGATCATTACCAAAGGAGCCATGATCAATGCGCGCGGTACGGCGGAGGAGCCGATTATTTTTACAGCGGAGCTGGATGATGTAAACGATCCAACAGACTTGGGTGCCTTGGATAAAGGCCTTTGGGGTGGTTTGATCCTCTTGGGTAATGCAACTGTAGGCGAAGACGGCGGTTTCGATAACATCGAGGGTATTCCTGCCGATGAGGGTCGTGCTGAGTATGGCGGCGATAAGGATGACGATAATTCAGGGGTGTTGTCCTACATCAGTATCCGCCACGGTGGAGCGGCGTTGCAGGCAGACAATGAGATCAACGGTCTTACGCTTGGTGGTGTGGGTAGCGGTACGCAGATCCACCACATCGAGGTGTTTGCGAACGAAGACGACGGTATCGAGTTTTTCGGAGGAACGGTTGACCTGAAATACGGTGCGACGATCTTCTGCGGCGATGATGGTTTCGATTACGACGAGAGCTGGGGCGGTCGCGGTCAGTTCTGGTTCTATATTTCAGAGACAGACAACGGTAACTGTGCGGGTGAGCACGATGGATCAGAGCGCACAGACAAGCAGCCAAAGAGCTTCCCTGTGATCTACAATGCGACGTACATTGGCTCGGGTTCAGCAAGCGGCAACGCAGCGTCTATCGGTTTGGATATGAAAGACGATGCAGCAGCAGTATATGCGAACTCTGTATTCACAGGCTTTAGCACAGGCGTTCGCTTCCGCAACCGCGGTACAAGCGATGCTTACTCACGCTACATGACCGACGGAGACACGAAGTTTTTGAACAACTTGTGGTGGGATTTTGCCGCAGGCAATGACCCGAACAACTTTGTAGTGATCACAGACAACCAAAACGGTGGTGTTGTTGGGGATGTGGTAGCGAAATTGGTAGCTGAGGGCAACCAGGTGGTGAACCCACAGTTGTCAGGTATCTCCAGAACGCCAAACCAACAGTTGGATCCCCGTCCAAATTCCGGTTCACCGGCATACAGCAACGCAGTAGCGGCAACAGACGAGTGGTTTGATGCAGTGACGTACCGCGGTGCGTTCGATGCAAAGAACAACTGGATGTTGAGCTGGACAGCAACGGACGAGTTGGGTTATTTCGGAGATTTGTTCAACCCGACAGTAGAGTTTGTAAGAGATGAAGACCTGGTAGCAGGTGGTACTTACACGTTTACGAACGATAAAGAGTGGATCCTTGACGGCTATGTGTTCTTGGAAGAAGGCGGATCTTTGACGATCCAACCAGGTACCGTGATCAAGGGTAAAAATCAGCCAACGAATGCATCTGACAATGCCTCAGCCCTGATCATCACGAAAGGAGCGACGATCAACGCCTGTGGTACGGCAGATCAGCCGATCATTTTCACAGCGGAGCTGGATGATGTAAACGATCCAACCGACTTGGGTGCACAGGATAAGGGTCTTTGGGGTGGTTTGATCCTCTTGGGTAATGCAACTGTGGGCGAAGACGGCGGTTTCGACAACATCGAGGGTATTCCTGCCGATGAGGGTCGTGCTGAGTATGGCGGCGATAAGG
>JANQWK010000023.1 GCA_030729925.1 Saprospiraceae bacterium
GGGCGGGACATTACATTATGGTTTCCCGTGCCAACCAGGTACTCGAAAACATTCCTCAGATAGAGGGGTTGAGCACGGATTTGCAGGAACGACTGCTTGGCCAGGCTTATTTTTTGCGCGCCTTGGCGTATTTTAACCTGACCAATGTACTGGATAAAGCTCCTTTGATCCTGGAAACGCCCAAGGGTTCGGAGTCTTTTTATCCCAGCAATGCGGATGTGACCCAGCAGATGGTATATGATCAGATCAAAGAAGACCTGGGCAATGCCATTTCTCGCCTTCCGTTGAACTACAGTGATGTCTCCGGACCGGATAAGGGGCAGCAGGGACGTGCGACCAAGGGTGCTGCACAGTCTTTGCTCGGTACCGTATATCTGTATGAAGGCAACTACAGCGAAGCGCTACCTCATTTCAGAGATGTGGTGACATCCGGACAGTATTCCCTTGCGGCTCGATACGCGGATTTGTTTTCTCAGGATCCGGCGGTCGAAAAAGCCAATCCCGGACGGATTTTTTGGGCTGAGTTTACCACAAGTGCCAACTCCGATTTCAACTGGGGCGGTGATCCCTCGGTCAACTGGCGCCAGTTTTTGGCTTTGACACCCACTTACTCGGTAGGCGATTTCTTCGACTTTTACCCTACCCGCTTCCTGTATGAGGAAATGCGAAAAGAGCGCACCGTTGACGGCAAATTGGATCCGCGCTACCATGCTACACTTTTGTCTTATGAGCCTTCAGAGGGTTACACGACGGCTTATGGGGTGGATTGGTTTGCCCGTGGCTTTAGAGAAGGGGACTTTTTTATCAAAAAATACACCAATGCGGTGGATGGAGCTGATGCTTTTACTTCGGGCTACAACTACCACATTATCCGTTATGCCGACGTGTTGTTGATGTATGCCGAGTGTCTCGCGAATACAGGCAACATCGCAGAGGCTGCAAAAATGGTGCAAATCGTGCGCGACCGGGCCAACCTGCCGGATCGCGAGGCAGAATTTGCAGGGTACTCGCTGGGTCAGTTTATGACACAACTCGAGCACGAGCGCATCATGGAGCTGGCGATCGAAGGCAAGCGCTGGTACGATATCAAGCGTTGGGGCTACTTGGGCGATGCAGGCAAACTGGCTACCCTGAAAGCCCATGATTTTGAGTTTAACACTTTTGCCGCAGGCAAAGAATTTATACCGATTCCACAGTCGGAACTAGACAGAAACGTCAACCTGGTGGGGAATTCGGCAAACTAGGAATTGATTTTGTTAGCGTTTGAGCTTTTTGTAGGGAGGGTATGATGGTATGTGACATACCTGCATACCCTCCTTATTTGATTTTTGAAAGCAACAAGTATGATGTTTCGACGCTTTATAGGATATCTTGGGTTGGCAGTTTGTTGTGCCTGTGCTTCCGAAGCCGGAACGGAACTGGCATTTGTGTCCGTTGCCCCGGAGCTTAGCGGGGTAAATTTTATAAACACCATCCAAACGGACTCGGTGTTTAACCTGCTGGATTACGAGTACCTG
The DNA here is from genome assembly GCA_030729925.1 of Saprospiraceae bacterium. Lineage (GTDB taxonomy): Bacteria > Bacteroidota > Bacteroidia > Chitinophagales > Saprospiraceae > JALQTV01. The sequence goes on from JANQWK010000023.1 coordinate 1,518, forward strand.
TACAATGGAGGAGGCGTGGGCATCGGGGATTTCGATGATGACGGTCTGCCGGATCTGTTTTTTACCGGTAACCAGGTAGCCAGTCGGCTGTTTCACAACAAGGGCAAACTTACTTTTGAAGATATTACAGCGTCATCGGGTATTGTTACTGCGGGTAGGTGGTGCACAGGGGTAGCCATTGTAGATATCAACCAGGATGGCCTGGATGATATCTATATTTGCACCGGTGGACCCGGAAAAACAAGCAGTTATCCCAACCTGCTGTATATCAATCAGGGTGATCTGACCTTTGTCGAGGCTGCTGCGGCTTATGGCCTGGATGATCCTTCCGAGTCCAATCAGGCTATTTTTCTGGACTTCGACAAGGATGGCGACCTGGATATGTACCTGTTAAATGGGGGCGGTTTCGAGAAGTCGGCCGTAACCATCAGGCCGATGCTGCGCGATGGTTCAGCTCGGAACTCCGACAAATTATACCGCAACGACTACGACCCGGCGCGGAGACATCCGGTATTTACAGACATTTCCCGGGAGGCGGGGATATTGTACGAGGGTTTTGGCTTGGGGGTGGCCATGCTGGATGTGAATGCCGATACCTGGCCGGATATTTATGTGTCCAACGACTATTTGTCGAAGGATTTGCTTTATCTCAACCGCCGCGACGGTACCTTCGAAGAGGCTTCGGGGCGCTTTTTTTCGCATACCAGCCATTTTTCGATGGGCAGCGATGTGGGGGACCTCAATAATGACGGCTGGATGGACCTCTTGACGGTAGATATGCTGCCGGCAGACCACTATCGCCGGAAAACGATGTTTGGACCGAGTCAGTACGATAAATTCCAACTGGCACTTGGCTACGGTTACGGGTATCAGTACATGCGAAACATGTTGCACGCGGGCCTGGGGCAGGGGCAGTTCAGCGAGCTGGCGCAACTGGCCGGCCTGGATCGCAGCGACTGGAGCTGGGCGCCGTTGATCGCCGATTTTAACAACGACGGGCTACAGGATATGTACATCACCAATGGCTACGGCAAAAATATTACAGATTTAGATTATGTCAATTACCGAGAGTCGGCCATGCGACCTTTTACAAGCCCGGAAGCTGTCCGCGAGGCGCTGCTGTCGGGAGTGGACGATTTACCTGCGATTGCGGTGCCGAACGACTGGTTTGTAAACCGGGGCGATTGGACGTTTTCCCGACAGGAAACGCTAAACAATCGCATTGGAGCCTCACTTTCCAATGGGGCGGCGTATGCAGACCTGGATCTGGATGGCGATTTGGATCTCGTGGTAAGCAACATCAACGCTCCGGCTTTTGTGCTGCAAAACCTACAGGTTGATCAACAGCCTGCAGGTTCACATTACTTGCAGGTACGCCTGCTGGGGTCTCCCGGCAATGCCTCCGGGATAGGGACAACGATTTCGCTCTGGGGTCCCGGTGGCCAACAAACGCGCACCCAGCAACCCATCAGGGGATTTCAAAGTACTGTATCGGAGGTAGTTCATTTTGGGGTGGGCACCCTGCAAAGGATAGACAGTCTGGTGGTGCATTGGCCTGACGGCAAAAAATCTGTCCGCTATGCGCTTCCCATAGATACCCTGCTGGCCTTGCATCACACTGATGCCCGCGAAACAGCACGGCCTGCTCCCCAGCCGGAAGCGCTGTTGCAGCAATCAGCGGTACTGAATTACACCCATCGCGAAGGGGTTCCGGGCAACGATTTCAACATACAGCCGCTGCTGCTGCACGGATTTACGGCTCAGGGGCCGGGTATGGCCGTGGGGGATGCCAACGGCGACGGGCGCGATGATGTGGTGATAGGTGGATCCTACGGAGCTGATGCGCAGTTGTTTGTGCAAGGTGCTGAGGGGAGTTTTGAAGTTCGAGCGCTTCCTTCTGCTTTGTACGAAGACACCGGCATGGTGTGGTTCGATATGGATAATGATGGGGATGAGGATTTGTACATAGCGAGTGGCGGTTCGGAGCGCTACGCCGGACATCCTGCTTATCAGGACCGGATCCTGGTGAATACCGGTCGGGGGGAATTGGTCCCCGATACGAGCATTCTTCCCCGCATGCTGACGAGTACCGCTGCCGTGGCTGTAGCGGACATGGACGGAGATGGTTATTTGGATATTTTCGTGGGAGGTCGGGTAAGTCCGGGAAGGTTCCCGGAATCGCCTGCCAGCTACCTGCTCCGAAATACCGGTGGGGGTAGTTTTGAGGAGGTGACGGCACAATGGTGTCCCGGTTTGTTGGCTCCCGGGATGGTGACCAGTGCCGTGTGGACGGATGTCAACAACGACCAGCGACCGGATTTGATGCTGGCGGGAGAACTGATGCCGGTTCGCTTGTTCCGCAACACGGGAACCCGGTTGATAGAGATCAGCGAGGAAGCCGGTCTCTCCCAAACTGCCGGCTTTTGGAACAGCATTACCCCTGCCGACCTCGATAACGACGGGGACACGGATTACCTCTTGGGCAATATCGGGGACAACACCTGGTTTGAGGCCAGTGCAGCGGATCCGCTGTACCTGCATTACGGCGATTTTGACAGCAACGGTTCGGTTGATCCGATCTTTTCTATTCGAGAAGCCTCGGGATACTACCCGCTGGCGGCTCTGGACGTGCTGGCAAGACAATTACCGCAGATTCGAAAGCACTTTCTCAAATACGATCAATATGCACGGGCTACCACCGATGCTGTGTTAGACGCGCTTGGCGCAAAAAATACCGCCACCCTAAAGGCTGAACTGACTCAGACAGCAGTACTGGAAAACCTGGGTGGGGAAACCTTCAAGATCCATCCACTGCCCCGCATGGTGCAGACGGCTCCGGTCAAAGGATGTGTGACAGAAGATGTTAATGGCGACGGTTGGACAGACCTGATCCTGAGCGGTAACGAATACAATACAGAGGTGGTGCAGGGCATACAGGCAGCCTCGCGCGGATGGGTACTCCTGAACCAAGGCAATTTTACCTTCCGACCCTTGCTCCCGGAACAATCCGGTTTGGGCACCATGGGCGATATGCGCGCCATGGTCAAATTGGCGCTGGGGGAAGATCAGTGGCTCTTGCTGCTCGCAAAAAACCAGGGATTGCTGGATGCTTTTACCCTGGCTCCGGCGCTGCCGAAAAAACTATACCGCTTTGAAGCAGGTGAAAGTTCCGCACGGATCCATTTTGCCGAAGGCGGAATTCAAAAAATCGAGTATTTCCGAGGAAGCGGGTACCTGTCCCAGCAATCCCGGTATTTTCAAGTGCCTCCGAAGGCAGTATCGGTCGAATGGCTGAATGCTGCCGGGGAGCAGACCAGACATTTAAAACTTTTGGACAATGACCCCAACTACTAATTTGAAAATCTGGATATTAGGTACGGCGTTCCTTTGGGGAACAGCCTGCACCAAAGACGTACCCGCTCCCCCGAAAGTGGACAATCCCGAACAGCCGGGAACCGTGACCGAAACCGAAGACAAAACGACTTTGGACGAGGGGCCGATTGACTTTTCGGCATTCAGCGATACTTATGGCCACTTGGCCTCGCCGGATCTTACGGCTTCCTGGGCGCATTACAACGTACACGATCCTGCTTACTTGGTGGACGACAAATTTGTGTATGCCTACAATACCGATGTTGCTTATGGCCATGCCATCAGGCCGGGAATTCAGATTCGGCGGAGCTTGAACTTGGTCGAGTGGGAGTTTGTCGGCTGGGCACTTCCCGGTTTGCCTTCCCAGTCTTCCAGCTTTATCCGGGGCAGGGGCGGCGAACCTTTTGACGGTCTGTGGGCACCTTATGTCATTAAAGTAGGAGCAGAATACCGCCTGTATTACTCCCATTCCTCTCCACAACCCCGGCTGAGTGCCATTGGTTTGGCTACAGCTTCCAGTCCCAAAGGTCCTTTTCGGGAGCGCGGACTTGTGGTGACCTCTCTCAACAACAATACCCGTCAGACCAATGCGATTGATCCCACGGTAATCATAGACAAAAATGGCAACCACTGGATGTATTATGGGTCTGCCTGGGATGGGATATACCGGCTGGAATTAAACCCGGAGACGGGTCTTGCCATGCGTAACGAAGACAAAGGCATACGGGTAGCCCAGCGGGGATTCACCGGGAACGGGATCAATGGCAACCTCGAGGGGCCTGAAATCCTGTACCATCCTGAATTTAATCAATATTACCTCTTTTTGTCGTACGACTGGCTGGAGACCAAATACAATGTCCGGGTAGGACGATCGGATAGTCCGGTGGGCCCCTTTTATGATCTGCAGGGCAACAACCTCAACGAAGATCGCGATGACATGCCGATGATCCTGGCTCCTTACCGCTTTAAAGGACATGGGGGCTGGCAGGGCGTATCGCATCCCGGGGTATTTGAAAAATCGGGACGGTTTTACATCGGCCACCAGGGTCGTCCGGCTGTGAGTCCTTTTTCTATGGTCATGCATGTGCGCCAGTTGTTTTGGACGCCGGACGGTTGGCCTCTGGTAAGCAGCCAGCGCTATGCAGGGGAGGAAGAAGCGGAAGTAGGCTTGGCTGAGATTGCGGGTAATTGGGAAATCATCCCCTTTGACTATGAGGTAGTGCCCGGCTATGCCAATGAACAACGCCTTCCTGGGTTTTCCGATGCTGTGGTGGTTGCGTTGACGGCCGACGGAGGGGTAAGTGGCGCATTAAGTGGCAGTTGGTCGTATGAAAGCCCTTGGCTGACCCTCGAAGTCGGTTCTGACTCCTGGAAACTGAGGGTAGAGCGGGGCAGGGATTGGGAACAGGCCAAGGAAAGTACCCTCTTGCTCACGGGGATGGATGCGGAGGGAATGGCTGTTTGGGGTAAAAAAATCGAATAATCGCGATACCATGAAGTTGTCCTTGTACACCATCCTACTGTTAGTTAGTCTGCCAGTGCTCCAGGCTCAGATCTCGCCTTTCAACCGTTTGGCGGGTGAGCGGGGGATATTGCCTGTGGAGACCTTTACCCGAGATTACGGTCAGGGTGCTGCTGTGGAGGATTACGACAACGATGGCGATCTGGATATTTTCTTGGCTACCGACAGGGGAATGTTTTCCCGCCTGTACCAAAACGACGGCAGGGGGTATTTCAGGGATGTGGCGGAAGTCTCGGGTATTGCGGACAAGGGGGCTGTGCGTGCGGCGCTGTGGATAGATTACAACGGCGATGGTCTGCTCGATTTACTGCTGGCTGCTGAATCTTGTCCGGGTTGGAGTTGCACCGATCCGATCCGCTTATCCTTGTACCGGCAAACATCTGCTCATGCCTTTGAGGAGACTACCTTGGAAGCGGGGCTTGTATTGGATGACGCGTTTGACAACCTGCCCTTTTTTGCCGTAGGCGGACTCAGTGCAGGCGACCTCAACGGCGATGCCTATCCGGATGTGTTGCTCAGTGTATGGGGAGGTGGTATCAACTGGCTGATCAAGAATGGCCATGGGGGATTAGAGGACAGGACCCACGGTGCCGGTCTGGAACTGGAGGAGCCTACTCCCTGGCAGGCCATGATGCTGGATGTCAACCAGGACGGTAAACTGGACATCTACTGCAATATAGACTTTGCTCCCAACAAACTGTGGATCAACCTGGGAGATGGTACTTTCGCAGAGCGGGCGGGGCTGTATGGCATCGATCATGCCTTCAATGAAATGGGTATGACCATTGCCGATATGGACAACGACGGGGATCTCGACCTGTACCTGACCAACATCACAAGGAATTATCAAGGGACGCCGCAATACAATGTGCTGTTCGAACAGCAGTTCCGCGACGGCAGGGTGGAGTTTGTCGAAACGGCGTCGGGAAGGGGAGTGGCGCAGAGCGGATGGGACTGGGGCACGACCTGGGCGGACCTCAACAACGATGGCCTGGTAGATTTACTGACGACCAATGGGTGGGAAGACCCGCGCTGGCCCCTTGACCGCTCGAGGGTCTGGCTCAATACCAGGGGCGGATTTGCCGACATCTCTTTTGCAGCCCGATTCAATGACCCTTTCAATGGCACCACCCTCTTGGCTTTCGACCTGGAGGGCGATGGGGACCTGGACATCCTCCAGACCCTCAAAGGCCGCAATCCGGGTCTCCCCATGCTGATTTATGAAAACACCCTTCGTCAGGAAGCCGGCACAGCCAATTATGTTGTCATCAAGCCCCGCATGCCCCTTCCGGGACAGTTTCCACTGGGGGCAACCGTCACCCTGAAAGCAGAAGATTACGTTTCGAGTCGCCTGATCAGTGCAGGCAATAGTTTTTACGGACAAGAACCCGCCCTGGCTTTTTTTGGCATAGGCGCAAGAACCACCATCAAGGAAGCAGCTGTTCGCTGGCCCAACGGAACCGTTTCGGTGTATAGTGATTTGGCGATTAATCAAGAGCACACCCTTTGGTACGACTGGGTACGTGCACCCGAGGCATTGACCCTGGAACACAAAGGCAACAAGATTTGGCTTGGCTGGCAGGATAAATCCGATAACGAGACCGGATTTGAACTCGAATACGGCCGGGATTCGCTATTTGAACGAGTAGAGGTACTTCAACTAACGGCAGACACCGAAAGCTATACTATGGAGTCTCCTTTAGAAACCGGCACCTGGTTTTTTCGCCTGCGTGCCTTCAAGGAGCGGGTAGCTTCGGCTTACGCCAATCCTGTAAAGGTATCCCTGGCGCCGACCCCCGAAGCGATACCCATTGCATCGGCTTTTTTGTATCCCAACCCCATGGTATCGGGAGAAAAACTGCATCTGGCAGCCCTGCCCGGATATGAGGGGGAGGTACAAATTCGCCTCTACGACACCCTGGGGCGACTTTTGCATACCCATTTTTTTAGCGCCAGCGGTACCGAAGTCGCCTACGAGATAAATGTGGGCCTTCCTCCGGGCATATACGCTGTACAAATTTGGCAAGGAAAAACTGCTCGGGCGGGAAAACTGCTCGTCCGGGAAGCTGGAACATAACCATTGAGAAAAAACAACAACCATGAAAAAACCAACATTGCTGTGGATCATCCTGGTGCTGTGGTCAGCCGGGACGAGCTTCGCTCAGACAACGACCATCACGGCTTTACCTTCCGAACAAGCTCCGGAGATCAGCCGACACATTTACGGTCATTTTGCCGAACACCTGGGTCGGTGTATTTATGGCGGATTTTATGTGGGAGAGGACAGCAAGATTCCCAATACGGCCGGGGTGCGCATGGATGTCGTTGAGGCGCTCAGGGCGTTGAAAATTCCGAATCTCCGCTGGCCGGGCGGCTGTTTTGCCGACACTTACCACTGGAAAGACGGCATCGGACCCAAGTCGGAGCGACCCTCGATCCTCAATATCTGGTGGGGCAACGTTCGGGAAGACAATAGCTTCGGCACCCACGAATTCCTGAACATGTGCGAACTCCTCGGCACCGAACCCTATCTGTCGGCCAACGTAGGCAGCGGAACCCCTCAGGAAATGGCGGATTGGATCAAATATACCAATCACCCGGCGGGCTCCAGTCCCATGCCGGAACTTCGGGAAAAAAACGGTCGGAAGGAACCCTGGAAGGTCAAATTCTGGGGAATTGGCAACGAAGCCTGGGGCTGCGGCGGCAATATGACTCCGGAGTACTACTCGGATGTGTACCGCAGGTTTGCCACCTTCACGACCGACTGGCGCAACTCGGACGGACTGGTGCGCATCGCCTCCGGAGCCAGCAGCAGCGATTACAACTGGACGGAAGTGCTGATGAAAAATATCCCCAAAAACCTGATCGAAGCCATTGCGCTGCACCACTATTCGGTGATTGACTGGGAGGATAAAGGCCCTGCGACCGGATTTTCCGAAAAGCAATACTTCACCACCATGCAGCGGGCGCTTCAGATGGAAGAACTGGTGACCCGCCACGTAGCCATCATGGACAAATACGATCCGGGAAAGCGCGTGGCTTTGTTTGTGGACGAGTGGGGAGGCTGGTACGACGTAGAACCGGGCACCAATCCGGGATTTTTGTTCCAGCAAAATACCATGCGCGATGCCATGATTGCCGGGGTAACCCTCAATATTTTCAACAACCATGCAGACCGGGTAAAAATGGCCAATCTGGCACAGGCGGTCAATGTGTTACAGGCGGTAGTGCTCACCGATGAAGAAAAAATGCTGCTGACCCCCACTTACCACGTCATGAAAATGTACACCGTGCACCACGACGCTACCCTGATCCCTACAGCTTTTGTGTCGCCCCAGTACATTTACGACAACCAGGTGCTTCCGGCTGTGTCTGTTTCCGCCTCCCGCAATGCTGCCGGCGAGGTGCATGTTTCTCTGGTCAACATTGACAGCCAACTCGCCCATAAGGTCGAAATTGACCTTTCGGCCTATGGACTTACCCGCATGAGCGGCGAAATTTTGGCGGCTGAAAGCCTGCAGGCGCATAATACCTTCGAGGCATCTGAGACCGTCGTGGTAGCTCCCTATCGGGATATAACCTTTAATCAAGGGAAAGTAACCCTGAGTTTACCACCATTTTCAGTATTGGTCCTAAAAGGCAGCAACTAAACATGAACTGGTCAAAACTTCCAACCATGATCCGATCCTTGCTCCTTGTCGGGATAAGCAGTTGTCTGTGGTGTTGTACCGCTGAGGTACCCACACCACAGGCTCCGGTGGCTGCTCCTACAGAACCGGCCTTCAACAATCCGGTCATCAAAGATAAATTTACCGCAGATCCTGCCGCTTTGGTGTACAACGATACCGTATTTCTCTACACCGGTCACGACGAAGCAGCAGTGGAGGGCAGGTTCTACCAGATGAACGAATGGCTGGTGTTTTCGTCCACCAACATGGTGGACTGGCAGGAACACCCGGTGCCGCTGCGCATCGCCGATTTTGCTTGGGCCAAAGGAGACGCCTGGGCTTCACAGGCCATTGAGCGGGACGGTAAATTCTATTGGTATGTGTCGGTCGAACACGCCACCATACCCGGAAAAGCAATCGGAGTAGCCGTGGCTGACCATCCCACCGGCCCTTTTCGCGATGCCATCGGCCAAGCCTTGGTTACGAATGATCAAACGACTGCCACCGACATTTTCTGGGACGACATAGATCCTTCGGTTTTTGTGGACGACGACGGTCAGGCCTACCTTTTTTGGGGCAATACCAAAGCTTATTATGCACGGCTCAAGCCCAATATGATCGAACTCGATGGGGCCATCCAGGTCATCGAAGGGTTGCCGCACTTTACCGAAGCACCCTGGATCCATAAGCGTGGAGACTGGTATTACCTGTCGTACGCGTATCAGTTTCCCGAAAAAACAGCTTATGCAATGTCGCGGAGCATACATGGCCCCTGGGCATACAAGGGCATTCTCAACGAACTGGCCGGCAACAGCAATACCAACCACCAGGCCATCATCGAATACCGGGGCAAATCTTACTTCATTTACCACACCGGGGGGCTACAGCCTTTCGGGGGCAGCTATCGGCGTTCGGTGTGTATAGATTACCTCAATTACCATCCCGACAGCACCTTGAAAAGAGTAGTCATGACTTCTGAAGGCATTCAAAAACAATAAATGATGAAATTAATTTACCTGCATAAAATTGCGTTAGTTTTTTGCCTGCTGCACGTAGGGCAACTTGGGGCACAATCGGACAAAATCCCGGTGCACGACCCGGTTGTCATCAAGGAAGGCGATACGTACCATTTGTATTGTACAGGAAGGGGAATCGGGCATTTTGTTTCGACCGACCTTCAAAACTGGACCCGCTCGGCACCTGTTTTTCCGGAAAAACCCGCTTGGACAGATGCGGTAGTCCCCGATTTCGGGAACCACATCTGGGCACCCGATATTGTTTTCCACAATGGCTTGTACTATCTGTATTATTCGGTTTCGGCTTTCGCCAAAAACACTTCTGCGATTGGGGTGGCCACCAACAAAACCCTTGATCCGGCCAACAGCAACTACGCGTGGACCGATCATGGCATCGTGATTCAGTCTCATCCCAACCGCGATTTGTGGAATGCCATTGACCCCAATATCATATTCGACGATGCAGGTGCAGCCTGGATGTCTTTTGGTTCTTTTTGGGAAGGCCTGAAACTCGTCAAACTGGATCCCTCCCTTACCCAAATTGCTGTCCCTCAGGAGTGGCACACCCTCGCCCGGCGGGAGCGGAGCTTTCGGTTGGCCGATCAAAATCCCGGGGATGCAGCACTCGAAGCCCCCTTTATTTTCAGGAAAGACGGTTGGTATTACCTGTTCATTTCCTGGGATTTGTGCTGCCGGGGCAAGGAAAGTACCTACCAGGTAGTGGTAGGTCGCTCGCGCGATGTAGCAGGCCCTTATTTCGACAAGGAAGGCGTCAATTTGTTTAACGGGGGCGGTAGCGGGGTAATCCGGGGCAACGACAACTGGTATGGTGCCGGCCATTGCAGCGTATATCATTTTGAAGGCAAGGACTACCTGTTTTTACACGCCTATGAGGCCGCCGACGAGGGCAGATCCAAACTCATTACCCGAGAAATTCGCTGGACTTCGGATGGCTGGCCTTTAGTAGCCCCCTTAGACTAAATCCACCCACTATGAAAAAACATTTCTCTCAACTTTTGTGGGTGCTGATGGGGTGCTGGGCATTGGGATCCTGTGCTGCTCCCCAGGCGGAAGTCGGCGAACTCGACCTGGGCTATCCCCTGGAGCCCGTTGACATCCGGAAGGTGAGTCTGACCGACAATTTCTGGCTGCCGGTGATTGAGATGGTTCAGGAAAAGACCATCGCCTATGCCCTGGCAAAATGTTCGGAAGAAGGCCGTATGGACAATTTCCTGATTGCGGGCGGACAAATGCCCGGCGAGACTCGTGGCGCCATGCCTTTTGACGACACCGATGTCTATAAAATCATCGAAGGGGCTTCCAATTCCCTGATCAGCGCACCGGATCCCGAACTGGATCGCCTGCTGGATACTCTGATCGCAATCATTGCTGTTGGTCAGGAGCCGGACGGATACCTGACGACCTGGCGGACGATCAATCCGGCCAAACCTCCAGCGCCTTGGGTGGAGGTCAAAAACGGCGTCCGCTGGGAATCCCTTGGCGCAAGTCATGAATTGTACAATGCAGGCCACTTATACGAAGCAGCTTATACCCATTTTAAGGCTACCGGCAAGCGCAACTTTTTGGATATTGCCCTGAAGAACGCAGATTTGCTGGTGGCTACTTTCGGTGCCGGGAAGTTGGAAGCGGTACCGGGTCATCAGATCGTGGAAAGCGGACTGATCAAATTGTACCAGCTTACCCGGAAGCCCGAGTACCTGAGCCTGGCGCGATATTTTCTCGACAACAGGGGCAATACGGCTCATCACGAGCTGTACGGACCGTATTCTCAGGATCATTTGCCGGTGACAGCGCAGAAAGAGGTCGTCGGACACGCTGTGAGGGCCATGTACATGTATGCCGCTATGACTGATATTGCTGTGCTGGAGCAAGATAAGGGCTACGGGGAAGCAGTGGATGCCTTGTGGCAAAATATGGTCAGCCGCAAGATGTACCTTACAGGAGGAATTGGCTCCCGACACGATGGTGAGGCTTTTGGGGACGATTATGAGTTGCCCAATCTGACCGCCTACAACGAAACCTGTGCGGCGATCGGGAGCGTTTACTGGAACCACAGGCTGCACAGCAAAACCGGAGCCGTGCAGTACCTGGATGTGCTGGAGAGAACCTTGTACAACGGCCTGCTATCCGGCCTGTCACTGGACGGAACCCAATTTTTTTACCCCAATGCGCTGGAATCCGACGGCGTATATCCTTTTAACCGAGGTGCCTGTTCGCGCCAAAACTGGTTCGATTGTTCCTGCTGTCCGACCAACCTCATCCGCTTCCTTCCCGCGCTGCCGGGATTGTTGTACAGCACCCGGGAAGATACCCTGTATGTCAATCTCTATGCCGCCAATACCGCAGATATCTCCCTGTCGGGAAAACAGGTTCGGGTAACGCAGGAAACCAATTACCCCTGGGACGGCAAGATCCGACTTGTAGTGAATCCACTTGCGCCTCAATTTTTTGCGCTGAAGCTGCGCATCCCTTCCTGGGCGCGTAACGAACCGGCACCGGGCGGATTGTATCATTATTTGCCTACTCCTGAGTCGAAATGGGCCCTGCGGCTGAACGGTCAGCCCATGGGAAATGAACTATCGGATGGCTATCTCGTACTCGCGCGCCAATGGGCACCCGGAGACATCCTGGAGCTGGAAATCCCGATGCCGGTTCGTATCGTAGCGACCAATCCCGTAGTCGAGACCAACCAACAGCTGCTCGCTATGGAACGAGGACCTTTGGTCTATGCGGTAGAAGAAGCGGATCATCCGGACAACTTCGACCAACTGAATATCCATCCGGAGCGGGCTTTTTCCGTACAGGAAGCACCTCAATTACTGGGTGGCATACATACCCTGTCCGATGGGCAACTGACAGCCATTCCCTACTACGCCTGGTCCAACCGGGGTATCGGAAAAATGAAAGTCTGGCTAAACCGGACATCTCTTTCTAACAACAAAAGTCAATCCAATGCATCCAATCCTTAAAAATTACCTCCAAAGTGCTGCCCTGGTACTGGGCGCAACCAGCGTTTCGGCGCAGACCCTCGTAGTGGACGCTTCTCGGTCGGTGGCCAAGATTCAGCCCACCATGTATGGGATCTTTTTTGAAGACATCAACTTTGCTGCGGACGGAGGTCTGTATGCAGAACTGGTCAAAAACCGGAGTTTTGAGTTTACCCTGCCCATGACGGGCTGGTTGCAGCCCAACAGCGACAGACACTCGCTCAACCTCGGTTCGGGTATGGGGACGGTTATTCAATCTACCAGTGATCCTGCCGATCGAAATGCCCTCCGCGTACAGGTCAACGAAGCGTCGGGTTACCAGTTGCTCAACGAGGGGTTCCGGGGCATGGGAATTCAACAAAACGCTGCTTATGACCTGAGTTTTGAAGCGGCCTTACAGGAGGGCAATATCACTGCCGTCCATGTGGCGCTGGTGGGCCAACAGGACCAGGTGTTGGGCGAAACCCGCATCCCGGTTGCCGGAAGCGACTGGCAGGTGTATGAAGGCGTGATCCGGGCAACGGCCACGGATGAAAAAGCTCGGCTGCGGATTACGTTTTCCGGAACCGGTGTCATAGACCTGGACATGATCTCTTTGTTTCCCCAGGATACCTGGATGGGCAGAAAAAAGGGGCTGCGCAAGGATTTGGTGCAACTCCTGTACGACCTCAAACCCGGATTCCTGCGCTTTCCCGGAGGCTGCATTGTAGAAGGAAGGACGCTGGATCGCCGGTACCAGTGGAAAAAAACGGTGGGTCCGATCGGAGATCGCACCAGTTTGGTCAACCGCTGGAACACCGAGTTTGCCCACCGGCCTACTCCCGACTACTACCAGAGTTTTGGATTGGGCTTTTTTGAATATTTTCTGTTGGCCGAAGACCTGGGCGCTGCCCCCATGCCCATCCTGGGCTGTGGAATGGCCTGTCAGTTCAATACCGGCGAACTCGTACCGATGGACGAACTGGAACCCTATATTCAAGATGCCCTGGACCTGATTGAATTTGCCAATGGATCGGTGGAAACGACTTGGGGTAAATTGCGGGCAGAGATGGGACATCCCAAGCCTTTTAACCTCAAATACCTCGGAATCGGAAACGAACAATGGGGACCCGAATATATCAAGCGGTATGTGGCCTTTGAAAAAGCCATCAAAAGCCGCTATCCCGATATCGTGCTGATCTCCGGCAGCGGACCTTTTCCCGACGGGGAACATTTTGAATACGGCATGGCCGAGTTGACAAAGTTGAATGCTGAAATTATAGATGAGCATTACTATCGCTCACCCGAGTGGTTCCGCGAAAATGCTACCCGTTACGACAACTACGATCGCCAGGGTCCCAAGGTTTTTGCCGGCGAATACGCCGCCCAAAGCGTGGCCATTGCAAGCCCCGATAACCGCAACAATTGGAATTGTGCCTTGTCAGAGGCCGCTTTTATGACCGGGCTCGAGCGCAACGCCGATATCGTGGTGATGACTTCCTATGCACCGCTCATGGCGCATGCCGAGGCCTGGCAATGGACCCCCGATCTGATTTGGTTCGATAACCTGCGATCTTATGGTACCATCAACTACTACGTACAGCAGATGTACAGCAATCATGCCGGCACAGACCTGCTGCGTATGGACAATAATGGGGTGCCCCTTACCGGACAAGCCGGTTTATACGCCTCCGCAGTAAAGGATGCAGCAAAAGCAGAAATAATTATTAAATTGGTCAATACTTCCGGCCAGGCCCAGACTGTACCCCTACAGATCAAAGGCGCCAATGCTGCCCGGACAGTACAAGTGTTTACGATGTCGGGCAATGATCCCGAGGCCGTAAATTCTTTCGAACAACCCCGAAATATCAGTCCCGTAGCCGGGAGTGCCGAAGTGAACAAGAACCGGTTAGACTTGCAGATCCCTGCACAGGCCTTCCAGGTGTATCGCATTACGATTG
>JANQWK010000024.1 GCA_030729925.1 Saprospiraceae bacterium
AACATCGAGGGTATTCCTGCCGATGAGGGTCGTGCTGAGTATGGCGGCGATAAGGATGACGATAATTCAGGGGTGTTGTCCTACATCAGTATCCGCCACGGTGGAGCGGCGTTGCAGGCAGACAATGAGATCAACGGTCTTACGCTTGGTGGTGTGGGTAGCGGTACGCAGATCCACCACATCGAGGTGTTTGCGAACGAAGACGACGGTATCGAGTTTTTCGGAGGAACGGTTGACCTGAAATACGGTGCGACGATCTTCTGCGGCGATGATGGTTTCGATTACGACGAGAGCTGGGGCGGTCGCGGTCAGTTCTGGTTCTATATTTCAGAGACAGACAACGGTAACTGTGCGGGTGAGCACGATGGATCAGAGCGCACAGACAAGCAGCCAAAGAGCTTCCCTGTGATCTACAATGCGACGTACATTGGCTCGGGTTCAGCAAGCGGCAACGCAGCGTCTATCGGTTTGGATATGAAAGACGATGCAGCAGCAGTATATGCGAACTCTGTATTCACAGGCTTTAGCACAGGCGTTCGCTTCCGCAACCGCGGTACAAGCGATGCTTACTCACGCTACATGACCGACGGAGACACGAAGTTTTTGAACAACTTGTGGTGGGATTTTGCCGCAGGCAATGACCCGAACAACTTTGTAGTGATCACAGACAACCAAAACGGTGGTGTTGTTGGGGATGTGGTAGCGAAATTGGTAGCTGAGGGCAACCAGGTCATTGATCCAACTTTGAGAGGTATCTCCAGAGTGCCAAATCAACAACTTGACCCGCTTCCTGCTGCAGGTTCTCCGCTTCACCAGGATTTGGCGACAGCAACAGACAGCTGGTTTGATGTCGTTGACTTCAAGGGTGCTTTCGGATTTGACAACTGGATGTTCGGCTGGACTGCCCTTGACAAATACGGGTACCTGGGAGACTTGAGCAACACCAGCACAGACTTTGAGCGCAACGCATCGGGCGTATCCCTAATGGTGCCATACCCCAACCCGGTAACTCAGGGAGTAGCAACCTTGGCGTTCGAATTGCCTGCAAGTTCTGACATCACCGTAAGCGTATTTGACCTTACCGGTAGAATGGTAGCCAATACCCGATACGGCAAATTTGTACAAGGCGCACACAACCTGCAACTGGTAACGGAAAACTTCCACGCTGGTTTGTATGTCGTTGCCCTTCAGACAGACTTTGGAACAGTAACTCAAAAAATTAGCGTGTTGAAAAACAACTAATTAACACATATTCTAAACGGCCGCCTTATTGCGTGTAATAAGGCGGCCATTTGTGTTTTATACACGCCAACAATTTAGATCAAATACCTTACAAATGAAAAAGTCCTTGCTCTCTGCTTTTCTTATGCTGTTTGCAATTCTCCAGGTAGCTGCCCAGGGAACAATCAGTGGAACCATTTCCGACTTGTCAACAGGGGAGACCCTGATTGGTGCGAATGTCGTGATAGATGGAACCAGCACCGGAACCTCCACCGACTTCGATGGGAAGTATCAGTTTGATGCACCTGCAGGTACCTACACGATCTATATTTCTTACATCGGATACCAGGATAAGCGAGTAGAGGGTGTAGTTATTCAGGACAATCAGGTGACTTATCTGGATGTTTCGTTGTCAGACCAGGCCATAGATCTCGGTGTCGAGATTACCGTTACGGCTGCTGCTATTGAGCGTTCCGAAAATGCCATTTTGTTGTTGCAAAGAAAATCCGATAAAATCCAAGATGGTATTTCTTCTCAGGAGATGAGCAAATTTGCCGTGAGCGATGCGGCAGGCGCCATGAAAAAAGTGACCGGCGCAACCGTTCAGGGAGGAAAATACATCAATATTCGCGGATTGGGCGACCGCTATTCCCTCACCCAGCTCAACGATCTGGTGATTCCTTCTACCGATCCCTACCGCAATGCCGCGCAGTTGGATTTGATTCCGACCAGCTTGCTGGAAAACATCATCACTTCCAAAACATTTACCCCTGACCAACCCGGTAACTTCACCGGGGGTAATGTCAATATCAAGACCAAAAGCTTTCCCGAGCAGTTTACTTTCACAATCAGCGCTTCAGCCGGGTACAACCCCCAAAACAACCTGATTGACAATTTCCTTACCCACGCGGGAGGAAGCAACGACTACTGGGGTTACGATGACGGCGGAAGAGCTATTCCCGCTACTATCAACGATCAAACTCGTCCCCTGTTAAATGACAATTCTGAGGTGATTGCTCGCCTCGGTCGCCCCGGCGGCGCGGAAGCGGCACAAGCACTGGACGGAGCAGTGAGGAGCCTCAACCGTCAGTTTGAACCGACTACCATGCAAACTCCATTGGACCACAGTCTTTCCATGGCGTTTGGCAACCAATACAGCCTATTCGGCAGACCCCTGGGCGTGATCATGTCTGCTTCTTTCAAACAGTCTTACCTGATGCTGGATCGCTTCGAAAAAGCAAACTGGGTGTTGGAAGATATCAACTCCGGTATCCTGGGCAATCAGGGTAATTTTGAGGATACCCAAAGTACCCAAAATCCAACCCTCAACGGGTTGTTCGGATTGGCCTACAAGTTTAGCAACTTGAGCAGCATCAACTTCAACTTTATCTACAACCACAATACCGAAAAATTGTCGCGCTCGCTTTTTGGCGAACGCCCCGACAATATCATCAACCCCGATTTCCTGGAAGGCCGCTCTTTGAGCTTCAACGAAAGGACGATCAACAACTACCAATTGAGCGGTACCCACGTGGTTCCTGCACTCAACAACCTGAAAATCGAATGGAAGGGAAGTTATACCGAGTCCAGCCAGGATGAACCCATGACCCGCTTCTTCGAAAACCAGTTCAACGTGCCTACAGGGCTTTATACGCTTCCCCTGAGCAATATCCAACGCCCCTTCTACTTTTTCCGCTATCTCGCAGATGAGCAGATTTCCGGAAAGATAGACCTGGAACTGCCTATTGGTAAGGGCAATACCAAATTCAAATTCGGTAGCTTGGTTACCCTGAAAGACCGCGATTTCATCGAGGAGCGCTTCCAGGTGTCCGATAAAGGACGCGGAGAGCGATCCATTACCGAACTGAATGGCGATGTGAATGCCTGGATGGCCGATAACAACATCGGTATCATGGGCTTGGAAGGTGCCCGCTACACCCTGGGCAATTACGTGATTGATGGAACAATCCCCGATAACAGCTACGTGGGACACGACAATGTGACCGCTTTCTACGGGATGCTTACTTTCAATATCACCGAAAAATTGAAGAGTATCGTAGGTGCCCGCTTCGAACAGACCGATCTCATGGCGGAAAGCGGTGCTACTCAGAAACCCGAAGAACAACGAATTGGAAAGATCAATGAGTCCGACCTGCTGCCTTCGGTCAATTTTATCTATTCCCTCAATGAGCGCACGAACCTTCGGGCTTCTTACTCCAAGACCCTCGCCCGACCAAACATGCGGGAAATTGCACCCTTTACTTCTTTCGACCCCCTCGAAAAGTTCTTCTACAACGGAAATACCCAGTTGAAGAGAACCTTGATTGACAACCTCGACCTGCGCTGGGAGTACTTCATGCGCCCAGGTGAAGTTTTTGCGCTTAGCGCGTATTACAAAAATTTCGATGATCCCATTTCTTTGCAGTACATCAAGTCTTCCAACCCGGAGCTACAGTTTACCAACGTGGACCAGGGTCAGGTGTACGGCCTTGAGTTCGAGTTCAGAAAAGACCTCGACGTGGTGGCAGACTTCCTGCGCAACTTCAAGATCAATACCAACGTGTCGCTGATCGGCTCTTCTATTGATGTAGATGATGTGACGGGCAATGAGCCAACTGACCGACCTTACGAGGGCCAATCGCCTTATATCGTCAATTTCTCTTTGAGCTATACCCACCCCGATGCCGGTGTAGATGCTATCCTGTCCCTCAATTCACTGGGCGATCGCATGAACTTTATCGGAAGGGAAGGTACGCCGGATGTGTACGACAGAGCGATCAATCAGTTGGATTTCAATTTGATCAAGAAGATTGGCAATGTCAACTTGCGACTTTCTGCCCAAAACCTACTGGATGCTAAATTTGTATTGTCTTCCAAGTTTGAAGGCACCGAATATGTGTACAGCAGGTTCCAAAGAGGAACGACGGTTACTTTTGGTGTTTCTTACACCATTCGATAAATCAACTTAAAACAAATATACCATGGATCTTTCTGTGCTTGTGATGTGGGTCGGGTTTGCACTGGCTTCTTACTCGGTGGTGGGCAACGATGTTATTCAAACCCTGGGAACGTTCCTGACGTCCAATGAACAGCGGGTTCCATGGTATATTCTTTGGTTGTTTGCAGCAGGTATCCTGGCAACGGTATTGGTGTATGGTTACGTCAACGCCGATATCGCCTATGGCCGCCTGGCCAAATTCACCTTTCCCGATACCTTCGGCTGGTACTATCTGCTACCGCCTCTGGTACTGCTCCTGATTACCCGTTGGGGGATTCCGGTGAGTACGACGTTTATGATTTTGACGCTTTTTTCGCTGACGGATATTCCATCCGATCTGAATTTGATGATGGCCAGTGTTTTTGACACTAAGGCCAAACTCGGAGGCATGATCAATAAGTCTATCATGGGCTATCTGATTGCTTTCGGGGCTGCTATTGTGATCTATCTTGCCATTACCCGACTTACGGAAAAGTATTTTATTGATCATCCCCTTCGGGAAAAACAGCTCAAGTATTGGGTAGCTGCCCAGTGGCTTTCTACGGGCTTTCTGTGGACCCAGTGGTTGGTGCAGGATTTGGCGAATATTTATATCTATTTGAAAGGTGGGGCGCAGCTGAGCCCTGTCTCTTTTGGGCTTTCGCTGGTTTTGATCCTCGCCTTGCTGGGATTTATCTTCTACACCAGGGGAGGAAAGGTGCAGAATGTGGTTCGAGAGAAAACGAATACCACGGATATCCGTTCGGCTACCTTCATTGACCTGATCTATGGGGTGGTTTTATTCGTGTTTAAAGACGATTACCTGGGGCTTTGGGGGGGGAAACTTCCGATGAGTACGACCTGGGTGTTTGTCGGGCTACTTGCGGGAAGGGAAATTGCCATGCGGATCCACTTGGAGAAAAAAATTAGTTCAGCGGTTCTGAAAATGGTTGCCCGCGATGCGGGAAAAATTACTCTGGGTTTGGTGGTCAGCGTAATTTTGGTTTTCGCGATCAAGCTGATGGTGGCGTAACCTAACGCATCAGGCTTACGTCTCCTGAAAAGACTTTTCGCTTGCCATCTATGTACAGGACTTCGAGGACATACACAAATATTCCCGGTTGGAGTACCTGTCCGCGGAAGGTTCCGTCCCAGGCAAACGCAGGGTCGTTGGGCAGAAAGTCGGAGGCCATAAAGATTTGTTCCCCCCAGCGGTCAAGGATGCGAAACATTCCGATGCGTGCCACGTCGTTTCCTGCATAGACCATCAGGCGGTCGTTCAGACCATCTCCATCCGGACTAAAGGCACTGGGTACATACAGCGAAGCAGGTTTTTGTACGATAAGGGTGAGCTGGTCACTGGCCGTACATCCAAAAATATCCGTTATGCTTACCCCTAGTTGCATGGTTTCCAGCGGTGTAAAAGCCGTTTCCAGACAATCGCTGCAGGGAAGGTTGCCATCTGAGGCACTCCAGGAAATGGTTGCAATTTCTTCTTCCGCAAAGTTGATGGCGGCAAAAATGGAAACAGAAGTGCCCAGTCTGACTTCCTGATCCGGCCCTAAGTCAATGTTGTTGTCGCGGCCATAGCCCAACTGTATTTCCTCTTCATAGCTGCAACCTTTGCTGTCCTGCACCGCAAGGGTGTAATTGCCCGGAGACAGGTTGCTGAAGCTGCTCGTTTGCAGGTAGGGCTTTCCATTGAGCGAAAACAGAAAAGGTTCGGTGCCCTGTTGAACCGATGTCACGGAAATCAATCCATTTTTGTCGCCAAAACAAATGGGCGGTCGGGCGTCCAGCACCAGACCCACAGGTGGGTTTTCCGGCGGGAACACCTGCACGGTATCTCTGTCGGTACAACCGTTTTCCGTGTTTTCCGCAAGCAGAATGTATTGCCCGGCTTGATACACCAGCGGATGGAGCTGCGTGGGAGGGGTAATCACATGACCTTCTACCGATCTCCAGGTCGTAGCTACTTCCCTGCCGTCGGCAAGTACACTGCCTTGAAGGCGGATGCCTTCGTCAAAACAGTCCAAAAATACATCCGAGCCTGCCACTGCATGGGGTGCGCTGAAATCAGCCGCTACCCAAACCGAGTCCCTTTGCTGACAGCCATTTTCGGTGTTGACGACCTCCAGATAGTACCATCCGGGCTGGCCAATCAGGGGGGCAAGCGTGGTTCCCCCGCTGATGATTTTCCCGGTGTTGGTCTGCCATTTGTAGCGGTAGCGGTTGCCTTGGTCAGAGCCGCTGCCGTCCAGATTGACCGTCGCGATTCGACAATTAAGGGTAGCCGAAGAGCCGGCATCGGCAATGGGCGGCGTGTAATTGGCAAGGACGGCTATGCTGTCTGTGACGGTGCAGTTTTCTTCGGCATTGGTGAGCTCGAAATAGTACATTCCCGGGCTGCTGACCTGCAGCGAATAGCCCTGCTCCGATTCTAAAAACAGCCGATCCTGGTTGTACCAGCGGAGGGTAAATGCGGCTCCCCGCGAGGATTCCTCCGCCCGGATACCTACTTCCGAAGTGTTACAGTCCAATTGCTGCCCCACGCTCAACTGGATTTGTGGTTTTTGCCGCGGCGCGGCTACTTCCACCGATACCGTATCCGAATAACAGCCCGTGTTGCGGTCTTGCAGCTGCAAGGTGTATCTGCCTTCGGCAAAAACGACGGGTTGTTCCTGGTTTTGTTGTTCCGGAGTAATGCCCGGCCCCGACCAGAAAAAATCAAAATTACCAGGGTCATATCGGGGCTGAAGGGTCAGACTGCCGTCGTGGCAATCGAGAACGGCTGTCTGGGGCAACTCGAGCGCGGGTGCAGGCAGCGCGTTGACATCAATGTCGGCTTCTTGGTTGCAGGTGTTGCGGTCGGTCAAACTTACCGAGTAAGTGCCGCTGCTGCTGATAGTTATCTGCCCGGCCGTGTCGCCGGTGCTCCAGACATAGGAAACATAAGCGTCCTGAAGGCGAAGGAGGGTTGTTCCCCCACTACACAGCGGAGCGTCCTGAATCATAACAGGGTCGTTCAGGACATATTGGACAATCCGGGTGCTGTCCCGCACATCACAGCCGTTGGTGTCTGTTAGGTTAACCGTGTAAAGACCGGGTACAGATGCGCTGGTAAACCTGTCGGTGTCGCCGGTTGACCAATTATAGGTCGCAAATCCATTGCCGGCATCCAGAATCACCAGGTCTCCCGGACAAACCCTAAGGGTGTCGTCCAATATGGGCAAGACAGATTCGAGCTGGATGAGCTGAACGCTGTCTTCTTGGAGGCATCCATTGAGATCTGCAATGGTCACCCGGTAGTTTCCGGCGGTATCGGTTTCGAGCACGGCACCCGAATACCCGTTGGACCACTCCCAACTGGCATACGGCCCCCCTGCATCCAACGCAACTCGGGTATCCGAACAAAAAACAATCGTGTCTTCTAAGCCCAGAGGACTTAAGGCGAAAGTGTCCAATTCAATTCGGGTTGTACCGGAACAGCCAAATTCATCCGTGACCGTGAGGGCGTAAGTGCCCGATTCCCGGATGCGGATGCTGGGGGTGCGCTGCCCATTAGACCACAAATACCGGGTATAAACTTGCTCGGTGCGGAGTTCAGCGTCAGCGCCCGGACAAATACCCCCGGGATCTGCAATGACCGGATCCGGTGGCAACGCATTGACGTCAGTGACTGCTATAAAAAAGGTATTGCGGCACTGGTTGTCGTCCGTTACCGTGACCGCATATTGCCCCGCCTGGGTGACGCCTATACTGGGGTCGCTTGCTCCGGTTGACCATCGGATGCTGGCAAAGTCACCGCTCACAAAGAGGGTGTTCTGATCATTCGCACACAACAGCGTGTCTCCAATGATCTGCCCCGTAGGCGGATCAAGGCCCAGCACTCGAATGGCATCCGAGACCACGCATCCATTGGAATGAGCAGCCTCCAAAATATAGTTACCGGGAAGAGAAAAAGATCTGTTTAGGGTACTGACGCCGTCTGACCACCGGTACTGCTCAAACAGGTTGTCCGACTCCAGCGCGATACTGCTGTCGCGACAAAAAGACAGGGTGTCCGGTAGTTGCAGCTCGGGGGTGAGCAACGATTGTACCCTGACTTCCCCGGTTCCGGTACAGCCCCGCTGGTCGTTTACAGTGACCTGGTACAGCCCCGCGCGGTTGGTAGCCAGCTCCGGTTCGGTACTTCCTGTTGACCACTGATAAGCGCGATAGGAACCCTCCACGCCCAGCATAGTGGTCTCTCCCGGGCAGATTGACAAGTCTCCGGTCAGATCTACCTTGAAAGGACTGGCCGTTCTGACCTGGACGATATAAAAATTGTTGCAGCCACTGAAGGAATCCTGCACCTGCACATAATAAGTATTGGCTTCAGTAACGACAATAGATCGGGTAGTGGCGCCGGTGGACCACCGGTACATCAAGGTAGTATCCGCAACCGTCAGTTCCGTGCTGCCCCCTTCACAAATGATCCTGTCTCCCTGCACAAAGGTATTGGGCGGGGGAACAGATTCCGCGAAGACGCTGTCGGAAGCCATACAGCCAAAGGAATCCCGAACGGTCAGAGAAACGGTTTGGGTGAAAAATACGGTAATACCGGAACCGGTTGTCCCGTCGGACCAGAGGTAGCTGTCAAACTGATCTCCAAATTCAAGCTGCAGGGGAGCGCCGCCTCGGCAAAAAAAGGTATCCTGGGGGAAGTTAATTGCCGGCAAAGGCTTTGCCTCGACTTCCACCTCGTAGCGCAGCGGACAATTATTGTCATCCACCGCTTCCAAAACATATAGACCTGCTTCCGATATGTTTATTGCAGGTTCCGTGCTTCCATCCGACCACCGGTAATCCCGCAGTCCGGGCAGACTCCCATCCAGGCGCAGTTGATCACCTGCACAGAAAAAAGTATCTCGCGGGAGCGGACTTTCGGGGGCAGGATACACCCTTACATGAACCGTATCTGTGGAAAAACAATTTCCGTAGCCTACATGCAGGACGTAGTTCAGCGAACCGCTGAAGCCCCCTGGGATGGTCAGCACAGGGGTAAGGGAAAGCGAATCACTCAGCCAAGAGGTCGTCCCTGCTACTCCCGTCCAAAATAAATCTTCCCCGCCTTCCAGACCACTCGTATCGCCCCGGATCATCCACTCCTGGTCTTGGCCACTTTGGCACAACACCGTGTCCGGCCCCGCCGAAATGGGTAAGGGATCACAACCCGGCGTCGCCCGGCAATTGAGCCAGGGTGCTGCGGCACCTCCCCAGACGATCTTAAACTCGGACGCGCTCATGTCCCAGTTATTCAATAATAAAAAATACCCTTCACCGGGTTGAACGGTAAGATCCGACACCATCCCATCTTCTTCCGGAAAAGTACCCCGTTCAGAGTCCCCTGTGGCCATGCTATCCAGTCCCGTAGGCTGCCCCGGGCCATAAGTCTCCGAACACCGCAGCGGGCTGCCCAGGCTGTCACAAGACAAATTTGGGCCATACAAAGCAAAATCAAAGTCGCGCGTTGCCCCCGAAGCCGCACTTCCCGTAGGGATAATCGAAAACTGCAATTTGCTGTTCCGGGGCATATTTCGCCGAAATTCAAAATAATACCAGGCACTCTGTACCTCGAAATTGGTCAGACAGCCCTGATCGTTCCGGGGATCTGCAAAATCATTGATGCCATAACCCTGAGGAATAAAGACAACCGAACTATCTGAGCACAGCACTTGCGCTCCCAGACAATCCGTAATGGGGAAACCGCTTTGCGCTTGGATTGTCGGAAGGAAAAATAGGGTTACAGGAACGAATACAAAGATTCCAAATACATGGAATTTCATGTGTATGCTTTTTAAATAGATCAGTTCTGGGTGGTTGTTCTTTGTTTGTTGTAAACTGTTTTAAGTTAACAAAAATTGCAGATGGGGGGGTAAGTTTTTGGAAGAAATTTGCAAGACGCCTCAGGCAGATCGTCGCCGTCTTTGGACTTCCGCACTGATCAGATCGAGTTCGCGACCGACTTCACCCGTGACAGAAGTGTTTTCCTGCGCCCGCCGGATCAAATAGGGGATGACATCCCGCACAGGCCCGTAAGGCATGTACTTGGCTACATTGAAGCCGTCCTGAGCCAGGTTAAAGGTGATGTGGTCGCTCATGCCGTAGAGTTGGCAAAAAGAAATATTCGGATGGTTGCGGGGAATGTTATTTTCTTCCATCAATTGCGCCTGCAGGGCATTGCTGAATTCATTATGAGAAGCATTGGCAACGGCCATCGTCTGGTAATGCTCGAGACAAAACCGCACAGCGGCATTGAAGGATTGATCGGTGGCCGCTTTGTCCGGATTGATCGGACTGGGATAGCCCATTTGCGCCGCTCTTTCCCGCTCTTTGTCCATATAAGCACCCCGGACTAATTTTGCACCCAACACATAACCGTCTCGCTGCGCCTGCTGGTAGGTATCTTTGAGGAACTGCAGCCTGTCGTGTCGGTACATCTGGAAGGTATTAAATACGATCGCCTTCTCCTTGTTGTAGCGCTGCATCATCAAAATAACGAGTTGGTCTATGGCCGATTGTATCCAACTTTCTTCTGCATCAATATAGATGGCAATATTGTGCTGGTGCGCCAGGCTACAAATGGTATCCAGCCGCTTGATGACACTTTGGTAAGCCAATTGGTCTTCTTCGCTTAGTGTTTTGCCTTGTTGAATAGCCTCCAACAGGCTGAACGGAGCCATTCCCGTTACTTTGGTGCTGACCACTGAAATATGCGGATTGTTGGCAGCAAAACTGATCGCCCGAAGATTTTCCTCCATGGTCAGGTTGAAATCTTCCGCCGTCTCTTTGCCCTCTGCCCCATAGTCCAAAATGGTATCCACTTCAAAATCGCCGAGCTTATTGATTTTTTGCGCAGCATTCGACAGCGTCGTACCTCCGCAAAAATGATCAAAGACCGTATTTTTCACGATCCACTGCACGAACGGGATGCGAATCGTCCACAGGGTGAGCTTGGAACCTATATCCACCAGCCATTTTCGCTTCATCTGGCCAAATAACCACGCGGCTTTGCGCAGTTCGCCATCCGATTTGTAGGCAAAAGCAGCTGCTGTATTTTTCAAACGAGCCTCTATTGGGCCATTTTGTGTTGTATTGGGTTTGGTTGTCATGCTTAGGGCTTTCTGATGATATCCGAACTTTTGCCTGTCCAAATTTCCCAGGCTTTTTCGGCTTGCAAATATAGCATATCGAGCCCGTTAATTAATATGCAACCGCGTTCTTTTCCTTCCTGCAAAAATGCGGTGAGCGGTGGGTTATACACGAGGTCGTAGAGGATGTGTCGGGAACTGAGAAAGGCGTAAGGAATATCGGGTTTGCCCTGGGTTTCGGGGTAAGTGCCCAGCGGAGTGGTATTGATGATCAACCGGTGTTCCTGCATCATGCGCTTGTTCAGATCCGCATAAGCCAGGGTGTCTCCGGAAGCTTGTCGGGAAACGCGCCGGAAGGGGATGCCCATGTTGTCCAGCATCGCACCTACGGCTTTGGAGGCGCCGCCGGTGCCGAGCACCAGTGCCTGAATATCGCCCGGCAGATCCAGTTCTTCCTGCTCAAAACAACGCCGCAGGGATTCCATAAAGCCAAATGCATCGGTGTTGTACCCGATGAGCTGCCCGTCCCGAATATCAATGACATTGACCGCTCCAATTTTCCGGGCATCCGGGTCGAGCTGATCGAGCAGCGGGATGACCTGTTGCTTGTACGGAATGGTGACGTTGAGCCCCCGTAGATCCGGATGTGCCGCGAGAATATCTTTGAGCAGGGATATGTTTTCCAACGGAAAAAGCTCGTATCTGGCATCAGGGATGCCTTCGGCCAAAAATTTGTCGCTAAAATATTGTTTTGAGAAGGAGTGCCCAAGCGGGTACCCGATCAGACCAAATAGCCGCATAGGTTGGGTTGGGGCGCTTTTTTTCATGGGTGACTATGGTTTTTTCCTGCCGGAAAAATCGAGTAGGCGCACAAGTGCAAATCCCGCCAATGCAGCAAGAACAACTCCGGCGACCAGCGGTTCACTGGTGTAATCACCGGGCCAGACACTTTTTTCCAAAAAGGGCACCGGGACACCCTGACTGTCCGTCCTGTACTCAACGACGTTCCTCCAGGGCCATACTTTGTTCAGCGAACCTATCATCAGACCCGTCAAAACGGCCATGGTGAGGTCGTGCCAGGTCTTGAACATCCACCCCAGTACCCGGGCAAAGGTGCCCAAACCCGTCAGACAGCCCAATGCAAATACAGATACGATCAGGATGGCCGCCGGATCTTGCTGCAGCAAGACGCCTTCCTTGAGGTTTTGGTGCAGAATGAATTGGTACATACCCAGCAACAGCAAAATAAAACTGCCCGAGATACCCGGCAGCAAGAGCGCCGATATGGCTATCATACCCGAAAAGAAGACGAATACGAGGGATTCGTTGCCCTGAGCCGGCTGGGCTACCGTTATCCAGTAGGCTCCGACAAGTGCCAGCAACAAACCAACGATGTTGCCCGGGTTCCAGGTTTTTACCTGGCGGAACAATAGCAGCGCCGAGGCTACAATCAAACCAAAAAAGAAGGCCCACACCCATTCCGGATAATTTTCCAACAGGTGCGAAATACCAAATATCCCAATGCCGATTCCAACGACCATACCTCCCAACAAAAATACCAGGAAGGGACCGTGTAGTTTTTGCCAGGTAGCAGCCCTGGTTTTACTGCTCAGTAATCCAAACACAGCAGGGGACAAGATTTGCTTGATGGCATCTATGAGTTGCTCGTAAATGCCGGTGATAAATGCAATGGTGCCGCCGGATACGCCCGGGATGACCTCGGCGATTCCCATGGCCATGCCCTTCCATACGAGTGCCAGAGGATGGGTTTTCTTTTTCATGGAGCTGTGTTGAGTGTTTGCCTGACTACTTAGTGTTGCTGCTTTCGGGGCAGGTGTTCGTAGTCCTGCAAAGATAAGCTATCTGTTTCGGATATTTTGCTGCCGGCTGCAAAAGCTGTTAATTCTGGCTTGCCGGCAGCTGTCCAGGCGCTTAGCCATACGGCCGCCAGGGATTTGATCGCCGCTCGCATGCGCCGGCCTACCTGACCGTTGAGCGATTGGTGATAAGCGCGGGAGTAAGCCTCACAAGGCACCAGCAGCCTGGCCGAACCCCGTTTTTCGAAACAGTATTGCTGGTCTTCCGGCCAACTGGCCGATAGCTTGGCTTCTTCCGAAAGGACACTGTCCACCATGCCATGACTGTCCATCACGATCTGCCAAAAATAGTCGGCCGGATCGCCTTCAATGGGCTCGGCCCGACCTACGACAAAGTGATAGTCCTGTCCGGCAAACAGTTCCGGTAGCCTGCTTTCCCAAAAGGCGTGGATGCCGTCCTGCCCGCTGAGCTGCCCATTGTAGTTTTTGGTGGTGTGCAAGGGCACATGCGCATCGCCAATGTAATGTCCCAGATCGGCAGATTGCCGGAGGATCCGGTCAACATCACCGGATTCGAATGCCCGGATCAGTTGCCGATAACTGTGCAACAGATGGTAGGGGAGTACCCCATGCTTGCTGAAGGTGTCCCGAAGTGTAAGCGTCCCCCAATCTCGCTCCTGCCAAAGCGTGTCCAGGCAGCCGAGGATTACAGGCTGTTCTGCAAAGCCCTCGCTTCGGGCAGCAAAAAATTGGCTTCTCACACAGGCAGGGTCAATGCTCAGGGAGTCGTATCGGGTACTGTCCACTTTCCAGCGCAACAACCTGCTTTTGGGATCATAAACTCCCCACAGCGTGTCGCCCGCCGATGTGCTCCACCGCCACTCCGCATGCATCCAATAGGCTCCTTGCCAGTCTCTTGGCAAGTCTGCAAAAGGCGCTTTGCCCCAATGGTCCAAATCCATGAAATGCCTTTCTGCTTCCCCTGCTACGGCATAGCGGCGCTTGTCGGGATCCACTGCGTGAAGGCGGATATAGTCAATATGGGCTTTGTAAAACCCAATGAGGGGTGGCGGCAGGGTGTAAACCGCCATTTCGTTGATCAGCCGGTGGCCAAAAAATCCCCAAAAAGGCAGTGCCGCAGCGATCAGGGTGGCCTTCATTCCATTAGTCGAAAAAACCTTCATAAGCCTGGAAGATGTTGCGGAATACCCGCTGCTGCACCAGCATAAAGTCCTTTCTTTCTTCCATGTAGGCATAATAGCGCTCGACATCCTGTGGATTGCCTACCTGACCGGTTTTGAGGTCTATCCCCGGCCGGGGAAAAATGGGAAAGAAGTGGACGGTCTGATTGCCCTGTTGCGTAGCAATGGCTACCGTACAAAAAGGAATGAGGTTGACGATGGAGTCCCTGTCGGGGTACTGGTTGGCAAAAGATTCCGCGACCAGACTGTTGTAGTTGCGCAGGTACCGTTCTACGGCTCCCCGGTTGACGGCTCCCCGGTTTTCAGGAACCAGCTCATAAGCGGGGGTTACCGCAAAGCTATTTCCCTGTCGCTCCAGGACAAAGGATTTGTTGCGCTGCCGCGGATACGTAACCGCTACCCTGTTGATGTCCTCTTGGCGCAGCCCAAAAACGGTCTTGTCTTTCCAGTCGTCTCCAAGCAGGTTGAAGCGAAAGCGAAGGTTGCCCTCCCAGGCGGGTATATGCGCAACATAAGGGTTGTCGGCGTTTTCCATGATTGCGTACGTGCCGCGTTCGTCGGGCGTGGCTCCACCGATGTAATAAGCTTTTATTTTTTTACCGCCGGTATCATAGATTTCTACTTTGATGCCCTCCGTGCTGAGACTGCTAATCATACCGGGTACAGCCGCAGCAGGGGGGCGGTATTTGAGCCGGATCCGCTCGATGGCGTCCAGTAGATTGTCCATCGCGTTGGGACTTGCCGGATAATCTTGGTTGACCCACCATTTTCCCGCTTTTTGTTCGAGCAGGGTGGTATTGCCTTCGCGGTCGGCAAGGAAAATCCGCCCAATTTGCTCCGGATTGGCAACGGCAAAGTCCCAGTCGTTTTGTCCGGAGGACGCTTCCCCTTCCCGATTTTGAAGGAAGACGAGCGCGGCAAATACAGCAGAGATCAAAAACAGGATAGGTAGAAGAAGCTGCTTTTTTTTCATGCGTTGATCGGTGGTTTTGGACAAAGCTAAGACTTTGCCGCGACTTGGAACCCGTATTGTCCGGATTTGACCACCTTTGTCCAATGGCAAGGAGGATCAGTTTAATTTTGCTTGTTTTCTCACAGACCTTCAAAAAAAATGTTCCACCACCGCCAGCCGGGTGGTTACTTTTGAGAAGCTGGAAGTATTAATAAGGGTAATTCAGGTGCAAGCCACCTTAAGGTGCCTTGCACCTGTGTTTTAAATCATTGATTTTCATAAAATTAACGATTATTTTTGCCTCAATTCAGCAATTTCTCATGTGGAAAATAGCTTCCTGCAGACCGAACCATAAACTCCATAATCCCGAAGGGTATTGTATTACGCCCTTTCAGGGCTTATGATCGTTCTCCTTTTCGATGGGCGATGCCCATCGCTAACATATGGCACCCCTTCGGGGCTGATACGCTTAGGACGCATGCAACGCGATAAAAAATAAAATCAACCACCAACCCAAATACCAACCCCAATATCCAACACAGATGCACGGCAACATTCCCAACCACCAATCCTACCCAACCTGATCTTCTGTGCAAATAAAATATTGAAGCGTTACAAAGAATTTAACAGCCCTGCCTGAAAGGGCGCAATATGCCAGCGAGGCGGAGAAGCTCCTTGTTGTGATTTGGT
>JANQWK010000025.1:0-67079 GCA_030729925.1 Saprospiraceae bacterium
TCGAAAAGGAGAACGCTCACAAGCCCTGAAAGGGTGCAATACAATACCCTTCGGGGTTATGGAGTTTATGGTTCGGTCTACAGGCAGTTATTTTTCACATGAGAAATTGCTGAAGCCACCTTAAGGTGCCTTCCACCTGATTATCGTATGGTTAATACCTCCACTACCACAATCGTAACCATTTTTCCGACTCAATTTTCTACAAATGCCAGACAGGATTCCCTGTCACGATCAGCTTGTAATTCCTTTTTTTGCTTACCCCCGTTGTTACCATCCCGAAGCTGCAGCCAACCCATGGGGGACTAAAAATTAGGGAGGCAAAACAACCTTAAATGGGGGTTACTTTTTTAGATGTCGGGGTATTAATAGGGGTAATCAGGTGCAAGGCACCTTAAGGTGGCTTGCACCTGTGTTTTAAATATATGACAATCAATATTTTGAATAAATTTTTTCTTTTACCGACCTGTTGACCATGCCAGGTGGCGGGAGGGGACAGACAATAAGGAAGAGGGTTAAAAGTGCGTGGGTAGCAGATTTGCTACCCACGCTTGTGATTTAGGTGTTTAGAAGTCAAATTTGATACCTTGTGCCAGGGGCAAATCGGTACTGTAGTTGATGGTGTTTGTTTGGCGACGCATATAAGCTTTCCAGGAGTCGGAACCACTTTCTCTGCCTCCGCCGGTTTCTTTTTCTCCGCCAAAAGCTCCACCGATTTCCGCACCGGAAGTCCCGATATTGACATTGGCGATGCCGCAGTCGGAACCACGGGCAGACAAGAACAATTCTGCTTCCCGAAGATTGTTGGTCATGATGGCCGAGGACAAGCCCTGGGGCACACCGTTTTGGATAGCAATCGCTTCTTCGATCGTCTCATACGACATCAGGTATAGAATCGGGGCAAAAGTTTCTGTCTGAACGATAGGCATATCGTTGCGCACTTCTGCAATACACGGTTTGACATAGCAACCACCGGGATAATGATCACCCTCCAGTCTGCCACCGTCCACGACCATAGTACCACCCTGTTCTCGTATTGCCTCCAGCGCATGGAGGTAATTTTGAACGGCCAGTTCGTCAATGAGCGGCCCAACGTGGTTGTTTTGATCCAGCGGATTACCGATGCGCAACTGTCCGTACGCTTTCGCCAATTGCGTTTTGACTGTTTCCATCAGGGATTGGTGGACAATCAGGCGACGCGTGCTCGTACAGCGCTGACCTGCAGTACCTACGGCTCCGAAAACAGTTCCGGTAAGCACCAGCTTTAGGTCAGCATCGGGTGTAACAATGATCGCGTTGTTGCCACCCAGTTCGAGCAAACTTCTGCCCAATCGCTGTGCTACTGCGGTACCCACAATTTTCCCCATGCGAATACTTCCCGTAGCAGAAATAAGCGGGAGGCGTTCGTCGTGTGTCATCCACTCTCCTACTTGGTAGTCTCCAACGATGATGGAGCTAATACCATCTGGCAATCCATTGCTTTCCAATACCTTGTTAAATAAAAATTGGCAGGCAACGCCACACAGCGGAGCTTTTTCCGAAGGTTTCCAAATTACCACATCGCCACAAACAAGGGCGATCATGGCATTCCAGGACCAGACTGCTACGGGAAAATTGAACGCCGAAATGACTCCAACGATACCCAGTGGATGCCACTGCTCGTACATGCGGTGTAGCGGTCTTTCCGAGTGCATGCTGAGTCCGTAGAGCTGTCTGGACAAGCCTACGGCAAAATCACAGATATCAATCATTTCCTGTACCTCGCCCCAGCCCTCCTGGAGGCTTTTGCCCATTTCGTAGGAAACCAATTTGCCGAGTGCATCCTTATGTTGGCGAAGAACATCGCCATACTGACGCACAATCTCGCCCCGTTTGGGGGCAGGCATCAGGCGCCATTGCAAAAACGCCTCTTGCGCGCGTTGCACTACGGCATGGTATTCTTCCGCAGTAGTTACGCTCACCTGAGCGATGGGCGAACCATCTACCGGCGTATAGGAAGTAATATAATGTTGAGAATCGCTGCTCCATTTACCTGTACAGGTACCGGAATTACGGGCTTTGACGCCCAGTTCTTCAAGAAAATCGAGATTCATGGTCAGGGTTATTTGTTAGCCTAATAAATTTTTCACAAGCGCAGAAATCGTTTTGCCATCGGCTTTACCTGCGAGCGCTTTGGAGGCCGCTCCCATCACTTTCCCCATATCCTTGGCAGAGCTGGCGCCGGTCTGTGCGATAATCTCCCGCAACACAGCCGTAAGTTCTTCCTCATTCAACTGCTTTGGAAGGTACTTCTCAATAATTTCGATTTCCTCTCTTTCCTGAACAGCGAGATCCTCACGGTTTTGTTTTTCATAAATATCCAGAGAATCTCGTCGCTGCTTGATCAATTTTTGAACCAGCTTGATCTCCTTCTCCTCATTGAGTTCCTCACCGCTGCCATCTGTATTGGCGAGCAGAATCGCGGCCTTGATAGCGCGGATTCCCCTCAGCGCAACTTTATCTTTGGCCTTCATGGCATCTTTCAGGTCCAGATTGATTTTCTCTTCTAAAGTCATGGCATTGGGTTTTATAGTTTTCTAAGAAAAATTTCATACCAACTTATCGTGGAGTTGTCTGCTTAGTACAATATAGTCCTCTACAGACAAATCTTCCGGCCGCTGTTGAAAATAACTGTCTTTCAGGACAGGATCATCCTTCAAAAAAATTTTCATGGTGTTGCGCAGCATTTTCCGGCGCTGGCTAAACGCTTGTTTGACCACCCGGGAAAAGGTTTTTTCGTATCCCTCCAGCTCGGGTCGGTCTATCCGCTCCAACCGAATCACGCCTGAAAGTACCCTGGGGGGCGGGGTAAAGCTACCAGGTTGTACCGTAAACAGGTATTTTCCGCGGTAAAAAGCCTGCGTGAGCACACTAATTACCCCATAGGTCTTAGACCCATGCGGTGCAATGATGCGCTCGGCCATTTCTTTCTGGAACATACCGACCATCTCTGGTACCAAATCACGGTACTTGAGCATCCGAAAAACAATCTGGCTGGAAATGTTGTAAGGGAAATTGCCAATCAATGCAAAAGACTGACCCTCAAAAACCCTGTCCAGGGGAAGTCTCAGAAAGTCTTCCGCAATAATCGCATCCGAAAGCTGCGGAAAGGTAGCCTGAAGATAGTCCACCATATCACGATCCGCTTCCACGGCCTTGAAATGACAATTTCTTTCCAGTAAAAAACGGGTAAGTACCCCTTTGCCCGGACCTACTTCCAATACATTGCCCATCTCTTCTGAAAAAGACAGACTGTCCACAATCTTCTCCGCAATATGCGGACTGTTCAAAAAGTGCTGACCGAACGATTTCTTGGCTTTCAAATTGCTTACGGGGATTAACTGCTGATAAACCAGCTATTAAAAAAGGTTTTATATATATTTGCAAATTGATCTTCAGGGTAAAACAAGCCAGGGCAGGCTTATGGTTTACCTCTCAAACTTAAAAAATATAATTATCCTTGAAAAAAGAAAAACCGGTCAATTGATGGATAAGTTGAAAATTGGCATTAGTATAGGAGATATTAACGGTATTGGATTGGAAGTTATCCTAAAGACGATCAGTAACAACAGCCTGCTCAAACTCTGCGTACCCGTGGTCTATGGCTCTACCAAAGTGGTTTCTTACAACAAAAACATCGTAGAAGCAGAGTTTCCTTTTCATGTGGCACGTTCTGCCGAACATCTCGACCTCAACCAGGTGAATGTTATCAATTGCTGGCAGGAAAATGTGAACATTACCCTCGGCAAGGCTACCGAAGAAGGTGGCTCATTTGCCAAAAGGTCACTCGAAGCCGCTACACAAGATCTGAAAGCGGGTTTGATTGATGCGCTGGTTACCGCTCCAATTAATAAACATGCCATGCAACTGGCTGGTTTTGAGTTCCCGGGGCATACAGAGTTCCTGGCTCACCAACTCGGCGGAAAAAGCCTGATGCTCATGATTCACGATGAGCTGCGCATAGGTCTGGCTACCAATCACCTGCCGCTGAAAGAGGTGGCAGCGCATATTACAAAGGATCTGATTTTCAAAAAAATAAGGACGCTGGAAAATACCCTCAAGGTTGATTTCGGTCTTGAAAAACCTACTATTGCGGTGCTTGGGCTCAACCCGCATGCCGGTGATGGCGATGTGCTTGGCGATGAGGAAACGCGGGTGATCAAACCCGCTATTCTGGATGCAAAAGAAAAAGGTATTATGGCTATGGGGCCTTTTCCGGCAGATGCCTTTTTCGGCTCAGGACAGTTCAGGAAATTTGATGCGATTCTGGCTATGTACCACGACCAAGGCCTGGTGCCTTTCAAGACGCTCTCGTTTGGCAATGGCGTCAATTTTACCGCAGGGTTGTCGGCCGTTCGGACTTCCCCGGATCATGGCACCGCTTATGACATTGCAGGGAAAAATGAAGCGAACCCCGACTCTTTCCGCCATGCACTGTACGCAGCTATAGATATCACACGTTCTCGAAGACAGTACCAGCAATGGCACGCTAATCCCCTGGAGCGAAGAAATATTGCAGGGGGTACCGACGATGAGGAAATTTTAGAAGAAGATAAGTCCTGAACCAGGACTACGGGTAAGTAATTGTTAATTTATCAGCGCATGGAAAAGACCCGCTATTCTGACAGTGAACTGGCAAGCTTCAAGGCTGTTATCGAGGATAAGCTCAAAACAGCCAACGATCAGCTCGATTTCTACCTGAAACAAATGGCAGATATGGCCGATAGTACAGATGCCAAAATCAGGGGATTGGACGATGGAACCGGAACAGCCGAAAATGAGCGCATTCTCGGATTGGCTGCACGCCAGCGAAAACATGTCCAGCACCTGGAAAATGCCCTGCTCAGAATTGAAAATAAGGTCTATGGGATCTGCCGGCAGACGGGCAAACTCATTTCTAAAGAGCGACTCATGGCCGTTCCCCATGCAACATTGAGCATCGAAGCCAAAAAGAAAGGGTTTAAGTAAATTCCGAAAATTAAGCTGCTTGAAAAAGAAATCCCTATCCGTCGTCGCGCTGATTACCCTGATATTACTGCTGGATCAGAGTCTTAAAGTCTGGGTGAAAACCCACATGAATTACGGCGATGATATCCCGATTTTGGGTCTTGACTGGGCGCTTATCCACTTCGTGGAAAACAACGGAATGGCCTTTGGATTCAGTTTTGGCAGCGGTAGCGAGGGGAAGTTGCTCCTTAGTACCCTGCGCATCGTGGCCGTGGGCTTCTTGATGTATTATATTCATTTCTTGCTGCGCCTGAAAGCCTCCTTCGGCCTTCTTGCCAGCTTCGCCCTTATCCTGGCCGGTGCCCTCGGCAATATTATTGACAGTGCCTTCTACGGTATATTGTTTTCCGCTTCCCCCTTTCATGGAGGTCTGGCTACTTTTTTACCCGAAGGGGGAGGCTATGCTCCCTTTTTGCAGGGAAAAGTAGTGGACATGTTCTATTTTCCCATCTTCCGGGGGAATTTCCCGGAATGGATACCCTTCCTCAATGGACGGAATTTTGTCTTTTTCAGACCCGTTTTTAACATAGCAGACGTATCCATTACAACAGGAGTCCTAAACATCCTGCTGTTTCAAAGAAAGTTTTTTACCCAGGAGCATCATACACCGGATACAGCCCAAAGCACTTCCAGTGCAACGGATGACGTATCCCCTGCTGAAGACATAAGTCCTGAGCAAAGCTGATAAACAGCTTTCCAACTTTTTTTAAGGTTTCTCTACAGTTTTGGCCAGCTTAGCCAGCCTTCTACCCCTGTTTTGTCTTTCCCGGTCTAACGATTCTGCGCTCCGTTTCCAGAAAAGCACGAACCGCTTTGTTCGTGTTTTCCAAACGAGCGTAGTTGACGCTGTAATGGATAAACTTACCTTTTCTGCTCGTTACGACCAGGTCTGCCAGCCTCAAAATTCTCAAATGCTGGGAAGTAATGGATTGCTCCAGGTTAAGGGTATGGTAAATCTGATTGACGTTGACTTCCCCATGCTCGTCCAAAAAATGAAGAATTCTCAATCGAAGCGGGTGCGCCAGTGCACGCATGATCTCTGAAGAAGCTTCCAGCTTCTCCGTGTTGATGTTAACCTTAGCCTTTCTCATAGTTCTTTGTTGTTTGAAAATCGGATGTGTAGTTTTTTGTGTCAGGTCATACAACGTCGTTTTTTGAGAGGTACGTCAAAAATAAAATTAACTTAAGGTCAGCTCCTCAACCAGTCTGGAAATCTGGGCCAGTCTGTCGCGATTGAGCGAATAGTTGATGAACTTACCCTGGCGGCTGGTAATTACAATGCCTGCTCTCCGCAAAATGGCCAAATGCTGGGAAGCAACAGATTGTTCAAGCCGCAGCTTGATATAGATATCTGTCACAGTCATGTTGTCACTCTCCTCCAACAAATCAATGATCCGCTGTCTGAGTTTGTGGTTGACCGCCCGAAGCACCAGCACCGCTTTTCGGAGCTCTGCATAATCCAGCTGAATTTCTTGCTTCCCATTTCTCAGGGTCACAATTTCACTTTTCTGTTTTCTCATATCGATTGGATTGATGATGGTATGAACTTTTGCTTAAGTAAAACAAAATCCGTACCAAAAAAAGGCATTATGAGAATGTGTAAGGCTAAACTTTTTGATTTAGAGATAAAAATATAAAATTAAATTACTCATTAAAAATTTTTTCTAATATATTAAATTTTATAACGTCTTTGGGGTTGTAATATTTGGGGGTTTGAGGTAAAACGGGGTAAAAGAGGCGACTTCCTCGAATTTTTTTTGCCGATAGGCGAGTTCCGAAAGTGGCACTAAAAAATCAGCACTGGCTGCTATCGGATCGTATATGAAGTGGTCGTTGTCCAGAATTTCCTGGGCTTTTTCGGCTCCTTTGCCACCGGCTATGACAACGGTTCCTGCTTGGTGTAAAGGATCCAGGTCACCGGGTTCAATGATCCAGGAATATACGGGCTGGGTGTTTACCAGTTCAGAGGTGTATCGTGCGGCATATACTTCCTGTCTCCGGGCATCAATGACCGGGATGAGAAGATCTGCCTCCGGAAAACGTTCTCTGGCGCCTTGGGCAATGCCTTTCAGGGTAGGTACGGCAATCAGCGGAAGGTGGAGTGCAAAACAGATGCCCTTGGCGACCGATGCGCCGATGCGCAGTCCTGTATAGGATCCGGGGCCGCTGCTTACCGCTACCGCATGCAGATCCTGCAAGCTGTAGTCCGATTGTTCAAAAAGTCGGGCAATCAAAACAGTAGTCTGACCTGCATGCTGATTGGGCGTACAGATCGTTTCGCTGCACAATACCCGACCGTCGAGGCCCAGGGCTACCGAACATACCTCAGTAGCAGTTTCTATATTCAGGATTAGTGCCATGATGTGACGGGAACCTTTTGGTGTAATTTTTTCATTGAAAGAATTGTTGCTATTTTGCAGCTCACTTGTGCAAAAAGACAAATATAGTCGTTTTGAAAAATACCTATTATGCTCGATAAACTGGAAGCTATCAAAGAAAGATATCTTACGCTGGAAGAACAAATGTCAGATCCGGAAATTGTGGTTGATCCCTCAAAATACCGCAAAATCAGCAAAGCCTATAAGGATCTGAAGGAGGTAGTGGATGCTTACGATGCATACAAAGGAATCCTGGGTAGTATAGATACCGCTCAAGCCATGCTTAAAGAGGATGATCCAGAGATGCAAGAGTTGGCGGAAGCAGAATTGGAGGAGCTCCTGCCGGAAAAAGAAGTTCTGGAGGAGAAGATCAAGCGTTTGCTGATTCCCAAGGATCCGGAAGATAGCCGCGATGTAATTTTTGAGATTCGCGCAGGTACCGGCGGGGATGAGGCAAGTATTTTTGCGGGTGACCTCTACCGAATGTACATGCGCTATTTTGAGCAAATGGGCTGGCAGACGGAGATTGTGAGTTTGAACGAAGGTACCGTGGGTGGGTATAGCAAGATCGTACTGGAAATCAGTGGAGAAGATGTATATGGTCGCATGAAATTTGAGTCCGGTGCACACCGGGTTCAACGGGTGCCCAAAACCGAGTCGCAGGGCAGAATACATACTTCCGCCGCTACGGTCGCGGTCATTCCCAAATTAGAGATGGAAGATGTCAATATCAATAAGGCCGATCTTAAAATTGATACTTTCCGGTCGAGTGGGGCGGGTGGACAGCACGTGAACAAGACCGAGTCAGGGGTTCGTTTTACACACATTCCGACCGGTATTGTGGCAGAGAGCCAGGATGGCAGGTCCCAGATCAAAAACCGGGAGATTGCAATTCAAAGGCTTTACCAAAAAGTTTATGAGGTGCAACGCGAAGCCCATGATTCCAAAATGGCTGCTCACCGAAGGTCATTGGTCGGCTCAGGAGACCGATCCGATAAAATACGGACGTATAACTATCCTCAGAACCGGGTGACGGACCATAGGCTGGAAGGGGAAGTGAAAAATTTTAATTTACAGCAGGTGACGGAAGGCGATCTCGATCCGATTATTGATGCACTTCATGTGGTCGAGACCTCCGAAAAAATGAAAACAGGGATAGAGGAGCAGCTATAAGGCTGCTCCGCTGTGCCTTAAAAGTCCATACCCAGGGAGATGTACAACTTGGGATCCAGTACTCGCCTGGTTTCCAACCCCCAGGCGTAGTCCACTCGGACAAAGTAGCCAAAAAGCATGCTCCGAACCCCCAATCCGTAGCCCGCAACCAAAGGATCTCGGAAGAAATTGACCCTTACGGAAATGGCATCGCTATTGGGGATAACCGTGGTGTTGAGGGGATTGTCAATGCTGAAGGGATCTTTGCCCCCCCAGGCCGTACCCACATCGAAAAACCCGGTCAACTGGAAGTTTCTGAAAAAGGGAGAACGCATATTCGTGGAAAGATATCTGAATACCGGCACCCGAAGTTCGAGATTGCTCAACACATAAGAGTTGCCATTTCGAATGTTGATGTTGAACCCTCTCATATTGGTAGCCAATGCCTGATAGGCAAAATTAATCCCCGGAGGCACTGCTACATCGTTATCCTGTGTGGGAAACAACCAATTGTTGACGCCCCCCATATAGTAAAGGATCTGTTCCGATCCAAATGAAGTCGCAGCAGCAAACCTTGCGGCTAAAACCGAATGTTTCAGAAGGCGCTGATAATGACGTGCATCCACGCCTAAAATGCCCATAAACCCGTCGTTGAGATCGAGCGAAATGCTTCCCTCGTCCAGATCCAGATCAAACCGCTTGACGGCCTCTGCATAAATTTTATAGCGGGTTCCGTTTTTGAGGTTAAGCGCAATGTCAAGGGTGTTGTCAAACACGTATTCCAGCTTGATCCCCGCCCGTTGCTCACTGATGGTAGGCGCTCTCAAACTGCCCAGTTCTGTAGCCAGCTGCGTACTTCTGTCCCTCCTCAAAGTGGCAGTTCCTCGCAGGCTCCGGAAAATATCCAGGGGATACCTTACTCCAAATTGACCCAGTACGATATTGTTCTCCTTCTTCTGTGGCACAAAAGAATTGCTGGGTTCGGTAATGCGTTCGTTTTTGCGGTAAACTGCAAAGGTTTTATCCAGCCTGTTCTTTTTGTTGTTGAAAATCAGAAAATACTCCGATCCGTTAAAACTGGTAGGTATCCGCACTCCCCCTTCGAATTCATAATCCTCGAACAAGTCTTTAAAGTTGGCTTTCAACAGAATACCCGGGGGCGGGTAAGCAAATTCCTGCTGGTTTCCGACATAACTTTGCAGCCCCTCAAACAACAAACTGTTGTCCATCTGAGTCGTGACAAAATCAGTTCGGAAAGTAAGTCGGTAAGGGGTAATGGCTCCCGGCCTGAATTTATACACCGGTCGTGTAGGCGAAGCGGGTGAAGTTCCTTGCGAGGGACTTGTCGAAGGCTTGGCAGCGGTGGCAGTTGGAGCCCCTGTAACGACCTGAGGTTGTTGTTGCGGCTGTTGTTGTTTTTGCTCAAGTATCCTTGCCTTCTCTGCGGCATCCAGAAACTCTGTCTGGAAAAGGTAGTTGTCAATATCTACTGCATTGCTGTCTTTGGGCGCTTCTACGGGCGGTGCAGGAACAGGTGGTGCAGGAACAGGATCAACCGGCGGAGTCGTCACAGGACTTGCCTCCCGGATCCTCACGCTTTGCTCGGGCACCTGAAAACTAAAATCCAAGGGAACTTCTTCTGTCTTTTTCGGAACATCAGGAACAAAATTTGCACCCAGGCCGAGACCGTTGCGCTTGAGCTGCGCGTATGTAGAGGAGAAAGGTACGATCGTAGTATCTGTGGCGATGGTTCCCATAAACGCGGTATAGCCATCTTCCACCCACAGGAGCTCCACAAATTTATTGACCCGTGGTGCCATAGACTGCTCGGCGATATGGGTAGTATAGTTTGAAGCCGGATGATTGACTGCTCTTTTCTTGATTACCGGCTCAATCACAATCGAATCCACAATTGCGGTATCCAGTTCGGTCAAGACGCTGTCTGCATTCAGTCGGATACTTGTACCATCGTTGAAATAGATGACTTGGTCATTGTGGTGCACATAATCTTCGAGATAGCCATAGTATCGGTTGTAAATGCCACTTTCATCCGACAAAAACGAAAAATAAGTTGTGTCTATAGCCGTGGGTGTCCTTTCGTTGGCCAAGGGCGTATGCGTGATCTGCACCAGTTCGGAACCTCGGTTTTCCAGGTCGTAATAAAACAAATCAAAGGTCTCGATAGGCAGGATGGTATCCAAACTAATCGAACTGATTATTGGTTCAGGCCGATTGGACGAAAAAATGATCCCGGATCGGTTGTTCACCCGTACATAAGCCGCATGCAGGTCGTCGTAAAAATCGCTGGTAATGCGCTGGGACTGTCGGTTGTTGATGTAGTACAGAAAAATATCGGATTGCCCCCCTGACGCAGCAGAAAACACCAGCATATTGGGGTTTGCAAAATCCATGGAATAAATGCGCTGATAGCGGGAGGCCAGCTCTTCTGTCTTCGAGTCCCCGGTACTTGCATCATAGATCACCAGGCGCGGCTGATCCCTTTTCTCGAAGAGAATCGCAATTTCGGAATTGTTGGGGCTCCAGTCCAGCATGGGATAATTGTAATCTGTAGCCTGGAAAGCATTTCTAAATCCGCCTTTGAAGATCACCTTGCGCTCGTTGGTAAGTAAATCCTGCAAATACACTTTGAATTGACCGATTTCATTCGTCACATAAACAGCGCGCGTGCCGTCCGGGCTAAGCTGGAAGTGGTTGAGCGGCAGTTTTCGCTTGTTTTTGATCGGTATCTGTCTGAGTGAAGGTGGCTCCAGGTACTGCATCTCGGTTCTGTACCTGTTTTCGAAATAAGCAGTCCAGTCCTTGATGATAGCCGGAAAACTGCTGCCCAGGACGTACAAAAACCCATTTTCGGTATTTCGGTTGATCCGGGTCAGATAAAGCAGGTTAGAAACGGTTCGCTTGCCATATTTTTCGGCAATGTAATACCAAAGGGCATGACCTGCGAGGCGGGGTTTGACTTTGGCCAATGTTTCGAAACCTTCGTAGCTGGTGCTGAGCATAGCATCTCTCAGTTCTCCGTCCAGCTCTGTACTCCAGGTTTCACCAACGTAAGAAATCAGACCTGCTTTGAACCAGTCCGGCAGATTGAGTAAAACGGCATTCTGCACAATTTCCTGGATATTAGATCCGAAAAGCATCGCATCGAGATACACATTGGCAATGCCCTCCCGAACCTGTTTCCGCAAATTTAGGTGGTTGCCATCGAAATACACAAAAATCTTGTTTCCTACAATTTTGGTCAGACCGCCGGTATTGGTAAAAGCTTCCTCAGAACCTATATTGCTCTGCTTGAGGTCGGTAAGGTCTGTATAAACGATAATCTGGATTTTTTCATTGATGCGGTGTTCAAGCAGTCGTTGAATTTCAGCAAAATCGTATTCGGCGAGCTGTAGGCTGGCCTGGCCAATATTACGGGCTTCTCCATACCAATAGGTAATAAAGTTGTCACTCTCGTATTGTGCCCACTCATCAAAATCTCTGTGGTATTGTACCCGGTTTTTCCCAAATTGTACATCGGTTACCTGGGAAAAAGTTTGGCCGGATAGCAACAGCAATCCTATACAACTAAAGAAACCGATTATTTTTTGCATACCCTTTGTTTTTGGAGTACCCTCCGGAAAGCCAGGAGGGAGATTACCAATCTTATAACACTTTCCCGGCAATAGGTTTTGTACCTTCAAGATAATTTTTTTCGAAAAAAAATTCTATTATATTGTTTTTTTACGTCCATTTCGTATGCTGAACACCAAATATAGTCCAACTTATGATCCAAGTTTTGTGCAAAACATACAATCCTTTTCAGGAAAATACCTACTTGTTGTACGATGCATCCGGTGAATGTATCATCATTGACCCGGGATGCTGGACAAATACAGAGGAGCAGGATTTGAAACAGCAAATTTCCCGATTGGGGCTGAAGCCGGTCGGATTATACAATACCCATTGCCATCTGGATCATGTATTTGGCAATGCTTTTGTCGCGGCTACCTACGGGTTGGAGCTTGCCATGCATGCGGGGGAGGTTCCGGTGCTGGATGCCGTTCCGCAAGTTTGCAAGATGTATGGCATTCCCTACACCAAGCCTTCGCCCAATCCGGGACAATTTTTGGAAGCGGGGCAGCGGATCGCATTTGGGCAGTCCGAACTGGAAGTATTGTTTACCCCCGGTCATTCTCCTGCGAGCGTCTCTTTTTTCAGCAAAGACTCGGGTATTCTCATTGCCGGCGATGTCTTGTTTAGCGGAAGCATAGGTCGGACAGATCTTCCGGGCGGGGATCTGGATGTTTTGATGGATAGCATTCGCCGGGAGTACTTGCCGCTGGGCGATGAGGTCGTGGTATATCCGGGTCATGGCTCCGCAACCACCATTGGGCATGAGCGAAAAACCAATCCGTTTTTACTGGAATACTTATAAATTAGGGAAAATCAGTCAAAAAAGGATCCCTGTACGGGTAGAGGCGATTGTCGGAAAGAAAGTCGGTGATGCGGGCTCAGGCCATGTTGCAGGATTGCCTCCCGATGTTTTCGGGTCGGATAGCCTTTATTTTGGCTCCAGTCGTAGTGTGGAAAATCCTGGGCAATTTGTTCCATGTAAGCATCGCGGTGGGTCTTGGCCAGGATAGAAGCAGCTGCAATCGAAGCAAAGCGCCCATCTCCCTTGACCATACAAACATGTGGAATATCCGGATACGGTCTGAAGCGGTTTCCGTCTATCAGGAGCAATTCGGGTCGGATGCTAAGTTGGCCTATTGCCTGGTGCATCGCTTCCCAGGAAGCCTGTAGGATATTGATTTGATCAATCACTTCCGGAGCAATCGCGGCTACTGTCCAGGCCGTTGCCTCCTGTTCGATCACCTCGCGCAACAAATCGCGCTGTCGGGCAGACAATTTTTTCGAATCATTGAGCAGGGGATGGCTAAAATTGGCGGGAAGTACCACTGCTGCTGCATAAACTGGACCGGCCAGGCAGCCTCTGCCCGCCTCATCACAACCAGCTTCCAGCAGTTCCCGTTGATAATGCGATGCTAAACCCATAACTATTGATTCGCTGTCCGATTTAAGTAAACATTATGCGTATATCGTGGTTTTGGGAGTGGTAAAAGAAAAAACAATTGTGACCTCAGCAAAACCACCTGCATGTTAAAGATAAGCCGTATCGTTTCTTTTTCCTTGTTTTTGGCATTGGGAATTTACGGAGCCTTCCAAATTCCCGACTTGAAATTTTCCTTCGACTTTGAGCAGTTTTTTCCCGAAGGGGATGAAGACTTAGCCTACTTCCAGGATTTCATCAAGTCATTTGAAACCGACGACAACTTTTTGATGGTTGCGGTTCGACGCGATTCCGGTGTTTTTGATCAGCGCTTTCTGGAAAAATTCCATGACTTTTCCCTCAGGGCTCGGGATCTCCCCCATGTCGTGGCGGCGCAGTCCCTTACCAAAATGAGTTATCCACTCAAGACTCCTTTTGGGGTAATTGCCTCCCCGGCCATTCACATGGATCAACCCGGCAAATACCTGGCTGACCAGAAACGGATCCTTGCTGACAAGCGTTTTGTCAATACCCTTATTGACGAAAAAGCCAGCAGCCTGGTCGTTTTTCTCAAACTCGTCAACAGCATTGACCTTGACCAGGCTACGGAACTCATGAGTGCGCTCGAAC
Source organism: Saprospiraceae bacterium (assembly GCA_030729925.1). GTDB lineage: Bacteria > Bacteroidota > Bacteroidia > Chitinophagales > Saprospiraceae > JALQTV01. Next base: position 14,254 of record JANQWK010000025.1, read on the forward strand.
CCATGCTGGATTCCTATAACTTCGAAGCCGTTCACATGCTTGGCCGACCCTATTTCCAAAAAGAACTGGTCGCCATGCAAAAACAGGAAATTATCTTTTCAGCTGTGGTATCCGGTATTTTGGTTACGTTCATTATGTTTCTCATTTTTAGAAAAATATGGGGAATAGGTGTAGCCATAGCCTCGATAGGGATGGGTATCCTGCTGTTTATCAGCTTTATGGGCTTCACCCAGCGGGAATTCAGCGCTATGGCTGCCTTGTATCCGGTGCTCATGATTATCGTGGGTACCTCGGACGTGATCCACATTATGTCAAAATACATTGACGAACTCAGAAAGGGGAAAGACCGAACTACTGCTATTCGGATTACTATCAAGGAAATAGGTCTGGCAACCCTGCTTACCTCGCTCACCACGGCCGTGGGATTTGCCTCCCTTTTTACCAGTCGCATCGCTCCTATCCGCGACTTTGGGCTCAACGCAGCCGTGGGGGTATTGGCTGCTTACATTGCCGTCATCGGGTTTACCACCATGTTGCTGACCCTTTTCCGCAAGGAGCAGATCATCAAACTTGGTGCAACACATGATTTCTGGGAAAAACTCATGGCCAAAACCTACATTTTTACTCGGGATCAATCCAAATTGATCACCCGTGTATCTCTGGCCTTTGTGCTACTTTGCTTTGTAGGCATATCTTTGATCTCGACCGACTACAACATTGCCGGTAATCTGCCCCGGGGTAAAAAAATAACGGAAGACTTTTACTTCTTCGAGCGGGAAATGGCCGGGTTTAGGCCTATGGAGCTGGCGGTAACCGCAAAAAGTGGCTATCTCGCAACAGATTTTGAAGTAGTTCGGGAGATAGACAAAGTAGAACAGCACCTTCAGGCCCTGCCAGCAGTACAGGTGCTCGGGTCTATTTCAACGGTTTACCGTGCTGTGCACGATTTGTTTGGCAACGGCAGCGGAGCATTTCCCGAGACGGAAACGCAATTTGCACAATATGCAAGGCTTATTCAGCGGGTTCCCCAGGCGGATGTCAACGTCCTCGTAAGCAAAGACACTACGAAGGCCAGGATCTCTACCCGGCTGAAAGATGTAGGAGCCGACTCGATCAAATGGCTGGGACAAGAAATAGACCAATGGATCCTGGCCAACACCGATACCAGCATCGTATCGTTCAGGCGTACCGGAACAGGCACCATCATTGACAAAAACTCCGTTTATGTGCGCCAGGACTTGATTGCCGGGCTTGGGCTGGCGGTAGCTATTGTAAGCATCCTGATGGCCTTGTTGTTTAGGAACCTCAACATGATCATCATTTCACTCGTCCCTAACCTCCTTCCCCTTGTCATGGCCGGAGCCATTCTCGGCTTCCTGGGCATAGAACTCGAAGCCGGAATAGCCATTGTATTTGCAGTTATTTTTGGCATAGCCGTGGATGATACCATCCACTTTCTCAGCAAATTTAAACTCGTCAGAGCACGTGGCGCAGGAGTAGAAGAAGCACTAGCTATTACCTTTCAGGAAACCGGTAAGGCCATCGTCTTAACCACGATCATCCTGTTTTTCGGGTTCCTGATTATGCTATTCTCTATCCACCCCCCCAGCGTCATTGTTGGCACCCTGATCAGCGTTACCCTGTTCAGCGCAGTCATCAGCGACCTCCTGCTTATCCCTATCCTGATCCGATATTTTATGAAGGAAAAATAAGGGATCATCGCTTCGCGAAAAAAAAACCTCGATCTGGTTACTTTTTGATAGCCAGAGGGATTAATAAGGGTAATCAGGTGGAAGCCACCTTAAGGTGCCTTCCACCTGATTGCTAACTATTTGACTACCATTGTATTAAATCCTTTTTTGCATCCAAGTTTCTCTACAATTTGCCCAACAACTGCTGTGGCTGCTGATTGGTTTTGTCAATCTGAGCCCGTCAACTGACTAGGGTGCTGTTTTCCAACTTTGTGAGCGCGAACGCCTCGTCACCAATCGAAGCATTTTGCAAAAAAAATATTTCTACAATTTTTTTTTGCAAATTTTTTAATTTAAAATTTGATTTTTTAATTTTATGCAGATCTAAAAAATTTTGTTTTGAAACACACACCTATTACCAGCCCTTCGGTATCCGGGGAACTATGGAAAAAAGACCGGGACCATGTGATTCATCCTTATACCAACTTTGAGAAATTTGGTACAGATGGGGCTGTGATTTATGCTTCGGGCAAGGATCATTTTATTTTTGATGTGGAAGGCAATCGCTATCTGGATGGCATTGCGGGGTTGTGGTGTGTCAATATTGGGCATGGAAATCGGGAGATTGCAGAACTCATGGCGGAGCAAGCCATGCGTATGGCATATTACAACACTTTTGAAGATGCGGGATCTGTGCCTGCTGCGGAATTGGCTGCGAAGCTGGCTGCGATAGCGCCTGCAAACCTGAACCGCGTATTTTTTGGCACGGGAGGTTCTATGGCCAATGATACTGCGATAAAGATCGTGCACTATTATTTCAACCAGTTGGGGGAAAGCCAGAAAAAGCTGGTCATTTCCAGAAATCTGGCCTATCATGGCAGTACCTATCTGGCTCATACTTTGACGGGTATTCAGTCCACGCATTTGGGATTTGATTTGGCTCCGGATCTGGTGCATTACGTTTCGGCCCCCTATCCCTATCGGAGGCCTTCGGAACTTTCTGAGGATGAATTTTGCGACTTTCTGATTGCTGAGCTGGAAGCGAAGATTGTGGCTCTTGGCCCTGAGCGGGTAGCTTGTTTCATAGCGGAGCCTATATTAGGAGCGGGAGGAGTGATCGTTCCTCCGAAGGGGTATCATCGCCGAACCTGGGAGATTTGTAAAAAGTACCATATTTTGTATATCTCGGATGAAGTGGTAACCGCTTTTGGCCGATTAGGTCAGATGATTGCTTCCGAGACTATGTTTGGCATTCAGCCTGATATTTTGGTTTTGGCCAAGGGCATCTCATCCGGTTACATACCCTTGGGTGCTACCATGATATCGGATGAAATTTACGAAGTAATCAGTCGGCCCAAGGCAGGAAATCCCTATTTTTCTCATGGATTCACGTATTCGGGGCACGCGCTGGCCTGCGCAACTGGGTTGAAGAATATTGAAATTTTGGAACGCGACAACTATTGTGGCCACGTAAGCACTACTGGTCCCTATTTTGAAGCACAGTTAAAAACGCTTGAGCAGTACGCCATTGTAGGAGAGGTGCGCGGAAGTCATTACATGCTGTGCCTGGAATTGGTTGCGGATAAAGCTACCAAAACTTCCTTTCCCGATGAGGTCGCTATCGCGAAAAGGATATATTATCACTGTAAGCAAAGAGGTTTGATTGTCAGACCCATAGGTCCGCTTATAGTGATTTCTCCACCCCTTACTTATGATCACGACGCCATACATCAAACGGTTGAAATTTTAGATCAAAGCATTCGGGCAGTCATGGACGACCTGATTGCCCAACAGCTTTGGCGATAACCCACTAACCAATAAATATTTTTTTAATGTTGTTTCACAGCATAAGCTTTGGGCTTGGGCTGGTGCTTAGTGCTTGTCAGTCAACCATTCAAGATGCAGATTGGGTACTGAAGAACTGAATATTTGAGTGTAAAATTCTGGATCTAACTAATTGCTTTTAAGAAGCTCCCCTAATTTCTGAAAGTTTTCTGTGAAAATTAGGTTACTTTTTGAGCGGTGAAGGTATTAACAAGGGGTAATCAGGTGGAAGGCACCTTAAGGTGCCTTCCACCTGATTCGCAAAATCCTGTTTTTCAAATAATTAAATTATGAATTCAGCAAATTTACCCCCTATATTGATCCTTTTGGTGACCATCTTGGGTTTCGCCTGTGAGCCTGATATTGGGGAAACTGATTTCATTACCCGGCAGGCGGCGGAGTTTGAACCGCAGGAAGCTGTTTGGTTGATCTGGCCACAGGATGATCACCTGGAGGGGTTTTCCAACGACCAGGTCGTATTGGATATCATTACCTCGATTTTGCCCTACACTTACGTCAAAGTGGTTGTTTCAGATCCGGAAATCCGATTAAAGGCGGAGCGCCTGTTACCTGCGGCATCGCTGGAAAGTGGTAAAATTGAGTTGTTGGAGATACCAGCTGTGCAGTTTTGGACCAGGGACATGGGGCCAACCTTTGTGGAAAACAACAAGGGGGAGCAAGTGGTGGCTGATTTTAATTTTAACGCTTGGGGGTATAGTGATACTTTAGACGCAGACACGAGGATCGAGGAGCAGTTTGATGAAAGGGCGGGGCGGCTTTTGGGCTTACCCGTGATTTCTTCCAACATGATTAGTGAGGGGGGCAATAGGGAGGTCAACGGAAAGGGGACCTTGATGCTGGTGGAGCGGGTAGAATCCGGCAGAAATCCCCATCTGAGTAAGGACGCTATGGAAAAGGAATTTGGGCGGATGTTGGGCGTGCGTCGGGTAATCTGGTTGAAAGCGGGTTTATACGAGGATGATCATACTTTTTTGGGACCTTTGGATCTTGGAGAAGGGCGGAAAGCCTATACAGTCGTTACGACAGATGGACATGTGGACGAGTTTGCTCGCTTTGTCAACGACAGCACCATCTTGTTGGCAAGTGTGGCGCCTGAGGATAGGGACGATGCCATAGGTCGGGAGAATCACCGTCGCCTGGAAACGAACTACGACATCCTACGAGCTGCAACTGATCAGGATGGCCAGCCTTTTCGTATTGTGCGCATGCCTTTGCCCAAAAATATCATAGGCACGATGAAGCCGGGTGATCCGGTCTATGATTACATCAGTACGCTGGATTATACGAATGGTGCTGTTTTTCCCGAAGGGGATACGATTCAGGTAGTTGCAGCAGCGAGTTACCTCAATTTTTTGATCACGAATGGCTGTGTGATTGCGCCGAAATATTGGCGTCCAGGTTGGGACGAAGAAATCCTGGCGCGTGACCAGGAAGCTGCCCGGATCTTGCAGGAAGTTTTTCCGGAACGGAAGATCCTGATGATAGATGCCTTGGCCATCAATTTTGGTGGCGGCGGAATTCATTGTATTACGATGCAACAACCGCTGTTGGCGGAAAAAGAATAAAGCCATGAGGAAGTATCTTTTCTTGGTATTGGGTGCTATGAGTTTGGGGTGCTGGTCTTGCGCGGTCAAACCTTCCACTCAGGTAGCAAGCCCCCGATTATCACCTGCCGATAGTGTGAACCTGTATGTTCAGTTGACTGAAGTACTGGATTCACAGCAACTTATGGGTCTTTCAGTAGTTTTGATGGCCAATCATGATATTGCGTGGGAGGGCAGTTGGGGCTGGGCGAACTATGAGCGTCGCATTCCGGTGAGCGGCACTACTGCGTATCGGGTGGCTTCCATTTCCAAAGCTGTTACAGCGGTGGCGCTGATGCAACTGGCAGAGCAGGGGAAAGTGGATCTGTATGCGGATGTGAGTCTTTATCTGGGCTGGCTGCTGCGACATCCTTCTTTTCCGGACAGCATTATTACGTTGGATCACCTGTTGAGCCATCGGTCGGGTATCCGGGATGGAGCTGCGTATAGTCGCTTTTCCAGGGATATGGTGGCTGGTCAGTTGGACATACGGCAGTTGTTTGAGCAGACCGGGGACTACTATGCCACGGATCTTTTTTCCGAGCATGCCCCGGGTACTTACTTTTCATACACGAATTGTACCTGGGGTTTGATTGCCACTATCGTGGAAAAGGTTAGTGGTGAGCGGTTTGATCAGTTTTGCCGCAGGCATATTTTCGAGCCTTTGGGCATGCAGGCGCGTTTTAATGTGCTTGATCTCCAACATCTCGATGAACTTGCCGTGCTCTATCGGTTTTCAGACGACCAATGGGTGCCTCAGGCCGATGATTATTCGATAGAAGCGCCTTTATCGCGGGTTGACTCGCTTTACCGTCCCGGAAAAAACGGTTTGCTATTTGGTCCGCAGGGAAGCCTGAGAAGTACGGCTGCTGATCTGGCCGTTTTTGCCCGCATGTTGATGAATGAGGGGAATTATGAGGGCGTACAAGTGTTGGAACCTTCGTCGGTTCAAAGCATGATGGAGCGGCATTGGGTATATCAGAATGGCAATGGGGATACTTGGGAAAACTTCTTTTTGGCCTATGGGTATGGGATACATCATCTGACCAATACCTCTGGGGCGGATATTATTTTTCCTGACCGGCTGATGTCCGGACATCCAGGTATTGCTTATGGTTTGTTAAGTGATATGTATTTTGACAAAGCCAGTGGTAGTGGGATTATTTTTATCACCAATGGCAGCAAGCAGGAATATGCTTATGGTCGTCAGAGTACCTTTTACCTTCCGGAGGAAAGCGTATTTGAGGTAATTTATCCCTATCTGCAAAAACTTGAAAACCCGTAAGCCATGGAGGAGCATCAGGGATTTCTGAGCCTGGCACCCACTTTGGGGGTTTTGGTACTAGCGCTTATCAGCAAAAAAACCTTTGAGTCCTTACTGGGAGGGGTGCTTATCGGGTATGTCTTATTGTATCAGTTGGATTTTTTTGATCCTCTGACGGCAGGTTTGCTGAAAGTAATGCAGGATCCAACCATTGCATGGATCATTTTAGTATGCGGACTATTTGGGTCGCTCAATTATTTGTTGGTACAATCGGGAGCTGCTTTAGGGTTTGCCAACTTTTTGCTTCGTTTCGTGCACCATCGTTCGGCTGCCTTGCTGGCCACCTGGTTGATGGGGCTTAGTATTTTTATTGACGATTATTTGAATGCCCTGGCTGTTGGCACAACGATGAAAAAAATAACGGATAAGTTCCGGGTTCCCCGTGAAATGCTGGCCTATATTGTTGATTCAACCGCTGCACCCGTATGTGTGCTGATCCCTTTGTCCACCTGGGCCATTTTTGTGTCCGGGTTATTAGAAACGAATGGTGTAGCACAAGCGGGAGGTGGCTTACAGGCTTATGTGGGGGTTATTCCCTTTATGCTGTATGCCTGGATTGCGGCCATAATGGTTCCTTTGGTTGCGCTGGGTTATATTCCTGCGCTTGGTCGGATGAAGGAGGCAGAAGTCAGAGCTGCCGGAGGGATATTGGTGCCCCCAAACTCGGAAAGCATCGCGCTGGATATACCCGAATTGAAAAGTACCCGGATACCGCGTCCTGCTCACTTCCTGTTTCCACTTATCATACTGATTGGCAGCACGGTTTGGTTTGACATTGACGCTTTGAAAGGCATCATTACCTGCCTGGTGTTTACGATCATCTATTTTGCCTGGCAGAAGATCTTATCGCTGGCTGCGTTACTGGATGGGGTATTTGAAGGGTTCAAAACCATGATACATGCACTCGCAATCATCATTATCTCCTTTGTGCTCAAGGACATCAACGACGAATTAGGTCTTACGGCATATATCCTTGAAACGGTATCCCCTGCGATGAGCAGGGAATTGCTCCCGGTAATTGCCTTTGTCTCGCTATCCCTGGTCACCTTCGCCACGGGTTCTTTTTGGGGCGTATATGCAATTGCCTTACCGATTATCATCCCGTTGGCAGATTCTTTGGGCGTACACACCGGGTTGGCTATTGGGGCAGTAATTAGTTCGGGAGCTTTTGGCTCGCATGCCTGTTTTTACGGAGACGCAACGGTGCTTTCTGCTTCTGCTACAGGTTGTAACAACATGGCGCACGTGCTCACACAACTTCCTTATGCCCTGTTGGCTGCTGTGTTAAGCGTATTGGGGTATCTGGTATTGGGGTATCTGATCTGATAGGCATGGGCTTAAAAACAAAAAGTGCCACCCGGAACCGGGTAGCACTTTTTGTCGTATAACAAAAGCTGTCAGCGCTTAATAACCCGGGTTTTGCACCAGGTTAGGGTTAGCATTGATCTCTCTTCCCGGAATGGGGAAAACGGTGCGATCAGCATCAAAAGCCTGTCCTTGTACACTTTGTTTCAACCTTCTCAGGTCGTGTACCTTGAATCCTTCGTGCGCCAATTCCAATCTGCGCTCGTACAAAATATCATCCACGGTAACGGAGCTTGCGGCGGGTAGGCCGGCTCTTTGGTGAATTTTATTATAATCATTCAAAGGCGTATCTCCCACAGAAGTTCCCAGGCGTGCATTACACTCTGCCCGGATCAGGTACAATTCCGCGAGGCGGAACAGCGCAACATTACCAAACTGGTTGGTCCATTTGCCGCTGCGAATAGCACCATTACCCTCGTAGAAAAGGCTTAATCGCTCATCAGCGGGGTCGTACAAACTCAAATGACCGTCCAGGATATCAATATCTCCATCTCTACCGCCGAAATCGGGGATAGCGAAGAACGTAATCATCGAGTTCACGCCGTCCTGTGATGTAACCTGAATAGAAAAGATATCTTCTGGAGAATTGGAATCGCGGTTAAACGCATCTGCAAAATCATTCATCAAAGAATACCTGCCTGATGCAATCACGCGTGAAGCTTCATCTCTGGCCTTAGCAAAATCGCCTTGTTGCAAGTAAACGCGAGCCAGGGCGGCAGAAGCTGCATAGGAATCCGCTCTCCAGCTATTTGATTCCGGCAGCAAGCTCTTTGCCTGGTTCAGGTCGCTGATGATCTGTGCATACACCGCATTCACAGAAGCCCTTGCAACCTTTGAATCGTCGTTGATAGCGCGGGTTGGCGTCAACACCAGTGGCACACCCAGTTGGTCGTTGCTAGCACCTGTTACCCAGGGTTTGGCATAGAAACGCACCAGTTCGAAATATACCATGGCGCGGATGAACAATGCTTCGCCCTCTACTTTGGCTTTATCGCTTTCATTCACCACATCCAGACCAGCAAGTACATTGTTGGCAATGTTAATGGTTTGGTAGCAGTCCACCCAAAGTCCCTGCACATCGCCATTTTCGGCAATCATATTCAGGTTCCAGATTTCGCGAGGACCATTGAAGGTACCCACCCACTGCACTTCGTTGTTGGCACCCAGCAGTTCCGAGTTGCGTAAAGTGTTACCAGCGAAAAGATTGGTAGCACCTAACTCATCGTAGGCACCTACCAGTACAGCCTTGATATTGGCATCATTTTCCAGGGCTAACTCTTCAGAGATGCTCTGAGCAGGCTCCAGGTCGAGCAAAGAATCGCAGCTCGCCAGGGTAGCGGAAAATGCAATTAAGAAAAATAAATATTTTAATGATTTCATTGTTATCTTTTTTATAAACATAAAGCATTGAAAAATATGCAACAGCTCTGCTATCAGAATCCGACATTAATACCGAAAGCAACGGTTTTGGGCTGAGGTGCAGCATAGAAGTCAACACCGAATGTAGTATTATTAACAAATGCGTCGGTGGTTACTTCTGGATCCCATCCATCGTAATTGGTGAATGTGAGCAGGTTTTGGCCAACCACGTACAGGCGCAGTCTTCTAACGCCGATGTTGTTCAATACCTTTTTGGGGAACTCATATCCGAAAGTAAGGTTTTTAAGACGCACGTAGGAACCGTCCGACAAGTAGCGGCTGGATCTGCTTTGGGTACCGTGTCCGCCAAGGAAAATAGCTCTGGGGACATTGGTGATATCACCTGGTTTTTGCCAGCGATCCAGCTGATCTCTGGTTTGGTTGTCGAACCAGTCACCGTTAGCAGACATAAAGCTACCGGCTGAGTTGTGGATCATGTTGCCAAATACCCCTTGGAACTGGATGCTCAGGTTAAAACCTTTCCAGTCGAAAGTATTGGTTACACCACCGATCCACTCGGGGCTTGGATTGCCCAGTGCTACGAATTCAGCTTCGCTGTAATTGTTGGTAGTCTCTCTTCCTGATCCTTCGTTGTTGATGTACCAAAGCGGATCGCCATTGTCGGGATCAACGCCGGCATACTCTGCGCCCCAGAACACACCAATTGGCTGGCCTAGTTTCACTACGTTCATCAAACGCGAGCTACCCGGGTCAATCAAATCCTGTCCATCTGCGAGTTTGGTTACCTCATTGATGTTGTAAGCCATATTGAAGCTGGTGTTCCATTTGAAGTCACCAACGGTATTGTTGGTGTTCAAAACAAACTCCACACCTCTGTTGACTACCTCTCCAATGTTTTGTGTCTGGATGGTAAAACCTGAAGTTGCGGGAACGGGTACACCCAACAACAAGTCGGAAGTCACTTTTTGGTAGTAGTCAATCTCACCATTGATACGGTCTTTCAGGAATCCAAAATCCAAACCTATATCAATTTGTGCAGTATTTTCCCAGGTAAGATCCGGGTTAGGTATCTGTGAAGGTTGCAAACCAGAAACGCCGTTGTAGCCTTCTGCGGCAAAAAGTCCAAGGTGTTCGAAGTTGCCGATGGCGGCATTACCGATCAGACCGTAGCTGGCGCGTAGCTTCAAGAAGCTAAGGGTGCTGTTGTCTTTCAGGAAGCCTTCTTCAGACAAAACCCATCCCAAAGAAGCTGCTGGGAAGAAACCGTAGCGGTTGTTGGCACCAAAGCGGGAAGAACCGTCCACACGACCACTGAAAGAAAGCAAGTACTTTCTGTTGAAGTTGTAGTTGACCCGTGTGAAGTAAGACACAAAAGTAAACTCGGTAAGGAAAGAACTACCGCCGGTAATATCAGCCGCGCTGGAAATGGTTTTGAGGTCATCCACAGGGAACTGCTGGCCTTCCGAGTCTGTACTCTGGTTTCTGGAATCCTGGTATTCTGTACCCAGGGTGAGGTCCAGGTTGTGGCTGCCGAAGGTTTTGCCGTAGTTGGCAAACAACTTGGTATTGTAGTTCAGTACCTGGGTAGCTCTGGAATAGGCATATCCGTTGCTGGCCTGCCCGCCGAAGGTAATACTTCCCTGGAAAAGATCATCTCGCAGGTTGTAGATATCTGCTGCCATTTCGCCGTTCAGCACAAGTCCCGGAGCGATCTGCCATCTGGCATAACCATTGGCAAGGGTTCGGTAAGAAACCACATTTCGCTGGGATTCTTCGAGTTCGATCAAACCATTGTAGTAAGTCGCAGTGGGGCGGTCGAACAACTCGCCCGGCTGAATCAAGCGCGATCCTGACTGGAAAGGCGTGTTGGTGTAGTTGCGATCCGGAGTGATGGGTGCAAGTGCAATCAGCTGCAACGGCGTAGAGAACGCATTGTCGTTGGACACCTGATCGGTAAAAGTACGTGCAAGGCTGAAATTGAGTCCTACCGTCAATTTGTCTGTAGCCTTATTCTCCAGGTTCAGACGTGCGCTCATACGCTCAAAACCATTGCCTTGAAGGATGCCCTGCTGATCGCTGAAGCCCAGACCTGCGTAAAAGGTAGTCGTATTGTTACCGCCTGAGAAGTTGAGGTTGGCCTGTTGAGAAATCGGGTTATCGTCAAAGGCAAGATCCTGCCAGTCGGTATCGGTCTCCTGGGTTTTCCAGTCAGACGGACCTGAATAACGCGTGAAGCGCGCTTCTACCCAATCTTTCCAGGTAAAACCACCGGGTACATTGCCCTCGATTTCGTCGAGGTTTACAGCAGCTTCTGTAAACAGCTCGACGTATTCGGCTGTATTCAAAAACTCGCGATAGCCTGTTGGGCGGCTGGTACCTACCTGGTAGTTAAAATCAATTTTGGTGCTACCTGCTTTACCTTTTTTAGTCGTAATCAGGACTACCCCGTTCGCTGCGCGAGAACCATAGATGGCTGAAGCGGAAGCATCTTTGAGGATATCAATAGACTCGATATCGTTGAAGTTAAGGTCGGCAAGCGGGTTCAAAGGAGCACCGCTGGCGTTTTGCGATTCTACGGTAATCGGAATACCGTCAATGACATACAACGGCTGGTTGCTTGCAGAAATAGAAGAAGCACCACGGATACGCACGCGGATGGCACCACCGGGTTTACCGTTGACCGCTTCCACAAACACCCCGGCACTACGACCCTGCATAGCTTGTTCTACACTGGGTACAGGCAGGTTTTCCAGCTCTTCCCCGGAAACTTTTGCAATGTTTCCGGTAAGGGTAGATTTGATCTGGGTACCATAACCTACCACCACTACCTCTGACAGCTGGGCGGCAGACTCTTCGAGGGTCACGTCCAACACATTGGAACTACCCAGCGCCACTTCCAGGGTAGCATATCCCGTGTAGGAAAATACCAGAATTTCTCCGCCTTCAGGTACATTGATGGAATATGCACCATCAATGTCTGAAACGGTTCCGGTAGAGGTACCCTGAACCAGTACGGTAGCGCCAATCAGCGGATTACCCTCTGTATCAGTCACTGTACCACTTACCGTTCTTTGGGCAAACGCCATTCCGACAAAAAGGAACAGCATGCCAAAAACTAGTGAGATTTTTTTCATACTAATGTTAATTTTATTGTACAATCATTGATTCCAAAAAAGATGTCAGGACACTGGCTTGTCGCTTTGTAGCAGATCGCACACAAAGATTTACTTTAATTAGTTGTAAGTGGACGCATGGGTAAAAAACCCGGATGTGATGATATAGTCGGTTTGCCAGAGTTCCTATGTTCACAGGTTAGCCGCTGCAAATATAAAGTATATGCTTATAATTTTTTTGGAAATTGTATCGAAAACTTCCTTTAACCATTTGTAATTTCTTTGTTTTCCGAAAGTTGCTTTACCGGGGTTGTTGCGATCAACATCAGGGGTATTGATCCGGTATGAGGGGGTGATAATAGTGGTTATAGTTTAAGCGGCTGAAAAAGAAAATATTGAACAATCTACTGGTCAGCTAAAAAAATAACTATAAAAAAAGCCTCATAATATCTTTTTTTAGCGCTGAGTTGGGGAACTTAGTCAACAAAAAGCTTTTTTCTGCTTTAGAAGCAAGATTGATATAGGCCCACATGATGCTTGATTGTCCATTAGCGTTAGGGTACAACTAAAAAAGAAGAAAAGCCGTTTTAGAAAAAAGGTGTCACTCCCTTATTCAAATTTGCCGGCATGAGTGTTTTTATAGAAGGAGTTAAGATAGGGTTAATTGTTTGCTTTATGCTGGGGCCGATGTTCTTTGCCTTACTGCAGGCAAGCTTGGAGCATGGGTTTCGCGCTGGGGCAACGCTAGGGTTGGGGCTTTGGACGAGCGATTTGATCTATATCGTGACGGCCTATTGGGGGCTGGCCTATGTAGAGCGATTGGTGGCAGATGAGCAGCTGACCGCGACGGTCGGATTTATTGGTGGAGTACTGTTGATCATTTTTGGTTCTGTTGCACTTTGGGTAAAACCTAATCTCCAAAAAGCACTGCAACAGGACAGTCAGGAGTACACTGCCTACTGGAGCTTTTGGCTGAAAGGTTTTTTGTTGAATATGTTTAATCCTTTTTCTTTTTTCTTTTGGCTGGGCATCATCAGCACTGTGCTTACCCAAGAGCAACTGGCCAGTGGCAAAGCGCCCTATTTGTTTGCCGGTATCATCGGCACGATTATGACTACTGATTTGTTGAAAGCCCTGCTGGCAAAGACAATACGACGCGTGATGCGCCCTGTACACATTCTCTGGCTGCGCAGGGTCTCCGGAGTAGCACTCATTATTTTTGGCGTAGCCTTAATCGCCAGGAGCGTCCTTTAGCCAAGGCTCACTCGTTTTTGGCGTAAGCCTTCGCCCTGGGGTTCATAAGACCAAACCATAAAGGTGGAATCAGCGATAGCAGGATGGATCCTGGATAGCCGAGGGGAAGCTGTGGACTCTCGTCAAATCTTCGCAGGATCTGGTATTTTCGGCTTGCTTTGTAGTGGTGATCGGAGTGCCGGGTGAGTTCGTATAGAAAGATACGTCCCAACTCATGATCCGAGTTCCAAGAATGTTTCAAACTCACTTTTTCATAATGCCCACTGGACAGCAGCTGCCTGCGGAGTCCATAATGCTCGATGTAGTTGACACTCTCCAGCATCAGGAAACCAAAAATGCCGGCCAATACTGCCCAAGGAAGAACTGCCCAGCCGAAATACCATACAAGGGCCATCAGATAGGTCAGTTGGAAAATGGTAAACCTGAGCATTTCGTTGCGGAAAGAGAAAAAGGAAAAGCCTTCCCTCTGCAGCCGCTGCGTCTCTAATTTCCAGGCATTGGTGTATCCCCCGACAACGGATCGGATCCAAAAGACATAAACCGGCTCATTCATCCTGGAAGAAGCGGGATCTTTGTCCGTTGCGACCCATTTGTGATGCCCCAGGTTGTGTTCAATGATAAAGTGCATGTACCAAGAAGGCATCAGCAGTAATTTGGCTATGATCCGCTCGTATCCATGCTTTCGGTGCCCCAGCTCGTGGGCAACATTAATACCAGAGGTACCCAGAACCAGCCCTACACTACAGACAAATCCAATTTTTTCAAAGGTACTCAAAGTGGTGTCTTGTGTCATGACATGAAAATAATAGACGAGCAAACCATAAACCAGCGGAAGGTTAAGGTAAAGCAGCCAATCAAAAAAACGGGTGTGGAGCAGTTGTTCCTCCTGCTCAGGTTCGTGATTGGCCGTCGTGCGCGGCAAAAAAAGTTCAAGCAAAGGAATTAGGACAAAACCCACATAGATACTGCCCGGAGCAGCGTATCCTTTAACATACAAGCCCACAAAAGCAGCAGCGGGCGCAAGGTATGCAATGAGGTATTTGAGGTCTTTCCACATGATTTCGATTTTTGAATTCCACCTAACTGGCTTAGTTTTGCGCGTGGAGCGGCTGGAAATCCCTGAAAATTAAACCAGCAGCCACTAAATATGTTTCACTAAAGTTACCAACAATTATCCAAACCAAAATATATATGAGCAGTAATTTTTATTCGCTGAAGGTTGCACATATTCAACCCGAGACCTCAGATACGGTGTCGGTTACATTTGCCGTTCCGGCCGATTTGAAGGAGGTTTTCCGCTATATCCAGGGACAATACCTTACCCTTCGATTTACCATAAATGGAAAGGAGGAAAGAAGGGCTTATTCGATGTGCAGCAGTCCGCTCGAAGAGGGGCTTACCGTGGCAGTGAAGCGGGTTAAGTCCGGGAAAGTGTCGAATCATATCAACGATAAACTCAAGGTGGGAGACAGCGTTGAGGTCATGCCTCCGGAAGGACGCTTTTTTTCCAAACTGGATCCGGACAACCAAAAGACTTATTACATGATTGGCGCGGGTAGTGGGATCACGCCCCTGTTTTCGATGATCAAAACAATTCTCGAAACAGAACCCCGCAGCTTTGTGTATTTGTTTTATGGCAACCGGGATGAGGATAGTATCATTTTCAAGGGAGCGCTGGATGCGATTCAGGATAAGTACGAGGGTCAGATCGAGATCATCTATCTGTTGAGTCAGCCCAAACGTTCCAAAGATAAAGGAATCAGGGGATTGTTTTCCAAGGGCAGCGTGCAGTGGTCAGGCATTGTGGGCAGGTTGGAAGAGGCCAATTTGACAAAGCTGATGGATGAGCATACATCCCGACACAAATCCGTGGCTTATTTTATTTGTGGTCCCGGCGATATGATTGCGCAGACAGAGGCCGTGCTGCGCACAAAAGGAGTGGAACCTAAAAATATACACGCCGAGTATTTCAGCAGTCCTTCTGATGCTGCATCCGATGCGGTGGTAGGTATGGAAGGGGCCAAAGTTACTGCTCACCTCGACGGTAGTGTGGTGACGATTGCGGTGCCTCCCGGCAAAAATATTTTGGCGGCGCTGATTGACAACAAATATGATCCGCCTTACTCCTGTACCTCTGGTGCGTGTTCTACCTGCATGGCAAAGGTGCTGAATGGGGAGACCAAAATGGAGGTGTGCTATGCCCTCGACGCAGAGGAAGTGGCACAGGGGTATATCCTGACCTGCCAGGCGCACCCAGTATCCGAAACTGTAGAAATTACCTTTGAAGTATAAGCAATATCATGAGCTTCCGCAAAACGATAAGGTGGATGCTGGTGATGGCACAGGCCCTACCCGCCTGGTTGTCCGGACAGTCTCCGGAAGAAAGCCGCCATCCACTTGCGGAAGTGAATACGCCCTGGATCGAAACGCGGCCTTCCATTAGCCTGGACGGAAGCGTGCTCTATTTTTCGAGGTTGGGCTACCCCTCCAATATGGGAACCGCCGATGAAGCCGACATCTGGGTTTGTTATGTTTCCCAGGATAGCATCACAAGCAGCCCGGTAAATGTGGGTGCACCGATAAACTCCGTGTTTCCGGACTACCTGGTTGGCAACGGGATCTCCGGTGATTTCTTGCAGGCGATGCGTCTGGAGGAGTTGCCTTCTTTTTTTTCCGTTGAGGGCAATCCCCGCCAACGCAGCGTGGAGGAATTGCCCTCGCCAGCCCTGTTTTTTCCGGATGCTTCAGATTATTTCATCAGTTCGAACAAGCGGTTGCTGTTTTTTTCGATGGCAAGTCCGGACGGATTAGGAGGGCAGGATATCTATTTGTCTCATCGGGAGCCCGATGGCAGCTGGGGGAAAGCCAGGAATCTGGGTGCGGCGATTAACTCCAGGGGAGATGAAACGGCACCTTTTTTGGCAGCCGATGGCAAAACCCTCTATTTTTCGAGTGATGGTCGTGGAGGGTTTGGCGGAAAGGATTTATTTGTGAGTTTTTCGATGAGCGATGAACACTGGAACGAATGGACCATTCCTCAAAATCTGGGTCCGGGTATCAATGCAGCTACAGACGAGCGCTATCCGACCTTACCCGCATCCGGCCGGCAATTGTTTTTCGTGGTGCAAGTTCCCGGAACAGACAGTAGCGACCTTTACCGGGCCTCGCTGCCACAAATATTCCGCCCGCAACCTACCTTGATTGTAAGTGGTCTGGATCATAGTCAGCTTCAAATCAGAAGAGCCGATCCTGCGCTTGGCTTTCTACCCGATTTGTATGTCACTCTCGAAAAAGCAGCGGGAAAATTCCAGTTGGCACTGCCAACGGGGAGCAATGTCACCATCACAGCAGAAGAACCCGGCTATTTTTGGTGTACCCACACGCTGGAATTGGGGTATGAGCCTATGGAATCTCTTGACCGGGACTCGATGTTTACCAGTACCCTATCCAGTAATCCGGAATATTTGAGCAGAGAAGCTGAACTTATCCAGCTTCACGAGGAATGGGTTGAAAAAAGGGAATCAGTTGCAACAATAGCACGGGATCAAAATATACTGCTGGAAGTGATCAGGCAAAAAACGTTACAAATGCCTTTGATTTCTCCCGATCCATCCTTAGAAGTCAATCGCATTTTGCTGATGTTGAGCGCCTTGCCAGACACCTTTGTCCAGCAAATAAGTAAGGTCTTGAACGAAAAACTGTCAGCTCTCCAACACCCGGATTCCCTGCTCGCAGGAAAAACGGAGCGGGAGGATTTGCTTTCTCCGGAAGCGGAAAAACAGCTGAACCAACAGTTGGTATTTGATCTGAAGACTTACATTGATGCACACAATCGGCAGGAATTGCTGGAACAGCAGCAGGGGCTGCTGGAGCTTGCCGTAAAGGAAGGAACAGAGAGCCAAATCACGATGGAGCGGCAGGTTTCTCGAAAAACAAAAGAGGAAGGCCGCACAACTCCCCTGCAAAACGTTAACCCTTCCAGGGCGGATAAGGCGCAGCCATTCGAACAGCTATTCCTGACCTGTCCCAAAATCCCCGTTCAGGCGGGCAGTAAGATGATCCTGCAATCTATTTATTTTGAAGAGAATACAGCTGTGCTGAAAAGTTCTGCAGAAAATGAATTGCAAAGACTGATTGATTTTTTAAAAAAAAATGCGACAATTGTACTCGAAATCGGTGTACACACCCATACCCAGCTGGCTCACGCCTTCGCCGATCCCATTTCGGTGCGGAGAGCCAAAGCGGTGGTGGACTACATAGCTGAACACGGGATTGACCGCAATCGAATGCTTGCAGCCGGTTACGGGAAAAAGCAGCCCTTGGTGCTGCCCGATACAGATCCGGAACAGCAAAAAATAAACCAAAGGATTGAAATACGCATACTAAAATGATTAAGCCGTGAAATTCATAGAGCAAGACATTATTGACGAAGTAGTAGAAGAACTGAGTTCATCTGCTGAAAAACAACAGGAGCTGATCGAACAATTTCAGGAGGATCAGCCCATGATTTTTACCTACCTCTTCTCTGAAAGCTTCGATTCCTTTACAGAAGACGAAAAAGACTTACTGCTTTTTATTGGATTGGTCAACTGGAGGGCCATTACACGGGTCCACCCCGACTGCCCGGAGGTAACTGAAAAAATGCTGAACGATGCCGAGGAAGAAAACTGGGAGTTGATCGAAGACATGAAACACAAAAGCTTCCAACACAAGCTGGATTTCCTGTTTGAAGGCTATCCTCAAGAGGATCTGCTGGCTGTCGCAGAAGACATGATCATTGATGATGATGATCAGTTCATAACCCAGGTTGCGAAGGAAGCTATTTTTATTTCGGCCAAATCTATTATTGACGCTTTTGTCACAGCCATTGACGCAGGAGAAAGCAAGCCGGATTAGGCTTGCTTCTTCACTTCTTCATCCCGAAGGCTTCTTCGCAGAATCTTACCAACATTAGTTTTCGGTAACTCTGCCCGGAATTCTATCTGCTTTGGTATTTTGTAACCCGTAAGGTTTTCTTTGCAGTAGTTCAATATTTCACTTTCGCTTAGGGAATTATCCTTTTTGACCACAAAAACCTTAACCACTTCGCCTGATTTATCATCGGGCACACCTATCGCGGCAACTTCCAGTACTTTGGGGTGCGAAGCAAGGGTCTCTTCTATTTCGTTGGGATAGACATTGAAGCCCGATACCAGGATCATATCCTTCTTGCGGTCAACAATCCTGAAGAACCCATCATCTTCCATGAGTCCGATATCGCCCGTGCAAAGCCAGCCGTCTTTAATCGTCTCCGCAGTTGCTTCCGGTCTGTTGTAATATCCTTTCATCACCTGTGGCCCCTTCACTTGAATTTCGCCCGCCTGGTTGGGTCCCAGTATGTTGCCATTGTCGTCAGCAATCCTCACATCCGTTGAGGGCAGAGGAATGCCGATTGACCCAATCTTACCGGTTCCGTCAAACGGATTGGCAGTAACCACCGGCGAAGACTCCGTCATACCAAAACCCTCGGCCAAGAAACAACCCGTTACGTCCTGCCATTTCTCCGCAACAGGCTTTTGAACGGCCATACCACCACCGCAAGTCACTCGCAGGTTGCTAAAGTCCACCGTGGAAATATCCTTGTGGTTAAGGAGTGCATTGAAAAGCGTATTTACCCCCGTAATCATCGAGAAAGGATAGGCTTTGAGCGTCTTAATCACAGAGTCCATATCCCGTGGATTGGTAATCAGGACACTGAGGCTTCCATAATTCACAATGGCCAGACAGTTGACCGTAAATGCAAAAATGTGGTACAGTGGCAAAGGACAGATGGCAATCTCTTTCCCCTCCTTCAAAAAGGGATCCATGGTTGCCTTGATCTGCAGCATATTGGCAACCAGGTTGCGGTTGGTCAACATCGCTCCTTTCGAAACCCCCGTCGTGCCACCGGTATATTGCAGCGCAATGACATCATCGTGTGTGCCCGTATGAGGCTTGAGCGAAAACTTCCGACCCTCCGCCAGGGCATGACCAAACGTCACAGCATTGGGCAGATGGTACTTTGGCACCATTTTCTTTACAGACCTAACCACAAAATTGACAATCAGGGACTTTGGAAAACCCAGCATCTCTCCGAGACTGGTGACAATCACCGTTTTTATGCTCGTATCTGGCATGATTTTCTCGAGATTCGCCGCAAAATTTTCTGCAATCACAATGGCTTTTGCGCCGGAATCATTAAACTGATGCAGCATCTCCCGCGGTGTGTAGAGCGGATTGGTGTTGACAATCACCAGCCCCGCCCGCAGGGCACCAAACAACGCAATGGGATACTGTAGGAGATTGGGCATCATCAGCGCAATTTTGTCACCGGGTTCCAAACCCCGGGACTGCAAATAGGCTCCGAACTGGGCAGACATTTTGTCCACCTGCTGAAAAGTAAGCGTCTTGCCCATACAGGCAAAAGCAGGATTTGCCGCAAACTTCCTGAAAGCTTCATTCACCATGTCCACCAAGGTCTCATAAGCTTCTACGTTAATATTAGCAGGAATCCCACTCGGATAATTCTTTAACCACGGTCTAGGCTCGTTCATAATGATCAGATCGTTTTAATTGCTCAGAAGAATAAATCAAATATTTGTCGAGATAAGGCAATTTACAAATTTTCCCTTGTTGCTTAACTTCAATTTTACAATTTCTCTTCCCTTTTGTTCTCATTCAAATGATTTTCAAGAGAAAATATCGGAGTACCTTTGCACTTTGGATAAAAAAAGGTACATTTGCGCCTCAATTTTGGAACAATATTTTTTAACTTTTAAAAGCATTCTTTCAATGCTCGACAACGAAAATCTAAACGAAGAAGAGCTTCAGGATGGTGATTTGGTACCTAATGAAGAAGCTGCTGCTGAGTCTCCCGTGGTAATTGCCTATGACAATGACGATGAGGATCAAGTGGTTGCAGAAGAAGAAGAGGAAGAAGAGGAAGAAGAGGGCGATCTCGATGAGATCCTTGCTGAGGAGGACATGGTTACGGGTAGCGGCCATGATGATTATGACTGGTCAATTTCCGATAAAGGAAATATTGTTTACTCTGAGCAGGACCGGGCAAGTTTCATGGATCAGTACGATGCGACGCTCAATTCGCTTATCGAAAACGAAATTGTTAGAGGTCGCGTAACTTCCATCAATTCAGGGGATGTAGTATTGGACATCAATTACAAGTCTGATGGTCTGGTTTCTCTTTCTGAATTCCGGGATTTCCAGAATCTTGCTATTGGTGACCAGGTAGAAGTTTATGTTGAACAACAAGAGGACACCAAGGGTCAGCTGGTACTTTCCCGCCGCAAAGCGAAATTGTTGCGTGCATGGGAGAATATCGTAGATTCTTACGAAAATGGTACGGTCATCAAAGGTTTGGTGATCAGTAAGACCAAAGGTGGTTTGATTGTGGACTGCAGTGGGTTGGAAACTTTCCTTCCTGGTTCTCAGATTGACATCAAACCGATTATTGACTATGATTCATACGTTGGTAAGACAATGGAATTCAAGGTGGTTAAAATCAATGAGACCATCAAAAATGCCGTTGTTTCTCACAAAGCATTGATCGAGAGCGACCTTGCAGAGCAGCGTGAAGCGATTATCGCAAGCTTGGAAAAAGGTCAGGTATTGGAAGGTTTGGTTAAGAACATTACCGACTTCGGAGCGTTCCTGGATCTGGGTGGCGTAGATGGCTTGTTGTACATCACTGATATTTCCTGGGGACGGATCAAGCACCCAAGCGAAGTGCTTGCGTTCAACCAGAAGATCAATGTGGTGGTGTTGGATTTTGATGAGAATAAAAAACGAATTTCACTGGGTCTTAAGCAGTTGCAACCCCATCCTTGGGAAGTGCTGGATGCGGCTATCCAGGAGGGTTCTACCGTCAAAGGTAAAATTGTCAACATCGAAGATTACGGTGCATTCCTTGAGATTCTACCGGGCGTAGAGGGTTTGATCCACGTGTCAGAGGTTACCTGGAGCAACCAGCCTATTAACGCGAGAGAGTATTTCAAAGAGGGTCAGGAGTACGAGGCGAAAGTGGTTACGATTGACAGGGAAGAGCGCAAAATGTCGCTTAGCCTTAAGCAGCTTTCTCAGGATCCGTGGAGCCAGATTGCGGCTCAGTATCCTATCGGCAGCAAACATACCGGTGAGGTGAAAAACCTTACTCCTTACGGCGTGTTTGTGGAGCTGCAGGAAGGTATCGGCGGTATGGTGCATATTTCAGATCTTTCCTGGACAAAGCGCTTTTCACACCCGTCTGAGTTTACAAAAGTGGGCAATAAGATAGATATTGTGATTCTTGAGATTGATCAGGATAACCGCAAGCTTTCTCTTGGCCACAAGCAAATAGAAGAGAACCCTTGGGATACTTTCGAGGCAGTTTTCCCCGTAGGGTCTTACCACGAGGCTACTGTCCTGCGTAAGGATGACAGAGGTGCCATCGTACAGCTGCCTTACGGCTTGGAAGCTTTCGCTCCTATCAAACACATCCGCAAAGAAGATAATGCTTATGCAGAGGTGGATGAAACGCTAACGGTGAAAGTGATCGAGTTCAACCGGGATGATAAGCGTATTCTGGTTTCACACTTGCGCTACCTCGACGATATTCGAAAAGAGGCAGATGAAAAGGTGAAACAGGAGAAAGACAAAGAGCGTACAGACGTGAAGCAGGCTGTTAAAAAGCAGCAGTCCACGATAGAAAAGTCCACGCTTGGAGATCTTGATGTGTTCAATCAGTTGAAAGAACAGATTCAGGACGAAGAGGAGGATAATTAATTTTAGACCTTCGTCTTCCGACATGCTATAAGTGAAACTTCTGTCATCCTCGCGATGGCAGAAGTTTTTTTGTTTACCTTTCAGCTCTAACGCATGATTTCACATCCTTACTACGCCAAACTGCTGCTCTGGGGAGAACACATCGTCATTCATGGCGCTCAAGCCTTAGCTACCCCTTTACCGGCATTTTCGGGACATTGGGTTCAGACAGCGGCCGGCGACGAGGAGCGGCTGCTTCCTTTTTTGGCCTATTTGTACCGCGAGGGGATGGAAAAATGGCTCGACCTCCGGGCTTTTGAGGAAAAAGTAACTGCAGGTCTTGCGTTTGCTTCAAATATTCCGGGCGGTTACGGGCTGGGCAGTTCAGGGGCACTTTGCGCTGCCATTTACGACGCTTTTGCGCGGGATAAAATCGAGCGCGGCGATACCAGCCGTTACCTGGAGTTAAAATCGCTGCTGGGAAGGATGGAGAGCTTTTTTCATGGCTCAAGTTCGGGAATAGATCCCCTGATCATTTACCTGAACCGCTCGGTACTCTTGGATGCAAAGGGGGTTCAAACGCTCGACTGGCAATTGCCGGGTGAAGAAAGTGCTTTTCGGTTTTTTTTACTCGATACCGGATTACAACGACAGGCAGGTGATTTTATCCATTATTTTCTCGAGCAGTCAAAACAACCGTCTTTTGGCAATGTCCTGGAAAAAGTCCTGCTCCCGGCTAATGAAAGTGCAATCGAGCAGACCCTGAACCACTCGTATGCAAGCTTAATGACGGTTTTTGACGAAATTTCAGCTTTTCAACTGAATTTTCTTCCCGGACTCATTCCTCCAGGTTTTACCGCGGTATGGAAGAAAGGTCTGGAAGCAGATCTCTTCAAACTCAAAGTATGCGGAGCAGGTGGTGGTGGCTTTGTACTTGGCTTTACGCCCGATTTTCCGACTACCAGGGCATACTTGTCCGATTTTCCCCTGATACTCCTGGGGTAAGGGGGGCGTTTTGATTTATTTTTCGATCTGCGGTCAAGTTTTGTGCAGACTTTTTTTACTTTTAGTTCCCTAATCACTCGTTTATGAAAATCAAAGCCGTTCGTTTCTGGAAAGAGGGTCTCGAACTTACACTCCCCTATACCATTGCCTTTCAGACAGTTTCCGCTGTCGAGAATATTTTTGTCCGAATAGAGTTGGAGAATGGTCAGATCGGCCTCGGCGCAGGTTCTCCTGCCGAGTTTATTACCGGCGAGACTTTCGCCGGGAGTATGCAACTGCTCGAAGAAAATCTGGAGGGACTGCTGCTCAACCAAGATATCCGAAACCTGCCGGCTTTGCTGAAAAAATTGGATGCGCCTTTTATCCAGCACCCCGCAGCCAACGCAGCGATAGATATCGCATTGTTCGATGCTTTTACCAAGTATCTGGGCATTCCGCTGGTTGATTTTTTTGGCAGGGCACACCAAAAATTACCTACTTCGATTACGATTGGGATCAAGTCGCTTGAGGAGACGCTGGCTGAAGCAAAACAACGGGTATCGGAGGGCTTCCGGATCATCAAATTGAAAACGGGTCTCGAGGTGGATAAGGATATTGAGGTGTTTTCCCGGCTCAGGGAAACCGTGGGTAAGCATGTTAAGATAAGGGTGGATGCCAATCAGGGCTATCGGTTTGAAAGCCTCAACAAATTCGTTAAAGCAGTAAAACCATTGGATCTGGAGTTTATGGAGCAGCCCTTCCCGGAAGGAAGTATGGATGAGATGCGCCAGCTTCCCTGGGAGATCCGCTCACTGACCGCAGCCGATGAAGACCTGCATTCGATGAAAGATGCCATGAAACTGGCAGTCAAACCTTTTCCCTACGGGATATTCAACATCAAACTGATGAAATGTGGAGGGGTTCGCAATGCCCGAAGGATCGCGTTGGTGGCAGAGGAGACAGGACTGAACCTGATGTGGGGGTGTATGGATGAGAGCATCATCAGTATCTCAGCGGCACTACATGCGGCACTCGCTTCCCCCGCAACCCGGTATCTGGATCTGGATGGTAGCATAGACCTGGCCAGAGATATTGTGAAAGGAGGATTCGAACTGAAAGAGGGTTATCTGTCCACTACAGGACAACCCGGATTGGGCGTAATTCCGTTATAAAAATTTACTACAAAACTGGCTATACCATGCAACGACAAAAAGCTATTGTCCTGACTAACGGGTTTTTGCATACGCCATTTGCCAAAACTTGTCACGGACTTCTCCGTGGCAGTGATCGTTTTGAGGTGTTGGCGGTTATTGATAACCAGCACACGGGAGCTGATGCAGGGGAGGTGATGGATGGTAAACCCCTCGGTATTCCCGTGTATGGCGATGTTGCTACTGCCATGGCGCATTTTGGAGCTGCGGTGACGACTTGCGTGATGGGGGTCGCTACTTCTGGAGGATATCTTCCCGACAGTATCAAAGTGGCCATCGAAAGCGCTATCCGTCATAAATTATCAGTAGTCTCCGGTTTGCATACTTTTCTGAGCGATGATCCCCATTTTTCTTCCCTCGCAGCCGAGTACGGCGTGAGCATCACAGATGTGCGAAAACCTCGTCCTCGTAACCAGCTCAAGTTTTGGAGCGGCGAAATTTATCAGGTACCTACCCCGAAAATTGCTGTCCTGGGTATGGATTGTGCCGTCGGCAAAAGAACAACCTGCCGCTTCGTCATGGAAATGTGCCGAAAAAACGGCATCGCAACCGAGATGATCTATACCGGCCAAACCGGCTGGATGCAAGGCTATCCACATGGCTTTATCTTCGATTCCACCGTTAACGATTTTATCGGAGGTGAAGTGGAACGCGCTATCGTGGAATGCGCCCGGGAAAGTAACCCCGAGCTTATCCTCATCGAAGGCCAGTCTGCTTTGCGCAATCCATCCGGCCCATGTGGAGCCGAGTTTTTGCTTTCCGGCAATGCCAAAGGGGTGATCCTGCAACATGTTCCAGGACGCAAACACTACGAAGATACACCCGCAATCCTTCCAACTGTAGCCAGCGAAATAGCCCTGATACAAAGTTATGGCGCAGCTGTGCTGGCCATTACACTCAATGAGGAGGGGATGTCCGATGCCGAAATGACAGCCTGCCAAAGTGCCCTTCAAGAGGAATTAGGGCTGCCCGTAGTGAGACCCCTGAAAGAGGGAGTCGAAAAATTGTTACCCACTATTCGTTCCTTTATGGAGCAAGGGAATCACTGATGATCTTGACTGTCCTCCTACTCAGAAAAGATGGGCTTTAGAAGAGCTGCGCGTTGTGAAAGTTTTTCTACAAGGCAGACAGGGAATTTTTAAGGTGCTTTTAAGGTGTTTTTTTGAAGTTATTTATTTGAAAATCAATATTTTAGTAATCAGGTGGAAGCCACCTTAAGGTGGCTTCCACCTGATTACCGTTCATTAATACTTTTTCCCCCTCCGAAAGTAACCTGTTTGTGAAAATTTTTTGTGAAAGTTTTTTCCAACTTTCTTCGTTACCCGGCTTAGCGAAGGCTTCCTGAGCAGAAGTAAGGGGAAGATCTGTCGGGAAAGATCTAAAAAAAGGGTATATTTCAGCATTGACAGGTTGGGAAAAAGCTACAATTATGCTGCGTTTAGGGTTGATTCCTTTTTTGGTGCTGATTTTCGGGAGTCTGGCTAGTGGTCAGACCGATATGCCCTTGATTGAGGTAGATGAGGCGGGGGTGATGCGTTGGAGTGACTCGGGTACTGCGCTTGAGGGTTTTGGAGTGAATTATACGGTTCCGTTTGCTCATGCTTACCGGATGGCAACTCGGAAGGGGCTGGATGTCAAGCAGGTAATGGATCAAGATATTCACCATTTTGCGCGTCTGGGTTTCGATTTGTTTCGGGTGCATGTGTGGGACACGGAAATCAGTGATACGCTCGGGAATTTATTGGACAACGAGCACCTGGATGCTTTTGACTATTTATTGGCCGAGCTCAAAAAACGCAATTTCAATGTTGTGCTCACGCCTATTGCGTTTTGGGGCAACGGCTGGCCCGAACCCGATTTTCCCACGCCGGGGTTTTCAGCCAAATATGGGAAAGAGGCTTGTTTGACAGATGAAGCCGCTATACAGGCACAGGAGCGGTACCTGGATGCTTTTGTGCGCCATGTTAATCCCTATACCGGACTTGCCTACAAGGATGATCCTTCGATTATTGCTTTTGAGGTGAGTAACGAACCCCATCACAAAGGATCGGTACCAGAGGTGACCCGATTTATCAACCGCATGGTGGGGGCTATTCGCAAAAGTGCTTGCGAGAAGCCGGTTTTTTACAATATGAGTCATAGCATACACTTGGCAGAGGCCTATCTGAACGCCGAAGTGCAGGGCGGTACTTTTCAGTGGTATCCAACGGGTTTGCTCTATGGAAAAGCCCTACAGGGCAATTTTTTGGCGAACGTGGATGCTTATCCGATTCCGTTCTCGGAGGGACTTCGCGAAAAGGGTATGGCGCGACTGGTGTATGAGTTTGATGCGGCAAACGTGGCCACCGCGCCCGCTTATCCGGCTATGGCGAGAAGCTTTCGAAGCGCCGGCATTCAGATCGCGACGCATTTTTCCTACGATCCGGGATTTCTGGCTTATGCCAACACCGAGTACAATACCCATTACATGAACCTGGCCTACACTCCCCAAAAGGCGCTGGGACTGATGCTCGCCGCAGCGGTTTTTCACCGCGTACCCATGTATGCGGACTATGGTGCTTTTCCCAATAACCTGGAGTTCGAAGGATTTCGGCTCGATGAATCGCGCAACCTGGCAGAATTACTGACTTCCGACCGATTTATCTATACCCACAACACGGAAACGGTTCCGAAAAATCCGGAACAGCTGCAGCAACTTGCGGGTTTTGGCGATTCTCCCTTGGTCAGGTACCCCGGGAAAGGGGCTTATTTTCTGGATAAAATTGGTCCCGGCAAATGGCGACTGGAGCTTATGCCGGATGCCGTAATCGTCGGCGATCCCTACGGGAAAAATAGTCCGGATCGAACGGTCGCGGTAATCAAGTGGACAGAACATACCATGTGGTTGGATCTGCCCGAACTGGGCGACAGTTTTAGCGTTCTTCCGCTCAATGAGGGGAATACTTTCCAAACACAAGCTCAAACAGGCACTTTCCGGATCCGACCGGGAACTTACTTGCTCCTGGAGGAGGGAAGCGCAATGCTCCCCCTTCCCGAAAACATCAGAAATATTTCCCTGAGGGGGTTTTCCGCTCCTCCTTCTACCGTTCAGCATACCCACGTCATCCATACCCCGCTTCAGGACACGGATGCTGCTCAGGATCTGGTTTTCCAAGCTGGCGTGGTTGCGGCAGACTCCGTAGAAGGCGTGTATGTGTATGGCGCTCCCGGTTACGAATGGACGCTTTTTCCCCTGCAACAAACGGGAACCTCGATTTTTGAGGGGCACATTCCTTCGGAAAAACTTCGGAAAGGGGTCTTCGACTACCAGATTGTCGTGAAGACTTCCAAAGGCTGGACGACTTTTCCCGATGGGAAAACAGGAAAGCCCGGCGATTGGGATTATGCCGCAGAAAAGACCTATTCGCTGAGGATTCAGGATCCGAATGCGCCGGTTTTTTTATTTGATGCACATACCGATTATCCCTGGGTACTGAAGGAGTGGCGTCCGGGTTTGAGAAAGGTCCCGCTACCCCAACCCGGTTCCGCTGCCTTCGAGGTAGCGCTGGAAGCACCCCAGGCGACACCTGACTATACCATTCAGCATTATGTAGGGGATCGCCTGCAGATGCGCAGCAATAGCCTGTCGGCAAAAAAATATATCGTCGTAGAGGGGTATTCCTTAGCGGAAAAACCTCAGCGCCTCCAGTTGGCACTCACGACCAACGACGGACGTGCCTTTGGAGAGGTTGTAACCCTGGATCCCCAGCTCGGACATTACCGCATCGCACTGGATACCCTCGAGCCGGTACCTCTTGTATTGCTGCCCCGCCCCTATCCCACCTTTTTGCCTTATTTTTTTGAAGGGCATTCCGGAGGAACATGGCATTGGGCAGACATTGAACGCATCCAGATTTCGCTGGGATCAGGCCTTTCGGCAAATGAG
Source organism: Saprospiraceae bacterium (assembly GCA_030729925.1). Classification (GTDB taxonomy): domain Bacteria; phylum Bacteroidota; class Bacteroidia; order Chitinophagales; family Saprospiraceae; genus JALQTV01. The sequence continues at coordinate 42,704 of JANQWK010000025.1, forward strand.
CAACAAGGTCTGCAAGGCTTTGGTCTGGTGCGTGTTTGGTTGGAGTAATTAAAAAAAATCACATCATGACCATCCTGACCGCAAACCTTATTGATATTCCCAACAAGCAGATTTTTCCCGCAAGGGTCACTATTTTCGAGGGAAAGATCCATGGCATCGAAAAAATAGCCGAGGTGCCGGCATCAGCAGGTTATTTGTTGCCGGGATTTGTGGATGCACATGTGCACGTGGAGAGCAGCATGCTTCCCCCTGCCGCTTTTGCGCGGATGGCAGTAGTTCACGGTACGGTGGGGAGCGTTTCTGACCCCCACGAAATTGCCAATGTACTGGGGGAGGAGGGCGTTCATTACATGCTGGAAGATGGGGCCAACAGCCCCTTTAAGTTCTGCTTTGGCGCTCCCTCCTGTGTGCCGGCAACCCCATTTGAAACGGCGGGTGCACATTTGGGCGTAGAAGCGGTAGAACGTTTGTTGCAACACCCGGATATTGGTTACCTGTCAGAGATGATGAATTTTCCGGGGGTACTGTACGAAGATGCCGAGGTGATGGCGAAACTTGCTGCTGCGCGTAAATTTAACAAACCCATAGATGGCCATGCTCCCGGTTTGAGGGGTAAAGAGGCACAGACTTATTTTTCAGCAGGGATCAGTACAGATCACGAGTGTTTTACCCTCGAAGAGGCTATGGAAAAGGCTTCCCTGGGGGTGCAAATCCTGATCAGAGAGGGAAGTGCTGCGCGGAATTTTGAGGCACTATGGCCTTTGTTTGAGCACTATCCTGCACAGCTTATGTTTTGCAGCGATGACAAACACCCGGATGACTTGGTCAAAGGGCACATCAATCAACTGGTTGCACGTGCCCTGGCAAAGGGATGTGACTTGTTCGATGTGCTGCATGCCGCTTGTGTGCATCCGGTCAAACATTATCAGCTCGCTGTTGGGTTATTGCGGGAAGGAGATCCTGCCGATTGCATCCGGGTGCGCGATCTGGAACATTTTATCGTAGAAGAAACCTGGATTGACGGCGTATGCGTGGCGCACAAGGGGACTTGTCTGATTCCTGAGCACCCCGCCGTTGTGATCAATCAGTTTAAAGCTACGCCGCAAACAGCAGCTGCCTTTGCGGTTCCGAGTCGGGAAAAACAACAGCAGGTTCGCCTGATTCAGGTGCTGGATGGTCAGATCGTCACAGCTTCCGATACGGCAACTTTAGCGGTCGTAGCGGATCAAGTGCTTGCCGATCAAGCACGGGATATCCTGAAAATTGCGGTGCTAAATCGGTATGTGCCCGATGCAAAGCCCGCTGTTGCCTTTGTCAGGGGTTTTGGGCTGACCCATGGAGCACTGGCTTCCAGCGTAGCCCACGATTCGCACAATATTGTTGCAGTAGGTACAGACGATGAGGTACTTGCCGAGGCCATCAATGCCGTGATTGCAGCAAAGGGTGGAATTAGCGCCTGTGACGGCATGGGGGAGACCCGTGTATTGCCGCTTCCCATTGCCGGGCTGATGAGTACCGAGAATGGGTGGGATTTGGCGGAGGCCTATGCCGGATTGGATACCTGGACCAAAGAAAGACTGGGATGTGAACTGCAAGCGCCTTTCATGACCCTTTCCTTTTTGGCCTTGCCTGTCATTCCTGCTTTAAAAATTACCGACAAGGGACTCTTTGACGTGGAGACCTTCCAGTTTTCAGCGCTTTTCCCGTAGGGTAAAACGACCTCATGCCCCTGAATTTTTCCGAATGACGTGCTCGTGTTGCCAGACAAACAGATCCTGTCCATTGAGCGCGGCGGCGAGCAGGTCTGGAAAATGTTGGGGTGAACAGGCAAAAGCGGGGATACCGAGACCTGCCAGAGCCGCTGCATTTCGGGTATCAAACTCGGGACTGCCCTCATCGTTCAGCGCAAGCAGGCAGATGACTTTGACTCCGGCATGTACCAGCGCCTGAAATTTTTGCAGCATGCGCTGTCGGCTTCCTCCCTCAAACAAATCTGTAATGATCACCAGCACACTTTGTTGCGGATGGGTCACCCTGCCGTGGATATGATGCAGGGCATTGCCGATATCGGTACCTCCCCCCAGTTGGGTGCCCAGTAACAATTGCACCGGATCGTGCAGGTGAGCACTGAGATCGGCTACGGATGTATCAAAAACCAGCAACTGGGTTTTGAGGGTAGGTAACCCGGCCAGGATACTTCCCATGATGCCGGCATAAACCAAGGAATTGGCCATGGAAGCACTTTGATCCACGGCCAGAAAAAAATGTCGGAGAGCCTGTTGTTTTCGGCGATAGCCTATCCATTTTTCCGGAAAAACTGTCTGGTACTCGGGCTGATAATGTTTGAGGTTAGCTTTGATGGTTCGGTGCCAGTCCAGCTCTTTCCACTGCGGTCTGAAGTGGCGATTTTTGCGGGACAAGCTTCCTTTAACAGCCTGCTCCAGTGAAAATTTTAATTTTTCCCGGATCTGGTCAATAACCTTTTGAATCACTTTTCGGGCGGTATCCTTGGTGGTCTCTGGCATCACCTTACTCAGGCTGATGAGGGTACTCACCAGGGAAACATCGGCTTCGAGGCTATCCAGTAATTCGGGTTCGAGCAGGAGTTTCTGCAGCCCCAGTCTCTCGAAGGCATCTTTTTGCAGCAGCGTCACTACGGGTTTGGGAAAATAGGTTCGGATATCGCCCAGCCAGCGGCTGACCACCGGGGAGGAATTGCCCAGATTACCTTTGCGGTTGCTATCATAGAGGGCATCCAGCACGCGATCTATCTCCTTATCGGCACCTGCGAGGGGGAGTGCTGCTTCGGGATCGGCTTTTTCACCCAGGATAAGTCGCCAGCGCTGTAGTTTTGTTTCCAATTGTAATGGGTTTAACGAGAGATAAATATAAAAATACTTATTTTTGGGAAGAAGGAGAAAGCCAGTATCCAGGTTGAGTTGACTCATTTGAATATCCGCATAACCAAATTACTCCATGTCGAAAGGCGACCCCATTTCAGGTGAAAATTTTTCCAAAGAACAGCATGCGGTACTGGATTCTATTCGAATGAGTCGTATTATCCTGCCTGTATTCATTGGCATTGTGGCTGTATTTTACCTATTGTGGCGACAGTTTGACCCCGCCGAATTTGCAAGTATCAACTGGACGTTTCATACTAATCTATGGATAGGGATAGCTATAATATTTGTGATCAGCAAGCATTTGTCGTATGCTTTGCGGTTGCGAATTTTATCGGAGGGGGCCTTTAGCTGGCGCAAATGTATAGAACTCATCTTTATTTGGGAGTTCAGTTCGGCTGTATCCCCGACTGCGGTTGGTGGTTCGGCGGTCGCATTTTTCGTCCTTGCCCAGGAGAAGTTATCTACGGCACGCACGGCGACAATTGTTTTATATACGGTGGTACTGGACGGTCTTTTTTTTATTGGTTCTCTTCCACTGCTGTATCTATGGTTTGGATCCAACATGATTCGTCCTGGCGTGGAGGAGTTGTCGGACATTGGCGGCTGGGGGTATTACTTCGTATTTGCCTACAGTCTGATGGCGGTTTATAGTGGCCTGTTTTACTATGGCATCTTCATTGACCCCCGCCAGATTCAGCGGGCACTCACCTGGGTAACGCGCCTGCGTCTGCTGCGGCGTTTTCATGAAAAAGCGGTACAGTTGGGGGGTGACATGGTCCTAGCCTCTGCCGATCTAAAAAACAAAAGTTGGGGATTCCATATTAAGGCATTTTTGGCGACAGCCATGGCCTGGTCCAGTCGTTTTCTCATTTTAAACAGTCTGATTATTGGATTTATCCTGGCTTTGCCCACTGACTTTTTCACACAGTTTGAACTTTTCGCCCGTCTGGAGGCCATGTTTGTGATCATTGCATTTAGCCCTACGCCGGGAGGAGCGGGTTTTGTAGAAATCCTGTTTGGAGGATTTCTCACAGATTATGTGGATAACCCTACTTATGCTACCGTCATTTCGACCATCTGGCGGCTGATTGCCTACTATGCCTATCTGCTTGCGGGGGTCATCATTATTCCGAATTGGCTTCGCAAGGTCGTGAATGAGAGGCGTCAGCGCAGACAAGCGGAGGATCAGTCTTCCTCATAATCTATGCACAAGACAGGAAGATCGGCGTAATTCACCAAGGCTTCGACCGTACTTCCTACCAACATGCGTTTGAGTGCGGAGCGGTTGTGGTTGGATACTGCGATCAACTCAGCTCCGATCTCCTCGGAAAAAGACCGGATACCGGCTTCGATTTGCGAATTTTTGTAGATGTAGGGGTGACAGGTATAAGGAGCTGCCAGCGCTTTGAAATCTTCCATTGCGGCGGCGGTAATGGTAGTCGTGCTGCCAAAAGAAAAAGGCGTATCAATAGCCACTAAAAAAATTTCCGGCTCGAAGGGGGCAACTATTTTTTTGAAGCGGAGGAAGGTTTCCTGATCCTGCCTATTAAAAGAGGAAGCAAAAACGACCTTTTTGAAAGCGATGCTGTTGATGGGTTTTTTGACAATCAGCACGGGGCGGTGGATACTTCGGATCACTTTTTGGGTATTTGCCCCGATAAACAGTTCGTTGTGGCCACTATTCCCGTAAGCGCCCATCACGATAAAATCAATTGCCTGTGCTTTGACATACTCTTGGATGCTGTCCACCAGTGATCCGGCCACGAAGGAAGTATGGAAACTCACATCCGGGTATTGGGCTTTGAGTTGATCAAATTTTTCAGCTACCTGTCGGACGAGCACCTGTATTTCCAAGAACCCAAACTTTTCCTCTTCACTGAGATTTTCCCAGCCATCCGGTAGTTCTGTGCAGCTTAGTAAATGTACCTCTGCCCGGAAGTGTGCGGCAAATTGGAGTGCTGTATTCAGGGCATGTCCTGCTGCTTCGGAGAAATCTGTCGGAACTAAAATATGCTTCATACCAAAAATTGTACTTTAAAAATGAGCCATTGAAGGACTATTGCTTAGCCAGGTGTTTGAGGATCTTGTTGGATGGATCTATGACCACCTCATCTCCGGCGCGTATTTTTACCGTCGCTCCACCGGGGGGAACGGCAACAGTTCGGAGCTGTCCATTGACGGATACCTCCACGGGCATCGGAAACGGAACATTTACCGGGCTTTCCCATTGCAAGAACAGTTGGTTGTCCAGCATCGAATGTTTGAGGGTGGGGAGTTTGGGCTGGTAGGTATAGACCTCAAAAAACCAGCTAAGCTCCTTTCCGCTCACTTCCTCGCAAATCTTGACAAAATCCTCGGTGTCCACCTGTCTGACCTGGCTGCCATCTGTCCTTTGTTCTGCATCTGCGGTAGGGTAAGCCATGGTGCGCAAGGACTGGAAAAAAGCCTCCTCTCCGACTAAAAAGCGGAGGGTATGCAATATCCAGGCACCTTTTGCATAGATGGGAGACTGATAAATATCTTTAGAAGAGGTAATCTCCTTTGGGGCAACTGCGCGTTCATTTTTGAAGCCGAGCAGGCTTTTCATATAGCGGTGGTATCCTTCTGTGCCCTTGAGTTGTTCCACGTACAAGGCCTGCATGTAGGTACCAAACCCCTCGTGTATCCACATATCCTTCCAATCTTTATTGGTAACCAGGTTACCCCACCACTCGTGGGAAAGTTCGTGGTGATGGAGCGCATCGAAGCCCCAGTCATTACCTCGGGTCATGGAAGTATTTTTAAATCCTGCTCCATAAGCGATGATGGTCTGGTGTTCCATGCCGAGGTGAGGAGTTTGGGCAACCCCGTATTTTTCATTGCGGAAAGGATAGGGGCCGAGCAGTGCTTCAAAAAAGCGCAGGTGATCCAGTATTTCCGGAAACAACTGTTGTCCTTTTTCAAAATCTTCCGGCAAAACGTAGAACATCACGGGGAAACTTCCCCCGGCCACGCTCTCCAGGCTACCTTCGATCAGGCGGTAAGGGGCGATATTGAGTGCCACGTTATAGATATTGATCGGATTGAGGATATTCCAGTGATAGACGCGATTTCCGGAGGGGAGTTGCTCCACTTTGCGAAGCACTCCGTTGGAAGCGACCACCAGAGGCTGTGGCACTTCGATATGCAGGGCCATGGAATCCGGTTCGTCTGAAACATGATCCTTACAAGGCCACCATACATCTGCGCCAATAAGCTGGCAGCTGGTAGCAATCCAGGGCTGTCCGTCGGCGGTCTGCGTCCAGGTAAAACCTCCATCCCAGGGTGGATTGGGTGCTACCCGGGGTTTGCCTCCATACACGATGCTGATATTGAGGTTGCTACCCGCAGGTTTTTCCTGTCCGAGATCAATATACAGCAATCCGTCTTTATGTCGAAAACTGCGTTTTTCCCGACTGTTTTCATAAATTTCCTCCACGCGCAGGAGATTGTCCAGTTGCAGCACGAAGGTCTTCAAGGGGCTTAGTACCTCTGCCTCTACCCGGAGGGTACCTGAAATAGCTTTTTCCGAAGGATCAACACGCAGCTGAAGGTCGTAGAACTTAACATCGAAAGCTGCTTGCTCGGGCATGAGTTCGCCGCCGGAATTATACACTTCCACTTGGGCATACATGGGTACAACAAGCAGGAGCGCGAAGAAGAAAGCAGTAAGAGCAAAAAGATCAGATCGTTTCATACGCATAAGGATTTATGAAATATTCAATACTGGTTATTGCGTTCCCAGTAATTGATATCTTCGATTTCTTCAATGATCGTCAGGTAGTTGGCGTAGCGGAGTTCGCTGACTTGTCCTTCGGCGATGGCCGCTTTTACCGCGCAGCCGGGTTCATTGCGATGCAGGCACTTGCCACCGAAGCGGCAATCATCCGAGAGGGCAAAGAACTCTCGGAAATTATGGGCAACGTCCATAGGTTCGAGGTGGTTAAAAGCCAGTGTTTTGATCCCGGGCGTATCAATGATGGCGCCACCAAAATCCAGGTTGTACATCTGGGCGAAGGTAGTCGTATGTTGGCCCTTGCCTGAATAATCGGAAATTTCTCCGGTACGCAGGTCCAGTTGAGGTTGAATGGCGTTAATCAGGGTGGACTTACCCACGCCGGACTGTCCGCTGACAAGGGTGGTTTTATCTTTGAGTAACATCCGCAAATCATCTAGTCCGTCGGAGTGGGTAGCAGAAGCCAGCAGCACTTGGTACCCGATAGACACATAGATGCTTTTGATGTATTCGAACATTTCCATGTCGTGTGCTTCGTATAGATCGCACTTATTAAAAACAACCGTGACGGGAATATCGTAAGGTTCGGTCATCAGCAAAAAGCGATCAATAAAGCCCTGTTTGAGGTTGGGGTGCACGATGGTCACGACCACCACGGCCTGGTCAATATTGCTGGCCAGGAGGTGCAGATCGTGTTTTCGGCGGGGCGACTGTCGGACCACGTAGTTTTGTCTGGGTTGGATTTGGCGGATTACTCCGCTGCCCAGCTCCGCATCGGGCTCTACCAGTACGCGATCGCCAACCGCAACGGGATTGGTCAGTTTGAGTCCATCGAGCCGGAATTTGCCGATAATCCGGCATTCGAGGATCGTATCCGGATCCATTTGAACCAAGTACCAGCTACCGGTAGATTTTATGACAATACCTTCTTTCAAAGTTGTATAGTTAGTCGAACAAGTTACTACAAAAAATCGAGTTTGCCAGTTCCTTTAGTTGGATGTGCCAGGGTGGCAGTTGAAATTCTTTTCAGGCTTGAAGCAATAGCGGGCAATTGTTCCGGATATTTTTCGAAGGCTGTTCCGATGACGATCAGATCGGCGCCTGCTTTGGCTGCTGCCATTGCCTGTTCGGGTGAATGGATGCCACCACCTGTCAGAATGGGCACATCTGTATGTCGTCTTACCTCGGCGATCAACTCTGGCCGCACGGGCTGTTTGGCGCCGCTGCCGGCATCCAGGTAGATCAATTGCAGTCCCAGCATCTCCCCTGCCATGGCTGTTGCGGCTGCAATTTCGGGTTTATTACCTGGAATGGGCATCGTATTGCTGATGTAGGAAGCGGCAGTTGGGGATCCGCCATCAATCAGCAAATAGCCTGTCGGAATAATTTCCAGTTTACTTTTCCGCAGGGCGGGTGCTGCTACCACGTGTTGTCCGATGAGGAAATCCGGATTTCTGCCCGAAATCAGCGACAACAGCAAAATGGCGTCGGCATGATCGCTGAGTTGGATGTGGTTTCCGGGAAAAAGTACGATGGGCAGGGAGGAATGTGTCCTTAGTCTTGCCACGCAGGCATCTGTTTCGCCTTGCACGAGCAGGCTTCCCCCCACGAAGAGGTAGTCCACTCCGGATCTTGTGCCGGAACTGAGCACCGACAAAACATCATCGGAAGGTTCTTTATCGGGATCTATCAGTACAGCCAGCTGTTTGGCCCCCGTTTGTCGGGCTTGTCTGATCTGGTCGTAAATAGAAGATAAGTACATGCGTCTGCGGGTAAGGGGATTACCAATATGGGACTAAGCCCAAAAGCTTTCTTTGTGTGCAAAGTAAATCATTTTGTAAACGAATATTTTCCGAAATTCGTTTAGAATTTAAACACCTGAAAATTTTGGTTATGCAAACAAGATATATTCTAACTTTCCTGCTGTTGGCATTGGTAGCAGCGTGTTCTGTCAATCCCGTTACCGGGAAAAAAGAATTGATGTTGTTGTCGGACGACGCTGAGCGAGCCTTGGGGTTAGAATCGGATCCTGGCATCGTTCAGAGTTTTGGACTGTACGAAGACGAAGCGTTGCAAAACTTTATCAACGTGAAGGGCAAGGAAATGGGGGCAATTTCGCACAGGCCGGATGTCCCTTATGAGTTTAAAATTCTGGACTCTCCGGTGGTCAATGCTTTTGCCTTGCCGGGGGGCTTTGTCTATTTTACCCGGGGTATATTGGCCCATTTCAACAACGAAGCGGAATTTGCGGGGGTATTGGGGCATGAGATTGGTCATATTACGGCCAGGCATTCTGCCAGTCAGTACAGCAAGCAAGTTTTGGCCCAGGGCTTATTGATCACGGGGGTAGTACTCTCGGATGACTTTGCAGATTTTGCGGATGTGGTGCAGGCGGGTTTGGGGTTGTTGTTTCTCAAATTTGGCCGTGACGACGAGTCGCAGTCGGACGAACTGGGGGTAGAATATTCTTCGACCATAGGCTATGATGCGCATGAGATGGCCAATTTTTTCCAGACCATCAAAAATCTTTCTGATGACGAGGGGGGGCGCATTCCCACTTTCCTTTCTACCCACCCAGATCCGGGTGACCGCTACAACAGGGTGCACCAATTGGCTGCGACCTGGCAGTCGGAGCACAGCAGTACTGATTTGAATGTGGGTCGGGACAGTTATCTTCGCATGATTGACGGTCTGATCTACGGGGAGGATCCTAAGCAGGGATTTTTCGAAGATGGGAGTTTTTACCATCCTGAGTTAAAATTCCAGTATCCTGTTCCATTGGGCTGGGATACCGAAAATACGCCTCAGGAAGTAAAGATGGCGCCTGAAAATGGGGAGGCGTATATGTATTTTACCTTGGCTTCGCAAAAAACTTTCCAAGAGGCAGTGAGTACCTTTTTGAGCGAGCACGAGCTCACGCTGGTATCTTCCAATGAAACTCTGGTATCGGGGCTGCCTGCTTACGCGGTAGTGGCGGATCAGGAGTTGGAGCAGGAAGGGACTGAGCAGGCTGCTGCGGAAAAAAAATATATTCGGCTGCAGACTTATTTCATTCGCTACAACGACTTGATGTATCAGTTTACCGGCATGGCGATGAAGGAGAATTTTGCGACGTATGCGCCGCAGTTTACTCGAACCATGACCAATTTCCGTCCCTTGACGGATCCGGTCAAACTCAACCGACTCCCTGAGCGTATCAGTATTGTTACTGTCGAGGCTGATGGAACGTTACAAAGTGTATTGGAACGCGCGGGCATGCCTCGGGATCGGTTTAAGGAACTGTCTGTTTTGAATGGCATGCCTTTGGGAGAGCCGCTGACGCGGGGAACCTTGATCAAGGTCATCCGATAAAATTTGGCGGGAAGCTGTTGTTTATTTGATTGTTTTACCGGTAAAATTCTGCGAAGTTTTTAGCTTTGCAGCAAATAAATTAGATCATCATGATGGCACAAAAAAATACGAAGGCTTTGGATTGGGGTATATTTTTGGTATCCACTGCACTATGTATCTATATGTTGGCAATCAGTTCCCCATGGTTTTGGGTAACCCTTCCCTTTTTGCTAACCTTTTTGGTGCGCGCCCTGGATGCCATGTAATCCAGTTGCGGATAAACGTAACACCGGATCATCAGTTTTGTCTGTCCAGGGAAAACACCTGTAGTATTTCCAGTGGAATAAAGTCCAGTGCCCGGATGTGTGTGGCTTCCGGGATAATTGGAGGAGCGACACCTGCTTCGTAGGCTTCTTTCCAGCGAAGGGCGCAAAGACACCATTTGTCGCCGGGTTTCAGTCCTGGAAAGCGGTATTCAGGAATGGGGGTAGAGAGGTCATTTCCTTTTGAGCGGGTAAACTCGAGAAACTCGCGGGTCATCCGTGCGCAAACAACATGTCGGCCGAGGTCATCAAGGCCTGTACGACAAAATCCATCCCGAAAAAAGCCGGTCAAGGGATCATTACAGCAAAGTTGCAGGGCTGAGCCCAGAATATTTTTGTCAGTTGCCATGGCAGCGGAATTAGTTGTTGGTGGGAAATTACCCAAAAAGCAAAAATAAGGGTAAAAAAAGTGGAAGTAGCCGGATAAATTGTGGAAGTTTGAGTTTTTAAAACAAACACCTGCTGAATCAGCCGATTATGAGCCAGTCCTCTGCATTGGGAAGCAAGCCCGTTGGAAAACTCCTCGTTGGACAGGCAGTTCCTGCCTCGATTGGCTTTTTGGTGATGTCCATTTATGGCATTGTGGATACCATTTTTGTGGGCAAGTGGGTAGGTTCATTGGCCATTGCTGCGATTACGGTTGTCATCCCCATTAGTTTTTTGATTTCGTCTATAGGGATGGCCATTGGCATTGGTGGTGCTTCGGTGATTAGTCGGAGTTTGGGTTCTGACAATAAGCCGAAGGCTTTGCTTGCCTTTGGCAATCAGATCGCCTTGACGATCAGTCTGGCGGTAATCATTATGATTTTGGGTTTTTGTTTTCAAGCTCCCATTTTAAAGCTTTTTGGGGGGCGGGGCGATATTTTAGCACCTGCCTCGGTATATTTTCGGGGAATTTTGCTGGGTATTCCCTTTTTGGCCTGGGCGATGATGTCGAACAACGTCATGCGGGCATTAGGGGCTCCTAAAATGGCAATGTTTGTGTTGTTGGTGCCTGCGGTTTTGAACATTATATTAGATCCCATCTTTATTGTGGCTTTTGACTGGGGTTTGGCGGGAGCGGCTTGGGCTACGGCATTTTCTTATGTGGCCAGTGCTGGATTTGCGGTTTGGTTTTTCTTTTTTTCCGGCAGATCGGAATTGCGGATTACCCCTGTGCAGCTCATTTTGAAGTGGAGCATGGTTCGGGAGATCTTTTCCATCGGCATCGTCACACTTGCCCGTCAGGGAACGATCAGTCTGTTGGCAATAGTCCTGAATAACAGTCTATTCACCTATGGTGGTGAATTGGCTGTCTCTGTTTATGGCATCATCAACCGCATGATGATGTTGGTCAATTTTCCTGTCATTGGGATCACCCAGGGATTCATACCCATTGCCGGGTACAACTACGGTGCGAAGCAGTGGAGTCGTGTAAGAGCAGTCATTCGGTTGGCCATTCGCTATGGAACGGGCATTGCCAGTCTGCTTTGTATCGGTATTCTGATTTTTGCACATTTGCTGGCCAATATCTTCACCAATGATGCCGCCCTGATGGATGCCAGCCCTATGGCGATTCGAATAGCTTTTATGGCTACGCCATTCATTACCCTGCAACTCATCAGTTCTGCCTACTTTCAGGCGATAGGTAAACCCATACCTGCGCTCTTGCTTACGCTAACCAAACAGGGTTTTTTCCTCATTCCGCTCATTCTGATTTTACCCGGTTTTTGGGGACTGAATGGCATTTGGATTGCTTTTCCCATTGCAGATACCCTTTCTGCCGTCTTTTGCTATTACTTCCTGATCCGGGAGGCCAATCGAACCCTGCAGGTGGCGGATCAGTAGTGGAGAAGTGGTTTTTTGGGTATTAATATATTTAAAATCAATGGTTTATGAAACAGGTGGAAGCCACCTTAAGGTGACTTCCACCTGTTTAACCCTTATTAATACCTCGACTTCCAAAAAGGTAACCTAATTTTGAGGCTGTTTGGGGTTTCGGTACATGTTAAGGGGGGCTATTTCAGCATTATCTTTGGATTTGGAGACAATACTGAAATAGCTGCTTTGGGGATTTGAGCAGTTCTTATTGCTGCCCCAGCTGAATGGGGACGCCAATATGTGTCTGATCCCATTCCAATACCAGGGTAAGGGAATCGGAATCATCAAACGAGATGGTAAACATCTCTACGGGTTCGAGGAGGCGTTCCACGACCACTTCGGTTTGCAGGACATTAAAGTTGGGATCCATGCTGGCTACGCCGTCGAAGTTGACGCCCCAGCCGTACTGTTTGCTGTTGAAGATGACGCTCCAGCTATCGAGTCCGGGAATGGTCCACAGGGTATAACGTCCTGCGGGCAGCACCTGGCCGTTGACCAATAGATTTTTGTTGGTTTCGAAGGTAGTAGCCTCATTGGCGCCGGTTCGCCAGACCTTTCCGTAGGGAATCAGCCCATCGAAGATAACGCGTCCTTTTTTGGATGGGCGGCTGTAGTTGACGCTGATATTGAGGTCACTTTGTTCGAACACGACCGTTGTCTCCGGGCTATTTTTTATGGTTTGTATTTTCATGACGTTGAATGCAACGAAGGCAAACACGAGGAGTCCGGCTGCGATAACGATGATCCATTTCAGGGTTTTGGACATGAGATTTGGGTTAAGAGATGAATAAAAAAAGATTAACGTTCCTGTGGGTGGTAAATCTTTTGTGCATTGTTGAAGATAGCTTCCCGGTCGAAAGTCAGTTTTTTAGCTTGTTTGTTGACAAACAACTCCATTTGATCGCTATAATGGGGGCTTCCGGGGCGGTTTGAGTTGCCGAACGGCACAATAGACTCCATCTCTGCCACTCCATCTTTGTCGTATTGGATAAACATCATAAAGCTATCGCCATTGGTGATATAGTACTTTCCGTTATCCTTATCGAGATACCCTCCTCTGGCTGCCAGTGTATTGCGGTATCCATACACATGCACTTCCTTATTTCCCCGCTTTAGCCTTGCGAAATCGCGGAAAGGCACATCCAAGCGACCGAAATACTTCATCAGGTGTTCTTTGGCAAAAGCGAGTCCTTTGTTGAGTTGCTGATCGGACAATGTCTCGTTTTCAGGTATGTAATCTCTGGGAAGGGTGCTCAAGATAAGGTAGTAAATCGTGGGAGCCGGGCTGTTGGGATCGGCGCTGAGATCCCAGTTTTTCATGAGATCGAGTAGATCCTGGTAATCTGGATGTTGGTAAGTTTGGAGAAAGCGTGCTGTTTTCCCGATAGGGTGATCCTTTGCCAGTCCTGCATCGTATTTGATGGTCTTCAATTCCTCCATGGAAAGGCGGGTTCCATCCTGGTAGATCTCGCGAAACCGCAGGCTTCGGGGAAGATCATCAATGATGGTATTGTAACTGACCAGGGGGTCGTAATTTTCGGGATTCAGCCACTCCGCTTCACAGGTGCACTTAAAGGGGCTATGGTTGACATTATACACAAAACCGCAGTCGGGGTTTTGGATTTGCGGTCGTTTTTCGAGGGGAACATAATTTTGCCACAGGGTAGCGGTGCTATTACCGGGCACAATTTCCTGCCAGTTGTAGCCGGGGGTTCGCTCCGGAAACAATCCGTTGAAAATGTACAGGATATTATCCTCCTTGTCTGCATAGGTAATATTGAAGTAAGGCAGCCCATTCCACTCCAGGGCTTTTTTAAACTCCTCCATGTTTTGGGCGAGCGCCATCCGGAACCACTGTTCTGGAGCTTTAACATTGAGAATCATGGGGTTTCGCACCGCAAAGAAATTACCGCCTTTGCTTTGTACGGTTGGACCGTAAACGCTGTTGTAGATCTTTTTTTTGACCCTGACGGGAAAAGGCAGGGCTTTGAGTTTAACAGCAATGGGGATGGTTTTTTCTTCCAGTTTGAGCCACTGTCCGTCGAATTCGTAGTATAAAGGCTTGCTGGGGTGCATTTTCAGCAGATAGGCATCGGTATGATCGTAGTAATTGTTGGTATGTGTCCAGCCGAGGTTGTGGTTGGTACCAATTTGGAGAGAAACGGAACCGGGGAACATACCGCCCTGAAAACTCATTCCCTCTTCGCTTTCCACGTGCATTTCATAAAAAGCTTCGGGGCCGGTAAGACCGATATGGGGGTTGGCGATGAGGTAGGTGCGGTCATCTTTGGTCATTTCTCTGCGGAATGCAAAAGCATTCGACCCCTTGCTAAGCACGGCATCTGCTTCTGCTTGTTCGTTGGTGCGGGTATCGTTGAGGAGTGCTCCGAGCAACCTTCCCAAGCCGGTAAATTCTGCAATTTTGAGCGGATAGCTTTTGAGGATATCCTGTGGTGTCACTGGAAAGGCTTTTTTTTGCAAAATCTCTTCGGGATGCAGCCTTGCGTAATCATTTATTCCCTGACAAAAAGCTTCGAGGTAGCGCATAAAATCGGGGCTGACATCGGTATGGATGAGGGAGTCAATTCGTTGATCCAGTCCGGTGAAACCGGAAAAAAAATCCCCTGGAGCCAATTTTTTACCAAACGTTCTGCCCAGCATACCTTTGGAGAAGAGGACAGTTTGCTGAAGGACTTCAAAATTGTCCTCGCATTGTGCCCAAGCTATGCCGTAGGCCATCTCATTGTTGGTTTGGGCATACACATGTGGCATACCCCATTGGTCTCTTACAATGGTTACTTTTTGTGGATCAATTTGGGTGTTCTGTGCGGGTAGCCATAGGAAAAGGGCAGAAAAAAAGAGCAGTGCAATCGTTTTTTGGGTCATAAATGATATATTTTCAACGAAATTACAAAACGAAGATACCATGCGTACTTACATTTCACCTTATTTTTTGTGTATTGCCTTCTTTTTTGCCGAAGGCTTAACCTTGCGGGCGCAATCGTTGGCTGATCAGGTACAGATTATGCGTACCAGTTTCGGGGTACCTCACATTGAGGCGGAGAATTTATCGGCGGCGGCATTTGGATTGGCCTATGCGGAGATGGAAGATCACGGCGAGCGTGTGCTTTTGCCGTTGATCCGGGCCAGGGGAGAGCTGGCTATGCTGGAAGGTGCTGCGGCGATTGACGCTGATTTTATCAACCAACTGGGTTATGAGCGGACCGTGGCCACCTATCACCTGCTTGACCAGGACACCCGCGACATGTACAGTGGTTTTGCCGAAGGCGTCAACTATTACCTTGACCGCTACCCGGATAAATTCCCGGTTTTTCGAACCTGGCGTTTTACGGGTCAGGATGTGGCAGCGGTGACTACTTCGGTAGAAAGTCCGGGAGCCGCGCGGCAATTTTTGCGACGACTGGAGCGGCGGGAAGCCGAAGGAGAGGGGATCAGTTCGCTGAACGAGGATGGTTCCAATGCTTGGGCACTTGCGCCGGAGCGCACCCTTTCGGGACATGCGATTTTGTTCAGGAATCCCCATTTATCCTGGGATGCTGGGTACTATGAGGCACATTTGCGGGTACCGGGAAAGCTGAATTTTTATGGAGATTTCCGCATTGGAGGGCTTTTTGCCATCATTGGGGGTTTTAACGAGCGATTGGGCTGGAGTACGACAAATAATTCTCCCGATCGGGATGAGGTCTATGCTTTTAAGGCCGATCCCGAAAAACCGGATCACTATATCCTGGACGGTATTGCTGTGCCGATCAGTAAGCGCACGATCGAGGTAAATTTTAAAAACGGATCGGCTGTAGCGTTGGAACGGCGCGAATTCCTTACGACGCCTTTCGGGCCGGTTATTCGTCGGGAGGGGGGATATGTGTATGTATGGACGGTTCCCGGGGATGGAGAATTCAGGCGTGGGGATCAGTTTTTGCGCATGATGCAGGCCAAAAATCTGGAGGAATGGAAATCGGCCATGCGGATGCAGGCGATCAGTACTTCCAATTACACCTATGCGGATGCTGACGGCAATATTTTTTACGTATGGAATGCATTGGTTCCTAACATTCCGCACCCGCCGGGAGGAGATACGACAGCGGTATTTGTGGAAAAAACAGCCGAGATGTGGTTGCAGCCTATTCCTTTTGATGATTTGCCGCAGCTGCACAACCCCAAGGGGGGGTACCTGCGCAATGAAAATGACCCTTTTCATTTTACCAATTTGAACGAAATCATGCATCCGGGGGATTATCCGTCCCATTATCCTGCGCCGCGGCTGCGCCAACGCAGCCAGCTGAGTCTTGCGCTCATCGGAGGGACAGATGTTTTGAGTCTGGAGGAGGTGATCAAACGCAAGCACAGCATGCGAATGTTGTTGGCGGAACAGGTTAAGCCTGATTTGATCAAGGCTTTGCAGTCCGGCGGAAGTAACCGCGAAGTCAGGTCGGCTGCTTTGCATCTGTCCAATTGGGACAATACGGTTGACAAAAACAGTCGCGGGGGTGTCCTTTTTGAAGCCTGGTGGAACCACTACCGGAAAATGCTGGGCGACCAAAACCTGTACGCGGTGCCCTGGTCGTTTGAGGATCCGGTTGCCACGCCACGTGGGCTTTCAGATCCTCAGGCAGCGGTAAAGGCATTCGCTTTGGCGCTCGAAGAACTCAAAGAAAAATACGGCACCTGGGACCTGGCTTGGGGTGACGTGCACCGGTTGCGGTTGGGGGAACTTGATCTGCCAGCCAGTGGCGGTCCGGGTGGTTTGGGCTGTTTCCGCGTACTTGCATTTCGCGAAGACGTGGACGGCAAGCGCAAGATCAGTGGAGGAGACGGCTGGCAACTGGTCGTGGAGTTTTCCAATCCGCCCAAAGCCTATTCCGTTTTAGCTTATGGCCAAAGCAGCATGGAAGATCATCCCCATCACAGCGACCAGGCAAGCATGTTTGCTGAAAGCAGCATGAAACCTGTTGCCTTCACACCGGAAGACATCCGAGCAAACTTACTGAAAGCTTACCGTCCTGGAGAGGAATAAGTTCAACGCATGAGGGCAGGCCTCCGAATCAGGGTCTGTCCTCCCCTACATGATCTCTTTTGGTGATAATATAAGCATCTCCATCGTTAGGTTCTTTTTCATCGTGATGGGGATGCCATACCAGGTACACAATCTCTTCGTGGCGCAACAGATCCAAAGTCCTTTCAAACTGTTCGGCCTGGGCATTCATGATGATGAGTCCGCCATCTATGGCCGCATCCGGTGCAGTTTGGCCCTGTCGGGCAAAATTGGCGATTCCAATACGCTTGCCGCTGGTATAAAAGTGAATAGATGCGGCCATCCATCGCTGAACGGCACCATCCAGGTCATTGCCGTAGAGAATCACCTGGTAATCGTCTATTCTGTAGGAGGTAAAAGTTGTCATGTACTTGGGGAAATTTCGTTTATGAGCAAATACAACACGAAAATAGGGGATAATATTTTATCCGGCGCAAACTTTAGTCGGGATGTCAAAGATCCGGTGCATCCACCATGGACGAATTTGGAGGCGTGGAAAAGGTGGGATTATGAAAACTTTTGGCTGAGAAAATTTATGTAATTTTTTGAAAATCATAATTTTATAATACAGGTGCAAGCCACCTTAAGGTGACTTGCACCTGATTACCCTTATTAATACCCTGGGCTGCCAAAAGGTAACCACTCTTTTGCGTCCGGATGAGGATGATCTCCTGCAATTGTTGTAGAAGGTCTCAGGGCCTTTGTTGAAAAGGGAGCCTTTGCATGGGTATTTTAGTCGAGCTTTTCCGAATAATTACTGTGCTGCCACATTTTCACTACCTTTCCGGAATCATTGCGTTCAAAAACAACTGTTTCGCCCAGTTTGCCATCTGATCGAACACGTCTGAAGGTATCGCCAGAGATGTGTTTTAATTGAGAGAAATTTGCGGGATTGTCCGAGGGTAGGGACAAGACGGCCAGATTGCCGTACCATGGTAAAACAACCTCTTCGCTTCCCCAGGGTTGCGCATTGTAGCTGCCTGAGTAATCTTCCAGATTTACTTGGTCTGGGGTAACCCTTTTTGCATCCAGTGCTTTGCCAATAACAGCCATGAGGGCGTTGGTATATTGGCCGGTATTGATATCGGTAGCATTGAACATCACGACGTAGGCCATCTTATTATGGGTAGTCATGGCAAGTTGGGTGCGGTAACCTGGGCATGACCCTCCGTGGCCGACCACGGTTTGAGCGCCTTGTTTCCTTACAGAAAACCCTAGCCCCCAGGAAGTTTGCCAATCTGGATCCATCCAATGTACGTTCTGCATTTCCCGGAGGGTGCTGGCCTTGAGTATTTCGGTGCCGCCTGTCTCCAGGAGTCTGAACTGCCAGGAAGCGAACTTTGCCAGATCTTCAACGGTAGAGGTAAAACCTGCTGCTGCTGTTACCCCTTTGGTGAAAAAGGGATCCATTTCATAGCGTGTCCCGGATCGGGTAACTGCGCTGTAGCCGGTTGCCAGTTGTTGTTTAAGGAGATCTGCAGGCATGTATGGTCTTGTGTCGTCCAAATCCAGCACATCGAGGATATTTTTTTGCACATAATCTTCGTAAGACATTCCGGACACTCCTTCAATCACGGCACCCAGGATAGAAAGCCCGAAGTTGGAGTATTGAAAATAGGTAGATGCAGGGTACAAGGTCTCGAGGCTGTCCATTTGTGCCATGATGTCGGCCATCTCTGGAAAATCAAACTCGGGGCCGGTCCAATAGGGGAAATTAGACTGACGGGGTAAGCCGGAGGAGTGCGTTAGCAATCCTCTGATCGTAATCGGGCCGCTATCTTCGTAGGCTTGTTTGATGGTAAACCAAGGTAAAATTTCGGAAACTTCGTCCTCCAACGATAGCTTGCCGGCATCTCGCAGTTGCATGATGGCGATAGCGGTAAACAACTTGGAAATCGAACAGATGCTATAGATTGTTTTTGGGGAAGCCGGATTGTTGGTAGCGATATCTGCCCACCCGAATCCTTCCTCCCAAAGTAAGTCTTGATCTTTCACAACAGCAACGGAAATTCCGGGAAGACTTTCATAGTCTTTCTGTGCATCGAGCCAAGTTTCCAGCAAACGGAAGGCATCCTGGAGATCTGGTTTTTCCTGGGAAAAAACAGGAGGGCTCCAGCAAATAAGCAGGGTAAGCAAGAGAGAGTAAGAAGCATTCATGGCGTGCAAAGGTTTAGCGGTTCGAAAACTTTAAGTTAAACATTTGAGAGGATATCTCAAACTCTGTTTGGGTGGTGGGAAAAAGTTGTGTTTGAAGAAGAAGGGCAGTAAATTAGATACCATAAAACTTATTCCATGGAAAATTCAGTCCAGTTTTTTAAAAAATACCGAAACGAGATAATCGTGGGTGCAATAGTGTTTTTGTTTTTTTTATTGAGAGACCTCCTTAAATCGCTAACTTGATTTTTTCACCTTAGCTGCTCATTTTATTATCCTTACTTTTAGCAAATGCAGACATCCCACCTTACAAGCAGACATACGGAAGCGTTTCCCAATTTGGTAATGGCTCAAAGTACGCGGTTGGGCGGAGTAAGCCCTGCGCCTTACAACAGCCTTAATCTTGGTCTGCACACAGCGGATAGTTCGGCTCATGTGCAAGAAAACCGCCAGCGTTTTTTTAGTGGTCTGGGTTTGGATCCAAACCGAATTGTGGGTGGAAGACAAATTCACCTTGATCGGGTAGCTGTGGTAGATGAGCCCGGCCAGTACAGTGGCACGGATGCTTTTATTACCAATACCAAGCATCTTTTTTTGACGGTTTCCGTTGCAGACTGTTGCCCTGTCCTCGTTTTTGATACACGAACGGGAGCCTGTGGTGCGGCACATGCTGGCTGGAGGGGTACCGTGGCGCAAATTGCGGCAAAAATGCTGGCGGCGATGATTGACCATTATGATACTCAACCGCAAGACTGTCTGGCTTTTATAGGCAGTTGTATTGGGGCTTCTGCATTTGAAGTGGATCAGGACGTAGCAGATTTTTTTGAGGAAAACTGCAAACAATGGGATCCGCAGCGGGGTAAGTTCTTGGTGGATGTAAAAAAAGCCAATACCGATCAGTTGACGGGGGCGGGGATTCCGCTCTCGCAAATAGACATCTCTCCTTACTGTACCAGTGAAGACAATCAACTGTTTTTTTCCCATCGGAAGGAAAAAGGACTTACCGGCAGAGGTCTGGCAATTATTGGATTGAGATAATGACGCTCCACTCATAATCTGAAAAAACCAGACATTAAACTTTTTGGTGAAACTTTTTAAATCCAGCTTTTGTTTTCTTAGGGCGATTGAAATTTATAATCCTGCAATACAACACCATCTGAATTGCCCTTTTTTAACAATTTCATAGCAAAAAAACGTGGAACGATTACTTTTTTGATTGCGTTACACTTTTAATTACTTAGGAAAGAAAATCCAGGGCCAGTCTATTGCGTTCACTAAGGCAGGTCAAATCAAAAACCCAAAAAAACTATCACAAGCGTATGCGCGCATTAGTCATCACCAACACCATAACCAAAAGAGACAGTCTGTCCCTTGAAAAATATCTTAATGAAGTTGCCAAATACGACGTCCTTAGTCCTGATGAAGAGCTTAGGCTTTTTCAACAGTATCACGAGGGCGACGATCGTGCATTTCAGAAGTTGATTAAATCCAACCTTCGGTTTGTGATTTCTGTGGCCAAGCAATATCAGCATTGCGGACTCGGACTGAATGACCTGATTAATGAAGGTAACATTGGACTGATCAAAGCGATTGAGCGTTTTGATGAAACCAAGGGGTTTAAGTTTATTTCTTATGCCGTATGGTGGATCCGTCAGAGCATTTTGTTGGCTATTGGGGAAAAATCTAAGGAAATTCGTACTCCGCTCAACCAGCAAAGTGTCTCTTTGAAGGTTTATCAAACGATTGAGGAGTTGCAGCAGCAGCTTGAGCGAAGTCCTTCTGCAACCGAGATCGCAGAGAAGTTGGATATGAAGCCAGAAGTGGTGTCAGAGATTTTGAGCAAATCAGATACTTGTCAGTCCTTGGATGCGCCTTTTGGGGAAGAAGAGGAGGGAAGCCTGATGTATGTGGTGCAAGATCAGAGCATTCCTCAACCCGATACCAATATGGCGGTTACAGAGTCTCAGGCTCAGGAGATCGCCGGCTTGCTGAATTCGCTCGAACCCCGTGAGGCCCAGGTCATCAGCTTGTATTTTGGATTGGGTACTTCTCATGCTTCCACACTCAATGATATCAGTGAGGATCTGGGCTTAAGCAGAGAACGGGTTCGCCAGATCAAGGGGCGCGCCCTGAAAAAATTGCGCAAAATGATGGCTTCCAAAAATGGGGAAGATTTTTCTATGAACTAGAGATGGCGATGGTCTAATCGGAACATCAGGATTTTTGAAAAAAGTAGGAGTCGCCTTCAAGGCGGCTCCTACTTTTTTTGCCTTTTATTTTGTCTTGCTGCTCAAGGTCCAGGCCAATTTGAGCTGTATGGAAAGTGCGGAATAGGACAAGGCGGTGTTTCCAAGGTTGGACAGGGGTAACTGGTACAGCGGTTCAAGGGATATGCCCAACGTTGGATTTATGCTGTAGGTCAATTCAGTTCCCATGATCAGGTGCGATGCCTTCCAATGGTTTGCGATGGCCAATGGGACGATGGTCTGATCGGATTCTTCGTCATCAAAGATGTAGTATAATTGTTCGCGTGTCAGGTAGTTGAAAAGTATCCCCGCACTGGTTTTCAGCGTTATTTTATCTTTGCGAAGGGCTGTAAACGACAGACTTACCGGCAGGAGCCAGTGGGTCGTTTTGACTTCTATGTTTTCTGGTTCTTCGGGAAGCATCGAATAGCCTGGAAAGCGTTCAATCTGGCTTTGGGGGATCCTATCTATATCATCAAATTCATGGATCAGTGTACCATACTGTATCCCGGTGGAAAGCTGAAAGCGACCCCGCGAAAGGCCTACTGCCAGTCCTCCAAAAACAGCCGGGTACTTATCGAGATTGTTGCTGCCAGTTGGGAGAAAAACCTGGCTTACAGGTCCAGCCAGCAGGTTGGTTTTTCGATTTTTATTGGTTTTTTCCGTTTCTATATCAGCATTTTCTGGCTCGAGGAGTACTGACTGATCGCTGGTGTCTGTTTCAAGCGCAATTGTAGTATTGACAGGCGGTATTGGGAGATCTTGTGGTATCAGCGGCGTGACCTTTCGCGCAACAGCGCTGTCGTCCAAACTTGATGCAGGAAGAAAAGTATTGGAGTTCCTGAGGGGAACGTCGGTAGAAGTTGTGTTGGCAGTAGCCTCCTTCTGAGTACTGCTTGAGGTATACTGCAATGTAGTTTTCCCGAAGGGGGAAGCGGACAACTTTACTTCCGGGATATATACGGTATCTCGTTTTACAAGATACACGGTATCTCTTATCAGCATTTGGTTAGCTGGTTGGAGATTTTCGGAAGGGGAGCCGGAAGAAGATTGCTTTATCGCGGGGTGGTAGAAGAAAATAGCCAATGCAGTTCCGAAGAGCAACAAACTCCACAGATAAGGTAAATACCACAATTTCGAGCGACCGGGACGTCCGTAGGTATGCTGAAAAGCCTTCCAGTCATCGGGGAGGTATGCAGGTTCATAAGCTTCCAGCTTGTCTTTGAGCTTTTTTTCGAAGTCTTTGTGTTCGCTCATGCGTTGACGGCTTTGGGGACACTTGAATTCGACCGGGTTAAAGCTTCCATCAGTCGGGATCGAGCTTTGAAGTAGTTTGACTTGGAAGTTCCTTCAGAAATTTCCAGTTTTTCGGCAATTTCTTTATGGGAATAGCCTTCGATAGCAAAAAGCGAAAACACCATTCGATAGGCAGGAGGTAAGGACTGGATATGAAAGAGAATCTGTTCTGCGTCGAATTTTTCCAGCACATTGTCGTCCGTCGGTTCCGGGAATTGTTCGTAGTCGCTCAGGAGTACCACCGATGCAAAAAAGCGGCGGTTTTCCTGAAAATGGTCAATGGCAGAATGGACTACAATTTTGCGTATCCAGGATTTAAAGGAAAGTTCCACATCATAGTTTTTCAGATGCAAAAAAATCTTGTGAAAAGCCATATTGACAATTTCAAGGCTTTGATCTCTGTCTTTACCGAACCTCATAGCGATACTCATGGCATAAGGAAAAGCAGTTTTGTACAGTTCATTATGTGCCCGCCTGCTGCCTTTGATGCATTTTTCTATCAGGGTCGTCAACTTTGGATGACTGTCCAGGGGCATATACGCTGATTTAGATGTGGATTATACTAAAGTGAGTACATCCGAATCAGCATATAGTTCCCTGCTGTGCGAAGAAATACACCTGTCAATTTCTCTCTCCTGCAAATGTACAAAAACAATCAGCCAGCATGTTTGAAGTGTTTTCATCGGGTTGTGAAAAAAGTAAAACAGGCCTGGCTTCTCTACACAACCAGGCCTGTTGGGGGTACTCAAATGTCAAATTCGCTAATTTTTGGGTCTGCTCAACAGCGCTATCCGCATACCGGCCTGAACCAAAAGGTGATTTGACGGCCGGGATATTCCTTCTTCGCGGTAGATATCTGCTGCAAGCCATCTGTAGCGCATACCTGCATAAAAGCGTAGCGGATTGAGCAGGTTCAGCTCCAGGTTGAGTCCGGGCTCAACAGCAAACGCGTAGTGATCGTAATCCCAATCGTCGTCGTAGTTAAACCTGTTTGCCTCGTGAACTTCCGTTTGAAAAACGCCCAGGTGGAGGGGAATGGAGACATGGAGCAGCTTGTTTGGACTAAAGGTATAGGCCAGCTGCATGCCGTATTGATAAAAGTCCACCTCCTCCTCGGCGGGCAGATTCGAGATACTGGAAGAGGGACGTATTTCTTCGATGGATTGCCCAAGGTATGCCCCTACAAACCAGCGTTGGTTGATGGATATTCCCGCTGAAATTTGCCCAAAAAAGACATTGTTGTCAAAAATCGAAGCCCAGTTCCCTTCTGGTGCCACTACCAATTCCCAGGATTGTAAGGCGTTTTTGCTAAAAAGGTTTTTTTGACCTTCATCCTGCGCTTGCGCATGTAGTCCAATGACTAACAGATTTATACAAAATACCATCAAATGCTTTTTCATAGTATGATGCTTTTAATCAATTTCGGAAAAAAGAAAATTGCCATTTTGATCGAAGTA
>JANQWK010000025.1:67179-118868 GCA_030729925.1 Saprospiraceae bacterium
TCATCGAGTTCAGCCCATACTATTTGCAATTCAGGATAATTTTTGCTGACAAAATTCCGGATTGAAGCGGGTAAATCCCCAATAGCTACCGGGATATCATCGTCTGAATCTTCTTTTTGTTGGCTGAACAAAAAACTCCCAGAGGTATCAAAAACGATCTGTAATTGATTGTTCATCAATACTTTGAACCCAATTTCGGCATGTTTTTCTACCTTCAGAATAGACAACCCCGAAAAATTTGCATTCAAATAATCAACAGCTTCTTCTGGAAGGGCTTCCATCCCTATCGGGAAAAAACCGGATGCTTTGGGGCTAAAGTCATCCATTTCTGTTTTTTCACAAGCCATCAACAAGGAACCCAGGAACAGCAGGCAATACAAAAAATTTGTTTTCATGTTCTGGTGATTTGGTTTAAAATTTCTATTTGACCTCACCATACCCGGTTTTTTTACAATAGGTTGCCTGTACCCTAAAATTTTTTTTTGAGTAATACGTTTGATTGCATTTGGTAGGAAAAAATCTTGGATTGTGTGGCCGGTTTGCGGAGAGGAATTGTCGGCTCGCTGGGGGCGAAAATTTGATTATAGTTTACTGAATTTCAGTATTTTAGAAAACAGGTGCAAGGCACTTTAAGGTGCCTTGCACTTAGATTACCCTTATTAATCCTCTGATCTGTCAAAAAGTAACCTCAAGAGGGTAGTTTTTTAATTCTTTCTATAGTCCAGGGGTGGTTTTCGGTCACCGACAAGCGATTCGTATCGGAAGTCATCGCCGGTAAGTTGTCTGAACTTATCCATGGCTTTTTCGGCGATAGCCGGGTTCTTGTAAATTTCAACGGCTGAAAGCGCGATGGTTTTGGCGGCTACCATCATTCCCTTTGCGCCGATACTGGTTCCTCCTGCAGCGACGGCCTGCCAGCTGTGTGCGGAAGTTCCCGGCACCCAGGTGGCAGCGGCCAGACTTGCGGTGGGAGTCACCCAGCTAATATCGCCTACATCGCTGGAAGCAAAAGTACCCACATAGTTTACGGTATAGGGGGCGATTTCCATAGCCGATTCGGGGGTCATTTTGCCGTGATCGTAGGTTTTCATGATTTCCACGGCAAAGTTGCGCTCTTCGGGGGTATATTGAACACCTCCGACTTGTTTGAGTTTATCGTACATGAGTTGCGACAAGGGTTCGTTGGGCAGTACTTCGTAGTAACCCATCTCCATCTCGTATTCCATGCGCGTACCGGTACCCAGGGCAGCACCTTCGGCAGCTTTGACGACCCTGGCAAAAATTTCCTTCAGGGTAGCAGCATTCGGATGGCGCACGTAGTAAGAGGATTCGGCGTAGGCAGGTACGACGTTGGGGGCTTCCCCACCCCGGAAAATGGCATAGTGTATGCGGGTTTGGGGAGGGACATGCTCGCGCATCATATTGACCATGTGGTTCATGGATTCTACGCCGTCCAGAGCAGAGCGGCCGTTCCAGGGGGAAGCTGCAGCATGGGAAGCAATGCCGTAAAAGCGGAAACGGGCACCTACCACCGCGAGGGAGGACTCGGCGCTGCTCGCGTTCATTTGAGAAGGGTGCCAGGTGAGTACGGCATCCACGTCGTCAAACAATCCCTCGCGTACCATATAGACTTTCCCGCCGCCACCTTCTTCTGCCGGGGTTCCATACAGTCTGACGGTTCCGGATGTTCCCGTTTTCTCCAGCCATTCCTTGATTGCAATGGCTGCTGCTACGGAGCCTGCGCCAAACAGGTGATGGCCGCAGGCATGACCTGCATTGACTTCGGATCTGGATTCCTGGTAAGGAACCGCTGCCTGGGACATCCCCGGAAGGGCATCGTATTCTGCCAGCAGACCGATAACGGGCTTGCCCGAACCCCAGGAACCGATAAAGCTGGTTGGCATTCCGGCAAGACCGGATTCCACCTTAAAACCAGCTTCTTTGAGTTTGTTCTGAAGAACGGCTGTACTTTGATCTTCCATAAAACCCAGTTCGGAAACATCCCAAATAGCTTTGGCCATGTCTGCGTACTGATCCATCCGGTCGTCCAATCCTTTGAGGATCTGCTGTTCCTCCGTGCTGAGTGTCTGCGCCTGTAACAATGCGCCAAACACCATTAAAAAGAGGGTTACCCCCCAGGAATATCGTTGTGGATACTTCATCATGAGTTGTTGGTTACTTCGTAAAAAAATTATTTGCGATAATCCAGCGGGGGCTTTCTGTCGCCCAACAGTGCCTCATACATGAAATCTGCACCTGCGCCGCGCTTTTCAAAAAGTTCCGCCTTCGCTTTTTCCATGACTGCCGGATTTTGGAACAAGTCCTGGGCTGTCAATGCCAGCGTTTTGGCCGCCACTGCCATTCCTTTTTTACCAATACCGGTACCTCCCGCTGCTACTGCCTGCCAGCTATGGGCAGACGTACCGGGCACCCAGGTTGCTGCACGCATACCCGCTGTAGGTACAACCCAGCTCACATCTCCCACGTCGGTAGAACCTCCCTGTCCGGTCATAATCACTTCATAAGGCTCTATCTGGGATGCGGTATTGATGTCTGCTTTGGTAAACTCATACGACGCAATGATTTTTTCGCCGAAGGCCTTCTCCTCTGCTGTGTACGCCACTCCTCCTACTTTGTTGAGGTTGGTGTACATCATCTCTGCCAGAGTCTCGTTGGGCAAAAGGTTGTACAACCCATGGATGACCTCGTATTCCATCTTCGTACCCGTGCCCATCGCAGCACCTTCGGCCGCTTTGACCACGCGCTCAAACAGATTTTTTACCGTAGGTGCATCCGGATGCCTGACGTAGTAAAAAACCTCTGCATAGGCAGGTACTACATTGGGCGCTTCTCCCCCTTTGGTGATCACATAGTGGATGCGCGCTTCCGACGGCACATGTTCGCGCATCATGTTGATCATGTAGTTCATAGCTTCGACGCCGTCCAGTGCAGAGCGACCATTCCAGGGCGAAGCTGCGGCGTGGGAGGCAATCCCGTAAAAGCGAAACTTGGCAGACTTGTTGGCGAGTGAACTACTGGCGCTGGCACTGTTAGAACTGCCCGGGTGCCAGTGGAGTACGGCGTCCACATCGGCAAACAAGCCCTCGCGTACCATATAAACTTTTCCCGCTCCACCCTCTTCTGCGGGGGTACCATAGAATCGAAGGGTACCGCGGATATTGTTTTTTGCCATCCACTGTTTTACGGCGGAAGCCGCAGCTGCGGAACCCGATCCAAACAAGTGGTGTCCGCAGGCATGACCGGCATTGACTTCAGGGCGTTCTTCCCGGTAGGGGACAGCTGCCTGGGATACGCCGGGTAGCGCGTCAAACTCGCCGAGTATCGCAATCACCGGACTGCCGGATCCGTAGGAAGCGACAAAAGCTGTTGGAATGCCTGCTACGCCCGTTTCTACGTTGAAACCATCGGCTTTCAGCTTGTCCTGCAACAACTTGCTGCTTTTATATTCCTGGTAGCCCACCTCGGCATACTTCCAGATCTCCATCGCAATGTCTGCAAAAGGATCCATGTTTTTCTCAAGGGTTTCGACCAGCCATTTTTCTTCTCCGGCCATAGCCGATTGAGCATATACACCGGACGGCATACCAAATCCGAGTACCGTTACAAACAATAATAGTCTTCTTTTCATAGGAATTTAATTCGTGTTTTTGTAAAGCAATCTACCTTTAGGTGGGTTAATTTAAGCCATAACTCCGAAAAAATCAGGGAATAGCCCCTTCCAATCTTCCAAAATTGTCAAAAAGTTCTTTACAACCAATAGTTTACCCGCAAAAAATGGCTGTTTTGCTATTGCGTAGATTAGTGAATGGGTAAAGGCAAGTCAATCATCCGGGATAGATCCTTGGTTTAAGGGTAAATGCACAGGAAAAAATAAACTAATATAAAGATTGTCAGGGTTTTAAAACACAGGTGCAAGGCACCTTAAAGTGCCTTGCACCTAGATTACCCTTATTAATACCTCGGCAACCAAAAAAGTAACCTCACTTCATCGTTGGGGAGCACCCGTGGAGAGGGGATAATTGGCAAGTTTGTATCGGGTTCAGAACAGACTACCCTGAACCACAAAACGTTCGGGATTTTCCAGCTCGAGCAGTTTGCGTTTCATGTCAAGGCCATAAAAATAGCCTTGGAGTTCCCCGCTTCGGGCAATGACCCGGTGGCAGGGCACAATGATTGCGATAGGATTGTTGCGGTTGGCCATACCGACTGCGCGGACGGCATTCGGGTTGTCTAATTTTTTGGCGATAGCCGAATAGGTCGTTGTCTCTCCATAAGGAATTTTGAGCAATTCCATCCAAACCAGCTGGCTGAAGGAAGTGCTGCCTGTCCAGTCCAATAGCACATCGAAAGTTTCCCGCTCCCGATGGAAGTATTCATCGAGCTGGCGTGCAGTATCAACCAGCAGATCATTGACACCCAGCGAGTTTTCACCTGCTTGTGCGACGAGCTTGACCGAAGCGATTCCCTGGTGGCTGCCTTTGATTTCGAACCAGCCCATGGGTGACTGATAGTAGAGTACTTGAACCATGACCAAAAATTTGGATTTAACCCACTGAAAAACAAGTTACTGCTTTTACCTAAAAAACGAGTCCAAATTTTTGCGTTCCTGCTATTTTTTATGGCGGCTTGCCAAGACTTCCAAAACTTCTGCCAGGGTATGTCCTTTGGCGACCAGCAGCACGAGGTAGTGGTAAAGGAGATCGGCTGCCTCATTGAGGAAAAGATCCCGGTTGTCGTCTTTGGCTTCGATGACCAGTTCGACTGCTTCCTCGCCTACTTTCTGAGCCACTTTGTTGATCCCTTTGTTAAGCAACCGTGCGGTATAGGAGTCTTCTGCGGGATGGTTTTTCCGGTCGAGGATGATTTGCTCGAGGACTTGGAGGAAATTGTGGTGTTGGTTGACTTCGTCAAAACAGGTATCACTTCCGGTATGGCAAACTGGGCCTACGGGTCTGGCGCTGACGAGCAGCGTATCGTTGTCACAGTCCTGGCGTATGTCAACCAGGTGCAAAAAATTGCCCGAACTTTCCCCCTTTGTCCAGAGGCGGTTTTTGCTTCGGCTGAAGAAGGTAACCAGACCTGTTTGCCGGGTCTGATCCAGTGCAGCCTGATCCATATAGCCGAGCATGAGCACTTTGCCGGTGTCTGCATCTTGCACAACGGCCGGGATCAGTCCGTTACTTTTATCAAAATCGAGATGTTGCATTCTGAAAAATTTTTTACAATCGAATAGGAACCCCGTGCGTACCGAGGTACTGCTTCAAATCCGGAATTCCGATTTCATGGAAGTGAAAAATACTGGCTGCGAGGGCGGCGTCGGCCTTTCCTTCGGTAAACACCTCGAGGAAATGTGCTTTGCTGCCGGCTCCTCCGGAAGCGATAATGGGGATATCGAGTTGGTCGGATAGCGCGGCCAGTGCCTCACAGGCAAAACCAGCCTTGGTGCCATCGTGATCCATGGAAGTAAAGAGAATTTCTCCTGCGCCTCTTTCCTGGCATTCTTTGGCCCATTCCATAAGTCGGCGTTCGGTAGCCACCCTTCCCCCGCTCAGAAAAACGATCCAGTCTGAACCGGTCCACTTGGCATCAATAGCGGTAACCACAAACTGGCTTCCGAAGTGCAGCGCCAGTTCGTCAATCAGTGAAGGGTTTTTGACGGCGGCTGAGTTTACCGAAATTTTATCTGCGCCCGACTCCAGCAGCACGTGTGCATCTTCCAAGGCGCTAATGCCTCCGCCTATAGTAAAGGGAATGTTTAGATTTCTTGCAATATCCCGAGCCAGGGCTGAGAGGGTTTTGCGTTTTTCGTGAGTAGCCGTGATATCCAGGAACACCAGTTCATCAGCTCCCTGATCGCTGTACAACTTGCCCAGTTCCACCGGATCGCCTGCATCGCGCAGGTTGACAAAATTCACGCCTTTGACGGTTCGGCCGTCCTTGATATCCAGGCAGGGGATGATGCGTTTTGCTACCATGATCTATTGCTTGCTGATATATTGTTTGAGATCATCCATTGAAATATGTCCTTCGTAAATCGCCTTACCCACAATAGCTCCGTGGCAGCCCATGTCCTCCAGAGATTCCAGTTCGCTGACCGAACTCACTCCACCGCTGGCAATCAAGTTCAGTTCCGGCAGCCGTTCCCGTATTCGGGCGTAGAGGTCCAACGCACTGCCTTCCAACATACCATCCTTAGAAATATCGGTACAGATGGCGTGGGTAACCCCTTTTTGGGTATAATTATCGAGAAAATCAAACAAATGCAGGGAGCTTGTTTCGAGCCAACCGTGGGTGGCAATTTTTTCTGCTCTCGCATCGGCTCCGAGAATAATTTTATCCGATCCGTATAAACTTAGCCATTGCAGAAACAGCTCCGGATTTTTCACGGCTACCGTGCCCCCTGTGATCTGTTTGGCACCGGATTCAAACGCGATCTTCAGGTCTGCATCGGATTTTAGTCCTCCTCCGAAATCAATATGCAGGGAGGTTCGGGTAGCCAACTTTTCCAGGACTCGGTAATTGATGATCTGTCCTGCCTTTGCCCCATCGAGATCTACCAAATGCAGACGTTGTAGCCCGATATCCTCAAAGCGCAAGGCAAGTTCAAGGGGATCTTCGCTATATACTTTTTTCTGGCTGTAGTCGCCCTTTGTCAGGCGTACGCATTTTCCTTCGATAATATCTATGGCTGGGATAACAAACATATTGCTTAAAGTTTTAGAAAATGCTGCAACACGGCCTCTCCGACCCGACCTGATTTTTCGGGGTGAAACTGGGTAGCAAAGAAATTATCTTTCTGCATGGCTGCGCTAAAAGGCAAAATATGGTGGCTTTGTGCAATGGTATAGGGGCCTTCCTCGACATAGTAACTATGTACAAAATAGACATAATCGCCCTGCATGCTTTCCGGAATAAACGCCCCCGGGCGGATATTTTCGAGGCTGTTCCAGCCCATGTGTGGCACTTTATGCAGGCCATCCGCGACGAAGCGCTTGACTTGTTGGGGAAATATTCCGAGACAGGGGGTATTGTTTTCTTCCGAGTGGGTGCACATCAGTTGCATGCCCAGACAAATTCCCAGTACGGGTTGTGTAAGCGCGGGTATCAGCGCATTCATTCCGCTGGAGCGAAGGTAGGCCATGGTTGTACTCGCCTCTCCAACCCCTGGAAAAATCACCTTATCGGCCTTTCGGATTTGCTCGGGATCGCTGGTTAGTACAGCGGTATAGCCGAGGCGCTCCATGGCGAAAAGTACGGAGCGGACATTACCCGCATTGTAATCAATTATTGCTATCATGGGCGGTGTACTTATAAAACTCCCTTTGTAGAGGGCAATTCCTGGCTTGAAAGATCCTTGGTTTTAGCCATTTTCAAAGCTTTTGCAAAAGCTTTGAAAATGGCCTCGATTTTGTGGTGTTCGTTGTCCCCTTCTGCCTTGATATTGAGGTTACAAGCTGCTGCATCGGAAAAGGACTTAAAAAAGTGGAAGAACATTTCCGTTGGCATAGCTCCGATTTTTTCGCGCCGGAAGGCAGCGTCCCACACGATCCAGGGTCTGCCGCCAAAGTCAATGGCCACTTGTGCCAGACAATCGTCCATAGGCAAACAGAAACCATAGCGTTGGATACCTTTTTTATCGCCCAGCGCCTTTTTGAAAGCTTCTCCGATGGCAAGGGCGGTATCTTCTATCGTATGGTGTTCGTCAATGTGCAAATCGCCTTTGACTTTTACCTTCAGGTCGCTATTGGAATGTTTGGCAAGTTGGTCGAGCATGTGGTCGAAAAAACCGATACCTGTATCGTTGTCCATCTGTCCGCTGCCATCGAGGTTGAGTTCCACGAGGATATCGGTTTCGTGGGTAACACGGCGGATCTGAGCACTTCTGGAGTCCCTTTTGAGGAACTCATAGATATCCTTCCAGTCCAGGGTTTTACATGCAATGATCTCATCGAGGGAGCTGTGATCTGCGCTCAGTTCGGAAGCGCCGAGTTGGGGATCGGTGGGTAGCCAGATAGCCTTAGCGCCTAAATTTTTGGCGAGTTGGATATCGGTAAGCCGATCTCCGATTACGAAGGAATCGCTCAGGTTGTAGGTATCTTGCAGGTAATGTTGCAACAAACCGGTATTGGGTTTGCGGGTTGGTGCATTTTCATGTGCAAAAGTTCGGTCTATGATCACCTCTGCAAAGTGGATCCCTTCGCCGGCAAAAGTTTGCATCATGAGTTGGTGAGCTGGCCAGAAGGTATTTTCCGGAAAGGCATCTGTCCCCAATCCGTCTTGGTTGGTGACCATCACCAGTTCATAATCCAGTTCCTCTGCGATTTTGCCGAGGTACTTAAAAACGCCCGGATAGAACTCCAGTTTGGAATAATCATCAATCTGGTAATCTGCGGGTTCTTTGATCAGGGTACCATCCCGATCAATAAATAAAACTTTTTTCATGATTCCGGATATTGCTTGAGTGCCTGGATGAGTTGTTGATTTTCGGTTTCGGTACCTATGCTGATTCTTAGGGTCCCTTCACAAAGTACGACGGTAGAACGATCCCGGACGATGATTCCTTGTTGGAGCAGGTATTGGTACAAGTCCTTCGGGTTATTGACGCGAACCAGGATAAAATTGGTGTCCGATGGAAAAACCTTTTCGACCATGGGCAATTCGCTTAAGGCGGCCACCAGGCGCGCTCTTGAAGCGATTAAAGCCTGAACCCAGTTGGCTTTTCGCGCCTCTTGGGAGAGTTCCTGCAAGGCGGTTTCCTGGGTCAGGATATTGATATTGTAGGGGGGCTTGACCTTATTGTAATACTCGATGATTTCGGTCGAAGCGAAGGCCATACCCAGTCGGATAGCGGCCAGACCCCAGGCTTTTGAGAGGGTCTGCATCACGATCATGTTCGGGTATTGGTCGAGGTATTTCAGGGTAGAATGTTCGGGTGCAAAATCAATATAAGCCTCATCAATGACCACGATTCCCGGAAACCCATTCAGTAGGGCTTCGATAGCGGACGGAGCCATCAGGTTGCCTGTAGGATTATTGGGGTGGCACAAAAACAGCAGTTTGGAATGTGCATTGGCTGCGTTGAGGATGGCCTCCACATTGGGTTGGAAATCGGAATTGAGTTGGATTTCCAGCACTTTTACATCTGCGATGGCTGCTCCCACCTGGTACATGCCATAGGTAGGAGGAAGGGTAATGATATGATCGGTTTGCGGATCGCAAAAAATGCGGATGGCCAGATCAATCACCTCATCACTGCCATTGCCCAGAAAAATTTGTCCGGGCTGAACCTGTTTGAGGGCAGCTATTCTTTCTTTCAAGGCGTGTTGCAGGGGGTCGGGATATCTGTTTAGCCCTGTTTCGTAAGGGTTTTCATTGGCATCCAGGAAAACCTCTCCGCGTCCGCTGAACTCTGATCGGGCGGAGGAATAGGGTTTGAGTTTTCGGATATTATCGCGAACCAGGGAGCTGATGCTGTTCATGGTTGATCTTGTTTAGCCAGGTGATCCAATCGCACTTCCACGGCGAGTCTGTGTGCCTCCAGGGATTCTGCAGATGCCATCAGTGCCACATGCCGACCTATTTCCCGGATTCCGCCGGGTGTCAGTTGTTGGTAGGTGATTTTTTTGACAAAAGCATCCAGTGAAACGCCGCTGTACATTCTTGCATAACCATTCGTAGGGAGCGTATGGTTGGTTCCGGAAGCATAGTCGCCTACGGATTCGGGGCTGTAGTGTCCCAAAAAAACGGAACCTGCATTGGTAATTTTTTCCGCGAATGGCAGGGGGGTATCCATAGCGAGGATCAGGTGTTCGGCTGCGTAGTAATTGGCGATATCGGCGAGCTGGGTTTCATCTGCTGCTACAATAGCTACGCTGTTGGCCAGCGCCTGTCGGGCGATATCGGCTCTGGGCAGGGTGGCAAGTTGGATCTCGATATGTTCAAGTACTCTCGGGATCAAGTCTGCCGCTGTCGTAAGCAGCACCACCTGGCTATCCGGCCCGTGTTCTGCCTGGGACAAAAGGTCGGCCGACACAAACTGGGGGTAAGCGGTATCATCTGCGACCACCATCACCTCGGAAGGACCTGCGGGCATATCTATTGCTACTCCCTGGCGGCTTACGACTTGTTTGGCAGCGGTCACATACTGATTACCGGGGCCGAATATTTTGTACACCGAAGGTATGGTAGCGGTACCATAAGCCATGGCGCCTATCGCTTGGACGCCGCCTACGGCAAAAACCTTAGTGATACCAGCCAGCCGAGCTGCATAGAGGATAGCGGGATGAACTTTGCCATCTTTTCCCGGAGGGGTACACAATATGATCTCTTGGCAACCGGCGATTGCGGCAGGGATGCCCAGCATCAGCACGGTTGAAAACAGCGGCGCGCTTCCCCCCGGAATATACAAGCCCACACGCTCGATGGGCACTTGCTTTCTCCAGCACATTACCCCTGGCATGGTCTCCACAACAGGTTCTTTGAGTACCTGCATCCGGTGAAAACGCTCGATATTGGTCGCTGCTACCCGAATGGCCTCCTTGAGGGAGGAATCGAGTTGTGCATCGGCCCAATCAAACGCATCCGGAGTAACGGATGGATCCTTCAGCTGAACCCCATCAAATTTTGCCGTCCAGTCCTGTACAGCTGTATCGCCACGCTGTTGGACATCTGCAAGAATCGCAGCCACTTTCGTTTCCAGATCCCTGTGATCTATGGCAGGTCTTTCCAGGGCTGTTATCCATGCTGTGCGGGTAGGATGTTGAAGTATTTTCATGGCAAACCAGGGTTAAAGAATCATTTTTTCAATTGGAATCACCAAGATACCCTGAGCCCCGGCAGTCTTTAACTGAGAAATAATGTCCCAGAACCGGCTCTCAGAAATTACAGTATGAATAGAGCTCCAGCCCTCGGTTGCCAGGGGCATCACGGTAGGACTTTTCATACCGGGTAAAATAGCGATGATTTCAGCGATTTTATCATTGGGCGCATTCATCAACAGGTATCTGTTTTTGCGTGCTTCCAGGACAGAATGCATCCGGAACAGCAGTTGATCCAGGATGTCCTGTATCTCAGGAGAAAGCTGTTTGTTGGTAACCAGACAAGCCTCTGAGTGCAGCAGCACATCCTTTTCTTCAAGGTTGTTCTGAAACAAGGTACTTCCGGAACTCACCAGGTCGCAGACCGCATCGGCCAGACCAATATTCGGAGCAATTTCAACCGATCCGGTGATCAGGTGTATTTCTGCCTCAATATGATGCCTTTCGAGGAACATCTTTAGCGTATGGGGATAGGAAGTAGCGATGCGCTTGCCAATGAGGTAATCCGGCCCAAAGTAATGCGTACCTTTTGGCACGGCAACGGACAAGCGGCATTTCGAAAATCCCAGTTTTTGTGCGATATGCAGATCCTTACCCGATTCGACCAGGGTATTTTCACCAATAATTCCAATGTGGGCAACCCCATCCTCGATGTACTGCGGAATATCGGAATTGCGCAGATAGAAAATATCCAGGGGGAAATTTCGGGCACTGGCCTTGAGTTGATCCTTTCCATTGTCCACGCCAATCCCGCACTCTTTAAGCAGAGCCAGG
This sequence comes from Saprospiraceae bacterium, assembly GCA_030729925.1. Lineage (GTDB taxonomy): Bacteria > Bacteroidota > Bacteroidia > Chitinophagales > Saprospiraceae > JALQTV01. Next base: position 78,792 of record JANQWK010000025.1, read on the forward strand.
GAATCTTCAAGCAGGCGACCGGATTTTTGGATGGCAATTTTGAGTCGGGGGCTATTCATGGTTAAGATTTTTTCAAAAAAAAAAGAGGTTTACCAAAACCTGGCAAACCTCTTTTAAAGCATGATTCATCCACTGAACCTACAGATCCGCCACAGGCATGCACGAGTGTGCATGATGATGATGGAAATGATATGGATGATTGTTAAACATAACTTAAATTGAAGTGGTGTGGGGCGGGATCGAACCGCCGACACCAGGATTTTCAGTCCTGTGCTCTACCAACTGAGCTACCGCACCATTAAAGAACTTGTCGTTGAACTGTGCATTAAAGCGGATGCAAATTTATTTTTATTTTTCAAAATACACAAAGCATTCGGACATTTTTTGCCAATTATTTTTCATTATTTTGTAGGAAGCCCTAAGAATGGGGGATATTTCACCACAAGCGCAACTACTTTATGCCGGCGAGACTATTGGGTTTACCTTTTCTTTTGCTTTTTGTTTGGTCTATTTATGCGGCCTGGGGTGCGGAAGACGACTGGTTTGCGTATCCGGTTTTAGTTTCGGCCATTTTGGTTGCTTTGGTATATGTTTTTAGCCCGGAGATCAACTGGTGGTTTTACCGGAGGTGGACGCCGCGGCTGGATCCTCCGGTAAAGCATTTGTTGGGTCAATTTGGGGGGTATTACAACAGTTTGTCTGAGGCGGAGCGGGTTATATTTGAGCAAAGGCTTTTTTTGACGGTTACGGCAACGGATTTCCTGGCGCAGGGTTTGCCGTCGGTTCCGGAGGACATTCGTTACATGATTGCCTACCCACAGGTATGTCTGAACTTTCGTCAGGAGGAGTGGTTGTGCAAGCGGTCGGAAAAGACGGTACTTTATCCGCATCCTTTCCCTTCGCCTGCCCATCCGGAGCAACTGCACTATTCAGAGTGGTATGCGGAGGACGGGGTATTAATTTATGTGCTCCCCTGGGTGGTAGAAGGATTCACACGTCCTGGAGCGGTGTATAATGTAGTCTTTCACGAACAGGCAAAGGTATTCCGGGACTGTCGCCCGGACTTGGCCTTGCCTGAAACGGCAGAAGCGGGTATTTGGGAAAAATTGGAGGCAATTAGCGGCATGTCGCGGGAATATATTGCCAAGATCGTTGGATTGCCACAGGAGGATCCCTATCCCATCAGTGTGCATCACTTTTTCCTTTATCCCGAAGCCTTCCAACGGGAATTACCGGCACGCTATGCAAGCTACCTAAGGCTATTTGGCGGAAAAAATGATTGACAACTATTGCCCTTCTTCAGGCATTTATCACCTTGCAATAGTTTTTTACCCCTTGGGCATCGCATTTTTTGGGGGAATTAGAGGGGGTTAGTTTTGTGATAATATTTTGATTTTCAATGATTTAAAGCACAGGTGCAAGGCACCTTAAAGTGCCTTGCACCTAGATTACCCCTATTAATTCCCCGACCCGATAAAAAGTAACCACTTCCCTCGGTTAGTTTTCGGCCAATTTTTCGAAAGTCAGGGTATCTCCTTTGAGATCTACCTGGATGGTATCGCCTGGAGCGAATGTATCGGCGAGCACTAATTTGGACAACTCATTGACCAGTTCGCGTTGGATCACCCGTTTGAGGGGTCTTGCTCCGAAGAGGGGATCATAACCTTCGTGGGCAAGATATTCGGCTGCCTTATCGCTCAGTTGCATAGTCAGGCCCTGGCGGATGAGCATTGCTTTCACTTTATCCAGCAGCAGATCCATAATTTGGAGGATATTATCGCGGTTTAGGGGTAGGAACATCACCTTTTCGTCTATGCGGTTCAAAAACTCGGGGCGCAGTTCTGACTTTAGCAGCTCGAACAACTCCTCGCGGGTGGCTTCCACGATCTCTTCCCGTTTATCTGGGCCGAGCGCATCGAGGTCCTCAAAATTTTCCAGGATCACATCGGAGCCCAGGTTGGAAGTCATGATGATGATGGTATTCTTAAAATTTGTCACCCGGCCTTTGTTGTCGGTCAGGTGTCCATCGTCCAGCACCTGTAGGAGGATATTGAAGGTATCGGGGTGTGCTTTTTCGATCTCATCGAGCAGCAGGATGCAGTAAGGTTTTCGCCGGATGGCCTCTGTAAGTTGACCGCCTTCGTCGTAGCCTACATAACCTGGAGGTGCCCCTACCAGGCGCGACACGGAATGTTTTTCCTGAAACTCGCTCATGTCCACTCGGACGATCGCCTTTTCGTCATCGAAAAGTACGGCGGCCAAGGTTTTGGCCAGTTCTGTTTTGCCCACTCCTGTTGGGCCGAGGAAAATAAAAGAACCGATGGGTCGGTTGGCATCTTGCAGGCCTGCTCTGGAACGGCGGACGGCATCGGCTACTGCAACGACTGCTGCCTCCTGTCCTATCAGGCGTTTACCGATGATACTTTCGAGGCGCAGTAACTTGTCCTTTTCGCTTTGCATCATCTTTGCCACGGGGATACCTGTCCAGCGGGATACCACCTCTGCGATATCATCGGCGGTCACTTCATCGTTGGTCAATCTTTTTTCGGCGGCAAGCCCTTGTAGTTTTTGTTCGGCTGTTTGGAGGAGTTGCTGTTGGGTTTGCAGTTTTCCGTATCGAATTTGGGCTACGGTTTCGAAATCGCTCCTGCGTTCTGCCTGTTGGGCTTCCAGTTCGAGGACTTCCATAGCCTTTTTGATTCCCTGCATGGTATCTATGATTTCCTTTTCATTTTTCCAGGCGGCTCTCATGGAATCTCTTTTCTCCCGGGCATTGGCGATCTGTTCGTTGATCTGTTGGAGTTTTTTCTCATCATTTTCCCTTCGGATGGCTTCCCGTTCTATTTCCAGTTGGATCACCCTTCTATCCAGTCTGTCCACCTCATCCGGAACAGAATCCAGCTCCATGCGAAGTCGGGCGGCTGCCTCATCAATCAGGTCAATAGCTTTGTCGGGGAGGTAGCGATCTGCAACATAGCGGTGGGAAAGCTCTGCTGCGGCGATCAGGGCCTCATCCTGAATTTCGATTTTGTGATAGACCTCGTAGCGTTCCTGGAGTCCACGGAGGATGGAAATGGTATCTTCCACGCCGGGTTCGGCGATCATCACCACTTGAAATCTTCTCACGAGTGCCTTATCCTTTTCAAAATACTTTTGGTATTCATCCAGGGTGGTTGCGCCGATGGTGCGCAGTACCCCTCTGGCCAGGGCGGGTTTCAGGATATTGGCGGCATCTATTGCGCCTTGTCCGCCACCGGCGCCGATAAGCGTATGGATTTCATCAATAAACAGGATGATCTCTCCATTGGAATCGGTCACTTCTTTGATCACGCTTTTCAGGCGCTCCTCGAAATCGCCTTTATATTTGGCCCCTGCCACCAATGCTGATACATCCAGCACAAAAATGATCTTGCTCCGCAGGTTTTCGGGCACATCCTGTTTGACAATACGCCAGGCAATCCCTTCCACGATAGCTGTTTTACCCACTCCGGGTTCGCCCAGCAGGATAGGATTGTTTTTTTTCCTGCGGGAAAGAATGTGGAGTACCCTGCGGATCTCCTCATCTCTGCCGATAATGGGATCCAGTTCGCCTTTTTCTGCCTTTTCGTTGAGGTTGACGGCGTATTTGTAGAGTGCGTTATAGTTGGATTCGGCGTGTTGGTCCTTCACCTGTTTGCCCTGGCGGAGTTCTTTGATAGCGGCGCGCATTTCCTTTTCGGTCATGCCTTGTGCTTTGAGCAATTTTGCCACTTTGTCTGATCCGAGGACAATTCCGAGCAACATCAATTCTATAGAAATAAACTCATCTCCGAACTCGGGCAGCATTTTTTTGGCGTCAGCCAGGGCACGATTAGCATCTTCGGTGAGGAACTGTTTGTCCACGCCTTTCACCTTGGGATAGGTCACGATGATGGTATTGAGCTTGCTTTTCAGGGCATCTTGGTCAACGGACATTTTATTGAACAAAAAAGCGGCTACGTGTTCGTCGGTTTCAATGATCCCTCTGAGCAGGTGAGCGGTATCCACCTGTTGCTGTTCCAGACCTTTAGCAATTTGCTGGCCTTTCAGAATAGCTTCCCGTGCTTTTTCGGTAAAATTATCGTAGGTCATATTGTTTGTAAGTAAGAACAACAAAGTAAACAAATGTCGAATGAATATACTTCAACTTATCGGGCAATCAAAAAGGATTCGACCAACGCCGCTGTTCAGGAGTCCGGTGCAATTATCTTTTGGTAATTGGCATAACTGTCATCCGGAAAAAGGTAGCTTCCTGCGACCATGCCCAGGGTGCTGGCCAGTCCGCCATAGATCAGAGACGGAATAGTAGTTTCCTCCCATTCGAACCAGAGCCACACGACCATACCCAGGATCATCGAGAGGAGGGTACCTGTTTTGGAGGCTCGCTTCCAGTAAAGTCCGGCGGTTAGGGGAACAAACAGGGAAACCAGGCTCAGTGCGGAAGATTGACCTACCAGCTCGTAGATGTTGGTATTGATGGTTGCCATGACAGCAGAGCAAAGCGCCACAAACAGTACCGAAATGCGCATCCAGAAAAGCAAGCGCTTATCGCTCAATTCTTTGACAAAGGGGCGGATCAGGTTTTCTCCAATAACAGTAGCCGGAGCCAGTATAGCGCCTGAGGTGGTACTCAGGATTGCCGACAAGAGTGCGCCGAAGAAGAGAATTTGCAGGGTTAGTCCGCCGTGAAGCAAGACTACTTTCGGGATCACCAGTTGCGAATCGCCTTCTTGTAGTTCCGGATATAAAATTTTTGCGCACAAGCCAATAAAAAGGGGTATAAATCCTATCGTCAGGTACATCAGACCCGAGAGGTAGCCTGACCTCACAGAAGTGCGCTCGTCCTTAGCGGCCATTACCCGCTGGAAAATGTCCTGTTGGGGGATCGAACCCAGTCCTATCGTAATCCAGGCAGAAATATAGTGGACGACGCTGTTGAAATCTGCATCTGGTAGAAATCTGAAAAATCCGGGTTCAATGTGTTTTGCCAGCGGCTCCCACCCGCCTATGTCTTGGAACAAGCTCACGGCCAGCATCAGAAGCCCCCCAATGATCATGAGGGTTTGTACAAAGTCCGTTATCGAAACCGCCCACATCCCTCCTATAAAAGTGTACAGGGTAACGATCGAGGTAAAAAAAAGGATGCCGTTGGAGAGGGGAAGACCTGTGAGGACATTAAACACAATCGCCATCGCCACCAATTGCGCAGCGATCCAACCAAAGTAAGAAGGGATCATAAAAAAGGCAGAGATCAATTCCGAGGCCCGTCCGAAGCGTATGCGAAAAAAATCGTTGAACGTCAGGATGTTCAAGCGGTATAACGGTCGGGCAAAAAACATCCCTACCAGGATCAGGCAGAGCGCCGCCCCAAAAGGATCTTCGATCACGCCAAGCAGGCCACCTTCCACAAATGCGGCGGAGGCTCCCAGGATAGTTTCTGAACCAAACCATGTCGCGAACAGCGCGGAAGCGGCAATCAACAAGGGCAATCTTCGCCCGGCTATCACGTAATCCTGCGTGGTTGTGACCTTCCGGCTGGCCCACCAGCCGATCAGTAACGTCAAGCCCAAGTACAACAAAATGAATGTAATCAGCATACCTGTCCCCTATTTTGCCTGCTTTTTGCCAAATTTAATCATAAGCTGCTTCAAAAGAGAGAAAGAAAGTAGGATAACAATGCCCCCTTCGGGAAAACCATTGAGCGGAGCAGGTTTTTAGGATCATGTCCGGAAAAAAAATTTTAAAAAACCGCTAAAAAAAGGTTACGATGGAGGGGGTTGGTGGGATTAATAAAGGTAACTCAGGTGCAAGCCACCTTAAGGTGCCTTGCACCTGAGTTTTAAAGCACTGATTTTCAAAAAATTAAACTAAAAAATACACTAATTTAATCGGATTAAGGGAGCAGATATACGATGCCGAATGCCAGTACGGAGGCGATAAGTCCGAACATAAAAATGTTGTAGCAGATGCGGAGGAACTTGTACTTTTGGGCGAGTACCACGCCCAGGTAGTAGAGGTCGCGGGTCATGGAGCTGTAGAGGAAATCGCTGTCTTTGATCAGTTCTGTCATGCCCCAGTGAAACACATCCAGGTCCATTTTGTAGAAATTGCCGAAAAACAGCAAGTTGGCGCGTTTTTGCTCGATATCTTCCCGGGTAAATTCGCCTTTGGTTATTTTCGGGCGGGTAGAGAGGATAGCAAACACGAGTGCGGTGAGGCATACGACCAAGAGAAGTGCAGTGGGAAAGAATAGTCTTGGTTCGGTTCCGATTCGGGGAACCAGGTTGGTGATGACGATAGAGATGATAATAGCATTGATACTGAGCATAATATTGGCCTTGTTATCGGCAATGGAACTCAGGTTGACGTGTGTGCGGTAAGTGGTTCTGTACATGGTCTCTACTCCTCTTCCGAGATTGACCTGTTTGAGGACGGCGTCATCGTTGGGCAGGCCGTTTTTCTTCTTTTTTTTCTTGAGGAGGGCTGCGTCCTCTTCGTCAATCACTTCTGCGATGTCAACGGTATCCGGACTGAGCCTCAATTTGTGTTTCATGAGTTGTCGGACATTTTTTTGTTTTCTTTTGTCGTAGAGATCGCTTGCTACCTGGGTGTAGTAGGCATGGCTAAACAGGAATTCGAGTTCTGCGTCCACCCATTCTTTTTCTGACATAACCTGGTTTCGGGTGAGCATGAGTTCTTGTCTGACGCGCCAGCACCTGTCCCAGTACAATTTGCTGCCGAGGTGGCTCAGGTCGGCATCGCACATGATTTGTTGGAGGAGGTTATCAGGTTTTTGGCCAAATTTGGTGGATAGGATAATTGCACAGACTTGTGTGGTATCGGTTTCCGGATAACTTTTGCTGTTCAGGAATTCGCGAGCGTATTCGCAGCTGCGTTCTTCGTGTCCTTCAGAGCCTTGGTCATGACCGGTATCATGGAACCATGCTGCGATTTGGACGATTTCCAGTTCTTTGTCGGACAGCGCATATCCGTCGGCGATTTGTCTGACAGCTTCCACCACGTCCCGGGTATGCTGATAGTCGTGATACACATGCCGTGCGGATATGCGCAGGGTGTAGATATTAGCCACATGGGCTTCTACCTCGCTAAGGAGTAAATTGGACGGCTGTTCCATATTTTGCAACTGGTTTCTTGCTGCAAAATACTAAAAAATTGAGGGTTCCGTTACAAAGGTTCCATAAATCCGACACTACCCCCCACCCAATCCTTATTGAGGTTGTATTTGACCCCGATCATTTCTCCTTTGCTGAGTCTGACGAGGTTATTCACCATCCGGGGTTGTGGTGCGCCGTCTTCCCAAACCATCAGGATTCGTATTTCGCACTTGGCGCCACCGCTGGGGGTTTGTACAACGGGTACGTATTCCACTTTTTTTTGCAGGATATAGTGTTCTGGGGTATGGAGCTGCTGAATATCCTCGCGAGTAACGTTTATTTTCACTCCTGCACCCGAAAAGGAATACAGCGGTTTGAGCACGTAATTTTCCAGATCATCCGGTATGGGGGTATCCTGACCCAGGATGAAAGATTGGGGCACATAGGGATGTTGGAGAAACGGCAGGGAGTGTTTGCTGATTTTAAAAAACCAATTGGGGTGTCCCACCCAGTTGATGTTTAGGGGGTCGGTAATTTTGACAGAAGCCTTGAGGTCGGTTCGCTGCAGCCATTCGTCAAAAATGAGTCGGTTATAGATGCGTTCGATCCCGATTTTTTTGCCATTGGCATTGACGTAATAGAGATCCTGGCCGGATTGTCTGAGATCGGTGATGCAGAGGATTTCAAAACCCAGCGCAGCCTTGCCCACCAGAAAGTCAATGGCGGTGTTTTGCTGATAGGGTTGCACATCCATCAAGACAACATTTTCCGGTTTGGCTCCTCCGATGATGATTTTCCGGAGGATTTCAAAGTAGGAATCGCTGTTGAGTCCGCCAATGAGATGCGGATATTCTTCTGGGATCGGAAAAAACTTGCGATAGGCATTTGCGATAAAATCCTGGTAAAAATACAGGGATGGAAAACCTTGGGCTTCTATGAGCATAGGGATGAGTTCGCCACTTTGCTCATCGCGGCAAACCCCGTAGTCCAGTTGCAGAAATGTAGTATGTGCAGACTCTCCCGGTACCGTTTGCTCGGGCAGGAGCGCCTGTTCGGAAAAGGCCCTAAACTGAGGAGTCATCAGCTGTTGTGCGATGGCCTGTGACGCATCGAAGAGTTTGTCTCTGAAGGAACCCGGAATAAACAAGGGGGTTTCTGCAATTCGGAAAGGGGGGCGGTGTTGGTATTGCTCGGCGACCCAATCCAGGAAATTTTGGTAGCGGGTAGCCGAGAAGGCCGCATTGTATTGTTGGCGTACGGTCGAGATCATGTGTTGGTGTTGGTGTTGGTTTTTGTTTTGTACGTGCGAACGAGTATCAGGCCATAACAAGGGTGGTTTCGAGAGCAGTCAACGACCTATGCAAAAACAAGGGTAGCACTATCTCATGAGTAAGTCTGATTTTGGTAGCGTCATTAAGTCCATCTATCATTTCCAGGTATTTAGCCTCGGAGTGGTTTTCAATAACCACCTTCCTTCTTTCAGGCTCGAGGAAATGAACGAGCATACCGTCGGGGTCAGCTTCGGGGTGAAACTGTAGCGCAATCATTTCTTTAGAAAAGCGAATGCCCATGATGGCGCGTTCCAGCGGAATATGAGGTCTGATTTTTTCGATCGCGAGAATTTCAGCCCCCATTGCCTGCAGTTTGTTGTAATCGGGCTGAATAACTTGCCAGTCCCTGAAATCAGCTACCCAGAACGGATGGGGCAGACCATTGAAGAGCGGCTCCTTTTTCCCGGCAGGGGTAGGGTGCACAGGAAAAATACCAAAGGATTTCGTTTTTCGTTTGACCACCTGTGCTAGCTGGAAGTGGATGACGGCCATTTGAAAAGAATGGCAAATGAAAAAAACGTATTTTTTGCTGTTGTCGGATTCCTGGTTCCAGTTCCAGCAGGCATCGAGCCATTCGTAGTACTTTTTATCCCAGATGCCGTCACCGTCGTAAGGACTTCCTGGCCCGCCGGTAGAAATGTAAATATCGTAAGAAAGATCCGGGACGTTTGCTGCGCCGCGCACATCAAAAACGTCCCACTCGATTTTGGATTTGAAAGCGGAGAGAATATCGTGGATGCAACGCATACCCTGGTTAGGGGTGTTGTCGTAGAGGTCCAGAATTGCCGCTTTGAACTTGGCCATATTGTACAGGTCTCAGGGTGAAAGAAATTTACTCTTCCTCATGCAAGATGGAGGATCTGATACCGGATTTTCCCAACATCAGCGCTTCTGCCTGTGCAGCCCAGTTGTCTTTCAGCGCCCTTCCCTTAAAATTGATGAGGAGGGAGTCCAACAAATCACAGGCCAAATCGTTCATACGGCTGATTTGCCAATACGTATAAATACCCATATCGTTGAGTAAACTTTGAATGTTTTCGTCAATATGGTTTATTGCCGTGAGGTCGTTTCGCTGATAGGGGTAAGCTTTCCCAATGATAGCCAACAGGGTATGTCGAGCAAGCTCGGCTGCAGGTCGGGCAAGCGGAGTCACCTTATCTTCCATTTCGGGAGGCTGAGGTGTTGCACTTGAGGGAACTGTTTCTACTTCTGCTACTGCTTCTGCCGATATGGTTTGTCCTACAGCCTGGGTCATGAAGTTGCCCCAGGTGAGGTTGTTTTGCCCGAATTGCTGGTTGCGTGCCCGCTCAATGGCATAATCGGCCATGGTCGCTACGACCCAGTCGAAATTTTCCTGACCTACAGATTTTACATCTGCATCCGGAGCCGGGTTACAAAAATCAATGGCATAAGGTATGCCATCGCGAATGGCTAACTCTACCGTATTAAAATCGTAGCCCAGCGCTTGGTTGATCCGAATCACGGTATCGTGCATGGTTTGCATGAGTTCATCAGATACCTTGTGGTTGGCCACGTAGCGCAGGTGATGAGGATTGCGGGGTTCGTAGTGCATAATCCGGACGTGTTTGCCTCCGATGCAGTAGATGCGGAAATACGCGTCAAACTGAATTTCCTCCTGGAGCAGCATGACCAGTTGGCCGGTTTGGTCGTATTTGCTAAATAGGTCTTCCGGACTGTCAATTCTATAAACGTGCTTCCATCCGCCTCCGGAAAAAGGTTTCATGTAAGCGGGAAAACCAACATATTCAAATATGTGCTCCCAGTCCATCGGGAAGGCAAGGTTGGTAAAGGAAGCCGCGGTCGTGTCGTCAGGATGTTCTTTAGAAGGCAACAGCACCGTCTTGGGGACTGCCACACCAATGGTTTCGGCCAGGGCATTGTTGAAAAATTTCTCATCGGCACTCCACCAGAAAGGATTATTGATCACCGCCGTGCCACCCAGGGCTGCATTTTTCAGAAAGGCGCGGTAAAAGGGAACATCCTGTGAAATGCGATCTACAATGACTGCATAATCAGGCGCTTCTGCTTGTTTTACCTTGCTGATGACAACAGGCTCTGCCCGGATATCGTCCAGGTTTTTACTGTTGATTTTTTCTATGAATGCCTGGGGAAATGACCTTTCCTGACCAAAGAGGATGCCTATTTTTTTCATGACAAGTGCGTTTGTGGTAATGTGGATATGTAATTCTGCTATCTATTTAGAAAGATAATAAGATAGGCAGTATTCTTAGAAAAAAATCAAAAGTTTTTATTCGCGATTGTCTGCTTGGCAGCTGTTCTCCCTTCGGGAAAAATTTCTTTTGGGAAAAGCTGATATAGTAGGTTACTTTTTTGGTGGTCGAGGTATTAATAAGGGTAAATCAGGTGCAAGGCACCTTAAGGTGCCTTGCACCTGATTTATAAAAAATTGATAATCAATATTTTGTTCTTATTTTTTTATCTCAAACAAGGTCAAAAAAAAGCTATTGAACTTTAGAGGTAGGAAGTCACGATCAGGTCCAGGTCGGTGGATTTGATGCCAAACCGTTGCCCCAGGTATTCGTTGGTGAGCCATCCTTTGTAGAGGTAAATGCCGTGGCGTAGTCCATAGTCCTCGGTGACCATACTTTCGAGGTTGGGGTTTGCCGTTTTGAGCAGCATGGTGGTGAGGATGTTGCTGATGGCAATAGAAGCGGTACGGGATACTTTAGAGGCAATATTGGGTACACAGTAGTGGATGATATCGTGTTTGATGAAGGTAGGTCGGTCGAGGGAGGTCACTTCGGAGGTAGCAAAGCAGCCTCCTTGGTCTATGCTGACATCAATAATTACAGAACCGGGTTTCATTTTCATCACGGTATCTTCGCTTACAATCAGGGGGGTTCTGCCGGTTTTGGAATGCATGGCTCCGATTACTACATCGGCAGTGACGAGTTGTCGCTCCAGATAAACGGTATTGAGTGCCGAGGTATTGAGGGGTCTGCCTACCTGGTTTTGGATGCGTTTGAGTTTGTAAATGTTGTCATCGAAAATGCGGACATCTGCTCCCAGTCCGATGGCTGCGCGGGTGGCATATTCTGCCACAATACCGGCACCCAGGATGACTACTTTGGCGCTGGGTACTCCGGAGATGCCTCCGAGCAGCACTCCCCTGCCCCCGTTGTTTTTGGTAAGCAGTTCAGCGGCTGTCACGATGGCGTTGGAGCCGGCCAGTTCGCTCATAATACGCACCACTGGAAAATTACCGGAATCATCTTTGATGTATTCCATGGCCAGTGCGATCACTTTTTTGTCTTTGAGGCGCTGTATATAAGCTGCAGAGATGGTGGGCAACTGCAGGGGTGAGATGAGCAATTGACCCGCCCGCATAAGTTCGATTTCCTGGATGGAGGGCGGAGCTACTTTCAGCATCACATCTGCTTTATAGACCTCTTCCGGGCTATAGACGATTTCTGCACCGGCTTCTGCATAGTCGTGATCGGGGTAGTAGGCTTTTTCTCCGGCTCCGGCCTCTACAACAATGCGATGACCGTGGTTGACCAAATTCGAAACAGAAGAGGGGATGAGTGCCACCCGGTTTTCCTCGGGCACAATTTCGCGTGGAATACCTATAAACAAGCGGTCTGGTCTTTTGCTGCGTTGTAAGGTCTCAGTTTGGGTATGGATCTGCCCCTCGGTCAGTTCTTTGGGAATGGGTATTCTCTTTTCCTGCTCGCTCATACATCCTTTGATTTGGTTGATTCAGTATAGCCCTAAGCTGCGTCCGGCCTCAAAATTACAATTTTTCGGGTGGAATTATCGCCCGTTGAGATTCGTATTTGTATGCTTTCGGAAATAAGGTAGGATTCTACTATTTCAGGCCACTCGATGAAAAGGAAATGAGGCCCATCGAATAAGTCGAGCAGACCGATATCTATGGCTTCGTCCGGGTGCCGCAACCGGTACAGGTCTGCATGAAAAACAGGTTCCTTCCTTACAGCCGACCAATATTCATTGATGAGCGAAAAAGTCGGACTTTGTACCAAGTCATGCACGCCAAGTTGCCGGCAGACCGCCTGTACTAAGGTGGTCTTTCCTGCACCCACTTCCCCGTACAGCAAAAATTTTCTTCCCGCCCCGGCAAATTGGAGCAGCTCCCTGGCAATCTCCTCCCAGTCGTCCAGCGTAACTACCGTAAATGTGGCTTTCCCGTTTGTCATGGTTCGCGCTTTGAAGGCAATAACCGATTTTACGGCAAATTTACATTTCCTTTACCACTTTTTATTCAAGGGTATTTTTTGTACTTTTGCAGGATGAATACGACGAACGACAACAGCAAAAAAGTGCCACAGGCCGGCGAATATAGCGCAAGCAATATCACTGCCTTAGAAGGACTCGAGGCCGTGCGCAAGCGCCCCGGTATGTACATTGGCAGTACCGATATCAAGGGCTTGCACCACTTGGTATGGGAGGTGGTGGACAACTCCATAGACGAGCACTTGGCCGGCTATTGCACGACCATAGAAACGATTGTACACCCTGATAATTCTGTTACCGTCAAAGACGATGGCCGGGGTATTCCCACCGGTATGCACGAAAAGTTGCAAAAGTCAGCTCTTGAAGTGGTGATGACCGTTCTGCACGCCGGGGGCAAGTTCGATAAGGATACTTATAAGGTATCAGGGGGGCTACACGGGGTGGGTATCTCCTGCGTGAATGCACTATCGGATCACCTGCGTGCCGAGATCAGACGGGAAGGCAAGGTGTTTGCCCAAGAGTACAAAATAGGTAAGCCACAGTCCGATGTGCAGGAAATCGGCGAGAGTGATGAAACCGGTACGATCATTACGTTTCATCCGGATCCTACAATTTTTGAAGCGATAGATTATAAGTTCGATATCCTGGCAGGACGCATGCGCGAACTGGCTTACTTGAATAGCGGGCTGAAATTGATCCTCACGGACGAGCGCGTGACCGATGAAAAAGGACAGCACAAGTCAGAGGTGTTTTATTCCGAAGGTGGTTTGAAGGAGTTTGTGCTGTACCTGGATAATTCCAAACAGCGGCTGACCGATGAGCCGATCTACGTGAAGGGAAAGGAGGAGAATGTGGAAATCGAAGTGGCTATGCAATATAACACTTCGTTTACGGAGAATATCTATTCTTTTGTCAACAATATCAATACCCGCGAAGGCGGTAGCCACGTGAAGGGTTTCCGCTTGGCGATCAACCGGGTGTTCAAGCAGTACGGCGATGATAATGGTTTTTTCAAAAAGCTGAAGTTCGCTATTGCCGGGGAGGATTTCCGGGAAGGACTGACCGCCATTATTTCCGTAAAGGTGCCCGAACCACAGTTTAAAGGGCAAACCAAAGGCGAACTGGGCAATTCAGAAGTGACCGGTATCGTGTCGAGGTCCGTGGGAGAGGTGATCAAACATTACCTGGAGGAAAACCCCCGCGATGCTCGCAAAATTATGGACAAGGTGATCCTGGCTGCAACAGCACGGCACGCCGCTCGCAATGCCCGCGAAATGGTGCAGCGCAAAACGGCCCTTACCGGAGGAGGACTTCCCGGAAAGTTGTCCGATTGTGCATCCAAAGATCCCGGCGAGTCAGAGATTTTCCTCGTAGAGGGAGATTCCGCCGGAGGTACTGCCAAACAAGGGCGGGACCGACATTTTCAGGCCATTTTGCCCCTACGGGGAAAAATCCTGAATGTGGAGAAGGCCATGGAGCATAAGATCTATGAAAACGAAGAGATTAAAAATATTTTTACCGCGCTTGGCGTGAGTATCGAGGAGGCTCCCGATGGCGAACGGGTGCTGAATATCGAAAAACTGCGTTACCACAAGATTGTGATCATGTGTGATGCGGATGTAGATGGTAGCCACATTACGACACTTATCCTGACTTTCTTTTTCCGCTATATGCGGCCTTTGATCGAAAATGGCAATATCTATATCGCCGCGCCCCCTCTTTATCTGGTGAAAAAAGGAAAACAGTTCCGGTATTGCTGGAATGATCAGGAACGCCAGGAGGCAGTTGCTGCCTATGGAGGAAGCGGAGATGAAAGTTCCATCAAAATCCAACGATACAAGGGTCTTGGTGAGATGAATGCCGAACAACTCTGGGAAACTACCATGGATCCGGAAACGCGTATCCTCCGACAGGTTTCTATTGATGATGCACGGGAGGCGGATCGGGTGTTCGCCATGCTGATGGGCGATGATGTGCCCCCCAGAAGATTGTTTATCGAGGAAAATGCCCGCTACGCTAAGGTGGATGCTTGATTAGCAGGTCTTACCGAATTGTTGTACTTGTTCAGTTGTTTTGTGTGTTATTTTCCACAAACTGTGGATAAAAAACGGGATACCAACAGAGGTGTGTCGGTACCTTTATAGTATCCACAAAACAACAATTATGGAAACCAAGACAGTAGAGACACTCAATGGGAGGCACGCCCTAAAGCCGATTGAGCGCGAAAAAGTGCTGAAGGCCGCTATTGAATATTTCAAGGGAGACGAACTGGCAGCTAATGTCTGGATCAATAAGTATGCCCTGAAAGATTCTTTTGGCCACATCTATGAATATACTCCTGATGATATGCACTTGCGTATTACCCGGGAGATCCACCGAATTGAGTGCAAGTATCCCGGCTCCCTTTCTTTCGAGGAGATTTATGAGGTGCTCCGCGATTTCAGCTATATTGTCCCACAGGGTAGTCCGATGGCCGGCATAGGGAATGATTTCCAGTTTTCTTCGCTGTCGAATTGTTTTGTGATCGGCACTGGAGCTGATTCGTATGGGGGGATCATTAAGTCGGATGAGGAGCAGGTACAGTTGATGAAGCGACGAGGTGGAGTGGGACAGGATTTGTCGCATATCCGACCAAAGGGTAGCCCGGTGATGAATAGTGCCCTGACTTCCACCGGGATCGTGCCTTTTATGGAGCGCTTTTCGAATTCTACTCGAGAGGTGGCGCAGGATGGCCGTCGGGGGGCGTTGATGCTGACCGTTTCGGTAAAACACCCTGATGCAGAGGATTTTATTGATGCAAAACTGGAAAGTGGAAAGGTTACCGGGGCAAATATTTCTGTCCGTATTGATGATGCTTTTATGCGAGCCGCTATAGCGGGTACACCCTATCGGCAAACGTTCCCGATTGATGCAGCGGTACCTCAGTTCGCTCGGGAGATTGATGCTGCAGCCCTTTGGGAAAAAATTATCTTCAATGCCTGGAAATCTGCCGAACCCGGAATTTTGTTTTGGGATACCATCATTCGGGAGTCCGTCCCTGACTGCTATGCCGATCTGGGCTATAAGACGATTTCAACAAACCCCTGTGGGGAAATTCCGCTTTGTCCCTACGACAGCTGCCGCTTGCTGGCAATCAATCTGTATGCCTACGTGGAGGAGCCTTTTACCGAGAAGGCTTGGTTTAATTTTGAGAAATTCGAGCGACACGCTCGAATGGCTCAGCGGATTATGGATGATATTATTGACCTGGAGATCGAAAAAATTGACCGCATCCTGAGCAAAATCGGCAATGATCCGGAAAATGAGACGATTAAGTCGGTGGAGCGGGAGTTGTGGAAAAAGGTTCGAAAAACTTGTATCGAAGGTAGGCGTACCGGTGTGGGTATTACCGCCGAAGGCGATATGCTGGCTGCATTGGGTCTGCGCTACGGTACCGACGAAGCGATTGCTTTTTCCGAAAACGTGCACAAGACCCTTGCCGTGAATGCTTATCGCGCTTCGGTCGAACTGGCTCGCGAGCGGGGTGCTTTCCCGATTTTTGATGCGCAACGGGAAAAGGATAATCCCTTTATCCAGAGGCTGGCTAACGCCGATCCTGCTTTGCTGGAAGATATGGTGCGCTTCGGCCGAAGGAATATCGCCTGCCTGACGATCGCACCTACGGGTACGACAAGCTTGATGACCCAGACGACTTCGGGGATCGAACCAGCCTTCATGATCAGCTACATGCGCAGGAGAAAGGTTAACCCGAACGATAAGGACGCAAAGGTGACATTTATTGATGAGGTGGGCGATCACTGGGAAGAGTATAATGTGTTTCACCACAAATTCGAAACTTGGCTGGAGGCTAATGGCTATGATGTGGCAGCAGTGACTACCATGAAAGGGGAAGCGCTACAGGAGATTATTGCTAAGTCGCCTTATCACCAGGCTACTGCTAACGACGTGGATTGGGTGCAAAAGGTGAAAATGCAAGGCGCCATCCAAAAGTGGGTGGATCACTCTATTTCCGTGACCGTGAACGTGCCGGAGGATACCAGTGTGGAAAAAGTGAAGGAAATTTATCAGACAGCCTGGGAGGTGGGGTGTAAAGGTTGTACGATTTACCGCGACGGTTCTCGCTCAGGGGTGCTGGTGTCGAATGATAAGAAGGAAAAGACCGCTACTTCAGGCTCCGAGTTGCCCCCACCCAAACGTCCAGCCAAATTGGAGGCAGATGTGGTGCGCTTTAAGAATAATGACGAGGATTGGATTGCAGTGATTGGCCTGGTGGACAACAGACCTTATGAGGTGTTTACGGGTAGGGCCGAAGATACTTTTAAACTGCCCGATTATGTTACCCAGGGATGGGTGCTAAAAAATAAGGACGAAGAGGGCAAAAACCGCTACGATTTTCAGTTCCTCGACAAAGGTGGCTACCGCGTTACCATCGAAGGCTTATCCCGGTCTTTTAATAAGGTATATTGGAATTACGCCAAATTGATTTCCGGCGTGCTGCGCATCGGTATGCCTATCCTACAAGTGGTGGATCTGGTAGATGGTCTTAATGTGGAAGAGGATTATATCAATTCCTGGAAAAATGGGGTGATCCGAGCGCTGAAAAAGTATATCCCGAATGAGACAAAACCTTCAGATGCTGCCTGCCCAAGTTGCGAGGACCCGGAGGGATTGATTTATGAGGAGGGATGCCTGATGTGCAAAAGCTGTGGCTATTCCGAATGCGGATAATCGCAAGTCTATAAACCGATTTTTGGTTCTTTTCCAAAAGTAACCGTAATTTTAGAGCAGCATTGCCCCAAAGCGTGCTGCTCTGATTTTTTAGGGCCTGTCCGAATGTTGTTTTCGCGATAGCGCCAACAAATAGCTTCGTTATCAAATCCTTAAATGCTTGCTTATGTCAACCCACAACCTGGTTCTGAGCCTGGTACTTGTTCTTGTTACTTTTGGCCGCATTTCGGCCCAACAGTCAGCTATGAAGATTTTGGTCATGGATCTCTCCGGTGCCGTTGAGTACAGCGCACCAGGGGTGAAGTCCGGACCCGCTGCTTTGGCAACGATGGTCAGTTCCGAGGGAAGCCTGAAATTGGAAGAGGGAAGCCGCGTATTGCTGTTGGCCAATGGCAAACCCTTCGAAATTTCAACCAAAGGCAAATATAAAGTCAAAGAGGTGGTGGATATGACCGCTACGGCTCCAGGAGGCTTTTCTTTCGATGGGGTTTTCTTCCGGCGATTGCTCTCCGCTTTTGGAATCGAGGAGAATACCGATCTGGCAGCTTTGCCGGAAGCCGTCGCAAACAACGGGACTGGCTTTTCTCCCCGCCCGGATTCGAGAGTGGCCAGTTCTGCAATCACGTTTTCCTGGCCCGCCCAGGATCAAGCGAGCAGCTACACGTTTGAGTTGTACGACAAGACCCTGGATAGCTTGGTGTATAGCACAACGACAACAGATCCGGTGTTGAGCCTCGATTTTACAGAGCTGGGATTGCCCGAGGATCAGGTGTACTGCTACAGCACAGGCGAAAGGGTGTGCTTTACTTATACCGGCGCCAATGGCGTGACAGGGCTGATCCGCTTGCTGGAGACCAGCTCCAAAACGTATCAGGCTTCCGCTGCGTTTTTGCAAACGTTGATGCGGGCAGTAGGGTACGAACGTGCAGGGTTTTACTACGATGCAGATCTCCTGTACGCTGCGCTGCTGGAGACACAGCCGAATCACGAAGTAGTCAGGAAACTGCAGGCGTCCATAGGTCGCTAATTCAGATTCGTATGCCCATTTCGCGCATCAGCAGGGTGGCGTTGAAGCTTTTACTGATGCCTTTTTTGATTTTGTAGTCAAAAGATAGTTTGCCATCTTCAATGGTGACTTCCATGCACAGGTTCTCTAAGGCGCCTCCATATTCGGCCTCGAGCTTACCCAGCTCGAGGTCGTGCGTGGCGATCAAACCTGTTCCGCCGGCAGCAATGAGTTGTTTGATCAAAGCCCTGGATCCGGTATGCCTGTCTTCTGAGTTGGTTCCTTTGAGGATTTCGTCCAATATAAAAAAGGGGTAATGTCCCCCGCTGCCTTTCGCCTCTACAGCTTCTATGATAAATTTGAGCCGCTTGAGTTCGGCATAAAAGGAAGAGGTGTTTTCGTGCAGGGCATCTCTGGTGCGCATGCTGGTATAGGGCATGAGCAGTGGGCAGCGAAAGCGAGTGGCACATACGGGCGCTCCGGCCATGGCCAGTACGATGTTGATGCCGACCGTTCGCAAAAAGGTGCTTTTTCCGGCCATGTTCGAACCCGTAATGAGTTTGATGTGCCCGCTGGAAGGAAGCTGAAAATCGTTGCAAACCCTGATTCCAGGGGCGATGAGCGGATGACCGAGATGGACGGCTTCCAATTTACACGCGTCAATAATTTCGGGAAAAACCCAGTCGGGGTTGTTATAGGCCGCATTGGCAAGGCTGCTGATTGCCTCAACATATTTAAGGCTGTCAAACCACTCCGAAAGGTGAATGCCATACTTGCTTTTCCATTGTTCTAGCCGGTAAAGCCACTGGATATCCCACAAAAATCCAAGATTGAGCAACACGGCAAAGGCATTGTAGCGTACATCGAGCTGACTGGTGATATAGGCAAGTGTTTTCAAGGCTTCCGATGCCTGCTTGTCCTCACTGCGCAGGGGCAATTGGGCTTTTTGCAGGGCAGCTGACCGAAAGTCGGCGGATTCCAGGTGCGCAATCATGGCTGCATAGTGATGTAGGATAGTACCGGCTTTGCCGGTGAGTTCGTGCGTTTGATTGACCCGCCGCACCGTCTTTTGGAGGATATATCCCGCCGGAAGCAACAAAAGCAGGTTGAGCGTCCAGGGAATAACAGGAGCCACGAAAATTGCGGCAACCAGTGTCCAAAGCGGAATAACCACACGGGCAGCGGTTAACCACCGGATTTCAGCAAATATATTCGGGGCTTCCAACCATTGTCGGAGACCAGCTACGTGCGCAGGGTCGTCAGCTGCTTCTTTGCCCAGTGCCTGTAATTCTTGTCGCCAGCCTACCTGCGGAGACAGTTCCCGGATGGCTTCCTGCCGGGCTAGTATTTCCGGAAGATCAGCCGGATAACACAAAAAATCACTGAGTGCAGCTCTGCCAATACCTGTACTCGCACGGTTGAGAAGCTGAAAAAGAGCATGCGCTCCCTCAATATCCAAATCCGCAGCGTAAGGGTGCATGACGTCAGCCCGCGGAGGATCAAACGCAAAATCGTCAAGGTGATATGCCAGCGCATTCAGCTCTTTCCGATTGATGTCGGCAAGGTTGGCTGCATGTGCCTGCTTTCGGGCGATGTCGCTGTGCCAACGCACAAACCGATAGAAAAACGCCAGGAATACCATGAAAAATGCCAGTCCCGCCCACCAGTGCCAGGTACCCAGGACAATGGCCATACCCAAGGCCAGGATAAAAATGATCAGCCGTACAAAAGAAAAAAAATGGTAACGTTGCCGATGGCTTAATGAGGTGTTGGCAAACTCCTCTGCCCTAGTAGCATATAAATCCTGTATTGCTTTCATGATAATCAAAGGTAAACTTGTTTGCGAAGATTCGCACGAATATCGTATTTTGGTGCATTATGCAACCTAAAACACTACACGAAAAAATCCTGTTTGGACTGAAAGTCAAACAGGCACGACAAAGAAAGAAGTTGTCTTTTTCAGAACTCGCTGAAAAAACAGGACTTTCTATTTCTTATCTCAACGAAATTGAAAAGGGAAAAAAATACCCAAAGGAGGATAAGGTGTTAGCATTGGCAGCCGGTCTGGGACTCAGTTTCGAGCAGTTGGTGTCCGCAGATACCGATCAGAGCCTGGCTCCTGTCAAGGAACTGCTGAAGTCGAATTTCCTGAACGAACTTCCACTCGAGTTGTTCGGAATCGAACTTCCCAAAGTGGTAGAGCTGATCGCCGATGCGCCCGTCCGGGTGAGTGCTTTTATTTCTACCCTGCTGGATTTGTCCCGCAATTATGCGCTGAAAGAGGAAAACTTTTATTTTGGTGCGCTTCGGGCTTATCTCGAGCTGAATAACAATTATTTTGAGGATCTGGAAAACCAGGTACTGGCTTTCTGTCAGACATACAGCATTCCTCCGGAACGCCCCATAGCAATTCCCGTGCTGGAGGCTATTCTGAAAACCGCGTATGGCTATCAGGTAGTGGAGAATGGACTGGATCGCTATTCCGAATTGGATGGTTTGCGCGCTGTGTTTGTGCCTTCATCCCGGCAGCTGCTGCTCAACAGCCGCCTGAATACCGTTCAGCGTTCATTTGAGTATGGGAAGGAGCTTGGTTTCAATTTCCTTCAAATCAAGGAGCGGGCCTACACTTCCTCCATCTTGAAGGGGAAGGTGTTTGACGAGGTGCTCAACCACTCCCGGGCTATTTATTTTTCGGTGGCACTTCACTTGCCAAAAGATGATATCATCCGGGATATGCAGACTTTTTTCAGTCTGCCCCGCTGGGACGGAGCGGCTTTTCAGGCTGTCATGAACAAATATGGGGCTACCCCGGAGATGTTTTTCCATCGGCTAACCAATATCCTGCCGGAGTATTTTGGTTTGAAAAAATTATTTTTCCTGCGCTTTATCCACGATCCGGTACAGGATGTGTATTCGATTGATAAGGAACTTCATCTCTACCAAAAACACCATCCGCATGGCAATGCGCTTTCCGAGCATTATTGCCGGCGCTGGGTTTCCGTTTCTATCCTCCGCGATTTGCACCACATGCAACAGGCTGGTAAAGCGGTATCTACGGTAGTTGCCGCCCAACGATCTGTGTATGAGGGAACCGATGATCAGTACTTGTGTTTTACCTTGGCCAGACCCGATTATCCTTCGCCGGATAAGAATGTAAGCGTGACGATCGGCATCCACTTGGAAAGTCTGAGCGACACGATTCGCTTCGCAGACGATCCCCGGATTCCGCAACGGGTGGTCAACAACACCTGCGAACGTTGCGCGATCACTGATTGCAAAGAACGCTCGGCTCCACCGGTTGTGGTGATGCGAAAAAATAAGGCAAAAGCTATACAAAAACGATTAGATGCCCTGTTGGGGGATGCTTAACTATAAAAATGTAAATTTATGAAATACCTAAAGTTGGTTCCTGCGCTACTGCTGCTCCTTCTTGTGTATCGCAGCTCCGCTCAAATGGCGGTTACGAATGAGGCTGTCTGGAGAGACGGTGTTTTTACATCGCGGTACGTTCCGGGCTTTACTTTTATGAATGATGGCAGGCATTATACCCGACAGTCGGGCAATGCGATCCAACAATACGATTTTACCAGCGGTGAATTGGTGAGTACCGTGTTCGACGGAGCTGGTTTTTCCGGAACGGAGGGCTTCCCCGGCAATTTTTCTGCCTATGCTTTCAGCGATGATGAGTCCAAAATCATGCTGACCACCGGGTTTGAACCGATCTACCGCCGTTCTTCTAAGGCTTTTTTTTGGATCTATGACCGTGCTGAAAAAAGCTTGCAACCGGTTTTTCCGCAGGGAAAACACAGTTATGCGAGTTTCAACCCCCAGGCAGATAAGGTGGCTTTTGTGTTTGAAAATAATTTGTATTTCAAGGATTTGAAATCCGGATCGGTACATCAGGTGACGGAAGATGGCGCAGCCAATGCGATCATCAATGGGGCTACAGATTGGGTCTATGAGGAGGAGTTTGGTTTTGCCGTAGGCTTCGCTTGGTCACCCAATGGCAGCCAACTGGCTTACTATCGCTTCGACGAACGCCATGTGAAGGAGTTCACGATGACGAATTACAAGGGAGGGTTATATCCTGAATACGAGACTTTTAAGTATCCAAAGGTGGGCGAGGCGAATGCTTTTGTGGATATCTTTGTGTTTGATGTCGAGACAAAAACCAAGGTTCAGGTGGATCTGGGTGCGGAGAAGGATCAGTATGTTCCGCGCATCAAGTGGGCGCAGGGAGCGGCCGGGCTGTGTGTGTATCGGCTCAACAGGCACCAGAACCATTTGGAGTTGTTGCTGGCCGACAGCCAAAACGGGACTACCCGCTTGCTGCTCGAGGAGAAGGAGACCGAGTACGTGGCTGAAATGCTGTTTGATAACTTGACTTTTCTGAAAGATGGCAAGCATTTCATTTGGTCGAGCGAGCGGGACGACTGGCACCATCTTTATTTGTTTGATATGCAGGGACAGTTGGTGAGGCCCTTGACTTCCGGCAACTGGGAGGTGACCAATTTCTATGGCGTGGATGAGGCTCGGGGTTTGGTGTATTACCAGGCAGCTAAGGTGTCGCCGATGCAGCGGGAAATTTATTCGGTCAAAACCGATGGCAGCGATACGCGCCTTGTGACGGGTAAGCCGGGCTGGAACAATGCCCAGTTCAGCAGTACTTTTGACTATTACGTGCTGAATCATGCGACTATTAATTCGCCCGCTACCTATACGGTTTTTGACCGGTCCGGAAAGGAACTTCGGGTGATAGAGGACAATGCTGCCTTGCGGCAAAAAATGGGCGATTACGGCTTTGTGCCGGCCGAGTTTTTTAGCTTCACGACGAGCGAAAATGTATCCTTGAATGGCTACATGCTCAAACCTGCCAATATGGAGGAGGGGAAAGCATATCCGGTCTTCATGTTTTTGTACGGCGGACCGGGCAGTCAGCAGGTGACCGACAATTGGGGAGGGGATCGTTTTGCGTGGTTCCAGATGCTGGCCCAGCAGGGTTTCATCGTGGCTTGCGTAGATAACCGCGGCACGGGTGCACGTGGAGAGGCCTTCAAAAAAATTACTTACTTGCAGATGGGCAAGTACGAGACCATGGACCAGATTGAGGCGGCAAAGTACCTGGGCGGTCTGCCTTATGCCGATGCTGCCAGAATAGGCATTTTTGGCTGGAGCTATGGCGGGTATATGTCTTCTTTGTGTCTGCTCAAAGGCAATGATGTCTTCAACGCAGCCATTGCGGTTGCTCCTGTCACGAGCTGGCGCTGGTACGACTCTATTTATACGGAGCGTTTTATGCGTACAGAGAAAGAGAATCCCGAGGGCTATGCCCAAAATTCACCTGTGTATTTTGCAGACCAGCTTAAGGGCAACTACTTGTTGGTACATGGAAACAGCGATGACAATGTGCATTTTCAACATACCGCCGAAATGGCCAATGCGCTCATAAAAGCCAACAAGCAGTTTGATACTTACTTTTATCCCAACCGCAACCACGGTATTTATGGCGACAATGCACGCTTGCATTTATATACCAAGATGACCAATTTCCTGCAGCAGCACCTGAAAAGTGCGAGCAGTCACATTTCGGCAAAACCGTAAAATCGGCTAAGAATCGGGGATACCGGAACTATTTGAACGAAAAAATCGTCCATATTGCAAACTGAGTACTGGGTATATGGCAGAACAGAAGAAGAAAGAGAAGAAGGCCGGAAAGATAGAAGTTGTCAATAGGCGAGCCAGCTTCGAGTATCACTTTGATGACAAACTCGAAGCCGGCATCGTTCTGCAGGGAACGGAGATCAAATCTATCCGAAAGGGGGATGTCAACCTTACGGATGCGTATTGCTATTTCAAAAAAGGGGAGTTGTACATCAAGAATATGTACATTGGCGAGTATGAGTACGGAACCTATGCCAACCACGAACCCAGGCGTACCCGCAAATTGTTGCTGAAGCGGGTCGAATTGAAGAAACTCGAGAAAAAGGTTAAGGAGAAAGGGTTCACGATTGTGCCCTACCGACTTTTTCTCAACGACAGGGGGATTGCCAAACTGCAGATTGCCTTAGCCAGGGGCAAAAAATCTTTTGACAAACGCGAGACCATCAAAGAGCGGGACTCCAAGCGGGATATGTCGCGTTTGAAAAAAATCAGGATCTGACCCCAGGTTATTCGTTGAGGTTCCAGTCGTATTCCAGGTAGCTGATGCTGGCTTTGGGCGAAATCCGTACTTCGGAGTATTGGTTGATATAAGCAATGATATCCCCTCCCGATTTTTTAAAATCGCCGCCAAACCACAGGAAAATCCTGGATATTTCGATCCGGTTGGGCTGTAGTTTGTTCTTTTGCGGATCCGCAAAAAACTCGCGTGCTGCTTGTTCCAGTTGCTTGTCGAGGGTTGCTGCTTCAAAGGCGACATTCGCCAATTTGGGGCAGGACACGGAAGCACAGTTGATGGCAAAATGGATGCGCGGCTCGTCAAATTTTTCCCGGAGGATGCGGTGTTCGATATGGTTGAGGTCGTACAACTGACCGCCCAGCGGGATAAATTTGAGATCCCATACCGAGTTGACAAAAGGTATTCCTTTTTTGATGTCCTTGATGCTGGTTATTGGATAATGGTCCATGATGAGTTTGACGGTAAAGGCGTTGTAGGCGTTGATCCAGTAGGCCAATTGTTCTGCACGAGTCCAGCGCTGTTCGTCGGGGTGGTTTGCGCCGAGCAGGTCGAGGTATTCCTGTACGGCTTGCTTATCTCGAATAAATCCGGGGTAATTGACCTTTCCATCGGGCGACACATACTTGCGCAGCAGGTTGGTCCATGCTTCGTGGCGCACAGGTTTTCCCGTAAGGGGGCTTCCCTGGGCTTTGCAGGAAGGGGCAAAAGAAAAACTGATCAGCATAAACAATCCGGACAAAAACGCATTTGATCGGAGCATGGCAAAATGATTGGGTGATGAAGCAAGACAATTCTAATTTTGTAACGATTCAAGGCGAAAATGGTTGTTGGTCTTTAAGGGTGGCTGGTAATGGTCGTCGGGGAACAGTCGTTGCACTGCACGGTTTTGCCCGTGATTCCGGTTATTTTTCAGGTATGGTTCGGGTGTTGGAGCGGGATTTTACTTTTATCGCACCGGATCTGCCTTTTCATGGTAACACTACCTGGCAGGCTGCCTTTTATACCCGAGAGGATGTGCTGGCGCTTTTCGGCCAACTGTGTTTGCTTCCCGCATTCAAGCCGCCTATCTATTTACTCGGACACAGCATGGGGGCGAGGATTTTGCTTTCGGTGTTGCCCGAACTGCCATTTGAGGTGGTGCGGGTAATTGCACTTGCCCCGGACGGTCTGGCTTCCCGGGGTAAATTTTTTTCCGAAGGAATACCATTAGGGCTGCGGATCCGATGCAAAAACAGGTTGATGGAACCTCGGCTGTTGCTTCGCGTGAGCAGTTTTTTGCACAGCGTAGGGATATTGCCGGCCTTCCAGCACAGGTACTTGCAGCGCCAGCTTGGGGATGGGGAAAGTAGCAGACGACTGTACCATACTTGGTTGTCGTTGTACCATTTCAGGGTTCGCCCCGGGGAACTCAACCAGTACAGGGCGTTGAAAAACCTTCTTTATGTGTGGGTACTGGGCAGTCTGGATAAAATCGTCTTGCAGAAGTCTGCCATTCGGTACCTGCGCAAGCACAAATTGGATGCGGGCAGCGTATTGCATCTCGTGCAGGACGGGCACGAACTGCGAAACCTCGACTGGCCGGATCTATTTGAATAAGCGCATTTTGATCCCCGTCAGCACAGAAAAAGTTCGGATTTCATCCTTGTTAGGCCCCAGTCGTTTGTCCAGGACACCGGAATAATCCATAGCGTGCTGATAGGTAGGTTGCACAAACAAGCTCCAGCGGTAGGAGAAATTCCGTTCCACACCCACTCCGAGGTTTCCTGTCAGGTAACTATTTTCCTTAAACGGGCCGCCCTCGAAGAAGCCAGCTTTCAGCTCTTTGTTGTCTTCCAGCGGAGAAGTCTGGCCGGCATTCAGGAGGGGTCGGGTCAGACCATAAGAAAAGCGCTGTGCAGAAGTATAATAATTGTTTTGGAACGCGAAGTGGAGGGCAGTTCCAGCCAGCGCATAGATGCGCCATTTTTCGCGATTCACCACATAAAATTTAAAATTGAGGGGCAGGCTGAGCATATTCAGTTCAATTTCGCGGATACCCTCCCCGATAAAGCCTTCCTGCAGGCTACCCTGTACAAACACTACAGGTTGGGGCAGGTAATGTCTGGAAGCATAGCCCAGACCCGTTTCAATTTCCAGGTTGCCCATTTCAAAGCCCACAGAAATGCCACTGGAATAGCCCATGGCATACCTGTCATACACCTCCAGCCTGTTTTCTTTCGGATCAGGTGGCGTAATCACGCGGTTGTAGTCCACAGCGCCGATCATGCCGATTCGGAGTAACGTTTCCTTTTGTGGCAGGGAGACCACGGCATCCAGATCAACATAAGGCTCGTGGCGAACGGGTGCAGTAGTCTTTTGGAGCAGCGCAGCCACAAAATCAGCTGTAGTAGCGCTGTTGTCGGATTTTTCGGGCTGCACAGGCAGTAAAGGTGCCTTTTGCGCAGGAACCACCACGGAGTTCATGGCAATGGGAGGAATAGAAGTCACTCGAGGAGGAAGAGCAGGCTCCGCTGTCGCGGAAAAAAAGGCAGTGGCAGGAGAAGATTGCTTAGCTGTTGGATAGGCGGTAGCTGTTGCACTGCTGGTTTGGGTCGTTCGTTCGGCAGTCGTTCCTGCAATAGGTTGGTGTGGCGAAACGGTAGTCTTGGGTTGACCGGGAAGGCGGTTGGGATTGGAAAGCTCAACTCCGAAAACAAACACCAACAATCCGATCAGGGTAAGTTCGGCCAATTTCAAGGATAGCAAAGTCCGGTGCCAGCCAAGTTCGACCCGTATGCGTCTGCGCATTTGGGACCAGTGAGCAGGATTGAAAGTCGCCTCCAACCTATGAAGTTGGTTGAAGATCAATGCATCAAAATCCCTATCCTCCTGATCAGGAACTCCGCTGGCCGCCTGCTGGTCGAGTTTGGAGGAAAATTGTTCCCAGCCCCCCTTTTGCATGGGCACTTCCAAGTGCTCCATCCTGTCTTTAATCAACTGATCGAAACGCTTATCCTTCATAACCAAAATCTCCCGATGTAAGAATTTCCTTTAACTTCAATCTGGCCTTGACCAGGTTAGACCTGGAAGTGCTCTCTGTAATATCGAGCAGGGTTCCAATCTCTTTGTGCGAATACCCCTCTATGACGTACAGGTTGAACACCGCCCTGTATGCAGGCGACAGTAGCTGTACTGCCTTCAGAATTTCTCTTTCGCCGCATTGGCTGATGGCATCGGCATCCATATTATCCACATTTCCGGCCTGCTCGATATCTTCAGTGCGTCTTCGGATACTTTTTCTATAAAAATCAATCGCCGTGTTCACCATGATCCGCCTGATCCAGGCAGACAGCGATGTTCCCGGCTGGTATTTTTCTATATTTTGAAACACCTTGATAAATCCCTCGTGGAGAATGTCCAGTGCATCGTCTTCGTTGTTGGCATACCTTAGACAAACTCCCATCATCTTGCCGTAGTATTCTTCATACATACGCTTCTGAGCCCATCTTTCCTGCCTGACACAGGCGCTGATGAAGTCATTTTCTTCGTAGTCTAATGGTAAAGCGATGTCCATAGTAAGCATTCAAGTGCTTAAATTTAGGAGTATTGAGACAGATTTACAACTCCTTGCTTCAATTCCTCCTGATTTTGGCATCCATTTTAGGTAACGATTGAGCTTGAAATTTGCTGCCTCGGTAAGGGATGTTTTACCATTAGGTGGGGCAACGACCCGACAACCGGCAAAAATTGTTTTGGATACCTTGGAGCCAGGGGTAAGAGAATAGTGCAAACCGCCGCTTGGTTGTCCCGGTGAGGTCGGGGGGAGCGTTGGATCGGAGCGTTGGACCGGGGTGTTGGACCGGGGTGGTTACGTTTTGGATCGTCGCGGTATTAATAAGGGTAATCTAGGTGCAAGTCACCTTAAGGTGGCTTGCACCTGTGTTTTAAATATTTGATTATCAATTAATTGAATTAATTTTTTGACCCAAAACCCTTAAATTAGGGCATCAAAAGCCAGGTTATCGGATAAGGAGGTGTGTTAGGCTCAGGGTTGGCATTGTGGTGGAAAAATTAAAAATATTATACACAATTTGTTTTGAATTTAATAAAAACACTAAATTTGTTGATAAACTATCAGATATATTTGCATATCATTAACGCATAAACTCATCATTAAGCATGGCTGAAACTCCGGAATTCCCGGTTGAGGGCAAAGGAAGCGAGCAGGAATCTACATTGTCCTTGAAGGGTATGTACAAGGATTACTTTTTGGATTATGCATCGTATGTTATCCTCGAGCGGGCGGTACCCAGTGTGGATGATGGATTGAAGCCTGTACAGCGGCGCATTTTGCATGCGATGAAGGAGATGGACGATGGTCGTTTCAACAAAGTGGCCAATATCATTGGGCAGACGATGCAATACCATCCGCACGGGGATGCTTCTATAGGTGAAGCCTTGGTGAATATGGGTCAAAAGGATTTGCTGATTGACTGTCAGGGTAACTGGGGGGATGTTCGCACGGGCGACAGTGCCGCTGCTTCGCGATACATAGAGGCTCGGCTCACCAAATTTGCGCTGGACGTAGTTTTTAATCCTCAGACAACGCAATGGCAGCTTTCCTACGATGGTCGGAAAAAGGAGCCGCTTGCGCTTCCGGTGAAATTTCCCTTGTTGTTGGCACAAGGGGCAGAAGGGATAGCGGTGGGTTTATCTACGCGTATTTTACCCCACAATTTCAACGAGTTGATTGATGCCTCGATTAAAATTCTGCTGGACGAGGAATTCGTAATTTATCCGGATTTTGTTACGGGTGGAGCTGTTGATGTGAGCGATTACCATGAAGGTAAGCGGGGTGGGCGGATCAAGTCGCGAGCCACATTGGAGGTGGTGGACAAAAAGTGGATTGTGGTGCGGGAGCTGCCGTTTGGGACTACTACTTCTACCTTAATTGACAGCGTGGTGAAGGCTGCCGAGAAGGGAAAAATTAAGATTAAGCAAATTACGGATAATACTGCCCGGGATGTAGAAATTGTGATTGAGCTGATTCCCGGCACTTCTCCTGACCTTGCGGTGGATGCGCTTTTTGCATTTACGGCCTGCGAGGTATCTATTGCGCCCAATGCCTGTGTAATTGTTGATGACAAACCTCATTTTTTGGGGGTTCATGATATGCTTCGGGTTTCGACGGCGCGCACAAAGGATTTGTTGAGACAGGAGCTGGAAATCAGGCAGGCGGAACTGGAGGAAAAGTTGCACTTTGCTAGTTTGGAAAAGATTTTCATCGAACAGCGTATTTACAGGGATATTGAGGTTTGTGAAACCTGGGAGGCGGTGCTGACGGCGATTGATTCCGGGTTGCGCAAGTATGTGAGGGTTCCGGGTGAGGAAGCTGCGGCAAAGGATGCCCGGCTACTGTTGCTGCGGGATATCACAACAGATGATCTCGTTCGACTGACGGAGATCCGGATCAAACGCATTTCTAAGTTTAACAGCTTTAAGGCCGACGAGGAGATTGCGAAGCTGCAAGAAGAACTTGCGCAGGTCAAGTACCATCTTGCTCACCTTACTGACTTTGCAGTTGCTTATTTTCGCGACTTGCTTGCGAAATATGGAAAGGGGCGTGAGCGGAAGACAAAAATCCAAACTTTTGACGCCATCCAGGCAACAGAGGTGGTAGCGGTTAATTCTAAGTTGTATGTAAACCGCAAGGAGGGTTTTATCGGTTGGGGTCTGAAAAAGGATGAGTTTGTTACAGATTGCTCAGATATTGACGATATCATCGTGTTTCGAAAGGACGGCAAGTTTCAGGTTAGCCGGATAGCGGAAAAATTGTTTGTCGGAAAGGATATTTTGCATGTGGCTGTCTGGAAGAAGGGGGATGAAATGACGACTTACAACCTGATCTATCTCAATGGGGAAACCGGGGTGAGTTATGCCAAGCGCTTTAATGTAACCGCCATTACGCGGGACAAGGAGTATGATTTGATCCAAGGCAACGAGCGCTCTAAATTGGTGTATTTTTCTGCTAACCCGAATGGAGAGGCGGAGACGGTACAGCTTCAATTAAGTCCTAATTGTCGGGCGAAGATCAAGGAGTTTTCGTTTGACTTTGCCGATTTGCAGATCAAGGGAAGGACTTCGCAGGGCAATATCGTGACGCGCTATCCCGTCCGGAAAATTGAGTTGTTGTCGCAGGGTAAGTCCACGCTGGGGGCAAGGAAAATATGGATGGACGAGGTGAGCGGTCAGCTCAACGGAGATGGAAGGGGCAAACTGCTGGGCGAGTTTGATACGGGCGATTACGTACTGACGATCTACAAAAATGGAACGTATGAGATGAATGACTTGGAAACCTATAAAAAATATGATCCTTCCGAGTTGATACACATTGGTAAGTATGACCCGGAGCAAGTTGTAAATGCGGTTTATTTTGACGGGCATAGGGGCTGGACTATGGTCAAGCGTTTCAAAATCGAGACATCCAGCCTGGAGCAACGGTTTAGTTTTCTGACCGATCATCCGGATAGCAGGTTGCTGTTTGCTTCCGTAAAATTGGCGCCGCGGATCAAGTATGCGATGCGGATAAAGTCTAAACGCATGGAAGGTGAACTGGATATTGCCGATTTTATCAGCGTCAAGGGCTGGAAGGCAGCGGGTAACCGGCTGAGTGATCAGCGTGTGAGTTCGGTAGAGGATATGGACGGTGGTGCTATAGAAATTCCTGATGGGGCCAGATCCTTGTTGGAAGGGGAAGGAACACAGGCTAGTTTGTTTTGAATTAATTATGTAGTGTACCATGACTGGAATACCCGAGGCTTCATCCAAAAATTATTGCTACCACTGCGGCGAGGATTGTGAAGGCAACGAGCTGCATTTCGACGACAAGGTATTTTGTTGTACCGGTTGTCAGACTGTCTATGAAATCTTGAAGGGCAATGACATGTGCACCTTCTACGATCTGGATGAGGTGGCGGTGGGGCTTACCCAAAAGGGAAAAACCGGTAAATTCTACGCTTTTCTTGATGAGCCGGAGGTGGTGCAAAAGTTGGTTGAGTTTACGGATGGGGAGCGTACGCGGGTCAACCTCCACTTACCGGGGGTTCACTGTTCTTCGTGTATTTGGTTGCTCGAAAACCTCCACCGATTGGACGAGGGGGTGCTGCAGTCGAAGGTGAATTTTTTGCAAAAGGAGCTGGATATCACTTTTCGGGAAGGTACAACTACGCTTCGGAAAATCGTGGAGTTGCTTGACCGACTAGGCTACGCGCCTGCTATTCAGTTGGATAGTCTCGATCGGCCGGAAAAAAAAGTGGTAGATCGAAAGTTTTTGTACAAACTGGGCATTGCGGGTTTTGCTTTTGGCAATGTCATGTTGCTGAGTTTTCCGGAATACCTGGGGCTCGACGAAACCGTTGATCATGCTTATTATTATTGGTTTGGGTATTTGAATATATTGATTTCTTTGCCGGTGTTGTTGTACAGTGCCCGGGATTATGTGGTATCAGCCTGGGAGGGTTTGAAGCTGGGGCAGTTGAATCTGGATGTACCGATTACACTTGGGATAGTTACCTTGTTTGGGCGAAGTGTGTATGATATTTTGTCTGAGACAGGAGCGGGCTATCTCGATAGTTTGACGGGGTTGGTTTTTTTCTTGTTGACGGGCAAATGGTTTCAGCAGGCCACGTATTTCAATATTTCTTTTGACCGTGACTACAAGTCCTATTTTCCGATTGCGGCTACCCGTCTGGGTAAACAGGATGAGGAGCAGGCGGTTACGCTGGACAAACTGGAGGTGGGTGATCGAATTTTGGTTCGCAGCAATGAATTGATTCCCGCTGATGGTACGCTTGTGGGCGGAAAAGGGAGTATTGATTATAGTTTTGTGAGTGGTGAGGCGGTTCCGGTGGATCGCAAAGTGGGGGATTATATTTACGCCGGGGGGCGCCAGATGGGCGAAACGATCCAGTTGGTGATTACGCGCCGGGTGTCTCAGAGTTACCTGACACAACTTTGGAATGACGAGGCTTTCACGAAGCGTCGAGAACTGCAGGCGAGTGGTCTGGCCGATCGGGTGAGCAAGTATTTTACCTTGGTTATTTTGGGGATCGCGGTGGCGGCTTTGATGTATTGGGGGAGTAAGGACATAGACAAAGCGATCAATGCATTTACATCGGTTTTGATCATAGCTTGCCCCTGTGCGGTTGCTTTATCCATCCCGTTTACTTTTGGCAATGTTTTGCGTTTGCTGGGCAATCAGCAGTTTTTTTTGAAGAATACAGCTGTGATTGAGGCTTTGGCAAAAATTGATACGATAGTGTTTGACAAAACAGGCACGCTGACGATCAGCGGCAATACAGGGGTGATTTATAGTGGGGAGGATTTGTCGGAGCTGGAAAAAAGTTATGTTGCTGCGCTTGCGGGGATGTCGAATCATCCGGTGAGTCGTGCGCTGTCTTCCTGGCTTACGGGTGTGACTAAGTATTCAGGGTTGGAAGATTTCGGGGAGTTTGCCGGAAAGGGTATTCGGGCGCGAGTTGGAGATCAGGTGTTGAGAATAGGTTCGGTAGCTTTTTTCCGGGAAGAGGGGTTAGCAGTTTCGGGGGTGGAAGGAACCTTGTTGGGGATTGGTGATGAAGTAAAGGGGAGTTTTCAGGTGATCAACGCGTATCGGGTTGGTCTGGAGGAGGTGGTTCGATATTTTCGGGACAAAGGGGAACTGTACCTTTTGTCGGGGGACAATGATGGGGAAGCAGAACGTTTACGTCCCTTGTTTGGTGGAGATCGGTTTTTGAAATTTAATCAGAGTCCGGTGGATAAATTGGAGTTTGTCAAACAGCTTCAGGAGGATGGTAGGCAAGTCCTGATGATTGGCGACGGGCTGAATGACGCCGGTGCTTTGCAGCAAAGTGCAGTGGGTTTGGTGGTTACCGAGGATGCCAACAATTTTACGCCCGCTTCTGACGGGGTACTCAAGGCCGATCGGTTTCGCTTGCTTCCTGCATTTTTGGAATTTTCGCGCAAGAGTATATTTTTGGTTTACTGGGCCTATGGCCTTGCCTTCATTTATAACATGATAGGATTGAGTTATGCGGTACAGGGCGAATTGTCACCTGTTATTGCGGCTATTTTGATGCCGCTAAGTTCCGTTACGATTGTTGTGTTTGGCTTGCTTTCCAGCACAGCATTGGCTCGCCGATCTGAAATTGACAAAAGTCACCCTTAATACTGACCTTACTCATTAAAGTCACTCCCTGTGACTGCTAATTTGGCGCTAAAATAGTGTCAGATGTACGTCATTTTTCTATTGATTGGCATAAGTCTTATAGTAGCTATCGGGTTTTTAGGAGCCTTTTTCTGGGCTGTCCGCTCCGGACAGTACGATGACGACTACACCCCTTCCGTTCGGATACTCTTCGAAGACAAACAAACAAAAAACGATAAATCTTAATCTTTTAAAATTCGCCCACATGGCACAGATTGACAAATTTAGTTACGACAATGGGATTGTGAGGAACTTTGCCGTTGCCACGGCACTTTGGGGGGTAGTCGGGATGACGGTTGGTTTGCTGGCGGCTTTCCAGCTCATTTTCCCCTCATGGAATCTCGGCCTTGCAGAAACGACTTTTGGTCGGATTCGCCCCCTGCACACCAACGCTGCGATATTTGCTTTCGTTGGAAATGGAATTTTTATGGGAGTGTATTACTCCTTACAGCGTTTGCTGAAGGCACGCATGTATAGCGATGCGCTGAGCAAGTTTCACTTTTGGGGCTGGCAGGCAATTATTTTGGCAGCAGCCGTGACCTTACCATTGGGTTTTACGAGTGCACATGAATACGCAGAATTGGAGTGGCCGATTGACATAGCCATTGCGCTGGTGTGGGTAGCTTTTGGGATCAATATGTTTGGAACCATTCTGAAAAGGAGAGAAAACCACTTGTACGTGGCGATCTGGTTTTATATCGCCACCTGGGTTACCGTTACGGTATTGCACATTGGCAACAACCTGGAACTTCCTGTACACGGGATGAAAAGTTATCCTGTGTTTGCAGGCGTACAGGATGCCCTCATTCAGTGGTGGTATGGCCACAATGCAGTGGCTTTTTTCCTGACAACACCCTACCTGGGTTTGATGTATTACTTCATGCCAAAGGCAGCGAACCGGCCGGTATTTTCCTATAAACTTTCCATCATACACTTTTGGGCACTTATCTTCATCTACATTTGGGCAGGGCCACACCACTTGTTGTACACGGCACTTCCCGATTGGGCACAATCTCTTGGAACCGTATTTTCTATCATGCTTATTGCTCCTTCCTGGGGAGGTATGCTCAACGGATTATTGACTTTGAGAGGTGCTTGGGACAGGGTCAGGACGGATCCTATTTTGAAATTTATGGTGGTAGCGGTGACGGCTTATGGGATGGCTACTTTTGAAGGCCCAATGTTGTCCATCAAGTCTGTGAATGCGATCAGCCACTATACCGACTGGACCATTGGCCACGTACACGTGGGGACCTTGGGCTGGAACGGTATGCTTACTTTTGGTATCCTTTACTGGTTACTTCCGCGCATTTATAATACCAAACTATACTCCAACAAACTGGCTAATGCCCACTTCTGGATCGGTACAATGGGTATTTTGTTTTATGCCATTCCACTGTACTGGGCCGGATGGACACAGAGCTTGATGTGGAAAGAATTTACGCCAGACGGATTTTTGAAATACGGCAACTTCTTGGAAACGGTTACTCAGATTCTTCCTATGTACGCCATGCGTGCACTTGGCGGAACGCTTTATCTCAGCGGTGTTTTTGTGATGGTGTATAACCTCCGTAAAACAATGGCGAGCGGAACTTTGGTAAGGGACGAGATGACCGAAGCACCTGCAAGGGAAGTAGCGCATCATGAAGGCGTAAAAGAACACTGGCACAGATGGATTGAGCGCAGACCAGTGCAAATGTTGCTCGCAAGTACCGTACTCATCCTGATTGGCGGTCTGATCGAGATCACTCCTATGGTTTTGATTGACAGTAATGTTCCTAAAATTGCCTCGGTAGAACCCTATACGCCGCTGGAACTTGAAGGTCGTGACATCTATATCAGAGAAGGTTGTCTGGGCTGCCATTCTCAAATGGTGAGACCTTTCCGTTCGGAGACAGAGCGCTATGGTGATTATTCCAAATCGGGTGAGTTTGTTTACGATCGGCCATTCCTTTGGGGAAGCAAGCGCACGGGGCCGGATTTGCATCGCCTGGGCGGCAAATATCCCGATAGCTGGCACTACAACCACATGCTGGATCCGACCAGTATGTCGCCGGGATCCATCATGCCTCCTTACCCCTGGTTGATCGAGGATGACCTCAATACCGAATACACGCAGGCAAAAATCAAAACCCTCCGGAAATTGGGTACGCCCTATCCTATGGGATATGAGGAAATTGCGCTGGACGACTTACAAAGACAGGCTAAATCCGTTGCGGCGAGCTTGAATGGCGATGGAATTAAAGAAGAAGGCTTGGAAAACAAGGAAATAATTGCCTTGATTGCTTACCTGCAAAGGCTGGGAACGGATATCAAACCCAAGCCGGAAGCTGGAAATTGATGATCTGCTAAAACGAAAAATTATGTTTAAATATATCCTGGAAGGGGCCGGAGACATCAACTGGATGGCAATTTTTGCACTGCTGACCTTCTTTAGCATGTTTGTGATCACGGCCTGGGTGGTTTTACTGAAAGACAAATCGTACACCGACAAAATGGCACATCTGCCTTTGGAAGAAGCCAATTCTATAAACGATGAAATGCAAGACCATGAAAAATAAGTTGTTAAAATCAATTGCTGCGGTTGTTATCCTTTCGACTCCGGCGCTACAACTTTGGGCGCAGGGAGCAGCCGCGCCCGCAGATATCCACCATGTGGAACGCACACTTGGAAATACCGTTCTGGTTGCCGGGGCGATCATTATTGCTTTTGCCATCGGCGTACTGCTTTACCTGAACAATATGCTACTACAGGTACAGCGCGTCCGATATATGGATGAACATGGGATCAAAGTGCCGGAAAAAGTGGTAGTTGCCAGAAAAGAATCTTGGTTGGAGACCTGGTACAAGCGCATGACGGGTACCGTACCGCTTGAAAAGGAGGAGGATATTATGTTCGATCACGCTTATGATGGGATTCGGGAGTTGGATAACAAGCTTCCACCTTGGTGGGTAGCTATGTTTTATATTTCCATAGCGTTTGCATTTGTTTATTTTGGCTATTTCCATCTCTCCGGATACGGTATGGGGTCTAAAGAGACCTACGAGGCAGAAATGGTGGAAGCCAAACAAGCGGTAAAAGCATACCTGGCAAGCCAGGCTGCTCAGGTGGACGAGACCAACGTGACCATCCTGGAAGACGAGGGTGCTATCGCTTTGGGGAAGTCTATTTATACCGCTAACTGCGTGGCCTGTCATGGTACGAACGGAGAAGGTGGGGTAGGCCCCAATTTTTCAGATGCTTATTGGATTCATGGCGGCGATATCAAAGATATCTTCAAAACTATTAAATACGGAGTGCCTGAAAAGGGGATGATTTCCTGGCAGGCACAGTTGCGCCCCGAGGATATGCAGAAAGTGGCCAGCTATGTATTGAGTTTTCAGGGTACGAATCCACCTAATGGCAAGGCTCCTGAGGGAGAATTATATACCCCTGTGCAAGCTGCCGAGCAGGACTCTACCGGCACACAAATGAGTATGGTTCGATAACACAACATCTTTATGGAAGATTTTAACTACCAAGATTCGGAGGAGTTTAGAGACTCGATTGCAACTGTTGACAAACAGGGAAAGCGAATCTGGGTGTACCCCAAAAAACCAAAAGGTAAATTCACTTCCGCACGGACGTATGTAAGCTGGGTGCTACTTGCCTTCTTGTTTGGAATGCCATTTGTAAAGGTGAATGGAGAGCCGTTGCTCTTGTTTAATGTCCTGGAACGGAAATTTATCATCTTTGGCTTGTTTTTTGGCCCTCAGGACTTTTATTTACTGGGTCTGGCGATGATCACCCTGATCGTTTTCATCGTGCTGTTTACAGTAGTGTTCGGGCGTTTGTTTTGTGGCTGGGTGTGTCCCCAGACGATCTTCATGGAAATGGTGTTCAGGAAAATTGAATACTGGATCGAAGGGGATTATACTGCCCAGATGCGTTTGAATGCAGCGCCCTGGACGCGGGAAAAGGTAGTCAAAAAAGCAGGCAAGCAGATCATTTTCTTTTTGATCGCAGTACTCGTCGCAAATACCTTCCTGTCGTATATCATTGGCGTAGAGGAGGTCATCAAAATAGCCACCGAGCCGGTTTCAGCGAATTTGAGCGGTTTTATCGCCATGCTGTTGTTTTCCGGCGCTTTTTATTTCGTCTTTTCCTATATGCGCGAACAGGTGTGTATTGCTATTTGTCCCTATGGTCGCCTGCAAAGTGTGCTGCTTGACAAAAATTCGATTGTGGTAGCGTATGATCATGTGAGGGGCGAACCAAGGGGGAGGATCAAAAAATCTAAAGAGGTTGAGCCTGCTGCTGCACCCTTGGGCGATTGCATTGCTTGTAACCTTTGTGTAAAGGTCTGTCCTACAGGGATTGACATCCGAAATGGCACTCAGCTGGAATGCGTAAATTGCACAGCTTGTATAGATGCTTGCGATGAGGTGATGGACAAAGTAGAGCGCCCCCGTGGCCTGATCCGATACGATAGCCTCGCCGGGATTGAAGAAAAACGGCAGCGTATTTTCACCCCCAGGGTGATTGCCTATTCGGCAGTACTGACCGTTTTGCTTGCGCTAAATGTCGTTTTCCTTACAGGAAGAACAAGCGTGGATACTTTGATTCTTCGCACGCCGGGAATGCTGTATCAGGAAGTGGATGAGACCTACATCAGCAATTTGTACAATTTTCAGATCATCAACAAGACCGATGAAGTGATGCCTATCACGTTCAGACTGGCATCCGATGCCGGACGTATCAAAATGGTCGGAGCCGCCCCACAGACTAAACCTAATGATATGGTGGAGGGGGCACTATTTATTGAGATGGAGCGCGATAAACTGGAGGGGCGGAAGAATAGCGTGGTGATTGAAGTATATTCCGGTGACAAACTGATTGATCGCATTACAACAAATTTTTTGGGCCCTGCCCGATAACAGAAAATTAGTTTTTTATGAAACTGCATTGGGGACACGGAATAGCCATCTTTTACAGTCTGTTTGTAGCGGTTCTGGTTTTTCAGGTAATCCGGTCAACCGCTTATGACAACAGCCTGGTATCAGAGGCTTACTATAAAGATGACATCAACTATCAACAGCATTACGACAAGCTTCAAAATACGCTTTCGGTGGGAGATGATTTCAAGGTCGTTGCCGACAAAGATGCCGGTTTTGTTGAATTGAGCTTTCCATCCTACCATAAAGATGTTTCCGGAGTGATTTACTTTTTTAATCCTACCAGCAGTGGCAAGGATGTTAAGTTTCCCATCAAGGCCAATGCCGAAAATGTGCAGCGCATTCCGACAGCAGCATTGAGTGAGGGTTTATGGAAACTCAAAGTGGACTGGACTGCGGCGTCGAAGGCTTATTATTCTGAAACAGCAATAACCCTGTAAAGCATGGCCTGGATCTGGGCAGCTTTTTCCATGGGCTTGGTCGGCAGCTTGCATTGTGTGGGGATGTGTGGTCCCCTGATGCTGGCTGTTCCTTACAGCGCTACCCAAAAAATGAATATTTTGGTGGAGGTGTTTACCTATCAGCTGGGTAGAATTCTGGTGTATGCGCTTTTGGGAGCCTTGATAGGATGGGTGGGAAAAGGCTTGTATTTGGCAGGCTTGCAGTCGTTTTTCTCTGTTGCTACAGGGGTAATTTTACTCATCGCTGTCTTCCTTTCTTTTGATCTGGAAAATTTCATTACCCGCCTCCCTTTCATGGAAAAATTAAACACGCTGGTAAAATCCAGAGTCAATGCCTTGTGGAAAAAACAGGGAAGCGGTTTTCACCTGAAAATAGGTATGCTGAATGGCCTACTGCCTTGCGGACTGGTATATCTTGCCATTGCCGGCGCTGTTACGATGCCAAATGTTCTGACCAGCACCCTGTACATGACCAGTTTTGGCTTGGGCACCCTGCCCCTCCTCGTACTGACTATTTTGGCCGGACAGCGACTGAGCCTATCCTGGCGCAGCCGCCTGCAAAGACTCTACCCCCTTTTCGTGGCCGCAGTTGGCCTATTCCTCATTGTCAGAGGCCTTGAATTTGATGTTCCCCGCACATTTGATTTCTGGCAACTATCCCAGGGCGATGTCCCAGTATGCCATTAGCAATAAAAGCTAGTTCAATTTCAGGCTATCCCTTCGGGAAAAAATTTTTCCGAAGGGATAGCGCTATGGCGATGTTACTTTTTTGAATGTCGAGGTATTAATAAGGGTAATCAGGTGCAAGGCACCTTAAAGTGCCTT
>JANQWK010000026.1:0-1066 GCA_030729925.1 Saprospiraceae bacterium
ACTACTCTTTCAAGGACTTCCGGACTTCTTCAACCCCCTCGAGCAGGGCTG
The DNA here is from genome assembly GCA_030729925.1 of Saprospiraceae bacterium. Lineage (GTDB taxonomy): Bacteria > Bacteroidota > Bacteroidia > Chitinophagales > Saprospiraceae > JALQTV01. The sequence continues at coordinate 52 of JANQWK010000026.1, forward strand.
TTCGGATCTCCTCGTCCTGTACGGTTTTGGTAATGTATTCTCGGGCAGACTCAAAATAAGTTGCGATGTCGTCTTTTTCCAATCCTTCACTCAGGTGCGCGATGAGGACATTGCTGAGTTTTTCGTACATGTAGCGGTCATACGTGGCCAGCAGCAGGTCGAAATGGTCGGAAAAATAGGCTCCCAATTCAGAACCGGGCAGGAACTCGGCGTTGTAGAGCATCACGAAGTAATCTACCTCCGAGGCCACCAGGGCGGGATCCGTACCGAGAAGCAGCAAGCGGGTGGCCTCCTGGTGAGGGGTTCCCAGCTTGATAGATTCCATAGCCAGCTCCTTGAGCAAAGCCGTGTCGCGCTCGCCCGCATCGAAGCGGATCTGGAGCTGACCCACAGGGGAAGCAGCAGGATCCACGATAAACTGACCCAGGGACAATAGTTCGGGCGCTTCTGTCAATCCAACCTTCTTTTTCAGCAGACTCCCATCGGGGCCGATGAAAAACAGCGAAGGATAGGCGTCCACTTCATAGTCAGCTCCAAAGGGCGTTCCCCGCTCCGACTCCATATCTATCTTTACATTGATGAAGTTTTCATCGAAATACGCACTCAAGGCTTCATCGGGAAAAACATTGCGGTCCATCATCTTGCAGGGGCCACACCAGGTCGCGTAGGCATCCACGAAAATAATCTTGTTTTGCGCACGCGCCATCTTCAACACCTCCGGCCAGGTGGCGGACTCTTCAAAGGTAATGGCGTGTAGGGGCATTGCGGCATGCAGCAGGATCAGGGCGAGAACAGGAACAGTGATTTTCATGTACGGTTGTATTTAAATAAAGTAAAGCAAGACCAAAAGGTCTGCCAGGATTCCTTTCCAGGGGCCTGACAGACGTTCGCGTTAGAAGGATTATAACTGCTGGTGATTACCAATAAATGCTTAGCGACCAAGTACCGACTTTTATTGCTTTTTTTAAAATTTTTGTCATGAGTGACGTGTTTTTGTCATGAGTGACGTGTTTTT
>JANQWK010000026.1:1166-15835 GCA_030729925.1 Saprospiraceae bacterium
TTTTTGTCATGAGTGACGTGTTTTTGTCATGAGTGACGTGTTTTTACCCCAAATGAGCCACTTTTCGACACCTTTTTACCCGTTGAATTTTTTTTACCTTTAGGTTTGCCAAATAAAACACAGCATACCTTTGAGCCAATTTTCCCCTTCCGGGAAAAAAATTTCAAAGCGGCAACGAAAATATACCCCCCCAAAAAAGCACACCACAGGTATCGGTAGCTTTAACAAAAAATACAATTATATTCAGGCAAATTTCATCCAATGCACAACCAATCTGACGCCGAACTCATTGAGATGCTCAGAAAAGGGGACAAAGAAGCCCTTGCTACTCTTTTTTCCCAGTATTATGATACTTTGTTGCATTATGGTTGTCGGATAACTACCCGGGAATCCTTGGTAGAAGAGTGTATCCAGGAATTGTTTGTATATATATATGAATCCCATGCCCGCCTGGGCGAAATCCAACATGTAAAAGCCTACCTGTACCGCAGTCTGCAAAGGCGCATTATCAAAACCCTGGATCAAGAACGGAAGCGTACTTCGCTCCGGGAAGAAGATTTTCACGCTATTCAATACTTGTTTGTAGAAGAAGATTTTTTATTGGAAGAACAGCAGCTGCGCCAAGCCTTGACGGCAGCACTCAATGATCTGCCCTGGCAACAAAGGGAAGCCATTTACCTCAGGTACTACAACAACCTTAGTACCCGGGAAATAGCTGAAATTATGGATATAGCCAACCAGACTGTTTTGAATACCCTCTACCTCGCCTTGAAAAAGATCAGAAGCAGTTTCTCCCTTCCAGAGCTGGTGATCCTCTTTTTGCCCCTGGCACAGTTTACCCTTCCATAGCAGGTAATCCCCTCCTTCAAAAAAAAAATAAAATTTATTCAAATTCCATTGGTATAAAACAATCGTTTGCAGTTCTACCTGTCGCAGTACAAAAACAAAACCTGGATCAAAAGACGACAATGAACTTAACGACTCAAGAATTGGAATTGATAGATACGTGGCTGAGGGATCCTTCGTTCAGCAACTGGGCAGCAGGGGCAAACGAACAGGACACGGTCAAGTGGGAACAGTACTTCCAAGCTCATCCTGAGCACCTGGAACTGGGAAAGATAAGCCGTAATCTGGTCATAGGCATTCCCTTTCGGGCAATGCCCCGGAACGAAGCCAATAAGCAGCAAGCGCTGTCCAGGTTGATGCAGCAGTTAGAGGAAAGTAGTGCCCGCCACCAGGTAACCGGAAAAGTGCGCAAGCTGACCCGAGTCAGGTATGTACAGGGAGCAGCCGCTATCACCTTGCTCGTCCTGGCAACCACGCTGCTCTATTTTCAGTTTTTATACAATCCTAAAGTTTTGATTGCCACGGACTTCGGGCAACGGCTGGAGCATTACCTACCCGATGGATCGCAGGTAACCCTCAATGCCAACTCTACCCTGACCTATCGCACCCGCAATCCGAGAGAAGTCTGGTTAAACGGAGAAGCCTTTTTTGAAGTCAAAAAAGTGCCGGAAACGAAGGCAAAATTTAATGTTTGGACTACTGATCTGTCCGTCACGGTGCTGGGTACCGCTTTCAACGTCAACACCCGCAACGAGCAGACCCAGGTTTTTCTGAAAGAGGGCAAGGTGCAACTCGAATTGGAAACCCGAACCGCTCAGGTCATAGAAATGGATCCGGGTGATTTGATTGTGTATTCCAAAAAGAAACAACAGCTGAGCGAAAAGAAAAAGAACGCTTCTTTGCTGGAGAGTGCTTCCTGGAAGGAAGGCAGCCTAATGTTCAAAGACACGCCCCTGCCGGAAGCCTTGGATGCCATAGCAGCTATTTACGGGGTTCAATTTATCATCGAATCGGACAACCTGCAGCAAAAGGTCATTTCCGGGGGAGTCCCCATTCAAAACCTCGAAGTAACCTTGGTGACCCTTAGTGAAATTTATGGTTTAGATATCCGCAAAGAGGGCAACAATTATTACCTGAATGGAATAACTGAAGCGCAATAAATAAAAAACACCCCGGGCAACTGCCCTGATAAAGTAAAAACAATCTCCTGAGAGAGAAAAAATACTGGAGGGACCGCAAAGGCCCACTCCAGAACAAATAGAAATAGTAAAAACACTCAAAAGTATGAAACTTAGTGCAGGTTTCAGCCAACTCTTATTGGCTGTTCTATTCTTGATCATGCAAAATAATGCCTGGGCTGCCGCAATGGAGCTACAACAGGAAGCGCCCTTGAGCCAGGTTCTCGATAAAATAGGTGAAAAATACCAGGTCATTATCACCTATGATTCCCGCATGTTGGCGGATTATAAGATTCACTTCGAATTTGTCCCGGGAGAACCACTTGAAACTGCCGTCAACCGGGCACTTGGCGCAACCGGACTCAAATACAGACAGCTCACGGACAAATACTATATTGTATATAAAAAAGCGAATACGGATAAGAATACCCTCAACAAGATCAAGCGGAAGTTTGAACAAATCGAAAAATTGGAAGAAAGTGGGCAACTTGAAATCAAGCAACACCTGTCTCACCAACCCTCCAAGCTCGACAACATCTTTGAAACTGCCCATCAAATCCTTACCACCAGAATTATCTCCGGAAAAGTCACCGACGATCAAGACCAGCCACTCATAGGTGCTACGGTCAGAGCCAAAGGATCCAAGACGGGAACGGTTACAGACCTGGACGGCAGCTTTAGCCTGGAACTTCCTGATGATGCCCTGGTATTGGTTTTTTCTTATATCGGTTTTGACAGCAAAGAGGTAGAAATCGGAGACCAAACCTACATTTCGGTAGTTTTGGACGAGGCCACTTCCCAACTGGATGAAGTGTTGGTAGTAGGTTTTGGTACCCAGAAAAAGAAATTCGCTACAGGTGCCATTTCCAAACTTAACGGCGAAGAAATTGAAAATGCCATGCAAAGCACCTTTGACGGAGCCTTGCAAGGCAGGGTATCCGGGGTTCAGGTCACCACGTCCAATGCCATGGCAGGTTCTCCGGTCACCATTCGGGTGAGGGGAACCTCTTCTATTCAGGCCAGTAGCGATCCCCTCTATGTAGTAGATGGCGTACCTGTAGTGTCGGGCAATTTTTCCAAAAACAATGCCAGCAACTGGCGCCTGGCCACGGCCAATGAGTCCAACGCGCTGGTGCAGCTCAACCCCGCTGACATCGAGTCTATCGAAATCCTCAAGGATGCCTCGGCTACTGCCATTTACGGATCCAGAGGGTCAAACGGCGTGGTGCTGATCACCACTAAAAAAGGAAAGGAAGGAAAAACGAAATTCAATGCGGGAGCACAGTCGGGTTATTCCAGGGAAACCAACCGGATAGAGATGCTGGACGGGCCTACTTACCTTGCATTGGCCAAAGAAGCCTGGGCTAACTCCCACGCCGACAACCTCGCGGATAACAACCCCAAAAACGACAACCAGTACGACACCGGCAATGACTTCCAGAAATTTTGGAATGCCATTTTGCCGCCAGGCTTGACCCGGGAAAAAGCCGAAACGACTTCCACAGACTGGATTGATCATGCACTCCAACGCGGTCAATTTCAGGAGTACAACTTTTCTGCTTCCGGCGGCGATGCCAAAACTTTGTTTTATATCGGGGGGACCTATCGGGACGAAAAGGGCATTTATACAGGAAATAATTTTGAGCGGTACAGTGCACGGGTCAACATTGACCACCATCCCAGCCAGTACTTGTCCATCGGAGCCAGAACGGCCTTTTCCGTGACCGATAATGACATCATTCCCATTGCCTGGGCAGGAGGTTTGGGTACCGCCCAAAGTACGGCCCTTCCTTTCTGGCCGGTATTCAACGAAGATGGCACCTATTTCAACGCCCAGTCGGGCAATAATGTGGTTGCAGAACTCAACAACACCGAAATGAACCAGAAAGGAACCTCTATTCTGGGGAATGTCTATGCCAATCTGAACTTTCTCAAGCATTTTACTTTCCGTTCAGAATTTGGAATCAACAACGTTTACAACAAAGAATTTTACTACCGCTCGGCCGTTATTGAGCCAGCAGCCATCGCCAGTTCCGTGCTGTCAGAAAGCCGCAACTGGAACACCAACAATACCCTCGCCTACTCCAATACATTCGGTCGGCACGTTTTGGATGTCCTGGTGGGGATGAATGCTACCCGAAATGATTTTTTCTCCAACGTCATAGACGGAGAGGTTTTTCCCAATCCATCCTTGAAAAACCCTGAAAATGCAGCTGTAAAAACAGCATCGGTCAATGCCACACAGTTTAGTTTTTTGTCTTTTCTCAGCCGGATCAACTACCGGTTTGCCGACAAATACCTCCTGGGGTTCAGCATCAGACGCGATGGTTCTTCCCGCTTCGGTTCGGGTAATCGCTGGGGGGCATTCCCTGCTTTATCCCTGGGATGGATCCTGTCGGAAGAGGCTTTTCTCAGAGACAACACAACGCTCACCTTTTTGAAGTTACGCGCCAGTCTGGGTACCACCGGCAATGCGGAGATCGGCAATTTTGAATACTTCGGTTCCTTTCGCAGCAGTAATTATGTAGATATGCCGGGAATTGTGGTAGAAGAAATCAACAATCCGGCACTCGGCTGGGAGTCCACCACCCAATATGACATCGGACTTGATTTTGGCTTTTTAAATGGCCGCATTGAAGGGGGGGTTGATTTTTACTTCAAAAAGACGACCAACCTGCTGAACACGGTGGATGTATCGTCACTGTCCGGCGTAGATGAAGTGACCCGAAATATTGGTTCGCTGGAAAACCAGGGGCTGGATATTTCGCTCACGAGCCGAAACCTGACAGGGGCCTTCCGCTGGACGACCAACGCTACATTGGGTTATAATGTCAATACCATCACCTCCCTGGGAGACCGGCAGTTTTTTCCGCCCAGAGGGCTGAGTGGAGGGGCTGTATCGGTAGGACATCCGGTAGGCGCCAGATATTCCGTACCCTGGGCAGGCATTGCCTCCAACGACATGGTTCTCACGGTAACCAATCCGGATACCAGAACAACTGAAGAGATTGCTGTTAAAGGGGGAGACGAGTTGTTTATCAACCAATTTGGAGAAATCACCAACCTCATCCACCCCAGTGATCAGGTTTTTTTGGGCAACCCCAACCCCAGATGGACGGGAGGGATTTCCAATTCCTTTGGCTGGAAAAATCTGGACCTGGACATCTTATTTACGTTTGCTACCGGCCATGATCTCGCCAATGATGAGCAACGCTACCAGTTTAATGGTTTTGGCTATGGCTGGAACATGTGGGCATCTGCAATAAACCGATGGCAACAACCGGGAGATCAAACCGATATGCACCGGCTCACCTGGACTCCCGAACGCCCGGGATCCAACCGGTATATATACAAAGCGGATTTCATAAGGCTCAAAAATATTACTCTGGGCTACAGGCTGCCGGATAAAATCCTAAAAAAAGCAGGGATCAGCAGCATGAGGTTCTATGCCCAAGGCAACAACCTGCTGACTTTTACGGATTATCCCGGGTGGGATCCGGAATACAACCGGGATGGTGCCGGAAACAGCACACAGGGCTATTCCTGGCTGCCCGCACCCCAGGCCATGGGCGTCTCCCTCGGCGTAAATGTCACTTTTTAATCCCTCATGCACCTTATGTCAACCAAAAACAACATGACCCATTTTAAATACCTTGCTACCTTTTTTGTTTTTTTGAGCTCCTTTTTTTCATGTGAGCGCTTCCTGGCCCTGGAGCCTGAAACGAGTCTGTCGAGTGCAAAGGCATTCGATAGTATAGAAGGCGTGGAAGCCGGCATCAATGGCGCGTACAGTACCCTGCACCAGGAGTGGGTGGAACGACAATACGTCTTTGCCGAGTGTCTGGCTGGTAATGTTTTTGAAGTCAACTCCCTGTCCAACAGCAACTATCAAGGCGCATTAAGGCATCAAGCCTGGACAGATCTTTTCAATATTGGCAATTATTTGTGGAGTTTGTCGTACCGTGCCATAGACCTGTGCAATCAGGTCATTGTATCCATCCCCGATATTCCGGAGCCCAACCAATTGATAAGTTCCGGCAAGCGAAAACTGTTAGGAGAAGCCTATTTTTTGAGGGGGCTGAACTACTTTGTCCTGAACCGTTTTTTTGGAAACCCCAAAAATGGCTTATCAGTACCCGTTTTAACCAGCCCCTTTCAACCTGATGACAAACCGGCTCGTGCCACCATAGCCGCTACCCAAAACCAGGTGATCGCTGACCTGGAAGAAGCCGAAAAACTCCTGGAGGGGATAGAAAGCAACAACGGCCGGGCAACCGTCTGGGCCGCAAAGGCTCTCCTGGCTCGCGTTCATTTTGAATACAAAAACTACCCTGCCGCTGCTGCTTATGCCTCGGAGGTCATCCAAAACGGACAGATAAACGGCCGCAAACTTGCCTTGCTGAGTGGCGACCTGAGGACCCCTTTCGGCTCCGATATCAGCAGCGAGAATGTGTTTACCTTCATGGGCAATCCCAGAGACCGAGCCAATGTCCAGTTGTTCAAAATGTTCAGCTTGTCCAGCAGCGCGGTTGAACTGTCTGTGTCAAGTCCCTTTTGGCAGGTCATCTCTAAAGAACCCAAAGATCTGCGCTTGAAACAGCTGCACCAAGACTTCAACGTTGCCCGCGCCTGCCTGAAATACGACAACAGAGATATGAATATCCCCTATATCCGACTGCCGGAGATGTACCTCATCCGGGCAGAGAGCAATGCCGTCCTCGGTAGTTTGGATCTTGCCCTGGCCGACCTCAACGTCTTGAGAACCAGAGCCGGACTATCCGCAACCACTTTCCAAAATAAAGAAGAGCTGCTCGAAAAAATCCTCAGAGAACGCAGCCTGGAGTTGTCTATGGAGGGCGATAACCTACACAACCTGAAAAGGCTGCAACAACCTATAGGCGGACTTCTCTGGGAAGAGGCAGCTTACAAACTGGTGTTTTTTATTCCGGAAAAAGAAATTCAAGTTAATCCTAACCTGATCCAAAATGAAATCTGGTAAACTCACAAAATGGATCGGATTGTTGCATCTCCAGGTGTGCCTGGTCGGAGGGCTATGCTGCCAAATGCAGTTTTCAGAATTTACCCGGGAGGCCGGTATAGATCACCACTATCTCAGTATCAATGAAATAGGAGGCGGGGCAGCCTTTTTTGACATGGACAACGACGGGGATCAGGATCTCTGGATATCGGGCGGACTCAATTGGGATAAGTTGTATGAAAATGATGGCACCGGACATTTCAAGGACATCAGCTGGGAGGCCGGGGTACCCGTAACCAAAAATTACGTTACCACCGGAGTCATTACCGGGGATCTGGACAACGACGGATTTAAAGATGTCCTGCTGCTGACCCACACAGGCTTTCCCAATGTCCTGCTGAGAAACAACGGCAATAAAACATTTTCAAATATCACCCAGTCGTCCGGCTTGTCAGCCTACGTGGCCTACAACGTCTCCGCAGCCCTGGGCGATGTCAACGGAGACGGCTACCTCGACATCTACGCCGCTCATTATATTGAACGTCCGGCGCTGTTGTACAACGCTACCCGCGACACCGTGCTTGGTTTTCAGCACCAGTGTCACTCCAACAAACTATTCCTCAACAACGGCAACCTCACCTTTACAGAAGTTACCCAACTGTACAACGCCGACGATACCGGTTGTGCCCTTGCCGTGGCCTTTACCGATGTTGATGCGGACCATGATCCGGATATTCTCATCAGCAATGACTTTGGAGCTTGGATCGCACCCAATGCGCTGCTGCAAAACCAATATCCGGAGCCTTCTTTCCGAAATATCAGCCAAAATACTGGCACCGATACCGAAATATATGGGATGGGGATTGCCATAGGAGATTACGACAATGACCTGGATCTGGATTATTACCTGACCAATCTGGGCAGGAATGTGCTCCTGCAAAACCAAGGAACGGGACAGTTTAGAGACCATGCTTCAGCAGCAGGCATTACAGACACCTACCAGGCGGACAGTCTGCTGGCGGTAGGATGGGGAACTGTATTTGCAGACTTCGATAACGATGCCGACCTCGATCTCTATGTGGTCAACGGACATATCCCGGCAGCCCCTTTTATCAACAATGGCAAAGCCAACCCCAATCGCTTATTTGAAAACGACGGTACCGGTCATTTCAATCCGGTTCACCTTGCAGAAGCCCTGCAGAGTCCCGGTCGGGGTCGGGGTTTGACCTGCGCAGATATTGACGGGGACGGTGACCTCGACTTTTTGGTGGTCAATGTGAACCGACAAGCTACCTCCGATACCATCCAAAAGGTGCAACTGTTCAGAAACGAACTCCAAAACAACCACCACTGGACAGCCATAACCCTGCAAACCGACAGCTATAACCGGGACGGTATCGGCAGCAAAATCTATATCCGCACCAGCGAAGGCCAATACCTGCAGGAAGTCAATGGCGGATACGGTACCCATGCTTCCCAACACAGCAGCATCGCCCATTTTGGACTGGGGACTGCTACAATAATAGACAGCCTTATTGTGGTTTGGCCTGACGGCAAAAAACAAGTTCATACTAACATTGCCGCCAACCAACCCATTACCATTATCGAAGCCGACCCCTTACTCACTTCAGCAACAGGAGTCCCTGTTCGAGAAAACCTCCTGCTCAGATGCTACCCAAACCCCTTTGCGCAGGAAGTGCATATTTCCTACGCATCCCCCCTTCAAAGCAGTACAGAACTGCGCATTTTTGACAGCTTCGGTCGCCTCCTGTTTTCCCGAAGGGACAACCCCAACTCCACACAGCAACAAACTCTGCAGTGGCAGCCACCCCATTCAGGAACCTATATCGTGCATTTGCGAACTCCCACGCACAGTACTTATCAAAAAATAATCGCTAATTAAATTTATTGATCATCAAAACATTAGATATGAAAAATTTTTACCTGCTCTTTCTTTTTTCCCTCTTGGTCACCTATTCCCATGCACAAGAGGAGGAATTGATTCCCGGGGCACTTGTAGGCAGTTGTCTCGAACCGGACTCCAACCTGGTCAGCATCTTCTTTGACTACAACAAAAACTGTCCGCAGGCGGATCCTTCAGGGCTTCTGGACAAAAAAGACGTGCTGGGTTTTCACTCGGGCATCAACAACTGGTCCACTATTGTGGAATTTAGCGCTGAAGGCGCGGCCACCTTCAAACATTTGGGCAACAACATTTATGCGCTCAGCATCAACACTGTTGACTACTATGGTAAAGCGCTCGCTGACATCGAGGACATCAAGTTCGTCATCCGATCGGCCAATCCCAATGATCCCTGGGATGCTTCTGCCCGTGACGATAAGGGAGGCGGAGGATTTGGGGGTAACGAACCCTGTAATGATTTCGAACTGGCCATTGCCAATATGTTGTCCTGCGCTGAACTCGCTCAGGAATCCAGTTCCTCCTTGCTGGGAACCACTACAGCTGCCAATTCTTGTGTGGACGTCGAAAAAGGAACGGTCACCATAGAGTTTGACCAGGGTCTCAATTGTAAAGAAGCAGATCCGGAAGGGATACTGGCAGGTGCTGCCGCTCTGGGTTTTCAATCGGGTGCCAATGACTGGTCAAGTGTTATTGCCTGGGACGATGAAAAAGCAGTCCGCGCGACCAACAATGGCAATAATATTTTTTCCCTAACCATCAATGTCGAGGCCTATTACGGGATCCCCCTTGATAGTCTGCGCAACATCAAGATGGTTTTGAACAACGGAGTAGCCAATCCTGCCGAACCTTGGTCCATCACGGGTAGAGACGACAGAGACGGGGGTTTTGGAGGTACAGAACCCTGTTCTGACCTCATCCTGTTGATCTCGGAAGCCCCCGCCTGTCCGGTAGCCCCGGAAACGGTAACCAGCAAGGCTTTGCTTTCTGCCACGGGAAATCTGCAAACCTGCGTTGATCCTCAAACCGGCAGAGCCAGAATTGCCTTTGACAATAGTCTGAACTGTCCCGAAGCAGATAGCGGAAATGTGCTGGCCAGCGCTGCAGCCCTCGGATTCCATTCGGGTGCCAATGATTGGGCAAGTGTTATCGCCTGGGACGATGACAAAGGGATACAGGCAATTAATAACGAAGAGGGTATTTTTTCGGTTACGATAGATGTGCAGGAATACTACGGAATAGCATTTGACAGTATGCGCAACATCAAAATGGTCTTCAACAACGGCCCCACCATGCCGGATAATGCCTGGGATGCTACCGGAAGGGATGACAGGGATGCAGAATCATTTGGCGAAATCAATCCTTGTTCGGACTTGATTCTCGACTTTTCTGAAGCCCCTACCTGCGATTTGAGCGATCCGGTGGTCTTTAATACCAGCAAATCTCTTTTCAGCGAAGCTGCAGGCTCCTGCGTAGATCGGAACTTTGGTTTGGTAAAAATCGCTTTTGACAACAGCCTGAATTGCCCCGAGGCCGACAGCGGAAACGCGTTGGCCGCCGCCACAGCACTCGGATTCCATTCCGGTGCCAATTCCTGGTCTTCTGTAGTTGCCTGGGATGACGCGGGAGCTAAACAGGCTGTCAATGATGGAAATGGGGTTTTTAGCGTGGTCATCAATCCCGAAAAATATTACGGGATATCCATAGACAGCCTCAGGACGATCAGCATGGTCATGAACAACGGAGTCATGAATCCAGCTGCCCCCTGGGAAGTCACCGGTAGAGACGAGCGGAATGGTGGTTTTGGAGGGGATGAGCCCTGCTCAGACCTAGTTTTCGACCTGAGCGAAGCCCCAAGTTGTGACCTCAGCGAGACGGCCTCCAGCCATGCCCTGCTCAATGGTTTGGCCAGCTCTTGTGTAGATACCACAAGCGGAAAGGTTAGAATTGACTTTGACTATAACTTCAATTGTCCGGAAGCAGACAGTGAAAGCCTCCTACTGGGAGCCGAGGCCATTGCTTTCCATTCGGGTGTCAATGACTGGTCGGTTCAAGTAGCCTGGGATGACGCAAAAGCGGGTCGGGCAGTCAATCAGGGGGATAATTTGTTTTCGCTGACCCTGGATCTGGAGGCCTATTATGGTTTGCCCCTGGACTCCGTCAAGAGCATCAACTTTTTGTTTAACAATGGTTTGGCCAATCCGAGTTCGCCCTGGGACAACAAAGGCGAAGACTCCAGAGACGGAACGGGTTTTGGCAGTTCTCCCTGCTCCAATTTGACCCTTAAGATTTCGGAAGTGCCGGTTTGTGATCTTTTGTCCACCAGTACCGTAAATGTAAAACTGGAAAGCAGTCTGCGGGTGTACCCAAACCCCTTCAGCGATCAGGTGATCATTGAGTTTGACAACCCCAACAACGAACAATTCAGCCTGACGATTTTGGATATTTCCGGTAAGATCATGCGCCAGTTGAATAACATTTCAGGCAATCAGCTGGTCATTGAAAAACGGGAACTTCAGCAAGGGATGTACTTTGCCGTATTGAGAGGCAGAGATGGCAGTATTGCAACTGCCAAATTGATGGTAAATTAGGTTAATAGTTTTAATAAGTTTCATTATTTTAGGAAGAGGAGCTGGATGAAAATTCGTTCATCGGCTCTTCTTTCTTTTTGCACAAAACCGTACTTGTCCATGAAGACAAAAAACTACCTCAACGCTGTCCTGCTTGGCTGGATCATCTGTACCGCATTTGAACCTGCTTTCCTGTTCTCCCAGTCAGCCACGTTCCGCAACCCGATTCTTCCCGGTGCCTACCCCGATCCGTCCATCTGCAGGGTCGGAGAAGATTTTTACCTGGTCAATTCCTCTTTTGAATACTTTCCCGGGCTGCCGATCCACCACAGCAAGGATCTGGTCAACTGGGAACTCATCGGATATGGTCTCCACAGGCCGGAACAAGCCAGCGGTGCCGTAAACCTGGTGGATGTGCAACAAGACGGAGGGATCCACGCACCCACTCTGAGGTACCACGAAGGTACTTTTTACCTGATTACGACCAACGTGTATAGCCCCACCGACCCCGGCAAACCCACAGAAATGGTCAATTTTATCCTCACCGCCCAGCATCCGGCAGGGCCCTGGTCGGATCCGCATGTGATCGAAGGTGCACCAGGTATTGACCCCGACCTCTTTTTCGACGATGATGGCAAGACTTACTTTGTAGGCACACACGATGTAGGGAAGCCGGAAACGAATGGCATCGGTGAAATTTGGATCCAGGAATTGGATCTGGTCAACTGGAAACTCATCGGCACGCGGCATTCCGTATGGCGGGGAGCCTGCGGCGGCTGTTGCGTCGAAGGCCCTCATTTGTACAAAGAACACGGCAAGTATTACCTGCTGATTGCAGAGGGCGGCACTTCGCATTACCACGCCGTCATGATGGCCGCAAGCGAAAACATCTTTGGCCCCTACGAGTCAAATCCCCGAAACCCCGTCCTGACTTCCCGGCACCTGTCCAAAAACAACTGGGTCACCTCCACCGGACATGCCGATATGGTCGAACTTCAGGACGGAAGGTGGTACATGGTAGCCCTCAGTACCCGAAACGAACTGCAAGGCCACTCCAATATGGGCAGGGAAACCCACCTCGTGCCGCTGACCTGGGAGCCCGCTACCCTCAGATGGGAAGAAGTAAGACCCGGCGTGTGGGAGCCCCTGGACTACCTTTGGCCGGTGGCGGCTCCTGAAACCGGAAAAGTCGAAAGATACACGGCCTTACCTTTTGCCGACAGGCCACAATATAAAAAGGATGCTTTTTTAGATAATTTTAATTCCGGCTCCCTCAACCTGGAATGGAATTTTCGCAGGGTACCTGCAAACAATATGTATTCCCTCACCGCAAAACCCAACTACCTCAGAATCCTGCTTCAACCCGAGACCATCAGCATGAGAGGCCGATCAAGTCTGTTGGGAATCCGACAAAAAGAAAGTGATTTTGAATATACCGCAGAGCTCGATTTTTCGCCCCGACAGGATCGCGAAGAAGCAGGGATTAGTCATTTCCAAAAAGATGACAATTATATCAACTTTACCGTGTCTCGAGAAGCGGGCAGAAATATCCTGCAGTTGGTTGTTGTGGAAAGGGAAAAAGACGCGGAAGTCGTGGCAAAAAAAGCCCTGGAAGACTACCCCGGAAATATCCGCTTACAGCTTATTTCCAAAGGCGACCGCTATACCTACCAATACTCCCTGGACGGAGGACAAACCTTCACGGTCTTCACCCAAATCCCCGCCCGGTACCTGTTGAGCAACGGCTACACCGGAGCTTACCTGGGGCTGTATGCCAGCAGCAACGGTCAACCCACGGATGGATATGCCGACATTGACTGGGTTTTTTATCAGGATTTTCAACGATAATTTGTTCATCCCAATCAAAAAAACATGAAAAAAAATCGCCTTCCTATGTTGGCACTCATCGCGATCGTATGGTTAGCCCTAATGACCTGCAGCAAACAGCAGGTTCCAAATCCCATTGTGAGCCATCCCGAGGTTCTTGACTCCGTCTTAAACCACTACGTAGAAGAAGGATATTATCCTTTTTTATACGCCAGACTCGAGAATAAAGCCGGAGAAGTGCTGTATGAACACAGTGCCATCAACGAAAACCTGCTGCCCAACACCACCATAGATGGCAACAGCTGGATCCGGATCTGGTCAATGAGCAAAATCGTCACCATTTCTCTGGTACTCGACCTCATGGAAGAAGGCCTGCTCAACCTGAGTGACCCGGTCACCAAATATATCCCCGAGTTTGCCAACCTCCAGGTAGCCGTTAGCCCACAAGGCATTCCCCTGTCCGAAATTGCCCCGGACAACCCGGTATCCGGCTGCCCCTTCAGTCTGGTGCCTTCCGACTCTACCATGACCCTCTTGCACCTGATCAACCACCAGGCCGGATTTTACTATGCCACTACCAATATCCCCTGTCTGGACAGCCTGTTGGCGGAAAAAAATCTGCCTACGGCAAAAAACAGCCAGGAGCTCATCAATCGCCTTGCCCAAATGCCCCTGGTCCAGCACCCGGGCAGTCGGGATTTCTATGGAACCAACACTACCGTGCTGGGATTGGTAGCAGAACGTGCCACCGGAAAAAACTTGCAACAACTGGTAAAAGAACGCCTCACCGATCCCCTCCACATCAAAGGGCTGCAATATGACCTCCCCGAAGGTGTTACCCTGCTGCCCCGGTTTTCGGGCAAAGACACCACCATCCGCCAGGCCTATGCAGGAGAACTGGACATCTTCGGCCCCGATGTCCCCGATTATGACACCCAACACGAACTGTACCTGGGCGGTGAAGGCATGATTGCTACAGCAGACGGCTATGCTGATTTTTTGAGAATGTTGCTGAATGAAGGCACGCTGAATGGCTATCTCTTCCTCAACCCATCCACGGTAGAAGACATCCATGCTCCCCATTCCCAACTCGACAACCCTTACGGATACAATGGCTACAACCTCTGGGTCAGCGGTGACTCCATGAGGATCAATCAGACCGGCGATGTGGGTCTCTGGATAGGAGGAGGTTATGAAGGAACCCATTTCTGGATTGACCCCCACCGGGAATTTGTAGCCGTCATCATGACCCAAATGTTTTGGGTGCAACCTGAAGGATACCAAAAAGATGATGCCTTTAGAGGAGCACTTTATAGAAGTCTGCTAAAATAAACCGTGACGCTCAGAAG
>JANQWK010000027.1 GCA_030729925.1 Saprospiraceae bacterium
AAAAGATGTTCCCGATGCTGCCATAATATCGTCTTGCGAATTGCCTAATTTTTTTCTTAAATATTTGATTTTCATTTATTTAAGAATCAGGTGGAAGGCACCTTAAGGTGGCTTCCACCTGATTACCCTTATTAATCCCTTCACTAACTAAAAAGTAACCACCCATTACGGCTTTTTATTGTTTTTTTGAGCTGCGCTCAAATCCTATTGACTATCTCTTAAACTACCCCCGATTCGAGTAGGGTTATTTGACGGCTACGGGTATCCAGGCTTGCCATGATTCCAACCGGCAGGGTACATAGGTCTGCAATATGTCCGATTTGGTGACCATAATCGGAGGGAATGCCCAAACCGGCAATTTGTCCTTCTAAGGTTTGGCGCAAGCTAAGACTGCTCTCCGGGTCAGTCGCCTCGCAATCCGAAAAAATGCCAAATGCCAACCCTGAAGCCGCCTCGATGCCCGAAGATTGCCTCAATTGGGTAAGCATGCGGTCAATCCGATAAGGCGCCTCACCGACCTCCTCTACAAAAAGAAGTTTATTGGTGGCATCCAGCGCATACGGCGTACCCGATAAAGCCGCCAGTAAAGAGAGATTACCCCCTGCAAGTACGCCCCGGCATTGTCCCTCCCGAATCACAAAAGAAGGATTTGTCTCATCCGCCGCTGAAACCCCAGGCCTACTGATCACCAGCGGAGCACGACCCTCCATCACGACCTCTGAAAAGTAATGCGCCGTGTAATCCGTCATATCCGAAGCAGCTACAGGACCATGAAATCCCACTAACCCAGTTTGCTGATGGATAGCCTGAATCAAGGCCGTAATATCACTATACCCAATCAGCACTTTCGCATGGCGCTTGATCAGTTTGTAGTCCAGCATCGGCAATAACCTGCTGCAACCGTATCCGCCCCGCGCACACCATATTCCCGCTACTCCCTGGTCGCTAAACATATCGTGCAGATCCGACAAACGCTGCTCGTCCGTACCTGCAACAAAACCGTGCCGCGCACGAATATTTTGACCCAACTTGACCCTAAATCCCAAAGTTTCCAGATTGCTAACCGCTTTTTCCAATGCGGTATCACTAATGTAACTGCCAGGTGTAATCAAACCAATAACATCCCCTCGCTTTAACCTTCTAGGCTTGATCAATTTGGAAGGAACCGGAATGTCGGCAGATCCGGCCAATAAAGCTCCTAACCCCAGTCCCAGGTACGCATGAAAAGCCCGTCTCCTCATTGTTCGCTTACTTTGATGAAAAAATAATCCCTTATAAAAATCATTTCAAATAGTTTGTTTTTTGAAACAATTAAAACATTTTGTATATTTGAGTGATTTTGATCTCAATCGTGGCCAAAAGTTATCAAAATATACGAGATTTGAGCCATTCTAACTGATTACAACCCTAAAATTTCCTATGAATCCTGCTGTAAATTACTCTGAAGATGATATTAAATCCCTCGACTGGCGCGAGCATATCCGCATGCGGCCGGGGATGTACATCGGTAAGCTCGGCGATGGTTCCTCGGCAGATGATGGTATCTATGTACTACTGAAAGAAGTAATTGATAACGCTATAGACGAATATGTAATGGGCTTTGGTCGCCAAATTGAGATCCAGATCAGCGACGGAGAAGTTATGGTGAGGGATTTTGGCCGAGGCATCCCATTGGGAAAAGTCATTGAATGCGTTTCCAGGATCAATACAGGTGGCAAATACGACTCCAAGGCCTTCAAAAAGTCTGTGGGGCTTAACGGAGTGGGTACAAAAGCCGTCAATGCGTTGTCCGATTTTTTTAAAGTTCAGTCCTGCCGCGATGGCCAGGCTAAAGTTGCGACATTTTCAAAGGGCTTACTCACCGATGATTATCCGGAGGCGCAAACGGATGAGCCTAATGGAACAGCTATCGTGTTCAAACCAGATCACGAAATTTTCAAAAAATTCCGGTTCCGAACAGAGTTTTTGGAAAACCAGTTGTGGAATTATGCTTACCTCAACCCCGGGCTGAAGATTTTCTTAAACGGGCAGTTGTTTTATTCCAAAAATGGATTGCTCGATCTGCTCTCCGATAAAAATCCTCCGGAGACCTTAAGGTATCCGATTGTTCATCTGAAAGGGCATGATATTGAAATTGCATTCAGCCACGGAAACCAATATGGAGAACAGTACCATTCTTTTGTCAACGGACAGAATACCACCCAGGGAGGAACACACCTGACCGCGTTCAAAGAGTCTGTTGTACAAACTGTCCGCTCGCATTTTAACAAAAATTTTGATCCCAAAGATATCAGGGCTTCTATTATCGCAGCGGTAAGTATCCGAGTGGAAGAACCTATTTTTGAGTCGCAGACCAAAACAAAACTGGGTTCTACCGAAATAGCTCCTCAAGGCGCCTCCGTCAGAAGCTTTGTCCACGATTTTATCAAAGAAAAACTCGATAATTTTCTCCACAAAAACCCGGCAACCGCAGAGGCTATCCTCAAACGCATCCTACAGTCCGAAAGGGAGCGTACCGAAATTGCAGGAATCAAAAAATTGGCCAATCAACGGGCAAAAAAGGCAAATCTCCACAATAAAAAACTGAGAGACTGTAAGGTACATTTCAACCAACAAGGCAAAAATACCGATCAGGAGCTGCTTAAAGCGACTACGCTCTTTATTACCGAGGGGGATTCTGCCAGCGGGTCTATCACCAAAGCCAGAAATGTCCAGACCCAGGCCGTGTTCAGCCTGCGGGGAAAACCATTGAACTGCTACGGATTGACCAAAAAAGTGGTGTACGAAAATGAAGAATTTAACCTGCTCCAACATGCCCTGAATATAGAGGATGGGATCGAGTTCCTGCGGTACAACCAAGTCGTCGTCGCTACCGATGCAGATGTAGATGGAATGCACATCCGCCTGCTCCTGCTGACTTTCTTCCTGCAGTTTTTTCCAGAACTGGCTAGAAACGGACACCTCTATATCCTCGAAACGCCCCTTTTTCGCGTCCGCGATAAACAGAAAACGTTTTATTGCTATTCAGAGTCCGAAAAACAAGAGGCCATTACCCGCTTAAAGGGTAAACCGGAAATTACTCGCTTTAAAGGACTGGGTGAAATTTCCCCCGACGAATTTGGTGATTTTATTGGGGAAAATATTCGCCTGGAACCCGTAATTCTTCAGAAAGATACGGACATAGAGGAAGTGCTGGCTTATTATATGGGTAAAAATACCCCGGACAGACAGGAGTTTATTATCGAAAACCTCAAAGTTGAAAAGGATGATGTACTCCTGAATTAACCTGTCTCCTATACTCAGACGCTGGCTTGTTAACCACAAATTGTTGGTAATTTTTACGCCAAATGTCAGATCGCGCTGACTAATTGTCAGCTTTTGCTCGTTTTTTATGGTATTTTTGCCGTATTATAATGCCATGCCGCCGTGGCATGAAAGTTGATCGTGATAACCGCTGAACTAAACGGGGCATTTCCCCCCTATTACCATGAATCAAGACAGGGATATGTTTGATGATTTTTTTGCCCCCAAGGGCTTCGACGAGGAAAGCGATTTCATGCCCCTCCTTTCTATAGATGATGATGAAGATGCCCATGAATCCGGAGATTTTCCGACAACCCTACCCATTCTAGCGCTGAAAAATACGGTTCTCTTTCCCGGTATTGTGATTCCCATTACCGTGGGCAGAGATAAATCTATAAAAGCTATTACCAAGGCCCATCAACAAGGGAAAATTATCGGGGTGGTTTCACAGAAAGATACCAATGATGAGGATCCCGGTCAGGATGATTTGTACCGCGTTGGCACCATCGCAAAAATCCTGAAGCTTCTGAAAATGCCTGATGGTACGACTACCGCCATCCTTCAAGGGAAAACGAGGTTTGCCCTGCAACAATTAATCCAGGATACCCCCTACCTGGAAGGTACCATCAGTTTGCTCGAATACCACAAGGTGAAAAATAACCTGGAGTTCGAAGCACAAGTCGCAACGATCATGGATCTGGCCAAGGAGATCATCGAATTGTCTCCCCATATCCCCTCTGAGGCCATGATGATGCTTAAAAATATCAACAACCCCAGCTTTTTACTGAATTTTATCGCCTCTAACCTGGGCACTAAAATCAACATCAAGCAAAAAATACTGGAAATCAATGATCTGGGAGAAAAAGCTAATCTCATTCTCCAACACATGAACAGCGAGCTTCAATTGCTGGAGCTCAAAGAACAGATTGATGTCAAGGTAAGGGGCGACATTGAAAAACAACAAAGGGATTATTACCTCAGCCAGCAACTGAAGACCATCCAGGAGGAATTGGGGCAAAACCCTCAGGAAGAAGAGATTAATGCGCTACTGGTAAGGGCTAAAGACAAAAAGTGGCCAAAACTTGCAGCGGATACTTTCCACAGGGAAATCAATAAAATCCGACGGATCAATCCGCAAATGGCAGAGTATTCTGTGCAACTCAATTATCTAGAGCTGCTGCTCGACCTGCCCTGGGATACTTATACCAAAGATAATTTCAACCTTAAAAGGGTAAAAAAAGTACTGGATCAGGATCACTTCGGCTTGGAAAAGGTGAAAGAACGCATCCTCGAACATTTAGCGGTGCTGAAACTCAAAGGCGATATGAAGGCGCCTATCATCTGCCTCGTGGGTCCTCCGGGTGTCGGTAAGACTTCCCTCGGCAAATCCGTTGCAAGGGCACTGGACCGAAATTTTATCCGAATGTCCCTCGGTGGTTTACACGATGAGTCAGAAATCCGGGGACATCGCAAAACGTATATCGGAGCGATGCCGGGCAGAATTATCCAGTCTCTTAAAAAAGCACAGTCCGGCAACCCCGTCTTTATCCTCGATGAAATAGATAAAGTTGGTAAGGATTTCCGAGGAGATCCTTCTTCCGCCCTGCTCGAGGTGCTGGATCCAGAACAAAATACGACCTTCCACGATAATTACCTCGAACTGGAATACGATCTTTCAAAGGTGCTTTTTATCGCTACCGCCAATTCGCTGTCCACGATTCAACCTGCCCTGCTCGATAGAATGGAAATCATCGAGGTGAGCGGCTATTCTATAGAGGAGAAAGTCGAAATTGTAAAGCGACACCTGATTCCTCAACAACTGGAAGCCCATGGCCTCAAAAAGGACCAGGTCAAACTGACACCCCAGATTATCCAACAGGTGATCGCCCAATATACCAGAGAGTCCGGCGTGCGCTCCCTCAATCGTCAAATCGCAGGTATCATGCGATACGTGGCCAAAAAAGTGGCCATGGAGGAAATCTACGAACCCAAAGTTGAACTGGAAGATCTGAAGGTTATGCTCGGACCCGCCCGCTTCACACACGATATGTATCAGGAAACTCCGGCGCCAGGAGTAGCCATAGGCTTGGCCTGGACTTCCGTAGGCGGCGAAATCCTATATACCGAGTGCCAGTTGAGCCACGGCAAGGGAAAACTTACCCTCACCGGTAACCTCGGCGATGTGATGAAGGAGTCCGCAACTACCGCACTTACTTATATCAAAGCGCACAGCTCTAACTTGGGCATAGATCCCAAAAAATTCGATACCTGCGATGTACACCTGCATGTACCTGAAGGCGCTATACCCAAAGACGGCCCCTCCGCAGGCGTCACCATGCTGAGCTGCCTCGCTTCCGCACTACTGGATAAACCAATCAAACCCTTCCTCGCCATGACCGGAGAGATCACCCTTCGGGGAAAAGTGCTTCCCGTGGGCGGAATTAAGGAAAAAATACTTGCTGCCAAAAGGGCCGGCATGAAGGAAATTTTGCTCTGCCAGGATAATGAGAAAGATGTGCTGGAAATTAATCCCGATTATGTCAAAGGGCTTAAATTCCACTACGTCCGCCACATGGAAGAGGTACTCGCGCTGGCGCTACAGGCCAAAAATTAATTTCCAGAAAAAGGCAGGGAGAGGGTTTTTTTGTGATTTTGACCAGCCCAACAAACTTTTTATGGCAATTGTTGGTCTTTATTATGCACGGTTTAAGTGGTAAATGCTTATTTTGGCTTAATTCAAGGTAACCCTATGGCAGCTAAATATTTCCTCGTCCCCGCTCTTTTTTTGATGATGGTTTCTTCCCTATCCGCACAACAGGAAGATAAGACACCTATTCAGTTTTCCGGCATGGTGCTCGATGGTACCACCGATGAACTCTTCCCGGTTCCCTATACCAATATCCTGGTCAAGGACAAATACAGAGGAACGTATTCCGATTTCAATGGATTTTTTTCCATCGTGGTGGAAAGAGGAGATATCATCGTTTTTTCCGCTATAGGCTACCAAACTGTTGAATACCAAATCCCGGAAAACCTGGAAGACGATCGCTACTCCCTCGTGCAACTCATGACACAGGACGTGATCAACCTCCCTGAGACAGTGGTGTTTCCCTGGCCCAGTCGCGAGCATTTCAAACTGGAATTCCTGGCCATGGATGTTACCCCGGAACTCCAAATGCGCGCACAGCGAAACCTGGCAGAGGAAAATCTCGCCCGCCTGCGCTCCGAGGTTCGCTTAGACGGGAATGAAAATGGCGATTACTACCTCCGCCGACAAACCAATAACTACTACTTCATCGGGCAACAGCCCCCCATGAATATTTTTAATCCGGTGGCCTGGAAAAAGTTTTTCGATGCCTGGAAAAATGGAGATTTTAAAAATAAAGATAAATAAGCCTATACGCGTCCTTTGCTCCAAATTAGTGTTTGTATTCCATATATCACAAGCCAATATACCAAAGCGCCAAAGGATAAGGCACCAAGGCCAACGTACAGTTTGAGACTGCGCAGGTTGATCCGGAAAAATTCATAACTAATGAAGTCCGTGACGACAAAAAGGGTGTGTACCGCGAATAAAATAACAAAGGTGCCTACCAGGAGCTTCATATAGGCTACCCGGCGACGTTCAAGCGCGTCTTTGAAGTGAATGGCTTTGAATTGGATGTACTTGTGCGCAGAATACAAGTAAAAATAAAAGGTGCTCAAATACAACACCTGCTCAAAGGCTCCGTAAAAGGGCTGGTAAAAACTCCGCTCCAGCCGGCCAAAATAGCCCAGAAAAATTCCTAAAAAAAAGATCAGCTGCCCCAGCGGCAATACGAAATGCTTGCTATCTGTTGGTTTAAGGCGATAACCCGGAAACAAACTCGTCTTCACGTAAAAAAACAAGAGCGATGGAAGCGAAAGGGTGAAATAAAGGGGCCATACGATATACCGCTCCAGGTCACTCAACACAAAAATACTGTGCATCAAGGTCATACTGAATGCGATCAGCAGTAATCCGAAATACCGATTTGCCGTCTTATTCGGCAAACGGCGAAGCAGGAAAGCTATTCCCAGCGCCATACCCAATAAAACGCCAATGCCCAAGATCCCCATCAATGCATAAAAAAAATAACTCCGATGCATACGCCAATGAATTGCTATTGTCCCAAACCATAGGATGCTTATCTTGTTTACCCTAAACAAGTATGCAAACCCATTATGGCCGATATCTGGAATTACTTCACCCGATTGCTCGGACGCTTCGAAAAAAGTTCGCCCGCCGAACCTATGATCCACGAACTCATCAACCGCTCGACAGAAGAGCTGGCCGATTTTGATTTCTGGAAAACGACTATCGTCAAACACCGCCTCCTGAATTGGCTCGCCGACCAATATGCCATCTTTCAACTCAACCCCGAACAGATAGACGAAGGTATTGATTTCCTGGACACCCCCTCCTCCAAAGGATTTGCCATCCATTTTTACCACACCCAATATAGCCGCAGAGATGCACAACACCTGTTCGATTTCCTAAAGACAAAAATCCTGCAGCTCAACTACCATACACAGATCTCCGATATGCGAAGCTATAACAAATCATCCTGGGTAGAAACGGTAGAGCGACACTATCTCAAACCACGCATTGCTTTCGATTCCTCGGAAAAATACGCCCAACAATACGGCAACGTAACTATTGAGAATGTCTATCGCAATGATCAACCCCACCAGCTGCGGTTTAGGGCAACCGTCTATGCAGACCACCAGTTTCAACAACCCTTTGCCTTCAAAGAACTGTTCAACGAGTTGCTGACCTGAACCAAGCTATTAATTCTTCCACCCCTTAGCTTCCTGCTCCAAATGGCGAATTACCACCCGAACACCGTATTTCTCCCTCAGGTGCTTGTGCAGGGTATCCGCCGCATACACAGACCTGTGCTGACCTCCCGTACACCCAAAGTTTACCATCAAATCCGTGAAACTCCGCTCGATATAATTTTCCACCGCTTCATCCACAATGCGAAACACATTGTTCATAAATTCGTCAATTCCAGAGTGGTGCTTCAAAAAATTAATCACCTCCTCGTCCCGACCAGTGAGCTTTTCATAGGTCTCATACCTACCCGGATTGTGAATAAACCGACAATCAAAGGTGAATCCTCCACCATTACCCGAAGAATCAGCCGGAATACCCTTTTTGTAGGAAAAACTGTTAATCGTTACCGTCAATAAACTCGAAGAACCCTTGATCCGGTCAAATGGCTCAAATTGCTTCGAACGGGCAATCGCCATGATCCCCCTTTGCAATTCAGGCAGTGGTACCTTCAAATCAATATGCTCAAATATCCAGGTAATGTTGCGTAGCGCATGCGGAATGCTCTTCAGAAAATGCTCCTTTTTTTCATACAAGCCCCTGAAACCATAAGCCCCCAACACCTGGATGCTGCGAATCATCACAAAACCATAGTAATAATCCAAAAACGTTTCCCGGTCAATATCCGTCAACCCAGACGCTGTATCCATATAATGCTGCAACAAAGACATCCGAATGTCGTCCGGAATGTTCGCCTTGGCCTGATATAACAAAGAAGCAAGATCGTATTGCAAGGCTCCTCTTCTTCCACCCTGATAATCAATAAAATAAGGCTTACCAGCTCTAATCATGATATTCCGGGTTTGGAAATCCCGAAACATAAAATGGCTGTTATCTGCTTGCAGGAGGTAGTCGGATAGCCGGTTGAAATCATCTTCCAGCGCCTGTTCATCAAATTCGGGAAAGGCCAGCTTCAAGAAATAGTACTTGAAGTAGTTGAAATCCCACATCATGGACTGATGATCGAAGCTGTCTCTCGGGTGACAAACCGAATAGTCCAGACCTTCTCCACCCAAAATCTGAAGCTTTGCAAGATCCTCCACTACCCTTCTGTAGATTTGCACCAGGTAATCCGGGAAATAATCATCCTTTTGCAGCAAATAACTGTAAAGGGTAGTAGATCCCAAGTCTTCCTGCAGATATACCTTTTGATTCCTGTTCTCAGCATAGATCTCCGGAACGGGCAAGTCTTTTTCCCGGAAATGCCGGGAAAAGCTCAAAAAGGCATCCATTTCTTTTTCGTTGGGACTATAAGCGCCTATTGCGACCCGCGATTTGCTTTGCAGGCGGTAGTAGATCCGATGGGACCCGGAAGGCGCCAATGGCAAAATGAGGGTAGGGACTTCTCCTGACCACTCCTCAAACAACGCTGACAAATGCATTTCGACCTTAATCGAAGTCATGCCACATTAGATTTATTCGTTTTCAGCCTCCTGGCTGTTAATGGTCTCCCACAAAAGATCTTTGAGTTGCTCCAAACCCGTCTGCGCAACTGCCGAAATAAATATATAGGGTACGCCCGCGGGCAAAAATGCCTTCAGTTGTTCCAACATAATGGCATCCATTAGATCGCATTTCGTAATGGCCAGTACCCGGGGCTTGTCTAATAACTCCTCCTTGAAAGACCTAAGCTCGTTCAGCAGAATATCATATTCCTGCTGAATATCATCGCTGTCGCATGGAATCATGAAAAGCAAAGTAGCGTTGCGCTCGATATGTCGCAAAAACCGGAGCCCCAGTCCTTTCCCCTCGTGTGCCTTTTCAATAATTCCCGGAATATCAGCCACTACAAAAGAACGGGTATCCCGGTAACTCACGATTCCCAGATTGGGTACCAGCGTTGTAAATGGATAGTTCCCGATTTTTGGCTTTGCCGCCGTAATCACCGAAAGGAGCGTGGACTTTCCTGCATTGGGGAAACCCACCAAGCCTACATCCGCCAGAACTTTTAGTTCCAAAATTTTCCACTCTTCCCTGCCGTCCTCTCCTGGTTGCGCATATCGGGGCGCTTGGTTGGTGGGCGACTTGAAATGAGAATTGCCCAAACCACCTCTTCCTCCCGACACCAAGACTCTTTCCTCTCCGTCCCGAGTAATCTCAAAATGAATTTCGCCCGTCTCGGCATCTTTGGCAACCGTACCCAATGGGACATCCAGGAAAACATCGTCCCCGTCAGCACCGGTTTTGTTGTTGGAACTCCCATCTACCCCTTTACCTGCAATCACATGCTTGCGGTATTTTAAAGACAACAAGGTCCATACATTGCGATTGCCGCGCAAAATAATATGTCCGCCTCTTCCACCATCGCCACCATCCGGTCCGCCCAGAGGGGTTTTACGGGTTCTTAAAAAGTGCATAGAACCCTTACCTCCTGCACCTGAACGGCAGCAGATTTTTACATAATCTACAAAATTCTGTTCCGACATCCGGATCTTCTTATTTATTGTTTAAGCACATCTTACTCCAACACATCATCAATTACCTCGCAAAGCCGGTCTAAGATATCCTCGATGCTGCCAACGCCATCCAGCCTGAATGCCTTACCTTGTGCAGCATAATGATCAAAAACAGGATTGGTCTCATTTTTATAAACCTGAATACGGTTTCGAATAATATTTTCATCCGCATCATCCGCTCTTCCGGAAACCTGTCCCCTCCCAAGTAATCGGGTCACCAGTTCTTCATCAGGAACTTCCAACATCAACAAGGCCGTAACCGGAGTTTTCCGACCGCTCAAAAAAGTATCCAGCGCCTCTGACTGAGGAATCGTTCGCGGAAAACCATCAAAAATAAATCCCTTCACTTGTGGATTGGCGTCCACCCGGCTCTGCAACATACCTATAGTAACGGAATCCGGAACCAATTCGCCCCTGTCTGTATAACTTTTGGCCTCCAGACCCAGGGGGGTACCGTGCTTGATTTCATAGCGGAACATATCTCCCGTAGAAATGTGAAGCAGTTCGTACTGGGCAGCCAACTTTTCTGCCTGCGTTCCTTTTCCCGAACCCGGGGGACCAAATAGAATCAAATTAACCATGACCTGAATATATTATTTGCTTTGACAATTAATCTTGGCTATTGCCCAAAGAGTTCACCCAGCTTCCGCTCTAGGGATGCGCCCCTCAAGTTTCGCGCGATAATCCGCCCCTCGGCATCCAGCAATACAGTATGCGGAATGGCACTGACCCCGTATTGCTTTGCAACTGCATTTTGCCAGCCCTTCAGATCGCTGACCTGATACCAGCTCAATCCATCAGCGGCTATTGCGCCAAGCCAACGATCGCGACTACTGTCCAGGCTTACGCCTAAAATCTCAAATCCCAGATCCTTGTACTTTTGGTACATGCGCACCACATTAGGGTTTTCCCGCCTGCAGGGGCCACACCAGCTTGCCCAAAAATCAATCAACAGTACCTTTCCCCTAAGATCACTCAGACGGAGCTGGTCTCCTTCCGGGGTTTCCTGGGAAAAATCAGGAGCTTCGGCCCCAACAGTAAATGCGGCAACGGCGGCTATAGCTTTTTCATAAGCCTGAGCTACTTCCGGATAACCATTGCCATAAGAATCAATGAACTGCTTGGCATACGTTACAAAGTTACCTTGTTTTTGCGTTTGCAAAGCATTAATTACGCCAAGCAATGCAAAAAGATGTGCAGAGCTACCCATTGGAATACCTGAAAGCACTTGGTCTAAATACTTTTTTTGCACTGGCTGATCCAGGTTTACCCGACTCAAGGTAGCTGCATAATTCTTCAGCGTCTCATACACCCAAGGCGACTGCTCAAACTCTGGACGGGAAAAATCGGCAAATTGAAAATATCGGTCGGCATAGTAAGCTACCTCATCGGAGTAGTTGCCCGAGTGGTTGACAAAACTCAAATACGTATTCAAAGCTGCAACGCTGTGCAAAATCGGTGCCTGCTCCTCCATCTTTTGCAGCAAGGCCAATTTTTTGTCATCCAGCACCCGCAGTTTTTCCTTGATTTGTCCCTTCAAGGAATCTGGAGCCGTAGTATAAGATCTGGATAAATTGTTGTTTTCCTGCTGTAAGCCGTTCATTTCCATCCGTAGCCGATCATAAGCAAGGTTCACGGGAGAGTTTACAAATTGAAGCCCCTGAACATTCTGACAAGTCCCCTTTATCGTTACCTGCTCCTCTTCGCCGAGAATGATCAGACGAGATTTGGC
The DNA here is from genome assembly GCA_030729925.1 of Saprospiraceae bacterium. Lineage (GTDB taxonomy): Bacteria > Bacteroidota > Bacteroidia > Chitinophagales > Saprospiraceae > JALQTV01. The sequence continues at coordinate 12,347 of JANQWK010000027.1, forward strand.
AGCATATTCTCCCAGATAATAAAACCGGTGCCCGGTTTTCGGGATTTTGACGACAAACAGGCCGGAAGTGTCTGCCTGAGGAAACTTATATTTCTCGGATAGTCCCAGTCCATTAAACTCGAACAAAACAAGTTCTCCACCGCAATCTTTCATTTCCACATTGACCGTAACCCATGCGTCCTGCCCTTTTGCCAACGGCAAACCCAGCAGGATTGCAAACATAACACCTATAATCGTCTTCATAAATCAGGCTGTTTTTTTTCAAAGTTAGTCCTAATCACTTGTTTTTCCAATTCCATTCCTCGTAGCACTTTTTGACGCACTGGTCTATAAGTGATGTCATAACGGAACAAATCGGTTAAATTGACCGTTCTAAACATGAATTGAATAAGCAAAAAAAGCTTTCCATGATAAGAAAAACCAATTTTCGGACATCTGGCAATCCCATAAATCTGATCATAGGTCTGGTCATCCTGTTTGCGTTCCTGTTTGGCCTCTTCAAACTTGCTTCGTTCGTGTACAAAATTCTGGCAACAGTGAGTCCCGTACTCCTAATCGCCGCTGCAATTGTCAACCACAGGGTCATTGTTGCCTATGGCAAAAAGCTTGGAGCACTGATCAAACAAAACAATGTCCTTGGTATTGCAGCTGTTGTCCTCAGCATTGTGGGCTTTCCCATCCTCGCGGCCTATTTTCTTTATGCCGCGATTGCGAGCAAAAACCAGCAACAGCAAAAGGGCAGGCGTCAAAACTATGACTCGGATGCGGGCGAATGGATCAATTACGAGGAGATCGAGAGCAAGCACAAAAAACCATTATATCGGTCGTCTTACGACGAAAATGACCTTGTCCAATAGGGATTATGGAACTCTTTTTGGCGCCAGCAATACTGGCAGTGGTGTTGTATGCCGTTTTTATGGGCTATACCAGCTGGCGCTGGAAAAAAATGCCAGACACGACTATTCCCGAATCTCCGCCTGAAACTTTCGTTTCTGTCGTCATACCCGCACGCAACGAAGCAGGAAATATCGTAGCTTGTGTAGGTAGTATCCTGCAGCAGGAGTACCCGGCGGATTTGTTTGAGGTCATCATCGTGGACGACCATTCCGATGATGCTACCTGGGAGCAGATCGGACAATTTGCGGACGATCGCATAAAGGCGATTCGTGCAGACAACCAATCTTTTGGCAAGAAAAAAGCCCTGGAAGCAGGTATTGGCATAGCAAAGGGAGCCTTAATCGTTACGACAGACGCCGATTGTACCGCTCCGCCAAAATGGTTGGCAACAATAGTAGCTGTGTACGAGTCCCGGCAGTCTGCCATTATCGCTTCTCCGGTGATCTTTCAACCGGGTCAACGCGCAATCGAGCACTTTCAGTGCTTAGATTTCGTCGGCACCATGGTCTTAACCGGAGTAGGTATCCGGCACAGATGGTTTTATCTGGGCAATGGAGCCAACCTGGCCTTCCCCAAAAGCATCTTCGAAGCACTCAATGGGTACAGCGATATTGACCATATTGCATCCGGAGATGACTTGTTGTTTATCCACAAAGTAGCCCACCACTACCCCTCACGAATCCATTTCAATAAAAGTCTAGCCGCAACTGTAAGCACCCAGCCCCAACAAAGCCTTCGCAGCTTATTCTGGCAGCGCATACGCTGGGCCGGAAAATCAGGTGCCTATACCGACAGACCCCTTCAATTGATCCTTTTGATGGTATTTTCGGTCAATGCTTTCGTCCTCCTCGCCCCCCTGGCACTCCTCTTCACCCCAAGCCATTTATGGCTACCCTATGCCGGTATCCTCGGCCTCAAAGTCCTTGCAGACCTCGTGTTGCTCGAAACAGGTATGCGCTACTTTCAACAAACACCGTTACGCCGCTTCTTCCTAATCGCACAACTCTACCACCTCGTCTATGTAGCCGCAATAGGCCCCCTCAGCCTTGTGCTGAAAAAATATCCCTGGAAAGGCAGAAAAGTACAGTGACTTTTTTGGAGAAAAACAGACTATATTGTTGAAAAACAAAGATTTAAGCATCAGGTGCAAGCCACCTTAAGGTGCCTTGCACCTGATTACCCTTATTAATACCCTCACATGCTAAAAAGTAACCAGTTACTTTCAGCTACCCAAAAAATTCGAGGGTAAATGTTACCCCCTGGTCTTTTCGCGATAGGGGGGGGAAGATTAAAATTCGTCAGAAAAATGAAACTCGATTTCGGGGTGATTTTCCTGTGCCATCTTCAAAGCCCAGGCCGACTCAGCCATATATACGAGTTTGCCATTTTTATCCTTAGCCAGGTCTTTCCTGCGTCTGGACTCAAATGTCTTGAGGGCATCCTTATTGTTGGTACTCACCCAGCAAGCTTTGTACAAATTGACAGGCTCGAAAGCGCAGGAAGCACCGTATTCGTGAAGAAGTCGGTACTGGATCACATCAAACTGGAGGGCTCCGACCGTGCCAATAATTTTGCGTTGGTTGAGTTCCATGGTAAACAACTGAGCCAGGCCCTCATCCATCAGCTGATCCAGACCTTTGTTTAGTTGTTTTGACTTCAAGGGATCTGTATTGTCCACATAGCGGAACAACTCCGGTGAAAAACTGGGGATACCTTTAAAATGTAGCGTTTCTCCGTCGGTTAGGGTGTCGCCGATCTTAAAAATACCCGAATCATACAAACCGATCACATCCCCGGGAAACGCCTCATCAATGACTGTCTTTTTGGAAGCCATAAAAGATGTAGGGTTAGCAAACTTCATCTTGCGATTCTGGCGAACATGCAGGTAGTTGGTATTGCGATTAAACGTACCCGAGCAAATCCGCAAAAAAGCAATGCGATCCCTGTGCTTGGGATCCATATTGGCGTGTATTTTAAAAACAAACCCTGAAAAAACAGCTTCACTGGGTTTGACCTCTCGCTCCTCAGCATGGCGCGGTAACGGTCCGGGCGCAATTTCGACAAAACAATCCAATAACTCTTTGACGCCAAAATTATTGATCGCACTCCCAAAGAAAACAGGAGCAATATCTCCGTTAAGGTAAGCCTCCCTGTCGAAAGAAGGATATATTTCCCTGACCAGATGCACCTCACTCCTTAGCTCATCTGCGGCTGCTGTACCTACATTTTTGTCCAGTCGCTCGTCGCTCAGGTCGGTAATCTCAATCACCTCCTCGGCAAGTTGCTTTCCATGAGGCTGAAAAAGTACCAGTTTTTCCTCAAACATATTATACACGCCCTTAAACCGCTGCCCCATACCTACGGGCCAGCTCAGCGGACAAACTTTAAGTCCAAGTTTTTGCTCTATCTCATCCAACAAATCTATCCCATCCAGACCTTCCCGATCCAGTTTGTTGATAAAAACAATGATCGGCGTATTGCGCATGCGGCACACGCTCACCAGCTTCTCCGTCTGTGTTTCCACCCCCTTCGCCACGTCAATCACCACGATCACACTATCCACGGCCGTCAGCGTCCGATAAGTATCCTCAGCAAAATCCTGGTGACCAGGTGTATCTAAAATATTTATTTGCAAATCGCTGTATTCAAAAGCCATCACGGAAGTAGCTACTGAAATACCCCGCTGGCGTTCAATTTCCATGAAGTCGGAAGTAGCCGTGCGCTTTATTTTGTTGGACTTAACCGCGCCCGCAATCTGTATGGCTCCGCCAAAAAGGAGCAACTTTTCGGTAAGGGTTGTTTTACCCGCATCCGGGTGACTGATAATTCCGAAGGTTCTTCGGTTATTGATAGCTTGACTTTCGGACATAGCGAAAAAATTTTTATCATTTTTTTGTCGAAGACAAAATTCCTGCAAAGGTAAAGATTTGTAAGCAAGCCAGAGGGAGCGCAGCATAAAATGCAGAGAAAAGTTATCGCATTTGTGCCATTCATCGCAAAAGCATTTCTGTGAAATATCGTATCTTTAGCTGATATGGTAGAAATAGCAAGCATCATCATTCTCGGTATTTTCGCGCAATGGCTTTCCTGGAAAGTAAAAGTTCCTGCCATTTTGCCCCTCATCATCATTGGGTTAGTGGTAGGGCCTGTCTCTACGTTGTGGTCATCCGACGGAGAAAAATGGATAGAACCTATTTTTAACGCTACAAGCGGCAGAGGGCTTTTCCCCGGGGAATCGCTGTTCTATTTTGTTTCACTGGCCATAGGCATTATCCTTTTTGAAGGAGGGCTTACGCTGAAGCGAAAAGAGATCAGCGATATTGGTCCGGCAATTGTAAAGCTCATCACCTTAGGATCTGTCATTACTTTTGTTGGTGCAGGTTTGGCGACCCACTATATCATGCAATTGAGCTGGCCGATTTCCTTTCTTTTTGCCGGGTTGATCATCGTTACGGGGCCTACTGTTATTGCTCCCATCCTGCAGAATGTTCCGCTCAACAAAAACGTATCTACGGTTTTGAAGTGGGAAGGCATCCTGATAGATCCCATTGGTGCGCTTGTTGCGGTACTGGTATTTGAGTTTATCCGTAGTGCCGATGGAGGAGTGGCGTTTACCTCACATGCGTTGATCAAGTTTTCGCAGATTGCGCTAATTGGTTTCGGATTGGGTTTTTTGGCTGCCATTGGAATATTCCAACTCATCAAACACGAGCTGGTTCCGCGGTTTCTGCTGAATGTGTTTATTCTGGCTGCCGTGCTTGCGGTATTTGTTTTTGCGGATACGCTTGCCCACGAATCGGGCTTGCTATCTGTGGTGGTAATGGGTATGGTGCTGGGAAATCTGGATGTGCCGAGATTCAAGGAAATTTTGTACTTCAAGGAGTCTATTAGTTTGTTATTGATCTCCATTCTGTTTATACTACTCGCTGCCAATATCAACATGTCTGATCTTGAACTGATTACGGGCAATCCGGGGAGCTTGGCGCTATTTGCTTTTGTCACTTTAATTCTACGGCCCTTGAGTGTGTTGGCCAGTACCCAAAACTGTGGGCTCAGCTTCCGGGAGCAGTTGTTTATCTCGTGGGTTGGACCAAGGGGAATTGTAGCTGCCGGTATTGCCTCCCTGTTTGGCATCACGCTGATCAAAAACGGGGTTCCTGAGGCGGAGTACATTACACCTTTGGTGTTCATGATCGTTTTGGGTACGGTAATTATGAATGCTACAACCGCCAGACTGGTGGCCAGCCTGCTCGGAGTCATTCAAAAAGAATCTAATGGCGTACTTTTTTTCGGCGCCAACCAAGCGACTCGCCTGATTGCTCAGTATCTCATTACGCATAAGCGCAACGTCGCCATTGTGGACAACAACGAAAGTAACATCAACAAAGCCCTTGCCGAAGGGATCAATGCCTTTACTGCGAATATCTTCACCGAGGAAATGACTGAAAATTTCGAACTTCTGGACATGGGGTATCTTGTCGCCATGACGGCAAATGATTCGGTGAACGATTTTGCGGTGAAAAAGTACCAAAAAATATTTGGAGAACGAGGTACCTATCGGGTGATGACTCCGGAGGAAATGAAACAAGACAAAAGCCTGCTCCCACAGGGACTTTTTTCCTATACCGATGACTTCCTCAACATCAGTGAGGTTGCCCGCGATCATGGTTATGTCCGCGAAATACCGGTGAAAGATATGGGCGAACTCATGGACTACTTCAACGCCATGAATACCCGGAAACATACCATACCGCTGTTTATCCGAAACGGTAAAGATATCCAGGTGCTACCCAATGATGTAAGTAAGCTCAGCGTTTCTCCCGGTACCCTGCTGGTATATATCGGGGATGCGTTCGAGCCCGGCGAAGCGTGATCAAGGCCTTAAGGGCAACAAATCCAATGCCTCTGCCACACAACGAACGCTGTTTTTGAATGCCTCCCGCTGAGCGGCAGACAACTCAATCGTGCGTTTTTTGGTGCGGTAACGCACCCGGATGCGCTCAATATCGTAATAAAGTAAACGGTAGAAGTGGTTGATCGTAATGACACAAGTGTGCTGATATACCCGCATATTGGTTGAGGGATCAAAAGTGCCCTTGTCCGGGAAATTGTTAAGGCCGAGAATCATACTGTCGCTCAACGCCAACAACACCGTCTCTCCCTCATCAACTACCAGAAATTCATATTCCGGCAGCGCCAGGGTAAGAAAAAAAGAAACCAGACTGTCTTCGCTCTCCGCGTAAGAAAAAATTATTTTTCCCTCTTCAATCATCTTGGGGCCATCCACTGTCTCGTAAAGAGATGGAATCAGATACCCAATATTGACCGGTTGCCCCAGCACCAGCCTGGTACTGTCAAACGCATCAACTGAATCATGTGCCAGCTTGCACTGAGCAATGCCCTGAAAGTATCCCAACAAAAGCATCGGAGCCAAAATCCATTTCATCATATCCATTGTACTAACCATGGCTCTAATTAAAACAAAAACATGCACTCTTCCAAATCAAGTCTCTACCTCACTCCAGCATCATCGGAGCAAAGAAATATTGCCTTTTTTCGTAAAAACTTGCCCGTCATAGCAAACCGCTGTCAAGAAGTATCCATATACATCCGGCGGTAGCGGTCTTCCACGGTAGGTACCATCCCAGGTTTCGTCTATATCGTCAAGCACATATACCTCTTGTCCCCACCGGTTGTAAATGGCCATCCGCATGGTTTCAACGACCTCACTCCTCACCCGGTACAAATCATTTCTTCCATCCCCGTTAGGAGAAAATGCAGAAGGAACAAAGATGAATGGTTCGCGGCACTCTATGGTACATCCAGGAGTACTTACTTCACCAGTAGTAGAACAACCCGTTTCAGAGCTGGTCAGATAAACCGTGAGGTTTTGGGCTTTCGGTATGTTAATAACTTGATAACTCCCCGTAGCAATTTTTTGTAAAATACCTGCATCTACATCTACGAGATCAGCATCTGTGGTGAACGCAATGCTGTAAGTTTCAAAATCAATAGCGCACTCCGGCCCTTCTACTGAAGGCTCAAAAGTAGGCAAATCATACACTACCACCGTAATTGGCGTGCGCACTGCACTCGGACAATCAATCACCAACAAGCGATTTCCGGCATAATAAGTACCTCCTACAGCAGGCTGGAAAATATTGGTATTCCGCGCAAGCGGCACTCCACCCGTGGGCGTTGCATACCAATCTACCGTTTCCCCTTCGCCAACCATCGCCTCGAGCTCCGGCATGGGGTCACCCGGACAAACAAAGAAAGAGTCAATTACGGCAACCGGAGCAGGTACCTTCTCCGGATCACAAGGACACACGGCGCTGGCCAGGATCTCCATCCGCTCGCATCCCGTACGATCATCCGTAAGCGTAATCGTTACGGAACTTAGGCTCGGAATATTTTTAACTTCAAACAGTCTGCCCCCTTTAACCACCACTTCACCTAACGAAACACTAACATCTGTGGCATTCGAGGTAAAGGAGAAACTCCATGTTTTCAAGTCCTCACTACACACCTTCCCGGCTGCTGTCAGAGAAAACTCAGGTAAATCGAGTACATTCAACACAACGGGGGTTCGCGAACCACTCACACATCCCGTATCGCTCCTGCGGGTCTCCGCAAAATAAGTTCCTGCCTCTGAAGGCTGAAAGGTAAGGGTACCGGATGCCAGAACGGTGCCCCCGAAAGGTGCATTGTACCAGTCAACCGTTTCATTAGCCCCCACTGTTGCGGCAAAAACGGGGAATGGCTCACCCGCACATATCGTTTGCGTACTCGTGGCGATCATTGGGGGATCTACTATAATATTATCACAGGTACAATCAGGCTGCTGAGCAGCGAGGGTCGTTTTGCAACCGGTTGCCTTAAACACAGCGGTTATGTTGATCGAACGGTTTGCCGGGATGTCCACCACCTCGTATTGCCGCCCGCCTTCATTGCGCAAAACGCCGGCAGAAACGCTCACACTATCTGCATCTGTAAAAAACCGAATGCTGTAGCTCAATAAATCTTCTGCACAGGCAGTACTGCCTTCGACAAATGAAATGGCAGGTAAGTTATTGATCACCAATGTAACCGGAGTACGAGTGGTGCTTGTACAACCATTGACCAATACCCGGGTTTCGGCATAAAACGTACCTGCTCCGGGAGGTTTAAAGCCCAGCGTGTTTGAAGTAATTAACTGTCCTCCCGTGGAAGCAGTGTACCAGTCCACCGTTTCGCCGGATTGTACAATCACCTGCAGCGATGGAATGGCATCCCCCTCACAAATCTGTACCACCGGATTGGATGTTCCAGGCGGGTTAATCACAAAGTCCTCGCAAGTCGGGCAATCCGGTGCGGCCACATCGAGTATGTTTTCACAGAGGGTAAGCGTATCTCTCACCACAATCCTTACAGCCTGCCCAACCGGAATATTTTTGATCCTGAATTGTCCTGTGCCAATTCGCTCCAAATCACCTACACTCACACTTACCGGCTGGTGATCTGTCAAAAAAGAAGCTGAATACGTGGTCAGATTGGGATTACAGACCAGTCCATCGTCGGCCAGTCGTATTTCGGGCAACGGATGGACGACCAATCTTACCCGCGTACGGGTAGCACTGGTACAACCATTGGCTGTAACTCGGGTCTCGGCAAACCAAGTTCCTGCTCCTGTGGGCTCAAAACGCCTGGTACCGATCGCTATCGTATCATCTCCTGCAGCACTGCCGTACCAATCAACCGTCTCTCCCGAGCCTACAAAAGCATCAAAAACGGGTAGTGGCTCATCGGCACAGATTACCCACTCCGCATTGGCCACAGCAGGCGGATCAATAGCAGCAGGATCGCAGGGACATGCGGGAGAAGCAACCTCAAAGGTTCGGGAACATCCTGTTGCAGAGATCGTTGAGAATATCCTTAAAGCAACCCCTACTGGAATATTCCTGACGGTATATTCCAAATTATCTTCATCATATTGCAAGGTACCCGCCGAAACGCTTACCATGTCCCCATCTGTCAAGAAAATCACACTATAAGAAAGCAAATCCGGTGCACACAAGGTCCCGCTTCCGATAATATCAACTTCCGGCAAAGGATTGATTTTTAGTTCCACAGGAGTACGTGAAGCACTGGTACAGTCGGTATCGGTTCGCCGGGTTTCCGCATAATAAACACCACTTTTTGAGGGAGTAAATACGGTACTTCCACTGAGCAGTAAATCACTGCCTGCTGCGCTACCGTACCAGTCAACCGTTTCACCCTGTTCTACACGCACCTCCAACGCGGGAAAAGCCGCATCGGCGCAGATGGTTGTATCTGCAAATAGTGCCACCGGAGCGGGCACGACGATATCCGAACAACCGCAAGCAGGATCGTTGATGCTGAGCACACGGCTACAACCTGTAGTTCTGAAGTAAGCTGTCGCCTGAATATTGGTTCCGGAAGGAATATCCGTAATGCTGTACCTTCCTGTAGCCACCTGTTGCAAGTTACCTGCAGATACCACCATACTATCCCCTGTTGTACTCACTTCTACCGAATAAGACAGCAAATCACTGGAACACACCGTGCTTGCCGGCAGCAAGCTTATAGCAGGAAGCGGGTGGACAATCAGGGATATCGGAGTTCGAGAGTTGCTCACACAATCATTCATCAGTTTACGAGCCTCTGCATAATACGTTCCTGCAGCAGGCGGCATGAATCGGTCAGTTCCGGTTGCCAGAAGAGTACCCCCCGTCTGACTGTTGTACCAGTCAACCGTTACACCAGCCGGTACATTGGCGACCAGTTCGGGCAAAGCTTCTCCCTCGCACACACTAAGCGCTCCAAGCGGTACCTGAGGAGGTGCTACCGGAAAATCATTGCAGTTGCAGGCTGGAGGAGACACGCTGAGGGTACTCGCGCAATTGGTCGCATTAATCACCGCGTTAATCACCAATACCTCCCCAATCGGAATATTTTTTGCCTGGTAAGAATTGGCAGAAAGCGCAATCAAGTTTCCTTGCGAAAGGAAAACCCTATCCCCATTCGTCCTAAAAGACACCGAATACTCGTCGAAATTTTCTTCGCATACCGGCCCTTCGCCCGTCAACTCCAACTCAGGTAGCGGATTAACCACAATGGTAACTGCGGTTCTCGTTTTGCTCCCACATCCCGAACCAATATTTCTAGCCTCCGCATAATACGTACCGGGAGCTTCGGGTCTGAATAAAAGGGTACCTGTTGCAATCCGACTCCCCCCGGAAGGCGCATCATACCAATCGGCCGTTTCATCGGCAGCGACTTGTACCTGCAATTCCGGTAACAAACTTCCCTCACATATACCCAAAACGTTAACCGCCGTCGTGGGCGGATTGATCACCACATCGTCGCAATCACACTGAGGTGTACTCACCAGCTCGCTGATCTCACAAGTCCCCGTGCTGTTGCTGATGAAAATCTCCAGTGCACTGTCCACCGGAATCGAAGCTACTACAAAACTATCGCCCTGCATGTCGGAAAAAATCCCCTGGGAAACCCGGATATTTACCGCATTCGAAACGAAAACAACCTGATAAGTACTAAAATCTTTCGAGCATATCGGTTCGGCCCTCATTTGTATGGATGGCATCTCATTGACCGTAACCCTTATCGCCTCTCGCGTGGCACTTACACAACCATCCAAAGCCCGACGCCCCTCTGCATAATACGTACCCACCGCCGGAGGCGAAAAGGTCGCTGTCGCCTCGGCCAATAAATTTCCACCTACAGGGGCATCGTACCAATCTGCAACAAACCCGGATGCAGCAGTAACCTGTAGCACAGGCATGGGGTCGCCAAAACAAATAGCAACGTCTGTGGCTTTTGCCGGTACAGGAACCGGAGGTTTACTCTCACAAAGACACTCAGGCGACAAAGTCGTCTCCTCAAGAATGCAATTGATTGTTTCATCAATCGCGCGAATTTGAATGGCAGAATCTAAAGGAACATTGGTAACCTGATAACTCCCATCCCCATTCTGAATGAGATCACCTGCACTGACCCATACCTCGGGGCTATTCGTAGAAAAGTCCACGGAATAGCTCTTCAGGTCTTCAGAGCATGTTGCTGAAGCATCTATCGTCAGCACAAAAGCTTCACTACACATATCCACGTTGTACTGAAAATCCCTTTTCACCACAGACAACAAATTGCCATCTTCGTCAAACTCCTCCATACAAATTCCCACCACGAACTTTCCCTGTATAGTTGGGACTCCCGACATGACCCCCGTTACCGGATCTATACTGAGACCTTGAGCAATATCCAGTTTGTCTATATTCGTACCCAGCACATTATTCAAGGAAAAACCACCTGCTGTATTCCAATACACTGTATCAAACCCAGGCAGGATCGTAGTCGGTCGCGGCTTTGGATTGTTATAGGTTCCTGCGGAATAAGGCGTGCACAAACTGTAGCGCAGGCGTTCATTGACTCCATCGTTATTATCAACTGCACCGTGGTCATAACGAATCGGCTCGTCCAGACAAATAAAGGTCGGAGGCCAGGCTTTGAAAGTTGGCGTAGAATTGCCCTTTTCGATAGCTAACTTGGTCAGCTCAATCGAATAAGCGGCTCCTGTCTCCAAAGGATCATTGATATTCTGAACCCCTTCATTTCGACAGCAACGCTGATAGGTAAAAATGTACTTACCACCCACAGGATCTTTAGAAACGACAATTTCTATACTATATAGTGTTCGCTCCACACAGACCGGTTGCGGCAATTCGTAACAGGCATCCAGCACAACTGCACTTAGGGTATCCGCCGCCACAAACCCCACCTCATAACGTCGAATTAAGCGCCTGTTTCCATCGTACATCCCAATGAATGCAGGATTATCGAAATTTTCCTGCCCTGTCTGGCAGTCTCGGTACACGTACAAAAAAATCTGATACCTATTGTCCCCGAGATATTTGTATCCCATTTCTCCCCCTACAATATGGGTAGCCCTTGCGGTCAGAGGGACAAGAAAAAACAGGACAAGCAGGGGCAAGACTCTGGAAAAGTAAAAAAACCAGTTGTTTGAAGATATGGGATTCATGAAGCTCATACGGCTTATTTTTTGACTATGTTTTCCCGGAATCTATCCGGATAATTATTCTTTTTATTCCTTAATAAACGCCTTGATGGTTACTCTTCGTTCCACGCAAGCGACTACATTGTACACGGCATTTCGCCGATCCCGCAGGTTCTCGCTGATACGCCTGGCCGCCTCTGACGACTCCTCCTCCCCCGTATATTTTTTGTATATCGCCAAACGGCCATCCAAAACATATTGCCGCAGTACGCCATTGTTTGCTTGCATCAGATAATTATACACACTGCTCACCCTACGCGCGCTTAATAGTAAGTTGTACTGCGCCGAACCAATGGGAGACGCTGCTCCAACCAATTCTATTTCAAACCTGTTACCCGGCTTCGCCAAAAACTGAGCCAGCTTATTTACCAAAATTTGCAGAGAATCGAAGCCCTGTTTGACCTCCCGGTCAAAAAAGTTGTCATATCCCCTGATATTTCTGTCCTTGTCCGTATCGCTCAAAGCAGGATCGTTGTTGAAGGAGGCGATGTAGTTGGCCTTTTCTCCCAGGTAATTGTTGAAAAGTGCAGCATAAGACTGTGAAGTAAGGGTATCCGGATGCGCACGCGGAAGGTTGTTGTCGAAATACAAATTGATGGGCAACAAATCTGAAAAACCCTCCCGTTCGAGGTAAAAGTCCACTACCAAATCCTGACCCAGCGAAGCAACATCCGCTGAACTGATCACAAAATTGGCATAACCGGGTACAAATCCATCTTTCTCAACGGATATGGAATAGTTGCGCCCCAGTTGTATCGTAAACACCGCAAACGAATCGCGCCCGTTGGTCTTTACCGCTCTAAAAGGCAGTTCTCCCGGCTCCAATTCCTCCCGTACCAACGTTGTTATTGCACCATAAATAATGGTACTATCTCCTGCATCGAATACCCTGACTTGCAACCTTGCCGTAAGGGGCATCAGGGGAATATTCAGCGCAATGCGATCCGGGTATTCATATTCACTATTTGCCTCAACAAAACCTTGTAAAGCCAGTGCATATTTTCCATCTATCGAAAAATCAAACAGATCGAGTAACCGTTCGGCTGGCTCATATCCCTCCAGGGACACCCTAATGGCATATTGCCTGCAAAGACTTATCGCCAATGCTGTAGGGTTCGAACGGCCAGCGACCATCCTGCCTGCCAAAAGCTCGGTTCCATCTGGCATAAGCTCGTACACCTCGATCGTTGCGCCTGGTAACAGCTCCTTGGTAAACAAATCACTTGCCACCAGATCCAACTCCACCTCATTGCTCAAATCAATTTGGTAAATATCCGTACAGCAAGCCTCCGTCGCTTCGTCGAGCAACATAGAACCTGGCCGATTGGAACTCAAAAACGCCACGTCACAACCAAATCGGCTGTAGAAGACCTCCTCATAACTCGTATTCACCGGCGCAGGCAAGTGCCTGACCCCACTCCAGGTATTTTCTGCAAATACAGCATAATACACATCGAAGCCCCCCAGCCCGGGATATCCATCAGAACTAAAATACAAGCGATTGCCCATTTCTTGAAAGAAAGGGCTAACCTCGTCACCGGAAGTATTGATCAAATCAGCATGTTGCAACACAGCAGGAACACCCTGGGTATCCAACAACGCATACCAAATATCCAATCCCCCCTTGCCACCAGGTCTGTCGGAAGCAAAAAACAAATATTCCGCACCCGTTACAGGATCGTACCCCATCGCTGGATGCGTATTGTTAACAGAAGTATCGTTGATCTCCAAAACCACCGGCTCACTCCAGCCCCCCTCAGCAGTTTTTTGGCGAAGCACCAGATCACAGCGCAACTGGTCGTCCGCCACAAACCCACAAACCGCATAATATAACCTTGACTGATCCCGATTGAAAGCCGGATGCGCTATGTACTTTCCCGGAACATTAAAACTCTTATCCAGTGCCAGTCCGGCCTCCGTCCCTATAGACAAAAACATCCTCGAAAAATAGCGATCCGGAATATGGTCATCCTTCTTATCAACTACCCGCTGAGATGAGAAGTACAAACTGTCCCCTGATACCAGCACCCCATATTCCGCATAAGGCGTATTAACCTTGACCGTATCCAGTTGTTCCATTGGGATATCTACCCTGCGTGCCGACCATTGCAGGCCATACCGACAATCCGACAACTCCTTCAAAACCAGCTCACGTAATTGATCTGATACCCCTCCCTCTGAAGCCAGAAGCCCATCATATATTGCGATAGCCTCCTGATAACGTCCCTGTCGCTGCACCGAATGCGCCTTCCAAAACAGATCCTCCCGGTCGGCAGACAATGCATACGAATGTGCAAAAGCCCTTTCTGCGAAGGGAAAGGCATGCAGCTCGAACGCCTGTTGCCCATATTTCCGCCATACCTCAACCTTAGTCGAATCAAAAGCAAGCGCAGACTCCAAATACCGAAAAGCCCCATAATGATCTCCCCGGCTGGCTGCTGCATCTGCAGCAGCTATCCATCCCGCTCCCTTCCAGGCATTAAAACGCCATCCCTTTCGCTGAGCCATACCCAGCTGAAAAGTAGCCACGATAAGGATACCTGCCAAAAAAAATCTAATCATGCGCCGTCTGTTTTTATCTGCTTACTCAAAGTTCCTATACCAAATTTAGCAGATAGCCCCTCTCAGAATCGTGCGATGCGTGTGTTGTGTGATCCCTTCATCAAATGATCGGACAAACTTTGTAGGCAAGTCGGGGTACAAAGCGAACAACGTATCCAACTGAAATTTCGGGTCCGCCCCTGCCATCGGTTGCCACATCAAAATCCGATGTATTCAAATCGTAATTTAATCCAAACCTTAGTCCCTGATAGAAAAACTCCAGGCCGGGAACCAAGCCATCCTCAAAACGATAACCAAAATTCAACTGAACAGCCAACTGACTGCCCGGATCTCGGTTGAGGTGCAAACGCCCACCCAAAACGCCAATGGTCTCCCGGTAAGGCCCCTGAAAAAATGCAGCAACATTACCGATAAGATCCATATTCTCCCCTACCTGAAAGGTTCCCAAAACATAAGGGACGAACCTCATACTCAAGGCCTGCCCGAAACCCTCCACAAAACTTTGATCCGGTCGGTTCAGGTGAAAAATACCCAAACCCACGTCTATTTTTGTCCGCCGCTCCAGCCGATCAATCAGCGCCTGGTTGTCACTATTCTGATATCGAAAATTCAATCCCGTACCATAACTCATGAACATTTTTCGGTTGTTCTCAGCCAAAAACTCCTCATCCGGACTCAATACCGGGTCGTACGCACCCATCGTCTCATTGTACTGATTGTCAAACGTAAGTCCACCCAAATCAAATGAACGCTGGTTGACCGCCGCATGCATCCCCGCCGATAAAAAAACACCTTCCCCCAATTGCTGGGTATATGAAAATTGTACACCAAGATTTTGTAAGGTCAGCCGCGAATATCCGGATCTATCGTAGTCCATGACCACGCCTCCGGCAAAAAAACCATCCTTGAGCTGCTTGTGCGTAAAACGGGCGTCCATGCCCAAAGCGTAGGTTTCGTAGTCAACAGGTACGGATCGCCACTGGTTCCTGAAGTTACCGCTAAAGCGAAGGTCACCCCTGAAGATTCCTGTTAATGCCGGATTGAGATGAAACAGCGCATTGTGGAATTGCGCAAAATGCATGTCCTGCCCCCTAATCTGCCCACAAAAAAACAAAAAAACAATCAGCAACATCATCCCTGATAGCCGCTTGGCGACTATGAATCTCCCTATGCTTTCTACCGCACAGCTATTACCGGTTGAGCGTCTGATTGTGTAACCCATTTTTTTTCTCATAATATCATACAAAATAAACAATTATTTCTGTCTATTGCAGCGATATCCGCACAAATCTATATCCTCGAATCTGTTAAATCTGTATTCCCGTTTTTTATCCATGGCCATTAACCCGAAAATTAACGGCCTTAAATTCATAAAATATTGATTTTTAATTTTTTATGAATTTACAAAAAAAACAAATATTGAATTTGCAATTCCGCGTAATATTTCTATCTTTGTGGGGAGGTGAAAAATTTTGTCACTGGCAGAATTTCTTTCCCTTTTTGTTTGACACATTTGCCAAAAACCGTTTCTTAGCAAATTCAAAAAATGGTTAGCTCTTTGTCTGGTACAATGAGCTCAATCTGCTTCTCAACGTCTGTATTCCCGATAGCTTCAGCTACAAAAGCGGCTTGCTTTTGGCAAAGGTTTTGTTTATTAATTTGGTTTAGGAAAAAGCAAAGCACATGTTGGGAAGAATGCTGCTCTTTTTAGGTTTCCTCTTTTTTTGTTCTTTAATGCAGGCTCAACGCATTTATGTTTCGGAGCAGGGTACTGGTTTGGGTACTTCTTGGGAAGATGCGCTTGGGGATTTGCAGCTTGCGCTTGGTCAGGCGACCTTTGGTACAGAGATTTGGGTATCGGCAGGTACTTATTTTCCTACACAGACGGGCGACAGGAACATGCACTTTACCATTCCGGACGGAGTGATGTTATATGGCGGTTTCAAAGGTACCGAAACTGATTTGAGCCAGCGCAACTGGGATATCCATCTTACTCTTTTGAGTGGTGAAATTGGAACACCGGCTCCTTCCGATAATTCCTTTACGGTTCTTTATACAAGTGGGGCGAGCGATGCGACTATTATTGATGGCTTTATGATCACCGGGGGTATGGCCAATGGGGTAGGAGAGAAAGGGGATAAAACGGTTAGCGGCGGGGGTTGGTACAATGATGGGACACGTGGGCCTTCCATGCCTGAGATCAGAAACTGTACTTTTAATAACAATTTTGGCCGCGAGGGAGCTGCTCTTTTCAACAACGGGCACAGAGGGAATGCTATCGTGACTGTTCAAAATTGCACCTTTACGAATAACGTGGCTGACCTGGACGGCGGGGCGATTTATAATGAAAGTACAAGTGGCAATGCGTATTTGTTTCTCCGGCATTCTGTTTTCAACAGCAATGAAGCTTCTTATGGCGCGGGGATTTTCAATAGTAATAAAGAGGGTGTTGGAAAGGTTTTGATTCAGGATTGTGAGTTCACCAACAACCTGTCCTACATTCGGGGCAGTAGCATTTATGAAACGGGCAGGGTATCTGCAACCGTGGAAAATTCTGTTTTCCAGAACAACCAGTCCAGTTTCGGCATGGAAGAGGCTCCTATTACCCCCGTGGAGTACAAAACCCAACCCAAGGGCGCCAGCAATCCCTTTACGGTAAAGTCAGCCGGTTCCTAGACCGGAGCCTTACCGGAAAGGCAACGCGCCCAGATCTACATTTCCTCCCGTCAGCAGTACGCCAACTTTTTTGCCTTGGAAAGGTGCGGGATTTTCTATGATGGCTGCAAGTGGAACGGCGCAAGAGGGTTCTATGATAATCTTCATGCGTTCCCAGATCAATCTCATAGCGCTTATAATTCCTTCTTCGGTGGCGGTTACAATATCGTCCACGTGAGACTGAATAATCGGGAAAGTCTTATCACCCAGATTGGTTCTCAGCCCATCGGCAATGGTATCTATTCGGGTATTGTGTTGGAAGGTACCTGATTTAAAAGAGCGGTACGCATCATTGACGAGTTCCGGTTCGGCACCAAATACCTTAATATTTGGATTGAGGTACTTCGTACAGAGGGCGGTACCCGACATCAATCCGCCGCCACCAATTGGAGAAACAACGATATCCAGCCCTTGGGTATCCTCGATCAATTCTTTTACGGCGGTAGCCTGACCTGCAATCACGTTGTAATCGTCGTAAGGATGGATAAACGTAGCTCCTGTTTCTGCTTGAACCTGCTTTAGGGTTCGCTCGCGAGCTTCTATGGTGGACTCGCAAGTAATAATTTGTCCGCCATAGGATTTGACCCCGGCCTTCTTTATCGCTGGTGCATTTTCGGGCATTACGATATAGGCCGCGACCCCTAATAATTTTGCGCTCAACGCAACGGCTTGGGCGTGATTGCCGGACGAGTGGGTAGTCAACCCTTTCTGTTTGTCTGCATCGCTCAGGCGCAGCGAAGCACTGGCTGCACCACGCATCTTGAAAGCTCCGATTTTCTGAAAATTTTCACACTTAAAAAACAGGCTGACCCCGGTAAGTTCGTCAATGCTCTGACAGGTCAGCACGGGAGTTCTATGAATCATGTGTGCAATCGCTCCATGCGTTTCGCGGATATCCGCCAGCGTTGGTAGGTGTTCAAGTGGAAGCATGCGTGGTTATCGTTTTTGTTGTTGCTAAATTAACCAAATATTGTTAATCGGCTGACTTCTTTTGCCGGTGGATTTCACGCAGCCGGAGGTACTTTAAAAAGGTATAATAAGCTGTTAACTTGCAAATTACCCATCCATAATAGCCATCCAGAAAGCCCAGCTGGAAAAAGTATTTTTTGGCAAACGTGAAGGGGGGGTTGAGTAGCAGTTTGACCAAGCCAGCTTTCTTTTGGGCTTCAGCCATAGCCTTGGCCATAATTTCGGCATACTTGTGGGTTTTTTCCACATGTTCCTGGACAGACTGGTAGGAATAATGCAGCAGATCACCTGAGAGTTTACCCACCGGGATTCCTTTCTCCAAGACAATGGTATCGTGGGGATTGGTACCGCCCCAATAGCCTTTTTTTCGGTCTAACAATCGAATTTTGCGGTCGGGATACCAGCCGGAGTGTCGAATCCACTGTCCACAGTAATTGTTCAACCGGTTAAAAGCCCAGGCATCCCGTGTCCAGTGTTCCTTGACTATGGCGATAGAAGCATACAACTCCGGGCTCAGTGCTTCGTCCGCGTCCAACGACAGCACGTGATCGAAGCGAGCCTGCTGCAGGGCAAAGTTTTTTTGCTCCACATACCCCAGAAAAGGCTGTACGACCACACGTGCCCCGAGTGCCTCCGCTAGTTCGACGGTATTATCGGTTGACTCAGAATCTACTACGAGGATTTCATCCGCAAGACCTGCCACCGATGTGATGCATCGGGTGATATTTCTCGATTCATTGCGCGTGATGATGACTACGCTCAGTTTTACTGCTGCCATATCTAAATTATGCAATCACCCGCGCATAAGCGATAAAAGAAGGATTTGTCAGATCCGCTTTATTGTACACCAACGGTTGATCATCGGCATAGCGGCACAATTTTCCGCCCGCTTCTTCCAAAATGATCTGGGCAGCTCCGGTATCCCACTCCATCGTGGGCGCCAGGCGCGGGTAAAGATGTGCTTCTCCTGTGGCAAGGGCTAGCAGTTTGAGCGAACTTCCACGGGAAACCAACTGAGGCTCCTGTAGCTGTGCAATGTAAGCAGCAGTAGCTTCGTTGAGATGAGACCGCGAAGCCACCACCCGAAGCATGGGGTCTGCCATCCTGAACGCCGCTGCCTCAATGCGTTGCTCTTGCCCGGAAGCATCACAGCGATAGGCACCTTCCCCTTTTTTGGCCCAAAAAATTTCACCACTCACAGGAACACCTACGATGCCCAAAACAGGCATACCCTCATGGATCAGGGCGATATTGACCGTAAACTCTCCATTGCGGCGAATAAACTCTTTGGTTCCGTCCAGAGGATCCACCAGCCAATAGAAAGGATAATTTTTGCGTTCCTCGAACGCGATACTTCGATTCTCTTCCGAGAGAATCGGATAAAGCTCCGGCAATGCCTCCAGACCTGCACAGATCACCGCATTGGCTGCCCGGTCTGCAGCAGTCAGGGGCGAATCATCCGCTTTGAAATCCACCTCAAGACCTTCTCCCTCCTGGTAAACCGACAGGATCTCTTCATGCGCCTGCTTTACAATTGCCTTCAGCGCCGGTATAATATTAGCTGCTTCCATCGCATCCATAAATTTAAAAGTCTATTTTTGCTTCAGCAAAAGTAACCAATAAAATAAGGCCATGGGCAAAATTCTGGTCACCGGCGGATGTGGATACATTGGAAGTCACACGATACTGGACTTGTTATCCAAGGGATATACCGTCATTTCTGTAGATAATTTTAGCAACGCCGAACCCGCAACCTTGGATCGAATAGCGGCAGTAGCAGGCGTACATATTCCCAATTACGACGTGGACTTGTGCGACTACCCGCGCCTGAAGGCTGTTTTTGAGGAAAATCCCGATATCAGTGGGGTGATCCATTTCGCTGCGCTCAAAAATGTAGGAGAATCCGTCGAACAGCCCATCCGATACTACCACAACAACCTCCAAGGGTTACTCCACCTCCTGCAGGTCATGGTCGAACACCAGGTGCCCCGACTGATATTTTCCTCTTCCTGCTCGGTATATGGCAACGCGGAACACCTCCCGGTAACCGAAAATACGCCCCTGCAGGAAGCAGAATCGCCCTATGCCCGCACCAAACAAATGGGCGAGCAAATCATCAGCGATGTGCTGCATAGCCATCCTTCGCTCAACTGCATCATCCTCAGGTACTTCAACCCGGCTGGGGCACATGAATCGGCCCTCATTGGCGAAGCCCCATTTAACAAAGCCAGTAACCTCGTGCCTGTAATTACAGAAACAGCCATCGGCAAAAGGGAGCAAATGGTCGTTTTTGGCAACGACTACGATACCCGCGACGGAACATGCGTCCGCGATTATATTCACATCATGGATCTGGCCGATGCGCATACCCGAGCGCTCCGGTTTTTGGCAGACCAAACTCCCGAAGGAAAAATCGAATACTTAAACTTGGGTATCGGACAAGGAGTCAGCGTACTCGAAGCGATTGAAGCTTTTGAAAAAGTAAGCACGCAGCCCCTAAACTACCGCATAGGCCCAAGGAGACCCGGAGACGTAGTGGCCGTGTATGCAGACTACTCCAAAGCAGCCCGACTGCTGGACTGGCAACCCAAAAGAACCATAGAAGATATTATGCGCAGCGCATGGCTATGGGAACAAAACAGAAGTAAAACCTCCTAATGCCAAACAATACCCTGTTTTGATGACAATCATCATGATATATTTCTGATACCGAGGCTAACTTTATCGTATTTCCAAACAAAAAACGATAATTTATGAAGCCTTTCGAACTTAGCATTACCGGATGGATCCTGAGATTTTACCTCACTATGGGCATCATACTCGTTGCAGGGTTTACCAACAACTGGTGGATTGCCATTCTTGCCTTTCCTGTAGTTCTCAGCACCATACTGGGCATCAAATTTGGTGACAAGCAGGTGCACTGAAGCAGTTAGCCCTGCATGTTTTCCAATTTATCCTTAGCCAGAATGCTGATCCTTCCCTCCTCGATCGCGATATAACCATCGTCTTTAAATTCGGTCAGCATTCTGATTACACTTTCTTTTGCCGTCCCGACGATACGTGCCAGATCATCCCTTAGAATCTGCAGGGAAGAAGACTTGCCATCTTCGGCATATTTGTCATAGACCTTGAGTAATGCGGTTGCAACGCGTTTTCTCACCGAGTCGTAGGCGAGGTTGAGCAGTTGGTCTTCCTGTTCGGCGATATTATTGGCCAGCATTTTGATAAATCGCGCCGACACATCGCGGTTGGCATAGATCAGTTTCAGAAAATCTTCCCGGGGAATCAGGCTCAGCTCTGCATCTTCCAGTGCGGCAGCGCTTTCCCTGTAATTGCTGTCCTGAATGAGATCCACGTAGCCCAGAAAATCACCTGCGGTAAAAATATTGATGATATACTCCTTCCCGTATTCGTTGGTCTTAAAAACCTTTATTTTACCCTCATTCACGAAATACAGATATCTGGGATAATCGCCTTCCTCAAACAGCACAGATTTCTTGGCATAAGTTTTTCGCTTGCGATCCTGGGACAACTTCCGCAGCTCCTCATACCCTCTCGCCTCGTTGATAAACGCGTGCAATCCTTCTTCGGAAGGCTGGTACTTTGTTCGCATGCGTTCGCTTTTTTTCAAGCGCATTTCGATCACCTGTAGCAGTTCATCCTTATAGAAAGGCTTTGTGATATAATCGTCGGCTCCGAGGTTCATGCCTCTGCGAAAATCAATATTTTCTGACTTGGCGGTCAAAAAAATAAAGGGAATATCTGAAGTATGTGATCGCTTACTCAGGATATTGAGCACACCAAAACCATCCAATTCGGGCATCATGATATCGCAGATAATCAGGTCTGGCAAAAGCTCCAATGCTTGCTCCACCCCTGTTTTCCCGTTAGGGGCAGATAACACCTCATAGCCGGAAAGTTCCAGAATTTCTTCCAGATTTTCTCTCACCTCTGTATTGTCCTCGATGATCAAAATTTTTTTCATAGGAATACTTGTTACGATTGAAGCGGAATATCCACAAAAAAGCTGGTGCCAAAGCCCTGGGCACTTTCAAAGCGAATCCTGCCGTTGAGCAATTCGATGTAGCGTTTGACGATATTCAGGCCCAAGCCGGTACCTTGAATATTTTCCACATTATGAGCGCGAAAAAACCGGGTAAACAAATGCGGCTGATCCTCTCGGGGTATCCCCATGCCCTCGTCCTGGATCACAATAGATAAGGTCTGGTCCCTTAGGGAAGTCGTGCACCGAATCGGTTTTCCCTCTGGGGAATACTTAATTGCGTTGGAAATCAGGTTAAAAAAAATGATTTTAAGAAATTTTTTGTCCAGAAAGATCTCCTGGCCGACATTTTTTTCCTCGTGGATCAGTTGTTGTCCTCTTTTGAGTTGTCCGCGCATTTCGTCCACTACTGCCAGGCAAAAATCGCTCAACTGGAACCGCTCTGGCTGTGCCTCGACCTTTCCCTCTTCCAGTCTGCTCAGAGAAAGGAAATCATTGAGAATGCTCGTCAGGGTGGTAACTGAATTTTTGATCCGGTTGATATGCTTGAGGGCTTTCGAATTGCCTGCATCCAGATAAGCCTCTACGAGTTCGATGGAAGACAGGATTGTACTCAGGGGAGTGCGAAACTCATGCGAAGCCATGGAAACGAAGCGGCTTTTCAGGGTATTCAGTTCCTTTTCTTTATCCAGTGCCTCCTCGAGTTCGGTTTCCCGCTGGCGCAGACTATTTTCAACGACCTCTCTTTCCCGCACCTCATTGCCGAGCTGTTCGTTGGTAGCCAGGAGGCGATCCACCGCATTAGCGAGCTTTTCAGTCCGTTCGAGAATCAGTTGTTCCAAATTTTCGTTCCGCTCCTCCAGTTCCCGGTTTAGTCGGAGCACATGGGCCTCGGCGGCTTTGACATCGGATAAATCGTGGATAATCCCTGCGAAACTAATCCGGCCGTCAATAATCACTTCGCTCACTGCCAAGCGGATGGGGAATATCGAGCCATCTTTGCGGATACCCTCCACTTCCCTGCCGATACCGATGATCTTGCGCCTGCCGGTTTCCAGGTAATTAGAAATATACTGATCGTGCGACTGTTTGTAGGGAGCGGGCATCAGGATATGGACATTTCGACCGATCACCTCTTCGGGATCGTACCCGAACAAACGCGCTGCAGCTGGATTAAGGGTCTCTATGATACCTTCCCGGCTGATTGTCACGATGCCATCTATGGCCGCATTAAAAATAGCCTTCAACAAAAGGCTCGTTTCTGATATGAGTTTGTCCGACTCCACAGTAAAAAATTTCTACAAATTAAGCAAAACCATGAAGTTAGTAAATTGATATAAATCAATTTTGCCAATTGACAAAAGTCATTCAAATTCGCTGCACAAGCCTGGATCTTGTAGCTTCATGTATAAACCTCAATCCTACACCTATGAATATCCTGGCTCCCATATCGAGTATTATGACCAAGAACCTGATTACGGTTAATCCGGAAGAAAAATTGGTTGCGATCAAGGACATTTTTGACAAGCATGCCATCCACCATATCCCCGTGGTCAAGTTCAAAAATATTGTGGGGATGATCAGCAAATCGGATTTTTTACATTTTATGAGGGGATACAGCCAAAATGCGGAGGATCAGTTTGTGGACAGTGCGCGCCTCAGGACTTTCAAAGCGGAAGATATCATGACCCGCGGGCTTGCCAAGCTAGACCATCGGGATCCCATCCGCTCTGCCATTGACATCTTCAAAATCAACCGCTTCCACGCCGTACCTATCCTTGATGGCGAAGAACTCGTAGGTATTGTTACGACTTACGATATTATCAAAAAAATTGCTGACGAGCCGGTCAATCCCGGTGATTACCAATCGGTGCTACCTTCATAAAACCCGCTGATGATACTGATCCAAATTTTGGGCATTAAAGACTACAGACAAACGGTCAACTTAAAAAAAAATACACAGGAAGCACTAAAAGCGTTACATTTAGATGTGGAAGTGGAAGAAATTTGGGAAGTCGAGGATCTTATCCACTTTAAGATTTCGGGTATCCCGGCGCTGATCGTCAATGGGAGGGTAGCCTTCCAAAAAGTAGTACCGGATGTGGATGACCTGATCAAACTTTTTCAGGCCACCTTATTCAAAAAAACGAAGCTTTCCGATATGAAAAGAATTCTCTTCCCCACCGATTTTTCGGCTGCATCTAAAAATGCCCTGGAATTTACCCGCAATTGGGCGAAGGACTTTGGTGCTGATATTAAGGTCATCCATTGCTATTCCCTGGCATTTGACCCCAATCAGCCGGTGATCGTAGAGCCTATCGAAGCACACCAGGCCGCAGTAGCAGAGCGCCTGCAGCGTTTTGTGCAATTGCCTCCGGCAGATAAAGATGTCTATACTAGTGCGGGTGTAGCCGTAGAGACGGAAGCCATCCTGGGTTTTCCCGTAGAGGAAATCATCCGGATAGCAGACGACGAAAAATTCGATCTGGTGGTCATGAGTACGATAGGAGAGCATGGTATGCTGGATAAACTCTTTGGAAGTGTCTCATCGAGCGTTTCCCTCAAGACGAGCTGCCCCGTATTGCTCATTCCCGACGGCATCTCTTTCAAGCGTTTCAGCAATGTACTGTATGCGACACATCAGGATACACTTGACACAGAACACATCCTCCAGGCTGCTTCCCTCACCGAGCATTTTCACGCAGACTTGCATTTTGTGCACGTCCAGGAGGAGTCTGAAGCAGCACTGGCCATAGAGGAATTCGTATTTGATACCCTGTTCCGGGAAAAGTTTCCGGATATTGCCGTTAATTTTTCCGAGGTACAAAGCCCGTCCGTGATGGAAGGTTTGTTGTCCTACGCTCGGGAACATGCTGTTGACCTCCTCGTTTTTGTCAACCAACAACGCAGTTTTTGGGAAAAGCTCCTCCACAAAAGCGCAACCCGTCAAATGGCGCTGCACAGCAAGCTGCCGATGCTGGTTTTACACACGAAATGATCTGCTGCCTCCGGTCTTACTGAGAAAAGTCACCATCGGAACCAAACTTTGATCAGTGGCAAAAACCTCTTACTGGATTAACTTGAATAGGAATTCAATCATCAAAAAAAGGAGGATTTATGTCATTGGTCAAATGGAAAAACAAAGATCTCTTTCCGGCTTTCTACGAAATGATGGAAAGTTTTTACTTATGACAGTGGTTTGCTCAAAATCAGCATTCCGCTGAAAGCAAAGTTGGCCGATCATACCACCAAAAAGATTGCTATTCAGTAACAGCTGGAGGATCAAACGATATAAAAACAATAAAATATGAATCCCAATACTTCCATCCGGGCAATCATGACTACCCGACTGATGACCGTTGACCCGGACGATACCGTATATAAAATCAAAGAAATCTTTGACACGCACCAATTTCATCACTTGCCGGTGGTAAACCCCGGTCAGGTCTTGGTAGGTATCATCAGCAAAGAGGATCTCCTCAAGCTCGAAAGGCTTGCAGACGTTGAGCAGGTTGGAGGCAACCCGGGATCTGACACTTTCAGGCATCTCAGTGCCAGGGATATCATGACAGAATTTCCTATGCACCTGGAACCTGAAGATTCCGTAGGGTTAGCCGCAGACATCTTTTTGGCCAATAAATTCCATGCCTTGCCCATTGTAGAAGACAATGCACTCATCGGGCTGATCACCACACATGATCTGCTAAAATACAGTTTTGAATCTCCGCTTGCAGATTCCATTACCATTTACTGATAAACCTGAAAGGTATGTTCGATAAAAATACACTACTCTCGGAAATCATGTCAAGTCCCGTTATTACGGTAAGAACCCAGGACAACATGACCGTGGTAAAAGACCTATTCAGTCAAAACAACATCCACCACATACCGGTACTGGATCAGCAGCACCAACTGGCAGGCATTGTAAGTACCAGCGATTATCACAAAGTACTACACAGTCTGACGCTGTTCAAGTCTGCCCAGTCAGAAGCATACAACCAGGCTGTGCTAAAATCCCTGCTCGTGGAGGATGTCATGGCCCGACAATTAGCCACCCTGAATACCAATGACACCATCGCTACTGCCGCAGCCTATTTCAGGGAAAACTTATTCCACGCTATTCCCATTATGGACCAGAACGGCAAACTCGCAGGTATCGTAACCACTTTTGACTTGCTCAGCTTCGCATTTAAAGATTCATCCGCCTGATAAAACCAAATTTACCATGAAAAAAATACTCTTCCCCACGGATTTCAGTCCCGCAGCAGATAACGCATTTCTTTATGCCCTTCAGATGGCCGATACCCTCAAGGCCTCCATTCTGGTCGTACACCTCTACGAGCTGCCCCAACTCAAAAGGAACCTTCCCAATACCATCAAAGAAGTCTATGAAAGCATAGAAAAGGAAGCATATAGCAGCTTCCAGCAAAACCTACCCCACCTCGATGCCATTGCAGCGAGCAACCACCTGAGCCACATACCCGTTTCCTATACCGTAAAGGCTGGTGAAACGCTGGATGCCATCAATCGGTTGGCGACCAGCGAACAGATAGACTTCATTGTGATGGGAACCAAGGGTGCCAGTGGCCTGAAAGAAATTCTTATTGGAAGTGTTGCTGCCGAAGTGATGGAAAATGCTCCCTGTCCGGTCATTGCCATACCTGAAGCTGCCAGTTTCGATGGAAAACTTGACCGCATTGCCTTCGCTACCGATTTCAAGGAGCAAGACCTTCCTGCCCTGAAAAAGGTACTCGCATTTGCCCATGACTTCTCTGCAAAAGTTTTTTGCGTGCATGTGGATACCAGCCACACCGAAACTTACCTGAAACGCATGGAAAAACTCCAACTTGCCATCGGAGAAACCGCTGACCTCGAATACCGAGTCCTCGAGGGTAGCCATATAGAACAAACCCTGGGCGATTTCCTCGAAGCAGAAAACATGGACCTGCTCACTATGGTCACCCGAAAGCGAAACTTTATACAGGAATTGTTCAACTACAGCCAAACCAAACAAATGGCCTACCATACCAAAGTACCTGTTTTGGCCTTGCAAGCCCGAAATTTCTGATTTTCAGAAAACTGTCAACCTGATTTTTGAAGACAAAAAAGGAGCTTTTGCGAAATCGTGATCCTATTGCCCTGAACTGTCCGGTTTTTGTCCGAAAAAGGATGAATTTCTCTCGAAAAGGAGTGGAAAAACCAGGTTAAAATTCTTAAAGGTGGAAGGCACCTTAAGGTGGCTTCCACCTGATTTACCTTTGTTAATACTTTGTTTTCCTAAAAAGTAACCACCATCAGTACTTTCATTTGAAAAAAATAAATTATTTGTTTGAAAATCAAGATATTAAAAATAAAAATAGCCCTATCTATTACCCTTTAATGTTGCAGCTCAAACATCCCTCCGAAGGAGGGTTAGGCATAACCGTGGAATAAAACCTTTCTGCAGCCATTCTCAGTTTTTTACTTTTTTGCGAAAATTCGCCTATCTATTTAAAAAAATCAGTTAATTTAAGGCATAAAATTACGTGACAACTAGTTCATGCCCATGAAAAAGGTGCTGATCATAGAGGACTCTCCCATGGTGCGGGAAAATATAGCTGAATTCCTGGAGTTCAAGGGCTATGATATTCTTGTTGCCACTAACGGGAAAGATGGTTTCGAGCTTGCCCGTCGGAATATGCCGCATATTATTGTTTGCGATGTCAAAATGCCCAAGACAGACGGTTTCGAAGTATTGGATCTTTTGAAGCGAGATGGGACTACCTGTCAAATTCCATTTGTTTTTCTGTCGGCTTTATCCCAAAAGGACGATTTGGAGCGGGGCTTAAAATCTGCGGCTGACGCCTACCTGATCAAGCCTGTGAGTATGGAAGCTTTAATTCAGACTATCGAAGATTTAACTGCATAATTGTTCCGCAAGGGCGATATATTCCTTAAGCAAGGAGAAATAGGGTTGTATTTTTTGCAAGTAGTCTTGTTGATGTTTGGGATCATCTAAGTGGGGAGTGGCCTGGATGGTTTTGACTTTAATCCTGATATTTAATCGGTACAATTTATAAAAATGCAGGAGCGCTTCATCTTCGGGAACCTGGATAGCGGCTATGGACTGAAGATAAGCGTTGAGAAAAAGGGACGACAGGTCGGGGCGTTGGAAGCGTTCCAGATCCATGCATAGGAATGCGATCTCGCTGAGCACGTCTATGGCTCTGAAGTCGGGATTAAACTCTATACAATCAAAAATAACGGGAGGATCGGCGAGGAAAATATTTCCGCTATGCACATCTCCGTGTACATCGCGAATCCAGCCTGACTTATTTCGTTCTACCATCCGGCTATCGAGTCGTTGCAGCAGTTGTTGGCCTGTCACGATCATGTGGTCTATTCCTTCGGAAAAAAAAGATTGCGGTAATTGTTGCAAAGCGGGTTTGACAGAGCGAATATCATTGAATGCTTCCCGCAGGTCAGATGTAGTTGCCGGCTGGGCTGAGGGGGGACTGCTCTTATGGAAATTAGCCAGTTGATGTGCAATAGCAGCAATATGCTTGTTGGTAACCTTATCATGGTGGAGCATATTATCCATTTGCAATAGGGGATCCATACGTCGCATCTGTACGGCAAACTCCAGAGGTACTTTATCTTTGTAACCAGCCATTGAGCCGATTTCCCACACACCATTTACATTAAAAATACCGATAACCCTCAAGTAGATATTCGTCAGGCGTGAATTAAGCCTAAGTTCCTCCTCGCAGAAAAACTTGCGTTTTTCGAGGGTTGAAAAATCCAGAAAGCCAAGATTTACTGGTTTTTTTACCTTGTAAGCATAGACATCGTGCAAAACAATCCAAGCGCCGTGGGTTTCCAACAACGCCATGGTCGGATCTTTTTTTTGCGCTTGCAGCGCGGTCATCCATGCCTTAAGTTCTTGGTAATCCATCGTTTGGCATTACATTTAAATAATTGGAAGCGACATTCAGCATCTGCTCGAGATCTGTATGGGAAGAATCCAGTTTGCAGTAGGGAACATCAAGTGGCTCGAAAGCCTTTTTAACCCTTTGATAAACTGCGAAATCGGCTTCTGTAAGTGGGCGTTTACGGGACACCCGATCGCGAATCGTCTCTTCATCTGCTATAATCAGGAAAAAGAACAAAGAAAGGCGGTATCGGTTGGCCAAGGTGAAAAATTCTTGCCGGTGTTGTGCGAGGTAAAATGTCGCATCAATAACCACGGTGTGGCTTTCACTAACCCAGTTTTCCACTTGTTGCAACATTAACCTGTACACTTCATTCTTGGTAGCGGTGCTGTAGTCACCCAACAAATGATGGGCAGCTCGGACTTCATCGCTATTGATATGTCTGGCACTGATTCTGGTAGCCAAAGACTTGGCAAAAGTCGTTTTCCCGGAACCGGGCAAGCCTCCTACCAGGATAATACAATTTTTCAGGAGCACGGTATATTGTATTTCAACCATGAAAAACCAGCAGGGGTATGCTGGTATGAAAAACCATAGCGCGGGTTCTGCTTTTGTGAAACAGGCGCTCCCAGAGTCTTCGCTTGGGAACATACATAGCCAGTACCTGTATCGCGTGGAGTTGTATATATGCCTCCAGACCTTCCATAACCGAGTCATCGTGGATCACTGCGTAAGTAGCAGCCTGGAGGGGATAATCAGCTGCCACATGCACCACATGAAGCTTGGCGCCTGTATGCGCTGTAAAAGAAAGGAGTCCGCCCAGTGGCGTGGTTGTACCGCGTTCGGGATCAAACGCATCCGCATCAACCGCATAAGCTACCGTATGAACAGGCTCAAAAGTAGTACCGGCAGGAATCGCCATCACAGGGCAATGGGACCGCGTCATCAGATCGGTGGTCACACTTCCCAAAAGCTGTTCAAAGCTGTTGCGGTCCCCCTTCGTCCCCATCACTACGAGTGCATAATCTCCATCGCGGGTAACATCGGAAATCTCCAGCCCTGTAAAGATGCCATAAGCCTTAAAGAAATGTCCAAGGAACTGCTTGTCCACATCTGCTGTAAACGCTACAAACGCTTGATCTACCTTTTGTTTGCGCGCTTCCAGCAAAGCATCCACCTCATGGTAGGGAACCGATGCTGCATCGCGGGACTCCAGGTGATAAACATGGATCAGGTCAACTTTTGTCCCCCATACCTTCGCGAGACCCAGGGCATAGTGCAGGGCATTTTTTGAAGTTTCAGAAAAATCAACCGGACATAAAATCTTTTGCATGTTTTTAAATTATAAAAAGAAAAAATCTGGGATAGCTTCTACTCCTCGGTACCTCTTTTATTTTGATCGGAAAGTGACCAAGAATCGGTGGAAGTCGTTTGCAGCCACAAATCGCCCGACTTGCGGAACACCTGTACATTAAGACCAAACTGTTCCAAAAAATCCTGTTCGAGCGTTTTAACTAGCTTGTGCCCGTCTATACTCAGGTTCCCGGCTGTATGTACACTTCTCACTGCTGCAAGCGTCTGGTTCACATCCAAAAGAGAACGTGCCGAAGTACCCTCCCCTTCCTCGTGCGCTTCCGCATAGAACTCAAGCTTCAGGTTGGTAAATTTTTCGGAAAACGCAAGCTGTATTTCCCGCAGGGTTTTGTCATCTGAAATGATCATAGCACTAACTTTTGATTTTGAAATACTTCAAGGTAAGCAAAAAATTGGGCAATTGCACTGATACTTTTCAGGTAGCTGTCTGACAATCGTCAATAAATAATCAACACCCTTTAAGGTGGAAGAAAACCAGCGCCTGTCCTTTTGGGAGTGAATGGCAGCCCATAAATCGGTATCGGAATGTCTCAAAATATCCAGTTAAGTCCAAAAAAGTGTAACTTTCTCTGAAACACTTGAAGCTATTGGAATGAAATTGCTGTACAACCCCATTTTTTTGGAACACCATACGGGCATGCACCCTGAAAGTCACAGGCGGCTGCAGGCTTTCAACCTTCCTTACTCCAACACTTCGCTGGATGGCAGTTCCTACCTGGGACTGGTTCACGGGGCGGACTATATCAACCAGGTAAAGGATGCCTGCCGGTTTGCTGCTCATTTGGATCAGGACACTGTTACTTCTGCGAGAAGTTATGAAGCTGCTGTATATGCCGTGGGAGCCACCCTTGAAGCGGCGCAGCAAGGAGATTTTGCGCTGGTTAGACCGCCCGGACACCATGCTTATCCCAACAAAGCCAGTGGATTTTGCTTGTTTAACAACATAGCCATTGCCAGCCAGCATCTGGCCCAAGAAGGAAAGCGGGTATTGATTTTTGATTTTGATGGCCATTTGGGAGATGGCACTTCCCATATTTTCTACGGATCGGATCAGGTGATGTATTGGTCCTTGCACCAATATCCGGCATTTCCCGGGCATGGCTTTGTCAATGAGATAGGGGAGGGAAAAGGGGAGGGATTTACCCTTCACGTACCGCTCCCGCCTGGCAGCGGAGATGATGTTTTTTGGCGAGCCATAGCATCTTATTTGCCTATTGCGCAAGCATTTAATCCCGACGTAGTGGCCATTTCTGCGGGATTCGACGGGCATCAATACGATTTATTGCTGGATCTTCGGCTAAGTTTGGGCACGTATTACAAATTGGGGGTTCTGGTTCGCAAGCACTTCAAATCTTTTTTTGCCACCCTGGAAGGTGGCTACAATACCCAGTACTTACCTGCGGCGGTGTATAATTTCATGGATGGCATCAATGGGAATGCCATACGTTTTGAAGAGCACGAAACAGAAAGCGATTTCAGGGTTTGGCAGACCTTCGAGATTCATCTCAACTCCGGGTTATCTTCGCTATCGAAATACTGGAATATCTGACAGGTATGAAACGAACCTTGGATAAAATTTTTTACCCCAAAACCATAGCAGCGATTGGAGCTTCCAACCGGGAGGGATCTATTGGGTTTTTGCTCATGCAAAACCTCATAAGCGGTTCGTTTAAGGGTAAGATTTATCCGGTCAATCCAAAATACAACCAGGTGCAGGGGTATTTGGCATACCGCAGTATTCGGGATATACAGGACAGTATTGACCTTGCCATTATCGCTACCCCTGCCCGAACGGTACCCAAAATTGTACGACAATGCGGTCGGTCGGGCATCACAGGGATCGTCATCCTTTCCTCCGGTTTTAGAGACGCAGACAAGCACTTATGGGAAGATATACGCAGGAGCGTAAAAAAATATGGCCTTAGGGTCATTGGGCCTGATAGTCTGGGTTTTATACACCCTGCTTTGGGCTTAAACGCAACTTTTGCGCCTCAGACTGCCCTTCCGGGCAAAATAGCATTCATTTCGCAAAGTGGTGCGTTGTGCAATGCCATTCTGGACTGGTCGGGAGAGCGCAACTTTGGCTTCAGCCATTTTGTTTCGATAGGCTCCATGATAGATACCAGCTATCACGACCTCATTGATTACTTTGGTGCCGACGGGCGCACTGCCTGCATCCTGATCTACATGGAAACCCTCACCCATGCCAGGGCTTTTATGAGTGCAGCGAGGGCATTTGCACGTTCCAAACCCATTATTGTATTAAAACCGGGGAAAAGTAAAGAGGGGGCACTTACTGCATTGTCCCATACCGGAAATATAGCGGGGGAAGATGCGGCTTTTGAAGCAGCTTTCAAGCGGGCCGGAATTGTTCGGGTCAATACGGTAGCCGCCTTATTCAATCTCGCACAGGCTTTTGCCATGCAGCCCTATCCCAAGGGCAACCGACTGGCTATCATCAGCAATGCAGGAGGGCCTGCAATCCTTGCTACGGACTACCTGGTTCAAGCGGGTGGGCAACCTGCACGCTTATCGGCTGAACTGGAAGATCGCATGCATACCTTGCTCCCAAAATCGTGGACGGGCAAACAATCGCCTGCGGATGAAGTCAGCGTGCAAGAATTTGCTGCGCTGGTCGAAGATTGTCTTGCCCAGGAAAACGTAGATGGAGCGCTCGTCATCCTTACTCCCCAAGCTGCAGAACATGGTACTGCTGTCGCAAAAGCGATGTCCGCTTTTGCCAGAAAATATCCCAAAACCCTACTTGCCTGCTGGATGGGTAGCCAGGAAGTAAAGGCGGGCAAAGCGGAGCTCGAGGCTCACCAAATACCGGTGTATCGCTTCCCGGAAAGTGCCGTGGAGGTATTTATGAATATGTTTCACTACAAAAAAAACATTGACCTGCTGTACGAAACCCCAGGTAGCATCCCCCAGGCATTTTCCCCAAATAAGGAAAAAGCAGCACTGCTCATCCAGCAACACCTCAGTGAAGGTCGCTACCAACTCGATCAGCGCCACGCCATGGAACTCCTTGCCTGCTACGATATCAGGGTAAACCAGGGGGTGCTCGTTCAAAACGGTTCGGCAGCAGCAGACGCGGCAGCACAAATGGGCTACCCGGTAGCCGCAAAGATTGCCTCTCCTGATATTCTGCACAAGACCGAAGCAGGAGGTGTACAACTCGATCTCCGCAGCCCGGAAGAAGTGGTTCGTGCGGTTGAAAACATGCTCCAACAAGTACAGCAGCTTCAGCCACAGGCGAAAATAGAAGGCATACTCATCGAAAAAATGTGTACCAAACGGCACGAACTGCTTATCGGAGCCAAAAGAGACGAGGTATTCGGCCCTCTGATTGTGTTCGGTATGGGGGGTATCGCTGTAGATATCTTCAAAGACCAAAATGCAGGCATTCCTCCGCTTAACATGGCACTTGCCCGGCATCTGATTCAGGAAACCAAAATATATGCACTCCTGCAGGGCTATCGCAAGATGCCGGGGATTAACATCCAGGATCTCCTCTTCTTACTTTACCGTTTTGCCTACCTGGTTATGGATTTTCCCCAAATTTTGGAGATTGACATCAATCCCTTTGCTATTGATGAACACGAGGGGATTGTCATTGATGCCAGCGTAATCCTAGACCCCAAATCCAATTCCTTGGTAACCAAGCCTTATCAACATCTGGTCATCAGCCCATACCCCCGGCAATATATTAAAACGATTGTCCTTCGCAATGGCACACCTGTTACCCTGCGCCCCATCAGACCAGAAGACGAACCTCTGGAAGCCGAGTTGTTTGATTACCTGTCCAAGGAAACCATCTATTTCCGATTTTTCGGATACCTGCACAGCCTCGACCACAATATGCTCAGTCGCTTTACCCACATTGACTACGACCGGGAAATGGCCATTGTGGCTGAAATTGAATCCGCAAGCGGAAAAAAACATTTGATCGGGGTAGTCCGATGCGTAGGAGACGCTTGGAACGATAGTACCGAAAACGCCATTGTGATCGCAGATACCTGGCAAGGCCAAGGATTAGGCTCCCACATGATGGCGTATATCATCGAAATTGCCAGGGCAAGCGGCTACCGAAGGATCTATGGTACCCTGCTCAAACAAAACAAGGCCATGTATGCATTATACGAAAGACACGGCTTCCGCTTGTATGCGGAAGACCACGAAACCTTCACAGCAGAACTCCTGCTGCAGTAACCCTCATCACCCACTCACTGGCGCCAATCGTGCCACCAAGCCCTCTATCTTATCCGTAATCTTGATTTGGCAACCCAACCTGGAATTGGATTTTACAAAAAACGCCTCATCCAGCATATTTTCCTCATCCTCGCTCGCCGGCGGCAAATCATGGCTGCTCTCAACATACACATGACAACTCGCACAAAGCGCCATACCCCCACAAGTACCCTCCACAGGCAACTCATTTGCCTTGCACAACTCCATCAAATTGAGATCCATGTCAGTAGGAACTTCCCAGCTATGTAAAGCCCCGTCCCTGTCGTAAACGCTAATGTTGACCATTGTAAAAAAAATTAAAATATATCCACCCCATCAATTTTGAATCAAAATGTATATTTATTTGATTTTCAATTTATTGTTAATCAGGTGCAAGGCACCTTAAGGTGGCTTGCACCTGATTACCCTCATTAATACATTTGACCCTCCGAAAAGTAACCAAATCTCAAAGCTTTTTTTGAGATTTTTCCCGATAGGGAGGAAAAACAACAGCTTCTGGAAATTTTATGACGAGAAGAAAAAATTTTCAGTGTTCATACCAATCCTCTGGATTAGCAGGCTTGCTGTCATCCTTCATAAATAAGATCAGGAAGGACTGAACCATAATAATTACCGGAATCACAAAGTAAGAAACAGCTACCAACGTAGGGCTTTTGCTTAATAAGATAACGATAATACAGACCATGATCAGCAGCAAAGAACCTGTTATGAGAGCCGCACTTTTGCTCATGAGCGGAGCTTTAAATTACGTGTTAGCGGTTTCAAATCCCTTCACACCTTGAACGGTCGTATATTTGAGGCTCAGTTTTTTCTCGGGATTAATAATCCGAAATGCAGACTGACACATCAGGGTGGCCTCATGGAATCCGCATAGGATCAGCTTTAGTTTGCCCGGATAGGTATTGATATCACCAATGGCAAACACCCCGGGAAGGTTTGTACTATAATCGAAGGTATTTACAAGAACCCCGTTTTCTTCCAATTCCAGTCCCCAGTCTGCCAGAACCCCTAATTTAGGTATCAACCCGAACAAAGGTATAAAATGGGCAGTGGGCAACTCGGCACGTGTTCCATTATTATACTCGATTTCCACGAACGAAAGGCGATCTTCCCCGCCCAAGCCTACCACTTGAGCTTCGGTAACCAGTTTGATCTTTCCTGCTTTAGCCAAATCCATGGCCTTCTCTACGCTATCCGGAGCCGCCCGGAAAGCCGAGCGTCGGTGTACCAAAACAACCTCTTCTGCAATTTCTGACAATACAATAGACCAATCCAAGGCACTATCGCCTCCTCCAGCAATCACCACTTTCTCACCGCGGTACATTTCGGGCTCTTTAATCATATAAGCAACGCCCTTCCGCTCGTAATCCTCTATATTGGAAATGGGTGGCTTTCTCGGTTCAAAAGCGCCTAGTCCGGCAGCAATAGCGACTACGGGTGCTTTAATCTGCGTTCCCGCATCCGTTTCCAATAGCCAGGATCCATCCTCAAGTCGGGTCAAGTGCTCGGCCTTCTCTCCCAGCGTAAAACCAGGTTTGAAAGGAGCAATTTGTTCCATCAGTCGGTCAACCAACTCACCGGCCAGGATAGATGGATAACCAGGGATATCGTAAATCGGTTTTTTAGGGTAAATCTCTGAGAGCTGACCGCCCGGAATGGGCAGGGCATCTACCAAATGGCAACGCATCTGGAGCAAACCAGCTTCAAAAACAGCAAAGAGGCCTACCGGGCCGGAACCTACGATGATTATATCAGTCTGTATCATATCAATTATTGCTGCAAATTTAACAAAATAAGCCGATTCTTGTTGATCCCGCTGCTAACAAAAGAAGCAAGCACTATGGCTTGCTTCACAATATTCCCTAAAAATCACCCGATTATACTTTCAATGCGGACTTAAGCTTTCTACCCCTTTCCCTACGCTTATTTCCTTTTGACAATCGAAAGTTAGTCAGATCAACCCCCCGAATCAGTGATGATCGTCACTCTGGGGCCATGACTTTTCTCGGGTTACCACATTAATGACTAGAATTTATAGGAGGAAATTTGAGACAGCGAAGGCAATAACTGTAAATTTTGATT
>JANQWK010000028.1 GCA_030729925.1 Saprospiraceae bacterium
AGACTACAATTTGTTAAACAATTTAGGTTATAAAATATGGATACAAAAATTAGCCAAAACTACTGAAGCCCTGTGGGTTACACAGAGCATCTAAATTAAAATCAACAAACATTACATATATACAAACCTCCAGACGCGGATGCGCCGGATTCATCAGAGACAATCCGAAGATCAACATTCATGGGAGTCATACAAACAATTAGGTTATAAACTAAAATCAAACAATTCGTATTTGCTTTTTCAATTCAGCTACAATTGTACAGTTTTTTGTACGAATGTGACTGTTTTTTTAGTTTGGCTCTAAGGTCTGAATAATTTTGATGAAAAAAAAATTATATCCCAAAAACCCGATAAAAAAAATCAATTGGTCAACCAGTCCCGCATCAACATGGTTGCGTTCATCATATCTGAGCAGCAAAGATCCAGGAAGCGCTGGTCGAGTTCTTTGTCCGCATATTCTTTATCCAGTACCTCAAGGGCACGGGCACCATCAAAGTCAACATAGGACAACCGTGCTGTCAGTTCCGTTGAGGGGCGACCAAAATCGTAACTCGGCAATAGTGCAACCCCGATTTCGTCAAGCATTCGATCGCAAAGCTGACTTGCATCATGAATCCCCCTTTGACTTAGCTTTTCCCGATAGGCCTCGAAATTGGGAAACAAATAGAACCCTCCCTGGGGCTTGGGGGCTTTTACATCAAACGCCTCCAATTGGCTATGTATAGCCTTTCCAATGAATTTTAAGATTCGGCGAGATTTGGACAGATAGTCTTCCAACATAGGATTTTGCTGGAAAGCAGCTACCGCTGCATATTGAATAGGTGCACTTGTAGAAGTGAATGTCTCGCTGGCAACAACCGCCATGGCATCCAGCAGCCAGCGCAAAGACTCCGGAAAGACGAAGAATCCCAGTCGCCATCCGCCTGCTCCACACCATTTAGACAAACCGGAACTCACAATAGTGCCTTCGGGATAAAACCGGGCAATCGAAACGTGCTGCCCCGAATGATGCAGCTCTCCATAAATTTCATCTGCCAATAAAATCAACTTGTACTTGCGTGCCACTTCGGCAATCTTTTTCAATCGCTCTACCGTATAAGTAGCTCCTGTAGGGTTGGAAGGATAATTCAAAATGACAATCCTGGGGCGCTCGGGATCCTGCTCACACAAAGCAGCTATTTCTTCCGGCGTAAGCCGCCAGTCGTTTTCCTGATGCGTCTTTACCCAATTCACCCGCCGACCCACAATGAGTGCCTGCGGAGCATAGGAAACCCAACTCGGAGTCGGAATGACCAGGTCACCATAATATACCAATTGCAACAAAAACAACAATTCCTTAGACCCGGGACCTATTAACACATCCTCAGGATCAACCGACAGCTGCTGCCTGCGCTTATAAGTCTCAGCGATAGCCTCCCGAAGCGGAAGCAGCCCTTTTACGGCAAGGTAATCTTTCTGATGAGCATTTTCGCGAAGCGCCTGCACGACAGGTTCAGGAACCGGAAAGGGAGACTGGCCGAAGCCCAATCGGTAAATTTTCTTACCTGCCTGCTGAAGTGCTCGTGATTTTTCGTTTATCGCCAGCGTAGCTGACTTCTTCAACCCACGGATGTTCAGGTTGAGATCAACTCTGACGGAATTTTTCCTTTGACCCATAAACTTTTAGAAATTGTGCTGGTGACATCCGTAAGGGCAAAATAAGGAGAAACCCCAAAATTATATTCCCTCTTCGCTGTCGTGCTTGAGTTTTTCTTTGTACACCGCCTTTAACACCTCTGTTCTGCGCTCAATAGAAGGCTTTACAAATTCTTTTCTTCTACGAAGCTCTTTCATCACACCTGCATTCTGAAACTTACGCTTGTATCTTTTTAGTGCCTTGTCAATATTTTCGCCATCGCGAATGTCAATAATCAACATAGAGTTTTAAATTGATTGAATGAATTAAAAAATTAACCCCTTATCCAAAAGGCTCACAAAATTAGGGGGATTTTTTTAAATTAGGAAAGTTATCCAGTAATAATTTTATTCCAAAACGATCACAAACGCACACATTGCCATGATTCAACCATTTTTTTCCCTCCGATGCTGTATTCTGGTCGGTCTGTGTTGTTTTTTTGCCGCAGGCAGGCTCCATACACAGGATGCAGCCACAACACTCATCCGTGACCTTCGTCAAATTCATACGCCAAATGGTATTGAAGTATCCAAAGAAGTGATCCTGAACGATGTGCCGCAATGGATAACGGTTCGCGGAAAAGACAAAAATAACCCGATACTGCTGTTTGTACACGGTGGACCCGCCAGTCCTGTAATGCCTATTAGCTGGGCTTTTCAAAACGCCTGGGAGGACTTTTTTACGGTAGTGCAATGGGATCAGCGGTACGCCGGAAAAAACTGGCTGTCCGCAGATACTGCTGTAGCTGCGCAAAACCTAAGCCCGGATTTGATTATCCGGGATGGCCTCGACCTAATTGATACGCTTCGGGCAATCCTGAACCAAGATAAAGTATTTGTACTGGGCTATTCCTTCGGTTCCAAAATCGGAATCGAAATGGCCGCCGCCGCTCCGCAAAAAATCCACGCGTTTATCGGTATGGGACAGGTAACTGACCTCCAACCGGAACAGTACCTCTACGAGCGTTTGGTCGAACTGGCTACGGCCGACGACAACCAAACCGCCCTCCAGGAGTTGAAAAGTATCGCCCCCTACCCAAATCCTGAAGGCGCTACCCCGGTGGGCAAACTGCTGCGCGCCAGAAAATGGGCCCGATTCTACAACGGAGGCTGGTACGGCAAACCTGATTTCAACCTCCTGTTTTCGCTCCCGGAACTATCGCCCGATTATACACCAGCGGCAATTGAGGTACTTCATGTGAGTACGGCATGGGTCAGCCGAAAAATTATGCGCAATACCCAAAACAAGCCCATGCCGCTGCAATTCGAAGTTCCTATACTCTTATTTATGGGCAAACACGACCTCCATACCCCCTACGAACCCGCTCGCAGCTATTTCGACAAAATCAATGCTCCTTACAAAAAGTTTGTCACCTTCGAATTCAGTGCCCACGTGCCTATGCTGGAAGAACCCGGAAAGTTCTTGCTTGCACTCGTGACGGAGGTGCTGCCACTCGCAAAGTGAATACCCGAACGCAGCAGCTACATCATAACAACAATCATTACAATTTATATACAATTAATTAACATAAAAGACACCCGCAAACCGGATGATTATAAGGAACTTTGTAGGCGGTTTTTAAAGCCCGGTTTTCCGATCCAAGGAACTAAAAGGGGAAAAACGAAGTTCATGCACATAGCTTTATATTCCAACTCAGGTAATTTGTTCACTTTAATCCATCAGCGATGACCGTAGCCAGCAAATTGGTCAAAAACGGCCTGAAACTTGTTTACCAACTGGATAAAAGCCACATCTCGCCGGGCGACCTCCAGCGACAAGTACTCCAGCAATTACTCAAAAAGGCGCAACATACCGACTTCGGCACCCACTACGGCTTCTCATCTATGTTGGACAGCGCTAATTTCGAACAAGCGTTCCGCAGCCGCGTTCCGATTTTTGATTACAACCAAATCTATGATCAGTGGTGGCACAAAACGCTGCAAGGAGCGTCTAATGTGTGCTGGAAAGGCAGGGTCAAATACTTCGCGCTCAGCTCCGGAACCACAGGGGCCTCGAGCAAATACATCCCCGTAACCATTGACATGATGCGAGCCATGCGACAGGTAGCGCTTCGCATGTTTTCCTGCCTGCCTTCTTACGATTTGTCACCCGATATTTATGCCAAAGAGTGGCTGATGATCGGCGGCAGCGCCAGCCTGGAAGATATGGGGCACGCCTATGCCGGCGATCTGAGCGGTATCAATGCGCGTAAGCCTCCTATTTGGGTGCGTAAGTACTACCGCCCCGGTACGCAGATTGCCAAACTCAAAAACTGGGATCAACGGGTAGCCGCTATTACCGAACAAGCCCACAAATGGGATATCGGAGTGATCGTAGGCATTCCTTCATGGGTGCAGCTGACCCTGGAAAGTGTTGTCAACCACTACAAACTCAATAATATCCACGAGATCTGGCCCAGCCTCGAAGTGTATGTGTCCGGAGGTATCGCCTTCGAACCCTATCGCAAAAGCTTCGAACGCTTGCTGGCAAAACCTTTGGTCTATCAGGATTCTTACCTCGCGTCCGAGGGTTTCGTGGCCTACCAGTCCAGACCCCAGGCAGCCGGCATGAAACTGGCACTCAACAGCGGAATC
Organism: Saprospiraceae bacterium; assembly: GCA_030729925.1. Lineage (GTDB taxonomy): Bacteria > Bacteroidota > Bacteroidia > Chitinophagales > Saprospiraceae > JALQTV01. The sequence continues at coordinate 4,270 of JANQWK010000028.1, forward strand.
TATTTCGAATTTATCCCCTTTACCGAGGAAAATTTTGATGAGGACGGGGTGATCAAACAAGATCCCTCTATTCTTACACTCGATGAGGTCAACGAACATACCGATTACGCCCTGGTGATCAGTACTTGCGCAGGTGCCTGGCGCTATAAAATAGGAGATACCGTCCGGTTTACCGATCGGGAACGCGCTGAAATCCAAATTACCGGTCGTACCAAACAGTTCCTCAGCCTCTGTGGCGAACATCTTTCCGTAGATAATATGAATCAGGCTATCCTGGAAGTGGAAAAACAACTCAATGTGAGTATCAAGGAGTTTGCCGTGGTTCCCGAAAAAACCGATCACCATTTCGCCCACCATTGGTACATTGGCTGCGATGAACCCGCCAACCACCAATCCGTGCTGGATATACTCGATCAAACCCTGATGCGGCTCAATGACGATTATAAAGTCGAGCGATCCGCTATGCTCCGCCCACCAGTCGTTCACCTGCACCCCTCCCAGTTGTTCTACGATTGGCAGCGCAGCTCCGGCAAACTCAACGGGCAAAGCAAGATCCCCCGGGTTATGCGCGGCAGTCAGGCCGAAGACTGGAAAGCGTTCCTGGCGGTAAACTACCCAAACTAAAAAATTCCTGGCGGTAAAAGTTACCTTTCTACCAAAAAGAAGCATTAACAAGGACTATCACGTGGAAGGCACCTTAAGGTGGCTTCCACCTTATATTACAATTTTCCCTTTTTCCCCACACCCGTTTGATTCATTTTCAGCTTTTTTTGTCCTTTCCGGGACATATTAGGACATTTGCGCTTTTTCCTCCCTTCGGGAAAAACATACCGCTGTTTTTGGGGTTTCGATAGGAGCTGTTCCCTCAAATCGCTATTTTTAGAGCCATAAATTTTCTCCCAGGAATGATCCATACCGATATCCCCGCTATTCGCGACCAATTTCCCATTTTTGCCTGGCACAGGCAGGAAAACCTCCCCTTTGTGTACCTGGATAATGCTGCGACTACCCTCAAACCTACCCCTGTAATCGAGGCAATGCACGATTATTACAGCAATTACAGTTCCAACATACACCGCGGATTGTATCCCATCGCCGTCCGGGCAAGTAAAGCCTACGAAGATGCCAGGGTGAAAGTCCAACAGTTTTTCGGGGCAGCACATCCGGAAGAAATCGTCTTTACCCAGGGTACCACAGCCGGCATTAACCTGGTAGCGGCCGCTTTCGCAGGTGGTCTGCTCCAACCCGGTGACGAAATTTTACTCAGCCCCATGGAACACCACGCCAACCTGGTTCCCTGGCAGCAAATCAGCGCACACCACAACCTTCGCCTGCGGTTTTTGCCTATGGATGCAGCAGGCAACCTCCAACTGGATCAGCTCGATACCTTGGCAGATTTCCCCATCAAACTGATCGCCATCGTACATATCTCCAATACCCTCGGACACATCAATGACCTGGAAACCATCATTGCCTGGGCCAAACAACGCAACATCCGAGTACTCGTAGATGCCGCCCAAAGTGCCGCACTATACCCCATGGATGTACAGCAACTGGGCATGGACTTCTTGGTTTGCTCCGGCCACAAAATGTATGGCCCCACGGGCATCGGTGTCCTTTACGGGAAAAAGGAACTCCTCGAGCAAATGCCCCCCTATCAGTCGGGCGGGGATATGATCAAAAAGGTAGGACTGTACTCCTCCACTTTTGCCGATATCCCCCACAAATTCGAAGCAGGTACGCCGCCCATTGCAGCAGCTATTGGTCTGGGAGCAGCCTTGGATTTTCTGCAAACCCTCAACCGCCCCCAATGGCTCACCCACCTCGACCAGCTCACCGATTACACCATCAGACAACTCCGGGAAATTCCCGGCCTGAAAATCATGGGCGAAGCCCAAAAACGCAGCCATATTATTTCGTTTACCCTGCAAGATATCCACCCCCATGATATCGCCACTTTCCTGGCGCAGGAAGGCATCGCCATCCGGGCAGGACACCACTGCACCCAGCCCCTGATGCAACACTTTGACACAGGTGCCAGCGCAAGAGCATCGCTGTCTATTTATAATACTCAGGAAGATATAGACGCACTGATCCAAGCCCTACATCACATTCAGTCATTTTTCAACTCCTGAAAACATGGACGACAAGATAAAAGCCCTCTACCAAAAAGTAATCATCCGGGAAAGTAAGTCTCCCTACCATTACGAAAAACCCGACACCTTCGACCTGGCCATAGAAGCCGATAATCCCGTTTGCGGTGACCGATTTGAACTATTTCTCAGCCTGGACGGCAAAAAAATAGATGCCGTACATTTCACAGGCTACGGTTGTGCCATCTCCAAAGCAGCTACCTCTGTGTTGCTGCAAATTATTGAACAACAGGAAATCGCTGTCGCAAAAACGCGAATCAGCCATTTTCTCGATTTCATCCAAAACCCGGATACCGCTGTCCGGGTCGAAGACCTCGATGAAAACCTGCAAGCCTTCGCCGCAGCCCGCGATTTCCCCGAAAGACAATCCTGCGTTACCCTGAGCTGGAAGGCGCTTGACCAAAGTGTTTAGCTTTCATCACAAATACCTATTCTGCGCCTGAATCACTGCCGCCATGACGCTTAACGCGATTTCACGGGGCGTTTTGGCGTTGATGTCCACCCCTACCGGAGCCTGAATACGGGCAATTTCGCTTTCGGTATAACCGGCTTCCTGCAACCGGGCTACGCGCTTGGCATGGGTGCGTTTGCTGCCCAACGCGCCGATATAGGCGACATCCGAGCGGAGCAGTACGTGGAGGGCCTGGTCGTCTATTTTGGGGTCGTGGCTGAGGATGACTGCATAAGTGTAAGGATCGAGCTGGAACCTCGGGAGGACTTCCGCCGGCCATTCGTCCCACAACTGGTGGGGGGCGTCGTCAAATTGGGTCTTGGAGGCAAATACCCGCCGAGGATCTATGACGATAGTCTCCATGCCAAAGATGTTGGCAAAACGCACCAAATCTACCGTAATATGCGCAGCACCAACGATCAGCATCCGGGGTCGGGGAGGGAATATTTCAAAGAACCAGTCCTGACCCGCCAGGTTGACCAAGGCAGATTTGCGCTCTTGATACAACTGCAAGGCCATCTCGATTACCGCCTCGTCTTCCCGCTGCCCAATGGCAATGCCATCAGCTTTGATCAGGATATGCTGCGCTTTGCCTGCTTTTATTTCAGTGGCATAAATACATCCTCCGTTTTGCGCTTGCGCTGCTGCGAGGGTTTCATAAATCAACCGCTCTGCTACCCCCTTGTCATAGTCAAAAGGTTCCAGATATACATCCAACTTGCCTCCACAACTCAAACCTACTGCCCAGGCATCTTCATCACTTACGCCAAAATGAAGCGGCCGACCTCCTGCTTCCGGATCCTGCAACATTTCAAGTGCCTTTTTTACAACCGCACCCTCTACACAACCTCCACTGACCGATCCGGCCATGGCACCAGTTTCGTCAATGATCAACGAAGAACCTACCGGCCGGGGCGAGGAACCCCAAGTGCCCACTACCGTGGCAACAGCAAATTTTCTTCCTTCCGCAACCCACCTGTTTATTTGGGGAAAAATGTCTTTCATGGCAAAATAATTATGGTATTATGGTAACTTAAGCGCAAATTTTTTGTAAAAATAGTGAGTTCCCCTATATCCTGACAAAATCAAATAAATTTCTCGCACGATGCCAAGGCCCACTGATTCAAAAGTGTTGGTCGGAACCGGAAAAGGCTTGATCGAGTTCCGCAAAGATATAGACAAATGGAAGGTAGCCGCGGTTCATTTTCCGGGGTACCCGGTTTCTGCCCTCCTCATAGACGACAGAAACCATTGCTGGTGGGCTTGTCTGGCACATCGCCACTGGGGACAAAAAATACACCGCTCGTTCGATGAAGGCCTATCCTGGGAGTCCGTTCCCTGCCCCAACTATCCGACAGGGGCATGCATCAAACCCGATAAACCAGCTTTCCTGAAAAAGATATGGGTGCTGGCCAAAGGGGGAAATGATCAACCCGAAACCCTTTGGATGGGTACCGAACCCGGCGGATTGTTTGTGAGCCACGATGGGGGTAATCACTTCGAACTGGTAAACAGCTTATGGGATCATCCAAGCCGACAGCGCGAGTGGTTCGGAGCAGGACGCGACCAACCTTTTATCCACTCTGTCGTGGTGAATCCCAACGATTCTAATCATGTGTATGTGGCGATTAGCTGCGCAGGGGTGTTCGAGACAACCGATGGAGGCGCTTCCTGGGTGCCGCGCAACAAAGGACTCAAAGCAGCTTACCTCCCTAATCCAAATGTAGAGATCGGCCATGACCCCCACCTGCTCCTGGCCTGCGACTGCCAACCCGAGGTGATGTGGCAGCAAAATCACTGTGGTATTTACAGAACTACAGATGCCGGGAAGACCTGGACAGATGTGTCGGGTAAAGATGGTTTTCCCTACTACGGTTTTGCCCTGGCTATTGATCCCCAAGACCCCCTCAAAGCATGGGTGATCCCCGCTGTGAGCGATGAAATGCGCATTGCACACAACATGGCACTCAGCGTATGCCATACTCGCGATGGCGGCGCTTCCTGGATCCCCCTGCGCAATGGACTGCCCCAGGAGTATTGCTTCGATATCGTATTCCGCCATTCCCTCATCCGACAAGGACAGACCCTCGTTTTTGGTACAAGTACCGGCAACCTGTTTATCTCAGAGGATGACGGCGCAACCTGGCAGGTGCTCAGCCATCACCTGGCCAGCGTGGATTGCCTGGCTATTCAGCTCAAAAACTATACTTAAACCTCAGAAATAAGGCTTGAATGGGGCTTTGGTAGCCAGCTTGACGCTGAAAAACGAATTGGCCAATGCCATCGAGGTCCCAGTTGGTCGCGATAGACCAGGTGATTCCCGGGTTCAAAAACAGGGGATGTACCCGCACCGGACTATAGATAATGGCTACAAATCCATTGACCAAAGGATGCAAAGGATGCGTGACCTGACTGAATACGGCGTGGCGATAGGGATATAAATTGCGGGCCGAAAGCTCAAAACCAAATAATCCCGAAATGTCAGACCGGGTACTGCCGCTGCTGTTGTACAAATACCCCCCATTGAGGTAAGTCCCCCCGGAAAAAGTATAATCCACTCCCAAAGTGCCCGCAAAGGCATTTTTGAAGTGGGTAAATTCTCCTTTAAATCCCGCATTGCCAAGATTACCAGCCCAGCCTCCACCCCATACCCATTCATCTCCATATCGCCCCAACAACAATTGAAAGTCGTAACTACTCGCGTTAAAACGCCACAAACCAGCCAAAGTCGCTTCCCGCAAGCGCGATGCAGCCGTTACTACTCCCTCTATACTCGAAGCAAAGCCCGTATAGTATTTTACCCGCAGGGCATCCGCCCCCGGCCTTTCTTCGTAGTCAAAATCGGTAAAGGCAAAAGCATTGAACAGGTCATTGGGATTCCACACATTGCCTATACCCCAGTTGATCCGCTGCCTGCCCACCCGAATCTCCCATTTGTCAAAAACGTATTCCAAATACAGCCGATCCACCATGCTGTGCACCACAAAAGCCGGACGATCCAGTACCAGCACGGAAAGATCAAAGTAATCATTGTTGGCGTCCGACACCTGCGCTGCAAAACCCGGATTTGCCTTGATCCATTCCCCGTAAAAAATCCGGTTGCGGATCTCCGTTTTTACCGTCAGGTGCTTATTGGCAAACCAGGTAAAATTGAGCCGGTTGTGCAGTAAGTTGTCTTGAAAAAAAGTGTCCCGCAGCTGTCCTGTGGACACATTGGGAAAGGCATCGTTGAAAAAAAGTAGGGTCTGCATGTTTTTTACATACCCCCGCAATTGGATTTTTTTCTCCTCCTGAGAAAAACCTGCACCCGCCAAAAGCAGCATCAAAGCGACTATCCCAAAACGCTTCATGGTTCGCGCAATTCGTCCCGGCTGATTTTTCCGTCCACCAGGGTAATCACCCGCCTGGCCCGATTGATCACGCGCTGATCGTGGGTAGAAAAAACAAAAGTTACCTGCTCTTCCCGGTTCAGCTTCGCCATGATGTCCAACAGGTTTTCTGCGGAAGCAGAATCCAGGTTCGCCGTAGGTTCATCGGCCAGAATATAGTCGGGCTTGGGTGCCAAAGCTCTGGCTACGGCCACCCGCTGCTGCTGTCCTCCGGAAAGCTCCGAAGGCTTCTTGTGCATTTGATCTTCCAGTCCCACAGCCCGCAACAATTCCCGTACCCGTTCCTCCCGCTCCGCTTTGGGTTTTTTTTGCAGCAGCAAAACAAACTCTACATTCTCCCATGCCGTCAAAACGGGAATCAAGTTGTAAGATTGAAACACAAAGCCAATGTGGTTTTTACGAAAATCAATCAGCGCACTATCCGACAAGGCGTCTATGTCAAAACCGCCTACCTCCACATTGCCGGAAGTCGGTCTGTCCAGACCCCCGATGATATTGAGCAGGGTTGTTTTGCCCGAACCGGAAGGACCGACAATCGCCGTAAACTCCCCTCGCGCAATCTCCACACTCACCTCGCTGAGCGCATGCACGGGTATTTTATCGGGATTATATACTTTGCTCACCTTTTGGGTAGAAATTACTGCTGACATACTTCTCTGGTTTAAATTTTTCGGATCGCTGTGGCCGGATCGAGAGAAATAGCTTTCCAGGCAGGATAAATAGCCGCTAACAATGCCGTACCTACCAATAGCACCGGTACCTGCCAATAGACCACCGGCATCAGATCAAAATATACAATTTCATCCATCCCATACGCGCGCAGACTTTCCGAATACCTCGAAAGGTTTAGACCCTGGTGACTAAAATAACGAACCGTCAAGAATCCGGCCAACAGTCCCACCGGCGCCGCCACCAGACCCAGCAGAATGGTTTCCAGCACAATCATCACAAAAATCCGGGGTTTGTTCATCCCGATAGCCATCAGCATGCCCAGTTCCCGATACCGCTCCAAGACTGCCATCAACATGGTATTGATGATCCCAAAAACGAGCGCAAGCATCACAATGACCAGGTAAATCATAGAAATCTGCGCAATCTGAGACTCGTACATAGCCACATCCGGAGCCAGCTCGCGGTAATTTTCAATCCACAATCCCGGATGATCCGACTCGAGAGCTGCCTCCAGGGCAAATGCCTGGGATTTATCCTGCAATAGTACGGCAAGTTCATGCGCCACGGGCAACCCTGCACCAGTAAGGCCCAGACTATCGCTCCATCGCGGAAAAACCAAAGGGTCGAGGTCTTTTTTTGTCACAAAAACATGCCCGTCGTCAAAAGGGGTATTGCTGGTTTTGAAAATCCCCACTACCCGAAAAGCAGCCGAAACAATCTCATAATCAGCATCCTGAAACGTCAGCACCACTTTTGAGCGGAGCTTGAGCTTTATTTTTTCCGCTAAGCGGCTACTCACGACCAATTCGTTGCTGCGTTCTCCTTTCAGGTACTCCCCCTCCAGGATCGAGGCAGCCATATTGCTTACCCCCTGCTCTGCCTCCGGATCCACCCCTACTATCCGAATCCCCCGCGTGCCCCTGCCCGAGGCGACCATTCCCTGAGCTACGGTTCTGGCACTTACTCCCCGTACCTCCGGTCGGCTGCCAATAGCCGTTAGCAACACATCCGCGTCCGGAATGAAATACCTGGCCTCGTAGTCTGTTTTGAAATCCTTTTGGTGTACCTGCACATGGGACCAGATATTTTCGAGCGCACTGCGCGTATAACCATCAATCATACCCGTGACAAAGCCAGCCATAAACAGGGCTGCCCATACCCCCAGCGCAACCGCTCCCATGACGGTCAAACTCCTCGTAGGATTCCTCCAGATATTTCGCCAGGCTAACCTCAAAAGCATATACACCCTATTTTTAATGACGCTTCATAGCTGCTACCACCTTTAACTTGCGGATTTTCAGCCAGGGAAAAACAGCAAGCAAAGCCGTAATTGACAGTACAATCGCCGCTTGCCAGACAAATATACCCACATTCAATTCAGCCGGAAAAATCGGTTCAAACCCAAATTTTTCCAGCATTTCAGCCATGTCTCCGGTAAAGCGCAGCGGAAAAACCCGAAAATACCACACTACCGGAAAGGCAGCCAGAATGCCCATGAGCGATCCGGTCAGACCCATCAGGATAATTTCTACCCAGGTCACCAGGGTTAGTTGTAATTTATGCATCCCGATCGCTACCAAAATGCCAAACTCGTATTCCCGCTCTTTGAGCATCATGAGTATCGTGCCCAGAATGCCAAACGTGATGACCATGTACAAGATAAAATAGACCACATAATTACCCGCACTGTCCATCGCCTTGGCTTCCAGCAGCTCAGGTAGCATTTCTTCCCAAGACATCACTTCATAATTGATCGTGTCCAACCGCGATTCCAATGCAGCGACCACACCCGGAATGCGTTTCTGAGCAGTAATATCCAGTGCCACGGAGGTGACCCTGTCGGCTGCGCCAAAAAACCATTGCGCAGCAGCGAGCGGCATATATACCATTTGTTTGCTCAGCTCGGGAGAGCCGAACCGCACGATGCCGCTGACCGGGTACTTGCCCGCCGCATTGACCCCCTGGTATCCCTGACTGATCAGGATCAGCGTATCTTGCACCTCCAGGTTCAAATGTTCCGCCAGACCTTCTCCAATCAATACCGCTTCCGAATCTTCCTCGAAAAAAGTACCCCGGACAATGCGGGACGACACATCCGACATCTTATCTTCTGCATCCGGAACAACACCGGCAATCAACACCCCGGATGTCTTGTTTCCGGTAGAAGCCAGCGCAAACGACTCGAGTCGCGGCAGATAGCCGGAAAGTTGAGGGATCTCCTGATCGCCCATATCTGCTCTAAACCCTTCCAGGGAAAAAGAATTGTCAATCACCTGTTCGTCCCAATACCCACGACCGTGTACCTGCGCATAGCCCGTGTAGTAATTGACCATATTCCCGATCATGTGGTTCCAGGCTCCTTTTTGCAGCGCTTCCATCAAAGACGAAAGCAGCACGGCAAACAGGATAGAAGCAACCGTGATCCAGGTTCTCCGCCGGTTTCTCCAGATATTTCGCCAGGCCAGTTTCAGGATCATAGCTTATCGGATGCTTTTCATATTTTGAATCGAAAAAAAATCATCGGCAATCGCCTGATCAAAATTCAAACTCAGGTACTCCACAATCGTCTTGTGCCCCTCCTTATCCTCGGGAAAAATCTCCAGCCTTGCCGGTAAAAGCCTACCCCCCAGCATTTTGATATCGGAAGCAATAAAGGTGTGCAACAAATAACCGTCCTCGTCGTAAAACTCCGAACGGAGCTGCAAAAAATCTTTTTTATCCACCCAGGTAATCACCTTCCCCCACACAACCGCCACACCCGGTTTTGGCGTCAGCTCAATCTGAAAACAAGGCCGCTCAGCTATCACACCTTCGGTCAAAAACTCATGGTGGTAGTCTTCCACCACCGACGACTCCTTTACCAGATCATCGTTGGTGAAATCCGAACCCATCCAAGACTGCATCATCATCGAAGGCGGAAGTTTGATCGTACGGTCTATCGCAGGCTGCCAGTTCCACATCTCCCGATCGCGCTTGAGAAACGCCGTACCTTTGTCCCGGGCAGGCGCAGTAACCAAAATCAAACTCAAATCGTCTCCCTTGCTCCAGGTCTTCATCTGAATTTCGCGCGACCACTTCGGTCGAACAATCGTCATCCGCATCTCCCCCACACTCGAATCACCCCGCGCCTTTTCATCCATCTTGCGAATCACCTCCACCGCCGTCAGCACAGGCTGAGCCGTAGCACAAACCGGAATCAAGACCAGCAGCAAAAGCAGTACACGGATAGCAGACATCATCAGAAATTTTTTTGGTTCCTTTCTTTAAAGGTAAGCGCCTTTACCCTTCCCCGCAACTATTTTCTAGTGACATTCACCCGGTCGAAAGGTGATAAATGGCGGTTTATGGCTTCAAAATTTGTTGTTTTTTTGCATTAAATTATTTATAACCAAGGATTTAAAACACAGGTGCAAGCCACCTTAAGGTGCCTTGCACCTGATTACCCCTATTAATACCCCAAACCATTCAAAAGTAACCATCCGTCTAATGCCCCACAAAAATTTCCATAGTGCCCTATCTTCACCAAAAAGAAACCTACCGCAAGATTAAAAACAGGTACTCCGCAAATGAACGGGCGAATCTTTGAACAACTTTATCATTAATTGTATTTTTGTCAACTAAAAGCAACCGATGAGAGTTACTGATTACCTTGCCCAGGCAAAAGGAGACACGCTAATTTCATTCGAAGTCCTGCCCCCACTCAAAGGTGGCAGCATAGAGGCCATCTTCAATACGCTCGACCCGCTAATGGAATTCAAGCCTCCCTTCATTGATGTAACCTATCATCGGGAAGAGTACATCTACAAAAAAAATTCAACCGGGTATTACGAAAAAACTGCCATTCGGAAAAGACCGGGAACTGTTGGCATTTGTGCGGCGATCATGCACCGGTATGGAGTAGATGCCGTACCTCACCTGATCTGCGGAGGTTTTACCCGCGAGGATACCGAAAATGCCTTGATAGACCTCAACTTCCTCAATGTCAACAATGTCCTGGCGCTTCGGGGCGATGCCAGAAAGTTCGACGGCAAATTTATACCCGAGCCCGAAGGCAACCAGTATGCCATAGACCTCGTCAAACAAATCGCTGATATGAACAACGGCATCTATCTGGATTCCGATATCAATCAGGGTAAAGCCACCAATATCTGTATTGGAGTGGCCGGCTATCCGGAAAAACACTTCGAAGCGCCTAACTACGAAATGGACTTAGAAGTACTCAAAGCCAAAATTGACGCCGGAGCCGATTATATTGTGACCCAAATGTTTTTTGACAACAAACACTATTTCAAGTTTGTCGAAAATTGCCGAGAACTTGGCATCAACGTCCCTATCATCCCGGGATTGAAACCCCTCACCAAAACCTACCAACTCAGCGCTATCCCTAGAATTTTCCACATAGATCTCCCCAGCGAACTGGCTCGCGCAATCGCTAAAGCCAAAACCGAGGAAAGCAGAACCCAAATTGGTATGGAATGGTGTGTCGAACAATCTAAAGAGCTAAAGGCTGCTGGAGTCCCCAGCCTCCATTATTACACCATGGGCGATGCTCCCGTGATCCGAAAGATCGCAGAACAGGTGTTTTGAGGCACTTTTTGGATTTAATACTTTGAAAATCAGGTATTTTTTAATCAGGTGCAAGGCACCT
>JANQWK010000029.1 GCA_030729925.1 Saprospiraceae bacterium
ATACGGGCATTTCCGGCAACCGGAAATGCCCGTGTAGGGATTAAGAAAAATAAGAAACGAGCGGGATATCTCCCATGGTTTTGAGTCCGGGAGTAGATCTCAGGATCTGGGGCAGGGTATTGACCACGATGGCACAAGTGGCCACATCTCCGTTGACACCACCCTGGATTTTGGAGTGGATATTGGGGTTGCCTGTGATTTCGATGAGGTCGTAGGACTCGGGTTCCCCTACCGTGGCCTGGAAGATCATTTGTATTTTTAGTTCGCCGTTGACATAGGCGTTGCCGGTTTGTCTGACCCCGGTTGCATGACCGGCGGGAATTTCCATGGCAGCGGTCTTTATCGGGGTATGTGCGACCACAGCCTCGATGATGTCCTCTGTTTTGTCGAGTTTCCAACCCATTCGGCCTGCAATAAACTGCATGGATTCGGTCAGACCCACATGTCTCAGACTTCCATCTGCTTTTTTCTGATCAAACTGGGCGAGGGTAAGTCCTGCTCCGATTTTTTGCTGAAAGGGGATTCTTCGAAACTGGGCATCCTGGTAGCGGCTGATTTTGACGAAGGATACATCCTGGCATACCGCAGTCAGGAAAGTAGGCAGTGCGTCCATGAGGAACCCAGGGTTAACCCCGGTACCTACCACCGCTACTTGGTTGGCTTTAGCGGCTTCGTCAATCTGGCGCGACCACTCGGGCGCACAGTCCCAGGGATAACTCAGTTCCTCGCAAGTCGAAACAATGGGAATACCCTGTGCGACGATCTCCAGGATCTGAGGGGTAATCCGAGCCATATCCGAAACGGTGGTAAGTACCGCCACGTCCGGGCGGTTTTTGGCTACGGCAGTAGCGAAGTCGCTTTCGACGAGGACACCGCTGGGGGAAGCGCCGCAAAGTTCACCCAAATCCTTTCCCACCAGTGCGGGGTTTTTGTCCACTGCGGCAATGATTTCCACGCCCTGTCTCTCGGCGATAAAGTTGGCGGTTTTGATACCCAATGGGCCTAATCCCACCTGTACTACTTTGATTGTTGGCATCTCAGAATGGTAATTTTATCTGGTTATTGAAGCATGTTGATTAAGTTCCGAAATATAAATGCTTTTGCCCGAAACGAGATCAAAAAATGCAACAATTCTGCAGCTTTTGCACCCAGCTGACAGGGCAACGTCGCGCTTTGCCCGGGCTTCAGAGGACGTGGTTAGATTATTGGAGGCTTTTTTGGATTTAAATAGTTGATTTTTAATATTTTAAGACACAGGTGCAAGGCACCTTAAAGTGCCTTGCACCTGATTACCCTTATTAATCCCTCGGAGCTCAAAAAGGTAACCGGTCTCATTTCTGCCGGATAGGTGTTTCACTCCGAATTTGTAGGCGATGCTGGGCAGTAGGTGATCTTTGTCAGAACAGCAAGCTTTGGGGAAATTCAATTTTTAAAAAAGTGGCCAGTATCCAAAGGAACAGGGCAGTACCCAGTACAATTCCAATCAGCGTGCGGGGCTGTAAACGGGCTTCCCAAAACAAAAACGCGACCACAAAGATAGCCGTTGCCGGGAAAAAGCCCAGCAAGGCGATGAGGAGGTAGTATCCCAGCCACCAACCAAAAAAGTATCGGAATCGGGGATCTCCCGCCTGCGCCGGAAAATAAGCAAAGTTGCCCTGGGTTTTAAGCACCGCTGTTTTTCGGAAGGCTTGTACGCCAATTCCGGTGAGCAGGAGGACATTGACCAGGGTTACTCCGAGGGGAAAAATACCGGCGGTAAAACTCAAACTGCCGGTCTGGTAGAGAAAAATGCCATTGAATACGAGTAATAGCCCGGCAAAGAGCAGATCGGGGCCAACCGGCAGGGAGAGGGCTTCTTCCCTGGCTTTGTCTTTTTCTGTTTTCAGAAAGCGGTACCCAACGAAAGTGGAGGCGATGATCAAGACAAAAATAATCCATACCCCCGGTCGGGTCAGGAATGACCATTCGTAAAACTGAAGTGCCTGGTAAAGGTAGGTTTCGGTTTGTTCTGCCAATACAAAGCCAATTAAAAATGCAGGCCTGGACCAATGGTATTTTTTCATAAAATAGGCGATCACACCAATGACGAGCAAGGCGACCAAGTCGCCGAAGTCACGGGTGGATTGAAAGGCTGCAAAAGTGATCACGAGGATCATCAAGGGCGCCAGAATGGGATAGGGTACCCTTGTGATGAGGGATACCGGGCGGGCAATGAGCAGACACAGACCCGCTCCGATGAGATTGGCGAGCGCAAGCGACCAAATGATGGCGTAGCTGATGTCGAGGTCGTCTTTTGCCATGGCCGGACCGGGTTCCAGCCCGATGAGGATGAGCCCCCCTAAAAAGATGGCCATGTTGCCTGACCCCGGTATTCCAAAAAGCAGGGTGGGTATCAAGGCACCTCCTTCCTTGGCATTGTTGGCCGATTCCGGACCGAGTACGCCTCGGATGTCTCCTTTGCCAAACTGACTTTTGTCTTTGGCCGATTGCATGGCAAAACCATAGGCTATCCAGTCCACCACACTTCCTCCCAGCCCGGGAATAGCCCCGATAATGGCTCCAACTACGGCACTTCTAAAGCAAAGCCAACGGTAACGGATGGCATCCCGGATTCCCTGCATCCAGCTGCCACTCAACCTGCCTACTCCGGAAATAGCGGTGTTGGACTTGAGCAGGTCAATGATTTCCGGGAGGGCGAAAATGCCCAAGCCGACAACGACCAGTGGGAGTCCGTCGAATAAGTACAGACTGGAAAAGGTCATGCGCTCTTCTGCAGTGGCCGGCGCCGATCCAATACTCGCCACAAGCATACCCAGACCGCAGGATACGAGTCCTTTCAAGATGTTATTTCCACTTATGACACCCACCATGCTCAAACCCAAAATGCTGAGCATAAATAGTTCAGGGGTGCCAAAGGAAAGGATGATGCCGCGGGCAAAAACCAGGAAAATGGTCAGCACCAATGCCCCCAATAAGCCACCAAACATGGATGCAAAAAAGGCCGCTGATAACGCTCGGGAGGCCTGTCCTTGCTGACTGAGCGGATACCCGTCCAACACAGTTGCCTGAGAGGCATTGGAACCGGGTATGCCCATCAACACCGAGGTGAAGGTATCTGAGGTGGGGATCACGGCAACCAAACCGACCATCATGGCCAGGGCTTCCGTGTCATTCATCCCATAGACGAAGGGCAGGAGCAGGGACAACCCCACAATACCGCCCAGTCCGGGAAAAATTCCCACTACTAATCCCATCAGGATACCTGCACACATGTACATCAGGTGGTTGATTTCCAGGACAATCTGCAGTCCTTCCAGCGCCGCGTCAAACATAGGATTGATATTTTGTAATTACTGAACTTTTGCCTGATAAGTATCGTACAGCCAGTCGGTGAGCCATTGTCTGTACTCGGGTTTGATTTGAAGGGCCTCTTTGATGAGTTTTTCTCCCTTGTCGCCGATGATGGGCAGATAGCCTCCCAATACAGCCGGTGCTTTTTCCTGGAAGTCCTTGTCCTGTATCAACGCGCTCGTGGCATCCCGCCACTGCTGTACAATGTCGTCGGGAGTGCCGGGTGGTAATAATGCCAGTTTTTGGCAGGCAAAACCGGCGATAAACAAGGATTTCCAGATCGCTACTTCCTTGCTTTTGAGGATGTCCGGGCCTTTTAGGTAAGCCAAAACTTCCAGAAAATGGGGAAGTTCTGGCACGGTAGGATCCCTAACGACATTGCCGGATTCATCCAAAGATCCCCAGCTCATGATGGGTATAGCCAATCCTTCTTCGATCAGCGGAACCACGCGCTTCAAATAGGCGGAGGTGGTTTGGTAATCCACGTTGGCTTCGCCTCGCTCGAAGGAAAGTCGGCCGGATCCTCGGCCTTTCATGCCAAAAACGGGCTTGATATCGAGTTCCAGCAGGTAAAAGGCAAGGATGGGTACGATATCCAGCGAGGTGGCACCTTGGCTCCCATAGAAGAGTTTTTGTCCTTTGAGCTGCTTGAGTTGGGTATAGTCGCTGACCCCGAGTTTGGGACTGATATAGAGCACTCCTCCGGTAGGAGTAGCAAAGATCAGCTTCATATCGTCGTAGTTGTAAGCCACTTTTGAGTCGCCGAGGAGGTAGTTCATGGCGGTAGAACCGCTGGTGTGCCCGATGACGGTTCCGTCTTTGGGAGCCTGTTGGTAAAACCAGTTGACGCCCTTGAGCGATCCCCCGCCCGGCATATTGCGGATCAGGACTGTGGGTTGCTCCGGGAGGTATTTACCCAGAAAAGGGGCAAAAAAACGAGCCCAGATGTCACTTCCCCCGCCTTCTTTATAGGGGATAATCCACTCCACTCTTCCGTTGCCGGTTTGTTCGCCGGACGTACATCCGGCCATACTGAACAACAGCGAGGCGATCAAACCTATCCAAACTACAATTTTGTACATGTCAATCGGGTTGTTTATAGGTTTTACCATCTTTAATAACCCAGTCCGGATGTCTCAACACGCGGATATCCTGATCGGGTCTTCCTTTTACGGCCACCAGGTCGGCCAGGTAACCGGCCTTCAAGGCACCGAGCTGTTCGCCTAATCCGAATACCCGTGCGTTGACAGTCGTTACGCTTTTTAAGACCTCCAGCGGCGACATTCCGTATTCCACCATCAGTTCGAGTTCCCTTGCGTTTTCCCCGTGGGAAAAAACGCCTACATCCCCACCGGCGACGATGGTTACGCCACTTTTCAGGGCTGCAGCAAAACTTTCTTTTTTCGCCTTGATTCTCTCCGGGTCGGGATCCACGCCTTTTCTCCAGCCGTTGTACTGGCTGATGGCATCTCCTGCTGCGAGGGTAGGACAAAGGGCTACGCCTTTTTCCCGCATCAGCGCAAAAACCGCTGCATCGCCGAGGTCTCCGTGTTCTATGGTCGAGATTCCGGCCAGGGTGGCGCGGCGCATGGCTTCGGGGGTAACGGCATGGGCCACCACAACCCGTCCGCTTGAGGCTGCTGTTTCTACGATCAGGCGCAGTTCCGCTTCGGAGAAACTGGGTCTGGCTTCTCCTTTGGGTCCCCAGCGGTAATCGGCATATACTTTGATGAGATCAGCCCCATGGCCGATCTGATCCCTGACCACCCGAACGAGGTTGTCCACTCCGTCGGCTTCTTCGGCTCCCAGGGGTACGGTCACGTGTTCGGCAAATCCTTTGGGCCCATAACTGCCGGTGGCGACGATGGCTTTTCCAGCAACCAGCAGACGAGGTCCGGGAATGACTCCTTTCTGAATGGCTGCTTTGATGCCGATGTCTGCATAGCCGGCGCCTTCCGACCCCAGGTCGCGAACGGTGGTAAAACCTGCCATGAGTTGTTTTTCTGCATGCACGCCTGCCCGGATCACCCGTTCGGCGATACTGGTTTTCAAAACCTGATCATCCCAACTGGTTTCGTTGTAGGGGTGCAACAGCAGGTGCGCGTGTCCCTCAATCATGCCGGGGAGCAGGGTATAGCCGGGAAGTTCGATGCTGCGTGCATCCACCGGCGCAGCAAGGGTATTGCGCGGGCCTACCTGTTTAATGGTATTGCCGCTGATCCAGACCGACCAGTTTTCGTGTACTTGTTCCCCGTCGAACAACCACTGGGGGTGGAGGAGGGTTTGGGCAGGCTGAAGCGCAGGCTTTTGGGGAAAGCACCACAGCAGGACAAACACCGCGATCAAATATTTCATAATGTGTTATTTGTAAATGGATTATTGCACCAGGCCGTCTCTTCGGGGGTCAGCAGCACCTTTCCATCGGCCATTTTCCCAGGCCAGGGCATGCACGCCACCAAAATAGGCATTTAGGCCGTTTATCTGGAGGTCGTAGGTGGGAAAAGCGATTTCCATGCCCTGTTTTTCCAAATAGGGCAAAATGGTTGCTTGTTCGGAAGGAGCCAGTGCCTCAAACAATACTTTGTTGCTGTACACGTGTACCCGCGGAGCTGCCACGAAGGCCTGGATATCTTTTTCCTTGGCATCCATCCATTGGCGGGCGATTTGAGCGACGGTGGAGATAATTCTGCTGCTTCCCGGACTGCCGAGTACCAGCACGTTTTGGCCATCTTTCCGCACCACAGTAGGACTCATGGACGAATAGGCCATCTTTCCGGGGCCGATGGCAAAGGGATGGCTGGGTTGCCCCAGCTGAAAGTCGTCCATGTAGGTGTTGTACAAAAAGCCCAGCTTGCTGCTTGCTGCAGCTGCTCCAAAGTAAGCGTTGATGCTGGCGGTAACCGCGAGGGCCATACCGGTGTCGTCCACCACCGAAAAATGAGTGGTTTCGCCGCCTGAAGGCTGTTCAGACGGTGGCCAATAGGCTTTGACTTCTTCGAGAATATCCTTGCTGGTTTTGAGCCGGGTGTAAGGTTCGTATTGGGATAAGTCGGTCACAGGAGCCATATCCCGGTTGAGGTGGCCGAGGTAAAGCGCAGTTGTCAATTTCATCCAATATTGGTCAGCCGACTGTAGCATTGCTGCCGGGCTCTCTTCGAGCAGGTTGAGGATTTGCAACACCGTCCATCCGCCGCAGGGTGGGGGTTGGCTATACACATCATAATCGCGGAAGGTGGTATGGAGCGCGGGCAGCTCGCTGGGTTCCGGGAAATTTTGCAAATCTTCCAGGGTGATCCAGCCTCCGTTTTTAGCCATATCTCTTGCTATTTCCCGTGCTATATCGCCCGAATAAAAGTCTGCTGCCCCATGTTGTGCAAGTCGGCGAAGGGTAGTCGCCAGAACCGGTTGCCGGATCCGCTCACCCGGAGCGGGAATGCGACCTTCAGGTGTTAGCCAAAAATAGGTATGATAGGGGCTGTTTCGCAATTCTTTTTCATACTTTTTGTACACCAGGTGTCTAAAAGTTCCCACCACAAAACCCTGTTCGGCATACCCGATAGCCGGTTCCAGTAATTCCGCCCACGCGATTGCGCCGCTGCCATATTTTTTCCAGAGGTAGTGCAGCACCTTCACAGTGGAAGGGATGGTGGATCTTTTGTGGTAGGTCAGATCTGCTTTTGTGGCCGTCACGGGAGTCAGCGCGGGGGAGAGGGTCGTACCGTTGATGGCGATGGGATCTTTCCCCGGGATAGACAAAAGTACCTGTGTCCCGCCTCCCAGGCCGCTCATCGCAGGTTCGGTGACCCCTAGGGCAAAAGCAATAGCCACGGCTGCATCCGCTGCGTTACCCCCTTTGTCGAGGATCTGTCTGCCTGCAAGGGTGGCCTCTGGGCTTGCCGAGCTGACCAAACCATTTGCCGCAGGTGGGCTTTGGGTATCGTTAGGAGTACAGGTGGCCAACAACAGCAACGAAAGCAATAAAGATATCCGCATGTGCCATTTATTGAGGTTGAATAATATAAGGTAGAACCATGCTTTCCCGTTTGTCGGTAACGCGCACGAAATACATACCTGGGGTGGCATGGGGGAGTTTTACCCGGAGGGGTAAGCTTCCTGCTTCGCTCAGGACTTGGTGAGCTATCTTGCGTCCGCTGGCATCGAAGACCTGCAGGCTTGTCCAGTTGCGAAAATCGGGTCTGAGGGGAGTCAGCTCAAACTCCTGTCCGCCGGGATTGGGGAAAATCCGTGCAGTTGGGGCGGTTTGGTTTGCTGTGGTGGTGTTGACATTGGTATCTCCGCAAAAACCTGCTGTACCTGGCAGGGCGGGATAAAACAGTTCGAAATACCTTTGGAGGATGGTTGCCAGGGCGCTGGCAAAATCCTGCCGGTTAAACTCGGTATCGCGCACTCCGTTGAGGTTGCATTCAATTTGTACCGCATCAATATTGCCGCTTCCGGAGGAACCATACACCAAGGTATTGTAGCCACCGGAAAAATAGGGTTCATTGGTTTCGGGAAAGGGGAAATACGGACTGGGCACGGAGGGAAAACCCTTCTGATCAAACAAGCTGCCGAGACTGTTGGGGCCGCGAATCAAATGGGAAAGGCGAAGGGTATCGGAAGTTTCCAGGAGTGCCCGCATGCTAAAGGCGGCCTTCAGTTCCGGATCGGTATCCATGGCTGCATTGCTGAGTTGCAGATCGGATTTGGACAGCAGGTAGCCGATTTCGAGGCGCTGGATGCTGTGTCCATGTCCGTGCAGGTCAATGAGCAAGCCCTGCCCGTAGAGGCTGTCCACCTGTTTTTTCGCCTGGGCGATAAATCCGTGAAACTCCCCCCATGCCTGTTCTGCCAAGGGGTCTCCGTTGGCCGCTTCCCCGATGGCGCGATTCGCGTCCATTTTGCTTCTATGCAGGCGATTGATAATCAGGTGGGGTTTGCACCCAAAAACCCTTTCGATGGCGGCCTGGGCTGCCCTTCCCAGTTCCTGGGTATTGAGGTCGTTACTCGTCACACACCCCGCGCAGGAGCGATTGGGGATCTCGGAAGGACGCATGTCTCCGCCGTGGGGCGCTACCAGGATAATGGGCAGACTCCCCGGGATGTACTCTACAAAATCGTTGGTGCCGAATAGGGACTGCGCCCGGGGCGAAGCCCCAAAAAGCACCAGGCAAAGCCACAGGAGCAGGACCCGGGCAGAACGACTACTATTTATGTTATTTTCCATTTCTGAGGGTTCTTCCAGCTAACAGACCGGTAAAATTGCCTTTTTCTACTGCGATTTTTCCGTTTACGATCACGTAGTGCATACCGGAAGCCAGCAGCTCGGGTTGCTCATAGGTCGCCTCGTCCTTGACGGCTTCCGGTTGAAATACAATCAGGTCGGCATAATAGCCGGGTTTGAGCAATCCCCTTTTCTCCAGTCGAAAAGTTTCGGCGCTCAAACCAGTGCTTTTGTGAACCATTTCTTCCAGGCTAAGCACCTTCTTGTCGAGCACGTAAGTCTTGATTTTGCGCGGAAAAGAACCATACTTTCGCGGGTGACCGGTGCTGCCGTCAGAACTGGTCATACACCAGGGCTGTTGCATGAAGTTTTCAATATCGGAGTCTTTCATGTTAAAAGAAGCCAATCCGGCACCGCCTTTGCGGAAAATGGCAATCGCTGCTTCAATCGGATCCAACTGCCATTCCCGTGCGATTTCCTCCAGGTTTTTGCCGACGAGGCTGGTATCTTTTGCACTGGTAATCAGCAGGGTCGCCGGACCGCCACGCTTGCGCAGGTTTTCCTGCATGTCAGCTACGATTTTGGCTTTGAGTTGGGGATTATCGAATTTTGGGAGTGGATCGGGATCATCGGCCAATACCCAGGTAGGCACCAATGCGCCGGTGATGCTGGTTCCGGAAGCGGGGTAGGGGTATTGATCGGCCGAAACACTTAATCCTTCTGCTCTTGCAGCCTCGATCAGGGCAATCATTTCATTGCTGGTATCCCAAACATCCACACCCAGGCACTTGATGTGTCCGATGTTGGAGTGAATACCTGCTTCCCGGGCGATGCGGATAGACTCTTCTATAGCCCCTTTCAGGGTAACCGAGTAAGTACTTTCGTCCCGAATATGAGCATCATACACCCCACCTTTTTGGGCAGCTATTTTGGCCAATTCAATAACTTCTTCCGTGCTGGCATAACTGCCGGGGGCATAGTACAAGCCGGCCGACAAACCCATGGCGCCATCGTCCATCGCTTTTGCTACCAGGGATTTCATCTGTTCCAATTCTTCCGGGGTAGCCGGATCGTCCCGCATGCCCATGATTCTTCCGCGGATACTGTTGAAGCCGGCATACATGGTGGCGTTGGTGCCTATGCCGTTGGCATCCCATTGATCCAGTCTCTTGCCCAGTTCTATTGGACTTCGTCCATCGCTGCCGGTAAAAACAGTAGTTACGCCTTGGAACAAATAATTCAGGTTGGCCTTGCCGATACTGTCGCTCAGATCTTCCATGGCATGGGTATGAGGATCAATAAAACCGGGTGCGAGGACAAATCCCGTAGCATCAATGGTTTGCTTGGGTAGGTATCGGATATTGCCGGGGGATCCGACAAACACCAGGGTATCTGCGTGGACACCGATATCCCCGGTAAAACCTTCGGCACCGGTTCCGTCTATCAGGGTAGCTCCTTTGATGAGCAGGTCAATTTCTACAGGAGGCGTGGATTCGCAGGAAGCGAACAGAAAAGTTGCAATCAGATAGGGAAATAGCTTGTGCATAGCGATAAAGTTGGTTTGGGATACAAGATAGCAGAAAATTGCAAACCCTTAACAAAATTGTAACCCGGGCGGGCTTTGGAATAGTCGTATATTGCGGGTAAAAAAAGGATGCAAAAAACGAGATCGTTTATTCAGCAGTTGCAACAATTCTTTCTCACTACGCTCATTGGGGGAGTGGTAGTCGTGCTCCCGCTGGCACTTTTGGTGATGCTGGTTCGGTTCATCTGGGGGTTCATGACTACTTTACTGTCCCCGCTGAGAGGGATTTTCCCGATACCGGGACACGTAGAATCCTGGCTATTGGATATCATTTCCCTCATGGTGGTCTTGCTGGCCTTCTTTTTGATAGGGTTATTCGTCCGTACCAGCATTGGTGGCCGTTTCTTCAAATCACTGGAGGCGCGGTTTCTGGATCCGCTGCCGCTCTATGCCACGCTCAGAAGTACGGTTCAGCAGTTTGCCGGACTGAAAAAAATGCCGTTTTCGGAGGTGGTCCTGGTAGATGCTTTTGGCAATGGCAATTTGATGACGGGATTTGTGACGGAACAAATTTCAGAGGACCTGTTTACGGTTTTTGTGCCAACGGCTCCCAATCCTACCAATGGGTTTGTGTTTCACTTGCGCAAAGACCAGTTCAAGCACGTAGATATTAAAACCGAAGAGGCCATGCGTTCGATTATTGGGATGGGTACCGGCTCGACAGCCTTGTTTCAAAAAATTAAGCCCTAATGGAACTGGCTGTCATCCGCCGGCAATTGCACCGGATTGCTGAGGTCTCAGGAGCAGAATACCAAACAGCCGCTTTTGTGGCCGACTTTTTGCGCCCTTTACAGCCCGCTGTATTGCTGACCGGGCTGGGTGGTACCGGTGTCTGTGCTACCTTTGATTCCGGCGAGCAAGGCCCACACTTGTTATTCAGGGCCGAATTGGACGCATTGCCCATTCAAGAAATCAACTCCTTTTCCTACACCTCCCTTTCCCCGGGGGTATCCCACAAATGTGGGCACGACGGGCATACGACTATTCTGCTGGGTTTGGCGCTTTCCCTGTCGGGAAAACCAATCCGCAGGGGCAGGGTAAGTCTGCTGTTCCAGCCCGCGGAAGAAACCGGAGAAGGCGCGGCGGCAGTCTTGGCTGATCCGGCTTTTGAAGCCATTCAGCCCGACCGGGTGTACGCGCTGCACAATGTACCAGGCTACCCTTTGGGCGAGCTCCTGATCCGCACAGGCAGCATCACCGCTGCGGTGAAAAGCATGGTCATTGCTTTTTCCGGCAAAACTGCCCACGCGGCAGAACCCGAACACGGAAAAAATCCCGCAGGGGTACTGGCGCGTATCTTGTTGGCTTTGGATGAGCTTAGTCAGCCGGATACTGATAGATCTGATTTTCAGTTAATTACTCCGGTTCATGCCGTTTTGGGTGAAAAAGCCTACGGGGTATCTGCCGGACATGCATCTTTGCACCTGACCCTGCGCGCTTGGACTAATGAGCAGATGGAGCTGGTTGTCGCTGCGCTGGAAAAGCGAATTTCTGAAATTTGTGGGGAGTCGGATATCGGGTATGCCGTTTCCTGGACCAATGTTTTTGAAGCCAATACCAATGATACTGAGCTGGCAAAAGAATTGGCTTTGCTAGCTGCCGCAGCGGGGACTCCCGTGACGATGTTATCCCAGCCGTTCAAATGGGGTGAAGACTTTGGCTATTTTACCCAGCGCTACCGGGGGCTTTTCCTGGGTTTGGGTTCCGGGGAGTCCTGTCCGGCGCTCCATAATCCGGATTATGACTTTCCCGATGCGCTTCTGGACAAGGGCGTAGGGTTGTTTAGGCTCTTGGTGGAGGCTACTTTGGCGTAGGATTTTTTCCCTGGATTTTGAAAACAGCCATTAATTTTGGAAATTAAAGGATGGAAATGAATCGCTGGGATAAATTTTTTTTCCCGATAGGGAGCTGCCAAAGGATTAAAATTGCCTTGCTACTGTTGTTGTGCTGCAGTACCTGGACGTTAATTGGGCAGGAAATACCTCAGATCATCAATTACCGTCCCAATGAACAGGGGTTGAATGACCAGAACTGGATGATCACCCAATCCTGTGAGGGAGATCTGTTTGTCGCCAACTCAGCAGGGATATTTCGCTTTAACGGTTTTCGGTGGACGCTGATTCCCTTTTTCCGGAACGGGCGGGTACGGGCTATTTATCGGGGCAGTGACTGTCGGATTTACTGCGGGGGCTATGAAAGTTTTGGGTACCTGGAACAATCGGGCGCCAATTTTAGCTATCAACCCATTTCGGACGAGGCTTTTCAGACCCACGACGAGGAGATCTGGCATATCACCGGCAGCGAGGACAGGGTGTTGTTTCAATCTTTTTCAGAAATTTACGACTTTGACTTTGAGGAGGTGCGCTACATTAACCCCAACTACAACATTCTCTTTGGGGCTTACGCTTCCGAACAGTTTATTTTCCCCCTGATTGATCAAAACGGATTTGCGGTCTATCAGGATGGCAGGTTATCCGTAACCCTGAATGCTGCCCAAAAAAAGCGATATAAAATAGTAGGGATTTGTATGTTCAAGGGGGAGATTCTCGTAGCTACCGAAAAAAATGGATTGTTCCGGTATCAATCCGGGAAGTTGCAACCCATCACCGATCAACCCTTACTCGGAACCTTGGGGAGGGATAGGGTCAATCGCATTTTAGCCCATTCGGACGGTCACCTGATCATTGGAACCCTGCTCAATGGCATTTATATCCTGGACAGTACCTTGCAGCCGATCCTGCACATCAACAGGGAGGCAGGTTTGTCCAACAATACTGTCCTGTCCTTATTTGAAGACGGCAGGGGCGATATCTGGGTTGGAACCAACGACGGGATCAATCAGATCAAATGGAGCAGTCCCGACCGTTATTTTTACGACAGGAAAGACGAAATTGGGGTCATTTTTGCGCACACGTACTTTGAAGGAACGGAATATTTTGGAACCAATAAAGGCCTGTTCAAAGGCAATGGCACCATTGGGTTTGAAAACATTCCGGAATTAAACGGGCAGGTCTGGTCGCTGTGGCAGGATGACAACGGCGAATTACTGGTAGGGCATAACGATGGCACGTTCAGCATCCGGGAAGGCCGAGTGAAAAAAATATCTGATGTCACGGGGGGACAAAAAATGGAGTTGATCGGGCAGGACAGTTTGTTGCAGACAACTTACACGGGCTGGCTTCTGTTTACCCGCGATTCGGATGGCACCTGGAGGTTTGCATCGCGCATCCCCGGCTCGCGGTTGCTCCTGGAGGCTTATGTCCTTTCCGGCACCTCCGCATTTGGGTTTAACTCCAACGAGGGACTGGTGCGACAGCTTTTTTCGGATGATTTCTCTGAAGTCCTTCAAACGACAGCCCTACAGGGGGAATCTGCCATAGCCTTGTACAATACCCCGAAGTTCAGGCAGCACAAAGGGCAGATTTTTTTTACCACGGGGGATAAGCTATTTGAGATCCGCGACTCGACCTATCGGGAATCCGGGCAGTCACTGTCCGAACTTTTCCCGGAGGCAGAAATCTACCTCAGCAGGGGGATCAAACCCATTCAGGGGGGATACGCCCGTATCGGGGAAAAGGTGCACGGGGTGGAGTCGGACTCGGTCTATATTGACTACCTCAGCGTCAATGACAGGCAAATTGCTGTACCTGTGGGCAGATTAAAACTGGGAAGCAACACCAATTCCCTGAAAATTCAATTAGGCAGCGTCCACTTTGGTTCCCAGGTCGAGCCGCTGTATTTTTCCTTTGCCAGCGAATTTAATCAGGTCTGGACAAAAGTGCCGGTCAACGGCGAAATTGTCTTGAACGAACCCAAGCCCAATACCTATACCTTATTAATAGGCAACCTCAAAGACAGACCGCTTGAAGTCCTCCAACTCAGCATTCGCCCGCCCTGGTACCAGTCCAGAGTTGGCTTTTTGGGCTTCTTTTTGCTTGGAGTAGCCCTGATTTACCTCGCTGGCAGGAGGCAGAAACTCAAAGCCAGGGCCTTGCTGGAAGAAAAAGAAAGGCACCTGGAAAACGCCCGTATCCTGGCTGCCAATCACCGACTGGAGCAGGAAGTGCAGCACAAGAGCGAACTGCTGGCCAATTCTACCATGACCATCATCCAAAAAAACAAGATGCTCAACGAATTGAAAGAGTATGTCCACCAAGAGCTCCATTCCAATTCCCAGGAAAAGGACATCCGAAACCGGCTCGTTCGCATGATCAACCGCAACATCAACAGCGATGAGGACTGGCAGATCTTTGAGAACAACTTCAACCAGATCCATAAGGAATTTATGGACCGCCTCAAAGCTGAATTTCCCGAACTCAGCGCAAAAGACCTCCAACTGGCAGCCTATCTCCGCATGGGACTGCAGTCCAAAGAAATTGCCCCCCTGCTCAATGTTTCCGACCGATCGGTGGACAACAACCGATACCGCCTCAGAAAAAAACTCGGACTCGGTTCAGAAGACAACCTCCGGGAATTTGTCATGAATTATTAGACCCTGTGAGGTAAGAAAATCCCCCCATGTAGTCCCCCGGATTTTTAAACCGTCGAAAATCAAGCCTTTGGAAATGTAGTCAGAGAAAAAAATGACATCTGGAATTTCCAATGTGAGGTTTTTGTGAGATAGAATGTAATTAGGTTTTGGTCAAAACATGCTTAATATTATGTCGAAATTCAGGAAAAAATAAAATTAAAAACCAAAGAAGTCATTGCTTATGAGAAAAGTAAAATTTACCACATTTGCTTCTTTCATCCTTGCTGTTCTTCTTAGCAACATAGCATCGGCGCAAAAGGTCTCCTACACGGGGACTGTTTTGGAGGGCACAGCAAGCCAGCCATTGATCGGTGCTACAGTAGCTTTGAGTGATTTTTCCTCAGGAACCATTACTGATGTGGATGGCAGGTTTTCGATCGAAGCAGAACCCGGGAACGTACTGGTCGTTTCCTACACGGGCTACAGTACCCAGCAAGTTACACTTGGAGCAGTCACCGAGCTGAGCATTGTGCTGGAGGCCTCGGAAGTATTGCTCGAACAGGTGGTGGTGGTAGGTTATGGATCGCAGAAGACCAAAGACCTTACTTCCGCCATCGCGGTGTTGTCGGCCGAGGATCTGGCCAAAACCCCCAACAGTCAGGCCATGCAGGCCTTGCAAGGAAAGGTTGCAGGGGTTCAGATCGTGAGTAGCGGTCGCCCGGGTGCCGGTCCTACGGTAAGGATCAGGGGAGTGGGTTCTTATCCAGGCAGCAATAACGAATCGCCTTTGTATGTAGTGGACGGAGCATTTTTTGACAACATTGACTTCCTCAGCCCTAACGAAATTGAGCGCATTTCGGTGCTCAAAGATGCTTCCGCTGCTGCGATTTATGGGGTAAGA